>DASXVQ010000162.1:0-85168 GCA_036504155.1 Myxococcales bacterium
CGTCTCCTGGTGGTGGTAGAAGCCGCGCTCCGGGTTGGCGAAGTTGGTCGCGGGGTCGAGCGGGTAGGTCACGGTCAGGGGCTTGGGGTCGAGCAGGCCTGCGTCGACGAGCGCGGCCGCGGCGTCCTGCCCGGGCGCCGACGCGTCCGCGGGGATCGCCGAGGCGTCCACCGCAGCAGCGGCGGCGTCCGCGGAGTCGCCGGCATCCGGCCCCGGGGCGACCGCGCCGTCCACCGCGGCGGCGCCGGAGTCGGGCGCCGGAGCGACGGCCGCGTCGGACTTGGCGACGTCCGCATCCGCGACCGCGCTCGCGGCATCGGGCGACGAGCCGGTCTCCACCGAGCACGCAGCGCAGGCGAGGAGCAAGGCAGCTGCGGCGAAGGTGCGCTTCCTCGTGCACTTCATCGGGACCCTCCGAGCGGCGAGCGGGTATCCTCCGTCCGCGCCGCACGCGAGTCGAGGGAACCATGCCATCGCAGGCGAGGCAGATCGCGGAGTCCATCCGCAACTCGATGAGGCAGAGCTTCTTCGCGGACCACGAGTACCGGGTGCTCCCCGCGGGCGAGGTCAGCCTCCTCGACCGCCAGTTCTACCGCCGGCACCAGGAGGCGTTCGCCGCCGAGGGCTTCCGCCACTTGGGCGACGTGGAGGACGTCTCGCTGCGCAAGGTCCAGCGCGTGCGCGCGCTCATCCGCGTGATGGTCGACCGCCCGGGCACCACCAGCGCCTCGTTCTACCGGGCCCGCCCGCCGTTCTTCCAGCGCGTGCTCATGAGGCTGTTCCTGGGCCTGTGGACGCTGGACACCCTCGACCTCGAGAGCTCCTTCAGCGACGGGACCTACCTCGTCACCACCACCGGCAGCGCCAACAAGCTCAGGCCGCCGCCGCGCATCGACGTGGAGACCCTGCCCAACGACACCCCGCCGGCGCAGGCGCTCGAGCGCCACCGGCTGCGCCTGCAGGCCTACCAGCGCTCCCACCCCGAGGCCCGCGCCATCGAGCGGCACACCTGGGAGGAGCAGGCCGAAGGGCAGCGGGAGCTCGACCGGCTCAAGGCCGACCACGCCCGCTCGCGGGGCCACACCCTCGACTTCGGCGAGTTCATGTCCCTGGGCGGCGACAAGATGGACGAGGCGCTGCGCCAGGAGGTCTGGCAGGAGCTGCGGGCCATGGCCCAGGAGGCGAGCCCGGGCGAGGCCACCTTGGCTTCGCCGACCGCGGACCCGCGAGCGACGCCGGACGAACCGGAGGACACCTGAGATGCGCCACCCGACCGTCATCCCGCTGCTGGCGCTGGCCGCCGCCGCCCTGCTCCTGCTCCCCGCCGCCCCGGCCCGCGCCGCCGACACCTGGACCACGCCCGAGCCCGGCCTGCGGCACCTGCACCGCACCGCCAGCGGCCCGGTGGAGTACGACGCGCTGTTCGTGGACCTGTGCGACCCGTCGCTCGACCTGCGCGCGACCAAGAGCGCCGAGCGCCAGAGGACGCCGAGCGCCTGGGGCACCGCGGTGGGCGCGCGCGCGGCCATCAACGGGGACTTCTTCAACTACACCGACTACTCGACCGTCGGCCTGGCCATGGGGGACGGGGCGGCCTGGCCGGGAACGAGCGACAACGCGACCTGGGCCCTCTTCGCCGCCGGCAAGGACGGCCGGGTGGAGATCCGCCTGGAGGCCGAGAGCCTCGGCGCCACCCCCGAGGCCTGGATGCGGGAGATCGTCGGCGGCGACCCCAACTGCCTGGTGGCCGGGGTGGCCAAGTCGAGCGCCGACAGCCACTACGGCCAGCTGCACCCGCGCTCCGCGGTGGGCCTGTCGCAGGACCGCAGGCTGCTCGTCCTGCTCGTCGTCGACGGCCGCTCCACCGCCTCGGTGGGGGTCACCACCTTCCAGCTCGGGCAGATCCTGCTCTCGCTCGGCGCCTGGGACGGCATGAACTTCGACGGCGGCGGCTCGAGCGCGCTGTGGTTGGCGACGGAGGGCGTGGTCAACAACCCCAGCGACGGCTCGCAGCGCGTGGTCGCCAACCACCTGGGCGTCCTGCGCCGCGCGGTCCCCGCCGGGGAGCCGTCGCGCTGCTGCAGCCCCGAGGCGGTCGCCGGCGCCACCGGCTTCTTCGACGACGTGGCGGGGACCTTCTGGGGCTTCGAGGCCATCGAGGCGCTACGCGCCGCCGGGGTGACGCAGGGCTGCAGCGCGAGCCCGCCCTACTTCTGCCCCGACTGCCGCTCGACGCGCGCCTCGGCGGTGACCTTCCTGGCGCGCGCCCTGGGCTGGACCTGCAATAAGCCCGCGACCGCGACGTTCGGCGACGTCCCGACGACCCACGCCCAGTTCGCGGAGATCGAGTGCGCCCTCGCGCACGGCCTGACCCAGGGCTGCGGCGGCGGCAACTTCTGCCCGGACGATCCCGCCTCGCGCGCCACCGTGGCCCTCTTCGCCGCGCGCGCCATGGGCCTGTCCACGACCGCCCCGGCGACGAGCCCGTTCTCCGACGTGGCGGTGACCGACGCCGCGGCGGGCGCCATCGTCTCGCTGGTGGACCGCTGCATCGTCGGCGGTTGCTCGCCGGGGCTCTTCTGCCCGGACCGCACCGCGACCCGGGCCGAGCTTTCCGTGATCACCGCCCGCGCGGCCGGCCTGGTGGCCACCGGGTGCGCCGGGGCGGATGCGGGCACGCCGCGCCCCGACGCCTCGGCGCCTGGCCGCGACGCCTCTTCCCCTCCGCTCCCGGGCGCGGACGCCTCCACTCCCGGGCGCGACGCCACCTCACCGCTGCCGGGCGCCGACGCCTCCCAGGCTCGCCGCGACGCCTCGACCTCCAACCCCGGCGCGGACGCCGGAGAGGAGCCCGCGCTCGACGCCGCAGCTCTCGCCGAGGACGCCGCAGGGCCTGTCGACGAGGACGCGGGACCCGCCGCTGGCGACGCTCGCGTCGGCAAGGATTCGGGCGAGGGAGAGGGCGTGGTCGGCGGATGCGGCTGTGGAGCGCCGGGCAGCGGCCTGCTCGGGCTGTCGCTCCTCGCCTGCGCGACGCTCTTCCGGCGCAGACGGGATCGCGCGCGGTTGTGACGGCGGAGGTTCGGCCTCGGAGCGCTCAGGTGTTCCGGGCGACTGCGAAGACAAGCGCGGCGACGAGCAGCGCCACCGCGAGCCCCTGCGGCACCCGCGGCCGCCTCCCGGCGATCCAGCAGCCCGCGAGCCACGCCAGCAGGGGCAGGGTCATCGGCAGGATCGCGTTGTGCCCGAGCGCGGCGCGCCAGTCTCCGTGGAGCAGGTCGTGCACGCCGCGGAGCGAGCCGCAGCCCGGGCACGCGAGCCCCGAGAACGCACGGACCGGGCAGAGGACGAAGCCCGCCGACGCCGGGTCGAGGGCGTAGAGCAGCGCCAGGGCCGCCGCGAGCGCGGCGCCGGCGAGGGCGGCGCGGCGGGTCACGGCGTGGCGGGCGGGGCCAGCTTGTTGAGCTCGTCCTGCAGCAAGACGATGGCGATGAGCCCGGTCACGCCGACGAAGAACGAGGCGAGGTTCAGGATGAGGATGACCACCGAGCGGTCCTCGTGCCTGACGCCGCGGGCGTCGAGCGTCTCGTGGACGAGCTGGGCGTTGCGGTACTCGACGTAGATGCCCCAGATGCCGCAGGTCACGATGGAGAGCACCACGTCGAGCGCGGGGTTCAGGTCCGCCTTGCCGGTGGTCTGCTTGAGCTCGTCGGTCGTCACGTAGATCCAATAGAACCAATAGATGGTGCAGGTGACGAGGGTCAGCAGCAGCACGATGGCGGGGTTGCGGCGGGTCATCTAGCGCTCCGGTCGGGTCGGCGTCCGTCCCGGATGCTAGCAGCAGTTCCCGGCCTCCGACGGAGGCTCGCGCCGGCTCGACGGCTAGGTCGTCTCCACGAGCCAGTCCTTCGCCTTCTCCAGCTCCTCGTAGGCGAAGAACCGCTGCGGCTGGGCGCGGTTGATACACAGGGCGATCGAGTTGAAGACCATCCGCAGGGTCGGGGTGGGCTTGCCGACGATCGCCACGCGCGTCATGTGCGGCCCGGTGGCGGCCGCGGTGTCCTTGCTCATCTGGATGGCTTCGGCGGACATCTCGGTGTCGTGGATGTCGACCAGGAGCGGGAACTTCTGCCCCTCGGGCCAGGCGCGGACGGACTTCTTGATGGCGGCGGCCTCGCCGAAGACCGCGGCGGCGTTGCTCCGGAAGCCGTCGAAGTGCTGCACGAAGATCTTCTGGCCTCGGTGCTCGATGAAGTTCGACTTCACGGCGGTGCTCCCTCTTCCTCCCGCCTCGCCCTCGTGCCGGCGAGCGCTCGGGTCGGGAGCCATCGCCGCGCAGGACTCAGGGCATAAAAAAAGAAGCGCAACATCCGGAGAAGCGGCGGGGGGGGGACCAGCCTCTCGGACGTTGCGCTTCGGTCTGTCTATGAGCAACCGATGTGCCAGGGCCTCGCGCACCACTTCTCGGGCGGTTACCTGCCTTGGGCCATTTCGCCAGAGCACTGCTTTCAGGCGAGCATTGCGTCACTGAAAGAACGATGCCCGATATCCCCCAAGCTGGCCGGAGTTGACCTGCGCTCTCCCTCCAAGCCGATCCACGTCGCGGTCATGGGCGTCTGCGCGACCGGCAAGACGGCCGTGGCCACCCTGCTCGCCCAGCGCCTCGGCCTCGACTTCGTCGAAGGCGACGCCCACCACCCCGCCTCGAACGTCGCGAAGATGGAGTCGGGCCTCGCCTTGACCGACGAGGATCGCTGGCCGTGGCTGAGGACCCTGGCCGGGCTGCTCGAGGCCAGGCACGCCGCGGGCCGTTCGACGGTGCTCACCTGCTCGGCGCTGCGCCGCTCCTACCGGGATCTCCTGCGCCGCGCCGTCCCCGCCGGAGCGCTGTTCTTCCTCCACCTCCACGCGCCGTTCGCGGTGCTCTCGCAGCGGATGTCCGGCCGCTCCGGGCACTTCATGCCCGAGAGCCTCCTGCAATCGCAGCTCGACACGCTCGAGGAACTGCAGCCGGACGAGCGGGGCGCCACCCTCGAGGTCTCCGGTCCGCTGGACGCCGTCGTGGCCGAGGCATTCGAGGCGGTCGAGGTGATCGAGGCGCTGCGAACGGGACCTGGTGGTGGATGAAGCAGTGCGCCTTCGCGCGCCCCGGCTTTGGCCCGCGGTCCCTCGCCGACTCAGCGTCCCGGCAGCCCCGCGGGCCGCACCATCGTCAGCAGCGAGAGCACCACCACCAGCCCAACGAACCTGTAGAGCGTCGCGCGGTGGCCCTCCTTCGGCGCCTCGGACATCAGCGCCCGCCCGATGCCCAGGACCGTCAGCGCCGCCAACAGGAACTCCTCGGTGAAGCCCCACATGACCGCCATCGCCGCGATGACGATCCAGCGCTCGGTCTTCGAGAGCCCCCGGAAGCCGCGACCGCCGTCGAGCGACCAGACAGGCATCAGGTTGAAGAGGTTGAGCCAGGCCGAGACATACGCGATGGCGGCGAGCATCGGCCAGCCGGTGTAGTTGCCGGCGATCCAGAACGCGAGGCTGGCGCCCGCACCCCACATCGGCCCGGCCAACCCCACCTCGGCGTCTTCTTGCGGCGTCGCCGGGTACTGCTTGAGCCGCACGAAGGCGCCCAGCCCGGGCACGAACATCGGCGCGGTGGCGGCGATGCCGTATTTGCGCAGCGCGGCCACGTGCCCCATCTCGTGGACGTACATGGCGACGATGAAGCCCAGCGCGAAGCGCCAGCCCCACAGCGACCAGTAGACGCCCAGCGAGAGCGCCATGGAGAAGATGGTGCTGGCCTTGGTCAGGCCGAGCAGCAGGAGCTTGCCCTTGGTGAGCAGGAAGACGACGGCGAACTTGAGCTTCCACGCCAGCAGGCCGACCGCGCCCGCTCCCGCGGCGCCCTTCGCCCACCCGCTCTTCGACTGCCCCGGAGCAGCGGGCCGCTTGTCCGCCGGCTGTTTCTCGATCTCGGCGCTGAGCCCGGTGATGCGCTCGGAGATCTGGGCGTGCTGCTTCGTCTCCGGCGGCAGCAGCTCCTGCACCGAGCGCCAGTGCGCGAGCGCCTCGCTCAGGTTCCCTGCCGACTGAGCGGCCTCGGCCTGCGCGGCGAGCGACTTGAGCTGCTGGGCGTGCACGAGCCGCTGGCAAACGGGGCAGGCCAGCATCGCGGGCGTGACCTGCGTCCCGCAGCCTTCACACTTGAGGATCTGCTGGGACGCCACGGGCTCAGCCATCGGCCGGCTTTCCGGGATCGGCGGGCCCGGCCTCGCCTGGCGGAGGGGACGTCCCGATCTTGAGCGGCCCGTTCACCACCAGCACCGCTTTCTTGTTGAGCTTCCAAGCCTCGTAGACGCCGAACGCGATGATGAGGATGCCGATGATGTTCTCGAAGCCGCTCAGGAACGGCGCGGCGTAGGCGATGGCGAGCACGATCAACAGGAAGAAGGCTCCGCCGGCGAGCATCTGGCCGCCGCTGAGCTTTTCTTTGTCACCGTTCTTCGTTTCGGGCGCGGCGGCGGCCGCCGCCATGGCTTCGGCCTTGGCCTCCTTCGCGGCGGCCTCCTCGCCGGGCGCCGCGGTGAGGTCGGGCGCGGCCCCCAGTCCGGTGTGATCTCTCTTCGGCGCGTCGGAACCCGCGACGGCCGGCGCCGTGGCAGCCGCGCGGTCCTTGTCCGCGCGCTCCATGAAGCCCTTCACCACGTCCGGCACGTAGGTCACGACGACGGCGCTGTAGGTCAGGTACATGGCCATGGCCTGGTAGAACCAGCCGCCGCGGCCCTCGCTGCCCCTGCTGACGGCCATGCCCACGCCGACGCCGACGCCGATGACGATGACGATGGAGATGAGGCCGATCTCGTAGCCGGTCGCCGCGCGGATGGCGTACCAGATGCCGGCGCCCACCGCCGCGACGAGGGTCCCGAAGACCGCGGCCTTGATCGCCCTCTTCGTGCGCGAGCCGCCGGTGAGTGCCTGTTCGAGCTGTCCCTTGCACGCCGGGCAGACGACCTTGCCGTTCACCTCGAAGTAGGTGTCGACGATCTTCGCGGAGCAGATGGCGCAGGCGGCCCCGGCATCGGACGCCGCCGTCGAAGCGGGCTCTGCCTTGTCGAACTGCATTTCCGAAGCTGGGCTGTCCATCTGGCCTCCTGGCAAGACGGACAGTGTACCCGACCGAGGGTGGGGAGGATGCGCAGGAGTCAGACGGCTGCCCCGAGCTTCTCCACGTCCTTTCGCATCCGCGACCTGTCCGCCGCCTCCAGCTCCAGGTCGCCGGCCTTGGCGTTCTCCACCGCGTTCGCCGCCTTGCGCGCCCCGCACAGCGCCACCGTCACGCCCGGCTGCGCCACGGTCCAGGCGATGACGAGCTGGCCCAGGGTGCAGCGGTACTTCTCGGTCAGGTCCTTCCAGGCGGCGAGCAGCTCCAGCACCCGGCGGCGGTTGTCGGGCCGGAACCACGGGATGACGTTGCGGTACTCGTCCTCGCTGAGCGTGCGCTCCATGCCGATGGCCCCGGTGAGCAGGCCCTGCTCGAGCGGCGAGTAGACGAACGTCGCGATGCCCTTCTGCTGGCAGTACGGCAGCACGTCCTTCTCGATCGCCCGGTCGAGCATCGAGTAGCGCGGCTGGCAGACGTCGAGGACGCCGGCGGCGCGGTACTCCTCCATCTGCGCCGGCGTCGCGTTCGAGACGCCGATCGCCCGGAGCTTGCCCTGCTTCTTCAGGTCCATCAGGCACGCCATCGTCTCGGCGATGGGCGTCGCGGCGGGCGGCACCGCCTGCCAGTGCGTCTGCAGCACGTCGATGCGGTCGGTGCCCAGGCGCTTGAGGCTTTGCTCGACCTCGACCCGCAGGGTCTTGGGCGACAGCGAGCGGCGCACCGTCTTGCCGCCCTGGTCGAAGAACGGCGCGCCGGTCGCGTCGTCCCACCACAGGCCGCACTTGGTGGCGACGACGACCTTGTCGCGCCGGCCCTGCAGCGCCTTGCCGACGATCTCCTCGCTGTGGCCGAAGCCGTAGACCGGCGCGGTGTCGACCAGGTTCACGCCGGCGTCGAGGGCGGCGTGGAGCGCGCGGATGGACTCGGTGTCGTCGGTGGGGCCCCACCACGGGCCGCCGCCGATGGCCCAGGCGCCAAAGGCCACCACTGATCCCTGAAGGTCCGACGTGCCGAGCTTGCGGTATCGCATGAGGGCCACCTCCGGCGCCCACTGTGGATCCGGCCAGGCGGCAGGCCAAGCCCGGCGTCCGCCGCCGGGGGCGGGCTGTCGTTCACCCATATGATCGTTGCGGGCGATTCGCGGGATGCGGGTCACCAGGGGGCTCGACGCGGACGGCTCCCGAGGAATCCGGTAGAAGGGGCACCATGCGCCGACTCCTCCTCGCAGTGACCCTCCTCGCCGTTCTGGGCGCCTGCCGCCGCGAGCCGGCTCCGCTGCCCACGGCGGCGATGCCCGCGGTGACGGCGGCCCGCTACCCGGCTCCCGAGCGGCTGGTGGCCCTCGGCGACCTGCACGGCAACCTCGAGGCGACCCGCGCCGCGCTGCGCCTGGCCGGAGCCATCGACGAAGCGGAGAAGTGGATCGGCGGGAAGCTGGTGGTGGTCCAGACCGGCGACGAGCTCGACCGCGGCGACGGCGAGCGCGAGATCCTCGACCTGTTCGACCGCCTCGCCGAGGAGTCCAAGGCCACCGGCGGTGCGGTGCACGCGCTGCTGGGCAACCACGAGACCATGACCGTCGGCGGCGACTTCCGCTACTCGACCGAGGCGGGGCTGCGCGCGTTCGCCGGAGTGGCGACCAAGGCCCCGGGGGCGGCCCAGGTCGCCGAGCGGGAGCGGGCGCGCGCCGAGGCGTTCCTTCCTGGCGGCGAGTACGCACTGCGGCTGGCCAGGCGCGACGTCATCGCGATCGTCGGCGACACGGTGTTCTCGCACGCGGGGATCGCCCCGCAGCATGTCGCGCACGGCATCGACCGCGCCAACGCCGAGATCGGCGACTGGATCGCCGGCCGCGCCCCGGAGGCGCCGGACGTCGTCATGACGCAGCCGTCGCCGCTGTGGAACCGGCTCTATGGGCAGCCGCAGCTTCCCGAAGAGACGTGCCGGAACCTGCGCGTGGCGCTGCAGAGCGTGGGCGCCAAGCGGATGGTGGTCGGGCACACCATCCAGGACGAGGGCATCACCTCGGCCTGCGACGGGCAGGTCTGGCGCATCGACGTCGGGATGTTCGAGAACTTCGGGAAGAAGCCGCTGCAGGTGCTGGAGATCCGCGGGGACGAGGTGAAGGTGCTGCGCGGCCCGACGCCATGAACGGAGCCGCACGCTGCACGCGGCGCGGGCTGGCTACTTCTTCGGCGGCGCGAACCCGCGCTTGCGCATCAGCGCGTCGATGCCGGCGCTGCGCCCGCGGAACGCCTGGTAGCTCTCCTCGGGGTCCACGGTGTTGCCCACCGAGAACACCTTGTCGTTGAGCTTCTTGGCGATCTCGGCGTCGTACGGCCCCTTGCCCTCGGTGAACGCCTCGTAGGCGTCGGCCACCAGCGTGTCCGACCACAGGTAGCTGTAGTAGCCGGCCGCGTACCCGTCGCCGCCGAAGACGTGGTTGAACTGCGGCGTCCGGTGCCGCATCACGATCTCCGCGGGCATCCCCAGCGCCGCGAGCGTCTCCTTCTCGAAGGCCGCCGGGTCGATGGCCTTGGCGCCGGCCAGGTGCAGCTTCATGTCGATGAGCGCGCTGGAGAGGTACTCCACCGTGGAGAAGCCCTGGTTGAAGGTCGCGGCCTTGGTGATCTTGGCGACCAGCTCCTGGGGGATCGGCTGGCCGGTCTGGAAGTGCAGCGCGAACTTCGAGAGCACCTCCGGGGTCGACAGCCAGTGCTCCAGCAGCTGCGAGGGGAACTCCACGTAGTCGCGCGCCACCGCGGTCCCGGAGACCGAGGGGTAGCTCACGTTCGAGGAGAGGCCGTGCAGCGCGTGGCCGAACTCGTGGAAGAGCGTGGTGGCGTCGTCCCAGCTGACGAGGATCGGCTCGCCGGGCTTGCCCTGCACGAAGTTGGAGTTGTTGGAGACGATCGTCGGGATCTCGCCGTCGAAGCGCTCCTGCGCGCGGTAGGCGTCCATCCACGCACCCGAGCGCTTGTGTTGGCGGGCGAAGGGGTCGAAGTACCACAGGCCCACGTGCTTGCCGGTCGCCCTCTGCTTGACCTGGAAGACGCGCACGTCGGGGTGGAAGACCGGCACGCCGGTGACCGGGACGAACTCGAAGCCGAACAGCTCGCCGGCGACCCAGAACATCCCCTCGCGCAGCTTCTCGAGCTGCAGGTAGGGCTTCACCTCGTTCTGGTCGAGGTCGTACTTCGCCTTGCGCACCTTCTCCGCGTAGAAGCGGTAGTCCCACGGGGCGATGGTGATCTTGGCGCCCTCCTTGTCGGCGATCGCCTGCATGTCGGCGACCTCCTCGCGGACGCGGGCGACGGCCGGCTTCCAGACCGCCTCGAGCAGCTCCATGGCGCGCTCGGGCGTCTTGGCCATGGTGTTCTCGAGCCGCCAGTGGGCGTGGGTGGCGAAGCCCAGGAGCGCGGCGCGCTCGGCGCGCAGCGCGAGGATCTCGGTGATGGTCTTCTTGGTGTCGTTGGCGTCGCCGTGGTCGCCGCGGCTGACGAAGTTCTCGAAGACCTTCTGGCGCAGCTCGCGGCGGGTCGAGTAGGTCAGGAACGGCTCCACCGAGGAGCGGGTGTTGCTGACGACCCACTTGCCCTTCTGGCCCTTCGCGTCGGCCGCCGCCGCCATGCCGGCGCGCACCGACTCGGGCAGGCCCGCCAGGTCCGCCTCGCTCTCCAGCACCAGCGTGTAGCCGCCCTCGTCGGCGAGCACGGCCTGGCTGAACGCGGTGTAGAGGGTGGCCAGCCGCTCGTTGAGGGCGGCCATGCGCTTCTTGCCCGCCTCGTCGAGCTTGGCGCCGGCGCGCACGAAGTTGGTGTAGACGAGCCAGGTCAGCCGCTGCTGCTCGGGCGTGAGCTTGGCCTTCTCGGGCGAGTCGTAGACGGCCTGGATGCGCTTGAAGAGGGCGGTGTTCTGGACGATCTCGTCGGAGAACGCGGCCAGGCGCGGGGCCATCTGGCGCTCCACCTCCTGGCAGTCGGGGGTCGCGAGGCTGCCGACGAAGACGCCGTAGACGGCGCCGGCGTTGTTGAGCAGCCGGCCGCCCTTCTCCATGGCGGCGATGGTGTTCTCGAAGGTCGGGGCCGCCGGGTTGCCGGCGATGGCGGCGATCTCCCTGCGGTTCACGTCCATCGCGGCCTCGAGCGCGGGCGCGAGGTGCTCGACCTTGACCTGGTCGAACGGCGGGACGCCGCCGAAGTCGCCGGCCCAGGGGCGCAGCAAGGGGTTCTTTTCGGGGGTCGAGAGATCGGTCTTCACGCTGCGGCCCTCCTTCGTCGTCGTGGCGCAGCCGGCGAGGATCGCGGCGGCGGTGGTGGCTGCGACGAGCATGCGCATGGGGAGTTCCTTTCGCCTGATGGAAGTGGCGAAGGTTAGCAGACACCCGTCGCGAGTACCCGGCCCAGTGGAGGCAGGCCTCCGTGCCTGCGGACGGTCGGCCGCGCATGGTGCGGAGTCGCTTCCACCTTCCGCCCCACCCCTAAATCCCCTCCCCGCTCACAGGTTGACCTCGGTGCGGGGAGGGGACTTCCCGAGTGGGACGGAGGGGACTTCGCGGGTTGCTCCGCGCAGATTGCGAGGTGGTGTTTCTGGGCGGCGCGTTACGGGCGCCGCCGCTTGAGCGCCAGGAGCAGGCCGAGGACCAGGACGCCGAGCCCGCCGTTGCCCGCCCTGCCAGCCCCGCAGCCGCAGCCGACCTCCAGGTTCATCTCCCTGGCCATCACGGTGACGACCACGCGGTCGCTCCCTGCGCCCCCGGACGCGTCGCGCACCGTCAGCTCGAACTCCAGCTCCACGGCGCCCTTGATGGAAGGCGCGGCGAAGCTGGGCGCGGGCGAGTTGGGGTCGTCGAGCGTCACGGGCTCGCCCGAGACCTGCTTCCACTCGAAGACCAGCGCGTCGCCGTTCGGGTCCGAGGAAGCCGAGCCGTCGAGGGTCACGACCTCGCCTTCGAAGGTCTTGGCGTCCGGCCCGGCCGCGGCCACCGGCGCCTCGTTGATCGTGTTGCGCACCAGGATGGCCACGCGGTCCACCGCCTGCGCGCCCAGCGAGTCGGTGACCCGCAGCTCGAACTCCATTGGCGTGTCGGCCAGCACGCGCAGCGGCGCGGCCTGCGGCGAAGAGGTGTCGGCCCCGGCGAGCGCCACGTCCGGGCCGGAGACCCTGGTCCAGGCGTAGGTGATCGCCCCGCCCTCGGGGTCCGCGGAGGCCGAGCCGTCGAGCGCGAACGCCTCGCCCTCGGGGACCGTGCGGTCCGGGCCGGCGCTCGCCAGCGGCGGATCGTTCAGCGTGTTCTCGACCACGATCTGCACGCGGTCGGTGGCGCTGCCGCCGCGCCCGTCGGAGACCGTCAGCTCGAACTCAAGCGTCGCCTGGGCGACCACCGACGGCGCGGTGAATTGCGGGGCGGCGGTGTCGGCCCCGGTCATCGTCGCCGTCGGCCCCGCGGTCTGCGTCCAGGCGAAGCGGAGGGTGTCGCCGTCCGGGTCCGAGGAGCCGCTGCCGTCCAGGGTGACCACGGTGCCCTCGGACACGGTCTGGTCGTCGCCCGCGTCGGCCACGGGCTTCTCGTTGGCGCGCACCGTGACCGCCACCGTGTCGCTCGCGGTCCCGCCGCGGCCGTCGCTCACCGTCAGCTGGAACTCGAGGGCCGCGGGCGCGCCCGGCGCGGTGAAGGACGGCGTCGCGGTGGCGGCTCCGGTCAGCGTCACCGCGGTCCCGGTGAGCTGCGTCCAGGCGAAGGTGAGCGGGTCGCCGTTCGGGTCGCTCGAGGCCGAGCCGTCGAGCGCCACCAGGCTGCCCACCACCGGAGACAGGTCCGCGCCCGCGTCGGCGACTGGCGCGTCGTTGATCTTGTCGTCCACGGTGATGCGCACCCGGTCGGAGCCGGTGAGCCCGCCCGGGTCGCGGACCGTCAGCTCGAACTCCAGCACGGTGGCCGCGGCGACCGAGGGCGTGCTGAAGCTCGGCGTGGCGGTGGTGGCGCCGGCCAGCGTCACCGCCGGCCCCAGCGTCTGGCTCCAGGCGTAGGTGATCGGGTCGCCGTCGGGATCGGTTCCCGAGCCGGCGAGCGTCACCAGCGTCTGCTCGTCCGCGTTGGCGTCGGGCCCGGCATCGGCCACCGGCGGATCGTTGGAGACGTCCAGGACGGTGATCCGCACGCGGTCCGTTCCCGTGCCGCCCTTGCCGTCGCTGACCGTCAGCTCGAACTCGAGGACGGTGTCCGCGGTGACCGTCGGCGTGGTGAACGACGGCGTCGCCGTGTTCGCCCCGATCAGCGTGACCAGCGGGCCCTGGGTGCGGGTCCAGGCGAAGCTCAGCGGGTCCTGGTTGGGATCCGAGCCCGTGCCGGAGAGGGTCACCGCCACCTGCTCGTTCATGGAGGCGTCGAGCCCGGCGTTCGCGGTCGGCGCCTCGTTCACGTTGTTGACGACGGTGATCCGCACGCGGTCGGCGCCCGTCCCGCCCTTGCCGTCGCTGACCGTCAGCTCGAACTCGAGGACGGTGTCCGCGGTGACGGTCGGCGTGGTGAACGACGGGGTCGCCGTGTTCGCCCCGGTGAGCGTGACCGCGGGCCCCTGCGTCCGCGCCCAGGAGTAGGAGAGCGGATCGCCGTTCGGGTCCGTCCCCGTGCCGGAGAGCGTCACCGGGACCTGCTCGTTCTCGCTCGCGTCGACGCCGGCGTCGGCGGCGGGAGCCTCGTTGACGTCGTTGGCGACGGTGACCCGCACCCGGTCCGTCGCCGTGAGCCCGCGGCCGTCGCTGACGGTCAGCTCGAACTCCAGGACGCTCGCCGCGACGACGGACGGGGAGGTGAAGCTGGGGCTCGCCGTGTCCGCGCCGGAGAGCGCGACCGCGGTGCCCAGCGTCTGGGCCCACAGGTAGCCGAGCGGGTCGCCGTTGGGGTCGCTCGAGAGCGCGCCGTCCAGGAAGACCAGCACGGCCTCGTTGACGTTGGCGTCGGCGCCGGCCTCGGCCACCGGGGGCAGGTTGTCGTTGAGGACGGTGACGCGGACGCGGTCGGTCACCGGAGCCGAGAAGCCGTCGGTCACCGAGATCTGGAATTCCAGCACGGTGTCCGCGCTCACCGTCGGTGCGGTGAAGGTCGGCGACGGCGTGGCCCCTCCGGTCAGCGCGACCGCCGGCCCCTGCGTCTGGGTCCAGCCGATGGTCAGGGTGTCGCCGTTGGGGTCGCGCGAGCCCGTGCCGTCGAGCGCGGCCGCCTTCCCCTCGCTGACGCTCTGGTCGGGGCCGGCGTTGGCCACCGGCGGGTCGTCGACCACCCGCATCGACCAGGCGGCGTTGGTCAGGTTGAGCTTGTCGCGGCCGCCGAACCAGAACATCCCGCCGAGCGTCGGGCTGTACGCGGCGCCGGCCGTGGTGCGTTGGTCGGCGGTGGCGGGGGCGGCCGCGGTCCAGGCGTTGGTGACCGGGTTGTAGGTGAAGCCGTCGCTGAGCATGCTGCCGCCCGGCTTGTCGGTGCCGCCGTACATGAGCAACTGCTTGCGGGTCCGGTCCCAGGCGCACATCGCGGACAGGCGCGGCGGAGGCAGGCTCGCCGGGGCGTCCTGCGTCCAGGTCGCGGAGTCCACGTCGAAGCGCCACTGGTCGGCGCAGGCGGCGCCGACCTTCTCCCCGGAGAACAGGTAGATCTCGTGGCCGACCGCGTCGTAGCCGACGCACGCCTCGGAGCGCCCCTCCGGCACCGGGCCCGACGGGGCGATCGCCGTGAAGGTGGCCGTCGCGCCGGCGTAGTCGACCGTGACCCACCACATCCCCTGGTCGACCGCGGTGACGGTGGTGTTCATGCTGTTGAAGCCGGTCGCGCCCGAGAACACGAAGAACTTGTCGAGGTGGGGGACGTACTGGAACAGCATCTGCCACCGCGGCGCGGGCTTGTTCACCAGGGTCAGCTGCGTCCACGCCGTGGTGGCCGGGTCGAAGGCCCACATGTCGTCGCGGAAGGCGCCGAAGAGGCCCTTGCTCAGGCCGCCGTAGATGACCAGCCGCTGCTTGGCGGAGTCCCAGGAGGCGCCGTGGTAGGCGTGCGTGGGCGGGGCGCTGGCGGGGGCGAGGGCGGTGAAGGCCTTGGTCGCGGGATCGAAGCTGTAGAGGTCGCTGGCGCCGCCCGACAGCCCGAAGTTGCCGCCGAAGACGAGGTGTCTCTCGGGGCTCAGCGTGGTCTCGGTGACGCTGGGACCGGAGCGCGCGGAGGGCGGGGTCGTGGGGGCGAGGTTGGTGAAGACCACCCCCGCCCAGGCGCCTGGCGCGCAGAGGGCGACGGCAGCCACGACCACGACCTGGAGCCCGAGGCGCATAGACGGATCGATGGTACGCGCAACGCGACCGCGCGGACACTGGTGGGGCAGCGTCCGCGCGGCAGTGTCTTCAGGGGAGTTGCGGGGACGCTTCAGCGCACGGTCAGCGTGTAGCGGCCGCCGTTGCGCGCCAGCTCGGCTTCCATGTCGGCGCGGAAGCGGCGCTGCACGTCGCCGTTGCCGACGATGCCGATGCAGCCCTCGGTGCCGGCGCTGCCGCCGTCGGGGTGGATGCGCAGCAGGCTGCGGGTCCCGCCGATGCGCGAGTCGTACTTGTCGCTGACCGCGAAGCTGTAGCCGACGCCGTCGACGCTCATGCTGGCGTTGCTGCGGCTGTGCATGTGCGCGGTGACGTCGTAGCTGCCGGTCGGCAGGCTTCCCCGGCCGTGGCCGCCGCTGCGGAAGGTGTAGCTGTGGCCGTTGACCGTCAGGGTGCCGGTCACCATCTGGTTGCGGCGGCCGGCGTTGGTGGTGCGGTCGATGACCGCCTCGCCGTTGGCGCCGGCCCGGGTGTTGGTCGTCGGCTCGAAGTCGTCGCGGTTGCGGTTGGCCTGGTAGTTCCGGAAGGCGAGCTGGGTGTCCTCGCCGGCCTGGCCGTCCACCGCCAGGCCGTTGGCCTTCTGGAAGGCCTTGACCGCCCGCTGGGTCTTGGCACCGAAGACGCCGTCCACGCCGCCCGGGTCGAAGCCCTTCGCCTGCAGCTGCTGCTGGAGGGTACGAACCGCCGTGCCTCGGTCGCCGATCGTGAGTGCCATGTCCCATTGTCCGCCGGACCTGCGACAAGTTTCCTGTCCTGTTTTCGGACGATTGGCGGCGCCGCGCTTCGGGAATCGGCGCCGGGAGGTACCATCGTCCCGCCATGCCGCCGGCCTCCTCCCCGCCCAGCCCCCGCGACCGCCCGGCCCCCGCCTCGCGCCTGTACCAGATCTTCGCGGTGCTCTCCGAGAACCCCTTCCGCCTGCTGGGCCTGTCCCCGCCGGCGAGCGCCCGCGACGTGGAGCGCGAGGGGGCCCGGCTGCTGGCGGTCGTCAGCGCCGGCCTGGACGACCCCCGGCAGATGGCGCCGCTGGGCCCGGCCGAGCGCAGCGCCGAGCAGGTCCGCTGGGCCATCGCCGAGCTGCGCGACCCGCACCGGCGCGCCGTCCACGAGTTCTTCTGGCCCGCCTGCCAGAGCCTGCCCATCGACCTGAAGCGCCTGGGCGAGCTGCTCGACCGCCTCTCGGCGCCGCTGCCCGGCGACGCGACCCTCGCCCAGGTGCTGCAGGACCTGGCCGGCGAGATCGTCCCGGTGCCGCCGCCCTACCGGATCCCGCCCGAGCTCGCCGCGCGGCTGGAGGAGCTGCTCTCGCCGGCGCCCCGCCTCGCCCGCGCACCCGACCTCTGCCCCGACTCGCTCGACCTGCCCGGCCTCTTCCCGCTGCCGGCGGTGCAGGACCCGCCGACGGAGCTCGGGGTGAAGAAGGGCCCGAAGTAGAATCCGACCCGCCATGGCTCTCCCCGCCGACCCCAAGCCGCCCGACGTCCGCCTGCTCACCGAGGGACCGCTGGCCATCCGCGACGCGCCGATCGAGGTCGGCCCGCTCGACTTGGCGGCGTGGATGCCGCCGCTGTCCGCTCTGGCGGCTCCCTCCGCCGCGCCGGCGCTTGCGCCCGTCGCTGCCGCGGGCGCTCCGGGCTCGGGCGAGGCGCTGGCGGCGCTGGCGGTCGAGGTGTGGAGGATGAAGGGCCGGCTCGCGAAGCTCTCGGAGGCGGTCCCCACCAAGGAGAAGCGCCCGCTGGAGTCCGCGGTCGCCAAGATGGAGGAGGCGCTCTCGGCGGCGGGAGTCACCATCGAGGATCCCGAGGGGCGGCCGTACCACGACGGCGACCCGTTCGAGGTGCTGCTCTTCGAGCCGAGCCCGGCGCTGGCGCGGGCCACCGTGCTGCAGACCGTCAAGCCGGCGGTGCTCGTCGGCGGAAGGCTCTCGCGCCGCGCGGAGGTGGTCGTCGGCACTCCCGGCGAGGCGCCCAAGCCGACCGGCGGAGGCGCGTCGTGATCCCCTGCCCTGCCTGCAAGAAGGCTTCGGTCGAAGGCCCGCTCTGCCAGCACTGCGGCGCGGAGCTGCGGCTCCCGGCGCTTCTCGATCGGCTCGGGCGGCTCTGCTTCAACCGCGCGCTCGAGCTGCTCAAGGAGGGGGATTTGCCCGCCGCCGAGAACCAGCTCTCGGCGGCCTGCGCCTTGATGCCGCTGCGGGCCGAGGGGTACCGGGCGCTGGGCAAGCTGCGCGCACAGCTGGGGCGGCTGCCGGACGCGGCCTACGATCTCTCGCTCGCTTGCCGGCTGGCTCCGGAGGATGCCGATGCACAGGCTGCGCTGGCGGAAGTGAGGCGCTTGGCGCGGCGCGAGCGGCTGGTGTTGCTCGGGGCGCCGGTGCTCTTGGCCGTGGTGGCGATTGCGGGCGCGGCTCTGCTCTGGGCGTTTGGGTAGGCATCACCGGCGCTTCGGTGTCCGCTTCTCCGTACCGGGACGGGCCCCGGCCGTCGCTCCGCACGCGCGGCTTCTTTCTATGAAGGCGGATTGTCGGGGCCTCGATCTGGGCCCCGGTCGCCGCTCCGCACGCTCGGCTTCTTTCTTCGAAGGCGGATTCTCGAGGCCTCGACTCGGGCGTTCGTCTACGTCTCGCCCGCCCTATGACGCACTCGCGAGCGCTGCATGAGCGCGCCGGCCAGACCAACCCGGTCCTTGCCGGGATCCGCAACGGCCGCCAGCTGGTCCAGCAGCCCGTACTCCGCTAGGAGAGCCACATAGACCGCCACACCCGTCGTCGGCTTGCCTCGCTCGGCGTCCGCCACCAGCTGCCGGCTCGTCCCAATCCGTTCGGCCATCTCCTGAACCGTCAGGTCCCGGCGCCCCCGTGCCGTCTTCAGGTTCGCACCCAGGGTCTTCAAGGCTTCGTCAACCGAGGCAGGGAGGTCCCTCGTGAGGCGGTTCTCGATAGGCATGCTAGGTCTTTCTGGCGTTATCTGACTTAACGCTAGGTCTTTCTTGCACGCACGTTTTCGCCCGTTCGAAGAGGGTCGGCCTGCCGCGGCGAGGTGAGGCCCTTGAACTGTCGGTCGCGGATTCGAACCCTCTTCCTTCCAGGTTCTTGCGAAACCTGACCCACCCTATGAGCAGCCCGTCGACCGCGCCGCCATCGTAGCGTTCAAGAGGAAGAGCCGGGAGGGGCGCGACCGACCCCGGCGGGGACGCCTGGCACTACCCGCCCGCGGTCGCGGATTCGAACCCTCTTCCATCCAGGTTCCTGCGAAACCTGACCCACCCTATGAGCAGCCCGTCGATCGCGCCGCCATCGTGGCGTTCAAGAGGCTGAGCCGGGAGGGGAGCGACCGACCGACGCTGGCGGGGACGCCCGGCACTACCCGCCCGCGGTCGCGGATTCGAACCCTCTTCCATCCAGGTTCTTGCGAAACCTGACCCACCCTATGAGCAGCCCGTCGATCGCGCCGCCATCGTAGCGTTCAAGAGGCTGAGCCGGGAGGGGAGCGACCGACCGACCGACCCTGGCGGGGACGCCTGGCACTACCCGCCCGCCTGAGAGCGGGCTACCCTCCCCAAACCATGACCGCCCTCCTCCTCAGCGCCCTCCTCGTCTCCATGTCCGCCGCCCCCGCCGGCTACTCCGCCGACCAGCTCGTGGGCATCGGCAAGGCCTATGCGGACAAGGGCGACAACGCCAAGGCCATCGCGACGCTCACCGAGGCCCTCGCCGGAAAGCCGAAGGCCGCCGCCGAGGCCGAGTACCTGCTGGGCCTGTGCCTGTCGCGCCAGGACAAGCTGCCCGACGCGGCCAAGCACCTGGAGAAGTCCACCGCCCTCGACGCCAAGCGCTATGACGCTTGGCTGCTTTTGGGCATGACGCGCGATCTCCAGAAGGACGCCGAGGGCGCGGTCGAGGCCTACCGCAAGGCCATCGCCGCCTCGCCGGAGCGCCCGGAGGCCCACAAGGAGCTGGGCTCGACGCTGATGCTCCTGGGCAAGGCCGACGAGGCCGTCGCCGAGCTGTCCGCCGCACTGAAGATCGCCCCGTTCCAGACCGAGGTCCTCGGCGACCTGGGCTACGCACAGCTTCTCGCCAAGAAGTGCGAGGACGCCGCCGCGACGCTGGCCAAGGCCGCCTCCTCCGACAAGAAGAACCCCGACACCGCCGCGCACCTGGGCGACGCCAAGGCCTGCCTGGGCAAGACCGACGAGGCCATCGCCGCCTACGAGCAGGCCGTCGCGCTCAAGGCCGACCACGTCCGCGCCCTGTTCCACCTGGGCCTGATGCGCATGAAGAAGGGCGACGCCGCCGGCGCCAGGGACGCGCTGGAGAAGGCCAAGAAGTTCGACCCCGACAACCCCAAGATCGGCGAGGCCCTCAAGCGCCTCGGTTCGAAGTAGGCAGCCATGCCGAAGGATCGCCACGACGACGGTCGGGACCGGACCCCCAATTCCACCCAGGCACGCCGGCCTGCCGCCGCGGGCCTGTCCGGCATCGGGTCCCTGGGCGACGACGAGGAGGAGACCGTCGCCGACCCCGAGCTCCAGCGCCGTCTGGCCGGCAACACGCGCCGCGACACGGTGGGCCCGTTCGCGGTCCCCGCGGGCTGGGGCTTCCACGAGCTGAGCCTGCTCGACTTCTGGACCCGCGTGCTCGACCTGCAGCGCGCGCAGATGGACGGGCCCGAGGCGCTGGGCCTGGCGCTCTCCGCCTACGACCTGGAGAGCTTCGCCCACCTCGACTGGATCCGGGAGCGCTTCGACCGGCGCTACCGCAAGGATCCCGACTACGAGAAGGCCCGGCTCGAGGCGCTCCAGGTGCGCTCCGCCCGCGCGAGCCGCAAGGCCTAGCGCGGCTCGGACTGGGTCACTGCACCGGGCCCCACCGTCCCCGCACGCTGACGCTTGCGGCTCGTCACCGCCGCCACCTATCCTCCTCGCACGGGTTCGGAGCCCGCCCTTTTCCTGCCGGAGGAAAGCCCATGTCGCGCACCCTCGTCGTCGCCTCCTTGGCCGCGGCCGCCCTGTCGGCCTGCGCCACCGCCAAGCCCGCTCCCAAGCCCTTCGAGCTGACCGCGGCGCCCGCCGGCACCCTGACCGCGGGCCTCATCGTCAGCTCGGGCACGACCACCGCGCAGGAGCAGTCCGACGCCTTCGCGCTCTTCCTGCAGAAGGCCCTGGCCAAGCCGGCCCGCGCCGTCGTCTTCCCCGACTACGACACGCTGGCCGACGCCCTGGCCGCCGGGAAGGTCGACGTGGCGTTCCTGGCCCCGATGGCCTACGTGCGCACCACCGCCCAGGCCAAGATCACCCCGGTCGCCAAGGTGCTCCGCAACGGCCAGGCGACCTACCGCTCGGTGCTCTTCGGGCCGGCCGCCAGCGCCATCAACAACCTCGACGAGCTCAAGAAGGCCAACGAGCTCAAGGTCGCCTGGGTCGATCCCTCGTCGGCCACCGGCTACATCTTCGCCAAGGCCCTGCTGATGCAGAAGGGCATCAACCCCGCCGGCGTCTTCAAGGACCAGGCCTTCCTGGCCAGCCACGACGCGGTCTGCAGGGCGGTGGCCGAGGGCCAGGCCCAGGTCGGCGCCAGCTACTCCATCGCGACGGGCGCTGAGCCGGTCAAGGAGATCACCGGCTGCCAGAACGCGCTGCCGGGCGCCGGCGCCGCCGCGCTCAAGGTCATCGCCGTCACCGACGCCATCCCCAACGACGTGCTGGCGGTGAAGGACGGCTTCCCCGAGGAGGCCCGCGCCGCCCTCGACGCCGCCGCCCGGGCGCTCTCGCAGAGCGACGAGGGCAAGAAGACGCTGGCGGCCGCCTTCCACGCCGAGGGCTTCACCGACGTCCGGGACGAGGACTACGCTCCCGTCCGCGCCGCGTTGCTCGTCTTCAAGCAGTGAGAGGCAGGTCCTGAGTCCCAGGTCGTGAGTCGTCCGTCGTCCGTCTTCCGCCGCCGGCGTCGCTTCGCCGGCGGTCGAGGAGTCATTCCCATGTTCCGCTCGATCTCCGCCGTCCTCGCCGCCTCGCTCCTCGCGGCGGCGCCGCTGTCCGGCCGCGCCGACGAGGGCATGTGGCTCTTCAACGACTTCCCGTCCTCGAAGGTGAAGGCGAAGTACGGGTTCGAGCCCGACCAGAAGTGGCTCGACCACGTGCGGCTGTCCTCGGTGCGCCTGGCCGAGGGCTGCTCGGGGAGCATCGTCTCCGGCGACGGGCTGGTGATGACCAACCACCACTGCGCCCACAGCTGCATCGAGCAGCTCTCCAGCGCCAAGAAGGACTACGTGGCCTCCGGCTTCTACGCCAGGAAGGGCGCCGACGAGGTGAAGTGCCCGGAGATCGAGATCAACCAGCTGGTGGAGATCGCCGACGTCACCGAGCGCATCGGCGCCGCGACCCGGGGCCTGCCGGACGCCGGGTTCAACGAGGCGCTCAAGGCGGAGATGTCGCGCATCGAGAAGGAGTGCGACACCGGCCCCGGCCTGCGCTGCGACGTGGTGACGCTCTACCACGGCGCCCGCTACCACCTTTACAAGTACCGGCGCTTCCAGGACGTGCGGCTGGCCTTCGCGCCGGAGTTCGCCATCGCCTTCTTCGGCGGCGACCCCGACAACTTCGAGTTCCCGCGCTACGACCTGGACGTCTCCTTCCTGCGCATCTACCAGGACGGCCAGCCGGCGAAGACCCCGGACTTCCTGCCGTTCGCCAAGGCGGGCCCCAAGGACGGCGACCTGGTCTTCGTCTCCGGCCACCCGGGCGGCACCAACCGGCTCACGCCCCTCGCGCAGCTGGAGGTGGACCGCGACGTCAGCCTGACGCGGCGGCTGATGTACTCCTCCGAGCTCAAGGGCCTGCTCACGCGCTTCGCCACCGAGTCGCCCGAGAAGAAGCGCATCTCCAACGCGCTGCTCTTCTTCGTGGAGAACGGAATCAAGGCGCGCAAGGGCCGCCTCTCCGCGCTGCAGGACAAGGCCTTCTTCGGCCAGCTGCAGGGCAAGGAGGCGCTGCTGCGCGCCAAGGTCGACGCCGACCCGGCGCTCAAGGCGCTCTACGGCGGCGCCTGGGACCAGGTGCAGAAGGCCATGGACCGCTTCCGGGTGATCCGCGACCGCTACTCCTATGTCGAGGAGGGCCGCGGCTTCGCCAGCGACCTGTTCAAGCAGGCGCGCCTCTTGGTGCGCGAGGCCGAGGAGCTGCCCAAGCCCAACGAGAAGCGCCTGCGCGAGTACGCCGACTCGAACCAGGCGGCGCTCAAGAACGAGATCGCCTCCCCCGCGCCCGTCTACGACGACCTGGAGCTTTTGACGCTGTCCTTCTCGCTGTCGAAGCTGCGCGAGGACCTGGGCCCGGACGACCCGGTGGTCAAGGACGTGCTGGGCAAGCTCTCGCCCGAGCAGGCGGCAAAGGCGCTGGTGAAGGGCAGCAAGCTCCGGGACCCGAAGGTGCGCAAGGCCCTGCTCGAGGGCGGGACCAAGGCGATCGAGGCCTCGACCGATCCGATGATCCGGCTGGCGAAGCGCCTCGACCCGGCGGCGCGGGCGGTGCGCAAGACCTACGAGGACGAGGTCGAGGCGCCGGTGAAGAAGAACAACGAGCTCATCGCCAAGGCGCACTCGGCGATCTACGGGACCAGCACCTACCCGGACGCGACGTTCACGCTGCGGCTGACCTACGGGGCGGTGAAGGGCTGGACCGAGCCCGACGGCAAGGAGGTCAAGCCGCTGACCACGCTGGGCGGGGCCTTCGAGCGCGCCACCGGCAGCGACCCGTTCCGGCTGCCGGACACCTGGACCAAGGCCAAGGCCAAGCTGGACCTTTCGACGCCCTTCGACCTGGCCACCACCAACGACATCATCGGCGGCAACTCCGGCTCGCCGGTGGTGAACCAGCAGGGCGAGGCCGCGGGCCTGGTCTTCGACGGCAACATCTGGTCCCTGGCCGGGGACTACGGCTACGACGAGGCGCTCAACCGCTGCGTCGCGGTGCACAGCGCGGCGCTCTTGGAGACGCTGGACAAGATCTACGGCGCCACGCGCATCGCCGAGGAGCTGAGGGCGGGGAGGTTCTCGTCGCGGGAGACCGGGAAGTAGGGCGGGGGGTGGGACGCCGCTCGGCGGACGCCTAAGATGAGGGGGTCAGGTGACCCATGGACTCGAAGCCTCCCAAGACGGGCCAGCCATCGCTCGGCCCCAGGCCACGGCCGCCTCTTCAACCCGTGAGGGTTCCCCGCCCTGGGCGCCCCTGGACCGTCCTCGATCTCGAAGGGCTCGCCGACGACGAGAACCACTACGAACTGGTGCGCGGAGATCTTCTGATGATGACCCCCGCCAGCCCGACTCACGGGCGCTTCGCCGCCCGGCTCCTCGTGGCACTGGGCGCGTATGTCACCGAGCATGACCTTGGCGAGGTCTACACGGCCGAGCCAGGCTTTCAACTCCAGCCGGAGCCGGAAGCGGTCGTCCGCTGTCCTGATGCTGCCTTCATCTCCAAGGACCGCATTCCCGCGAAGGAGGACGAGAAGGGCTTCTGGCCCATCGCGCCCGACCTGGCGATCGAGATCATCTCTCCGTCCGAGTCCGCCAGTGAGATCCGGGAGAAGCTCGACGACTACCTCGCAGCAGGCGTCCGCCTCATCTGGGTCGTCTATCCGAGCACGGAGACGGTCGAGGCGATCCGCGGCAAGGAGATCAAGCGCCTGGGGAAATCCGATCTCCTCGAGGGCGGCGACGTAGTGCCCGGGTTCAGCTATCGGCTCTCGTCGCTGTTCCGCTGAACCACGCAGGCACGGAGGCCTGCCTCCACTGACCTGCCTCCACTGACCCGCCTCCGCTGCCGACCTGCGCCGCTACCGACCTGCGCCCCTGGCCGGAGCTGGAACCGGGAGGGCTACAGCCGGCCGGCCTCCAAGAGCTGCTCGAACAACCCCAGCGCCAGCTGCTGCATCCGCCGCCGGTGCCACTGGTCGCCCGTCTTGCGGCCCTCGAGCAGCGACTGGTGGAACTCGCGGCACTCGCCCTGGCCCTCGGGCTGCTCCGGCAGCATGAAGACGCCCAGGGCGTAGCCCACCATCGGCACCCAGTCCGCGGGAGGCTCGAGCTCCAGCCCGCGCGCCTCGTCGAGCAGCGCGCGGACCTGCTCGTCCTCGATGCGCTCGGCAGGCACGCCCCCCGGGTCCACGCAGAACGCGCGCCGGTACGCCTCGCGCGCGTCGTCCTCGCGCCCGTCGTGGTGGGCGAGGTCTCCGAGCAGCGACAGGCAGATGCCCGCCATCTGCCCGCGATCCACCGCGGCCTCCAGCGCCGCCTTCGCCCGCTCGGGCTCGCCCGCCCTCATCCAGTGCCAGCCGGTGGGGCGGCCGGCGATGACCGTCTGCCACTGCCGCTCCGCCGCCTCGGCCGCCATGCGGTGCAGGCCGCGGCCCAGCGCCGCGAACAGGCCGGTCGTCAGCCGGGTGCGATCCAGCAGCTTCTCGGGGTGCCGCGCCAGCGACGCCAGGTCCTCGGGCGAGCCCGCCAGCCCGGCGAGCTGCGAGCGCATCGGCCCCAGCTGCGCGGCCAGGTAGCGCCCCTCGGCCAGGTCGTAGCGGCGCACCACCTCCGCCGCCAGCTCCGCCGCGGTGTCCAGCCGCGCCTCGCAGAGCGCCTGCTCCACCTTCGACAGCCGCGCGCTGCGCGAGACGAAGAGCCCCAGCTGGTCCGGCTCGGCCTTGGGCCCGGCGGGTGGAGGCTGTGCCGCCAGCTCCGCGCTCAGCGCCCGCGCGCCCAGGTGCAGCGCCCGGTGCCACAGCCGCACCCGCGCCGCCTGCTCCTCGCGCCCGGCGGCCGGGGCGTGCGCCTGCCGGTGCAGCTCGACGCCCTTGGCGAACTCGGCGACGTCCTCGGCCAGCAGCATCGGCGCGTCGAGCAGCTCCGCGCACTGCTCGCACAGCCGCACCGCGGCCCCGCCGGTGCCCAGCGGATCGAGCTCGAAGACCCCGGCCTCCAGGAAGCGCGTCGGCACCAGCGGCCGGTCGCCCAGCTCGGCGACCTCGGCGGTCGCGCGGCAGATGGCACAGCTCGGGGACTCCTCCTCCATGCTTGGCACTCCCACACCCGAAAGGTGAACAGCGGATCGGTCCTGCTTCTACCACGGCCCCGCGGGAGGCCGAGCTACCGCTCGGGCACCAGCCGCCGCACCGTGGCCAGCAGCAGCGCGCGGTCGATGGGCTTGCCCAGGATGGCCGTGGCCCCGTGCTTCTGCCACGACCCGACGATCTCCGGGGAGGTCTCGCTGGAGACCATGATCACCGGGGTGGGCTGGATCGACGGCGCCGCGCGGATCCTCTCGAGCACCTGCGCCCCGGTCATCTTGGGCATGGAGTGGTCGAGCAGCACGCCGTCCGGCCTGTGCGTCAGCGCCGCCTCCAGGGCCTGCTCGCCGTCGCGCGCCAGCACCAGCTCGTAGATGTCCGAGAGCAGCGCCTGCTCCAGCGCCAGGATGGTCTCCGCGTCGTCGGCGAGCAGCAGCTTGCGCCGCCGGCCGCCCGCCGAGGGCTGGGCCGCGGGCGACGCGGACGGCGCCGGCGCCGCCTTGAGGCCGGGGGCGCTGCGCTCGGCCAGCCGCAGCAGCGCCGGGGCGATCTCGTCCAGCTCCAGCGCGACCTGCGCCGCGCCGGTGCGCGTCGCCACCTCGGGCATCCCGTAGACCACCGAGGTGCTCCTGCCCTGCGCCGCGGTGAACGCGCCCTGCTCCCTCATCAGCTTCAGGCCGGCGGAGCCGTCGTCGCCCATGCCGGTGAGCACCAGGCCCGCCGCCGAGGCCCCGAACTCGCGCGCCAGCGAGGTGAGCAGCACCGTGCCGCTGGGCCGCAGGTTCTTCACCGGGGGCCCGGAGTCCAGGCGCACCCGGCCCATCGACACCATCAGGTGGGCGTCGTCGGGGGCGAAGAGCACCGTGCCCGGCTCGAGCGCGTCGCCGGCCTTGGCCACCTTCACCTTCACCGCGCACTGCGCCGCCAGCCAGCGCACCATGCCCTCGCCGAAGCCGGCGGCGATGTGCTGCACCACCAGGATGGGCACCGGGAAGGAGGCCGGCAGGGCGGAGAGGACCTTGTTGAGCGCGGGCGGCCCGCCGGTGGAGGCGACGATGCCGATGCAGCAGAGCGACTTGCCGTGGGCGACGACCGGGCGCGGGCCGCGGGGCGCCGGGACGGGCGCGGCGGGCACCGCGACCGGGGCGGAGACGGCCGGGGCGCGCGGCAGGGAGGCCGGGGAGGCGATGCGCGCGACCTCCAGCACCTTCTGGCGGATGGCGTTGGCCTGCTGCTCGAAGGCCGGCGCGCTGAGCGCGGTGGGCTTGCCCAGCACCTCGACCGCGCCCAGCTTCAGCGCCTGGAAGGTCAGCTCCTCGTTGCCGTCGCCGGCGACCGCGCTGACCACCACGATGCGCGAGGGCTGCACGCGCATGATCTCGGCGATGGCCTGCAGGCCATCGCGGCGGGGCATGCGCACGTCCATGGTGATGACGTCGGGCCGCAGCGCCACGGCGCGGGAGACGGCCTCCTCCCCGTCGGCGGCCTCCCCGACGATCTCCACGACGCCCGACTTGAGCAGCACGCGCCGCATCACCGCCCGGAAGGTCGGGGAGTCGTCGACGATCAGGCAACGGATCATCCGGTCACTCACGCCCTCTCCCCCCGACTCTCCCGCACCGGCATCAGCTGCCGGACCAGCTCCAGGAGCTTGCCGCGCTCGACGTCGCGCTTGACCAGGTAGCCGTCGGCGCCGGCCTCCAGGCCCGCCGCCCGGTCGCCGGGCGTGTCGAGCGAGGTGACGACGATGACCGGCATGCCCGCGAGCTTGGGGTCGGCCTTGATGCGCTTGGTGAGCGTCAGGCCGTCCATGCGCGGCATCTGCACGTCGGTGACCACCAGCACGCACGGCGTCTGCTTGAGCAGCGCGAGCGCCTCCTCGCCGTCGGCGGCCGGCACCACCTGGTAGCCGGCGATCTCCAGGACCGCCTTCATCGCCGAGCGCGTGGTCAGCGAGTCGTCGACGACCAGCACCCGGGTCGCCTCCTCGGCGGAGCTGGAGCGGCGCGTGAGCGGGCGCGCCTGGCGCACCAGCTCGGCGACGTTGAGCACCGAGACCACCCGGCCGTCCTCGAGCACCGCGGCGCCCGCCAGGTGCGCGGTGCGCGACAGGTGCTTGCCCAGGGGGTGCACCACCACCTCGTGCTGGCCGGCCACCTCGTCCACCGCCAGCACCAGCCGCGCGCCGCCGGCGTTGACCAGCACCGCCGGCTGCGCCCGCGAGCTCTCGCCGGGCAGCCGGCCGCTCTCGCTGCCCACCACCTGGGCCAGCGAGGCGAAGGGCAGCTGCACGCCCTCGACCAGCACCGCGGCGCGGCCCGCCACCGTGCCCAGGTCCTTGGCCGTCAGCCGCAGGATGCGCTCCACCGCCTCGTAGGGCAGCGCCGCGCTGTCCTGCCCGCAGCGCACCACCACCGCCAGCGTCGCCGCCAGGGTCAGCGGCAGGTCCATGGTGAAGCGCGTGCCCTTGCCGAGCTCGGTCCACAGGTCGGCCGCGCCGCGCAGCTTGTGGGCGGTGGCCTGCACCACGTCCAGGCCCACGCCGCGCCCGGAGATGGCGGTGACCTTCTCGGCGGTGGAGAAGCCGGCCTTGAACACCAGGCGCAGCACCTCGGCGTCGAGCATCTGCGCCGCCTCCTGGGGCGTGAGCAGCCCGCGGCGCACGGCCGCCTGGCGCACGCGCTCGGCGCTCATCCCGGCGCCGTCGTCCTCGACGACCACCGCGATGCGGTGCCCGCGCCGCTCCACCCGCACCTCGAGCGAGCCGACCGGGGGCTTGCCCGCCGCCTTGCGCGCCTCGGCGGGCTCGATGCCGTGGTCGATGGCGTTGCGCACCAGGTGCTGCAGCGGCTCCTTGAGCTCGTCGAGGATGCGCCGGTCGAGCCGCACGTCGCCGCCCTTGAGGACCAGGTCGACCGGCTTGCCCACGCGGCCGGACACCTCGCGCACCGTGCGCCGCAGGGGCTCGAGGGCGTTGGCGCTGGGCACCATGCGCAGGTCGCGCAGGTCCTCGCGCACCACCGTCGACACCAGGCGGATCTGCTCGGCCTCGCGGGTCTGCTCCTGGCCGACGCGGGCCAGCGCGCGCTCCTGCTGGCGCAGCCGCGAGAGCGCCTCGTCCAGCACCTCCATGGGCCCGTGCTGCTCGGCGTGGCGCAGCTCCTCGAGCGCCCGCTGGCAGAGGGCGCGGACCTCGGCCAGCGCGGAGGCCTGCGCGGCGATCTCGCGGCCGCGGCGCTCCTCGCGGGCGCGCAGCAGGGTGAAGCCCTCCACCTGCCGGGCCACCGACTCGAGGGTGTTGACCGAGACGCGGATGGTGCGGTCGGCGACGGCGGAGAGCGCGGCGGCGGTGGACGTCCCCCCCGGCTCGGCGCCCGGCGCGGCCGAGGCCTCGGCGGCGGAGGAGGCGGCGGCCGGCTCGGCGGCGCCGCCCCGGGGCTCGGGGGCGGCGTCGGCGGCCCGGGCGAAGGCGTCCAGGGCCTCGCGCAGGCCGACCAGGTCCTCGGCGGCGGACGCGGCGGCCTTGCTCGCCGGGATGCCCGGCTCGGCCATCTTGGCCAAGGTGCCCTGGAGCCGCCCGGCGGTCTCGGCGATGGCCAGGGCGCCGATGGCGCCGGCGGAGCCCTTCAGGTTGTGGGCGCGGCGCACCGCGTCCTCGACCACCTGCGGGCGGCCCTCGCAGTTGGGCGCGACCAGGGCGAGGATGCTGCCCTCGAGCGCGGCCAGCGCCTCCATCGACTCGTGGGCGAAGATGCCGTTGAGGGTGGCGTCGCCGGCGGGGTCGTCGGCCTCGGAGGCGTCGGACGACTCGGGCTCGGCCTGGGCGCTCTCGCCCGCCGCGCCGGGGTCGGGAGCGGCGACGGGCTCGGGGCCCAGCGCCGCCTCGAGCGCGGTGACGGCCTGGCCCAGCCCCTCGAGCTGCTTGGCCGACGGGCAGCCCTTGCAGGCGGTGAGCAGGTCCTGCAGGCGCGCGGCGCTCTTCTCCATCGCCTGCGCGCCGAGCAGCCGCGCCGACGAGCGCAGGCTCTGGGCGATCTTGGTGAGGGCGTCGGCCTCGGCGGGGTCCAGCGGCGCGCCGGGGCGGGCGTCGGCGAGGGTCTTCTTGACGCGCGCGGCGTGGTCGCTGGCCTCGGCGCGGAAGACGGGCCACATCTGCTCGAGCGCGCTCGGCTCGGCGGGGGCGGGCGCGGGCGGCGGGGCCTCGACCCCGGAGAGCGCCGCGAGCAGCGACTCGAGGGCCTCGACGGTGGGATCCCGGCCGGCATCGCCGCGGCGCAGCGCCTCCTCGCCGGCGTCGACGGCGGCGAGCAGGGCCTCGACCCGCGCGCCCTCCAGCTTCTGCTTCTCGGTGCGGCCGACCAGCGCCGACTCGATGGCGTGGGAGAGCTTCTCGAGGTCGGACAGGCCCAGGCTGGAGGCGGAGCCCTTCAGGCCGTGCGCGGTGCGGCGCATGGCGGTGAGCAGCCCGTCGGGGGCGGTGCCCTTCTCCAGCTCGAGCACGCCGGCGGCGATCTCCTGGAGGTGCTCGCGCGCCTCCTCGACGAAGACCGGCCACAGCTTCTGGAGCAGGGAGGGTTCCAAGTGCGCGTCCTTAGGCCTGCGAAGGCGTGGCGGCGGCGGCCGAGGAAGGGTCGACCAACTGCGTCAGGTCGAGGACCGCCAGCCGGTCGGCGGTCACGAACAGGAACGGGCCGGCCACCGGCGTCGCGCCCTGGGCGCGCGGGAGCTCGAGCTTCCCCTCCACCTCCTCGACGGCCAGGCCGAGCAGCTCCTCGCCCTCGGCCAGCGCGACCACCTTGGTCAGGTCGCTCATGCCGCCGCCCTCGAGGCCCAGCATCTGGCGCAGGTCGAGGACCGGCAGCACCCGGCTGCGGGCGACCAGCGCCCCCAGCACGTGGCGGGGCGCGCCCATCAGCGGGCACAGCCCGCGGATCTCCAGGATCTCGTCCACCTTCTCGATGGGCACCCCGTAGCGCTCGCCGCCGACGCGGAAGGCGACGACCTCCAGCACCTGGCGGTCGGCCTTCTCCCGCTCGCGGGCGCTGGAGAGCGCCTGGGCGCGCTCGGAGAGCACCTTGGAGCGCTCCTCGGGGGTGCGCTCCGCGCCGCGCGAGAGCGTGCGCTCGGCCTCTTCGAGCCGGCGGTAGAGCTCGTCGAAGCCGGTGCGCTTGTCGCTCTTGGGCGGGGTGTCGGCCATCGCGTGGGGACCCGGAAGGCGGTGGGGCTACTTGCGCATCGGCAGCTTGAGCAGCGAGCCCACCTTCTCGCGCAGCTCGTCGACGGAGACGGGCTTGGAGAGGAAGGCCGTGGCGCCCACCAGGCGCCCCTTCTGGCGGCTGGCCTCGTCCTTGAGGGTGGTCAGGAGCACCACCGGGGTCGAGAACAGCTCCTTGTCGGAGCGGACGGCGGCGCACAGCTCGAAGCCGTCCATCACCGGCATGCGCACGTCGCTGAGGATGAGGTCCGGACGGGTCTCGCGCGCCTTGCGCAGCCCCTCCTCGCCGTCCTTGGCCTCGACGAAATCCAGCCCCCAGCCCATCAGGTACACCTGAAGCAGCGAGGTGATGGTCTTGGTGTCTTCGACGATGAGGACCTTCATTGGCACTCCTCCACTTCCCTCACCCCTATCTGCTGCTTGCGCGCTCTTTAAGTCCGGTAGCGCCCGACGATCTCGGTGAGCCTGCGGGAGACGGTGTTCAGGTTGCCGGCCACGCTCTCGATGCGCTTGGTGCCCTCGAGCGTGTCGTTCATCGCCGAGGACAGCTCGGTGATGGCCGAGACGATCTGCTCGACGCCGATGGTCTGCTGCCGCGTGTTGCTGGCGATCTGCCGGGCGGCCACCGACGAGTCGCGGATGACGTCGGCCAGCCCCATGATCGAGGTGCCCGCGCTCTGGGCCAGGCCGATGGCCGCGTGGGCGCGCTTGCTGCCCTCCTCGGTCACCGCCACCGCGGCGCGGGTGCCCTTCTGCACCTCGGAGAGGATGCCGCGCACCTGGCCGGCGGCCGCCTTGGACTGCTCGGCGAGGTTGCGCATCTCCATGGCCACCACCGCGAAGCCGCGGCCGTGCTCGCCGGCCTTGCTGGCCTCGATGGAGGCGTTGAGGGCCAGCAGGTTCGACTGCTCGGCGAGGTCCTTCACCGTGGAGATGATGTCACCAATCTGAAGGGTGCGCTCGCGCAGGTCGGTGACCGCGGCGCCGATGACCTTGACCTGCTCGGCCATCTTCTCCATGCCGCCGATGGCGTCCTCGACCACCTTCTGGCCCTCGCGCGAGAGGTCCTCGCTGCGCTGCGCCAGCTTGATGACCTGGTCGGCGTGCTCGGTGGCCTGCTTGCTGGTCTGGGCGATCTCGGTGACGGTGGTGGAGGTCTCGTTGATGGCCGAGGCCTGCTGGCTGGCCATGGCCGACTGCTCGGTGGAGGTGGCGAGGATGGCGCTCGCCTCGCGCTCCACGTCCGAGGCGGCCGCGCGCAGGTCCACCACCATGGTCCGCAGGGCCGAGCCCATGGTGCCGAAGGCCTTCGCCAGGTCGCCGACCTCGTCGGAGCCCTCCTGGACGACCTGGTGGCCGAGGTCGCCGCCGGCGATGGCCGCGGCGCCGAAGGCCAGGCGCTCGACGCGCTGGACCAGGCGGCGGGCCACGGCGATGGCCACGATCAGCGACCCCAGCAGCACGGCGAGGGTGATGCCGAAGGCAAACCCGGACGCCTTGAAGATCTCGCGGTCGATGCGGTCGGTGCGCAGGCCGAGGAGGACCTTGCCCACCGCCTTGCGCTCGCCGCCGGCCTTCTTGGGCTCGGGGGCCGCCTCGCTGCCCGGCAGGATGCCCAGGTCGTCGGTGCTGCCCAGGTCCTCGACGAACACCGGGGCGCTGATGGGCACCACGTTGACGCCGGTGATCCGGCGCTGCGCGGCGGCCTCGGCGGCGTTGCCGGAGCTCTCCCAGAGCTCCTCCCTGGCGGCCTTGGAGAGGTCGGCCTTGCGGGCCTCGGCGATGACCTCGTTCTTGGCGTCCTTGACCACCACGTAGACGAGGTCCTCGTCCACCTGGTCCAGGGTCTTCTGGGCGATGCCCTGCACGCCGGCGCGGTCGAGCATGTACAGCGAGACGTTGACCGCCAGCTCCTTGGCGATCGAGGTGCCGCGCAGGCGGGTCTCGTTGGCGCCCAGCTTGCGGGTCTGGTCCCAGAAGACGCCGTTGAGGATGAGGGTCAGGCCGATGGCCGGCAGGGCGATGAGCAGCAACACCAGCCGCATCAGCCCCGCGCCGCGGCGCGTGGGCGGGGCGCCGGGGGCCTGGCCCGCGGCGGGCGCAGGGGCGCCCGCCGGCGAATGGGGGGCGTTGGCGTGGGGGGCGGCCGGTACGTTCGTCACAGGCAGAATCTCCTCTTGCCGGGCTGCTTCATCTTACCTTCGCGCGACCGGCTCCAGGGCTCGTCGCAGCGCCCCGGCCGTCATGGCCTCGACGCCGCGCAGCATCGCCCCCTCGTCCATCCCCGCCAGCGCGTCCAGCGCGTTGCGCCGGGCCCGCTCCGCCTCGCCCGGCTTCCCCAGGCGCTGGTAGAGCGCGACCAGGAAGGCGTGGCCGGTGGCGAGCGAGGGCTCGAGGTAGAGCGCCTTGCGCACCTGGTCCACCGCGGCCTTCAGGTCGCCGCGGCTCTCCGCGGCCATCGACAGCAGGAGGAATGACTCGGGCGACATCTCCTCCTTCGCCAGCCGCTCCGCCTCGTCCAGCCGCCCGCTGTGCACCGCCTCGCGGGCCAGCTCGAAGCGCGACGACGGGCCGGGGGGCGCCGCCGGGACCGCCGCGGCGGCGACCGGCAGGCTCGGCGACGAGGCGCGCCGCGAGGGCTTGGAGGGCCGGGAGGGCCGCGAGGCGGGCCGGGAGGGGGCGAAGGCCGGCGGCGCGGCGAGCTTCTTGTCGAGGCGCGGCCGGTCGCCGGGGGCCGGGCGGCGCAACAGCGTCGCCCCGGACAGCTCCAGCCACTCGAGCGGCAAGGTGGTCGCCAGGCTCACCTCGACCGGACCCAAGACCAGGTAACCGCCCGGGGCCAGGGCCTCGGAGAGCTTGCGCAGCACGCCCGCGGCGGTCTCGGGGTTGAAGTAGATGAGGACGTTGCGGCAGAGGACGAGCTGGCAGCCGGTGACGGGCGCGGGGTCGTGCACCAGGTTGTGCTGGCGGAACTCGACGCGCTTCTTGGCCTCGTCCTTGACGACCAGCTGCTCGCCCTTGGGCTCGAAGTAGAGCTTCTGGAGGTTCGGGTCCAGCCGGCGCAGCGACCACTTGCCGTAGTTGGCCGCCCGGGCCTTGGCCAGGGCCAGCTCCGAGACGTCGGTGGCCAGGATGCGGTCGGCGCGGCGGGCGCGGCCGGCGTCGAGCAGCGCCATGGCCACCGAGTAGGGCTCCTCGCCGGAGGCGCAGCCCGCCGACCAGACCGAGACCGCGGCCAGGTCGGCGAAGTCGGAGGACAGCTTCTCGCGCAGGGCCGCGAACTGCTCGGGGTGGCGGAAGAAGTACGTCTCGCCGATGACCGACTGCTCGACCAGCATGGCCACGCAGTCGGCCTCGCCGGTGAGCAGGCGGCGCACGAAGCGGTCTTGCGGCAGGTCCATCGCCTTGGCGGCGTGGCCCACCGCGGAGGTGAGGCCGCGGCGCAGCGCGGGGGAGAGGGACAGCCCGCACGCCTGTTGCAGAATGCCCTCGATCCTCTCGAGCTCGGCGCCGGGCACCGCGCTCATGACGGGACCCCTTCGAGCAGGGGCTCCACCCGCAGCACCGCGACCAGCGAACCCTCGGCGTGGCAGAGCGCGGCGACCAGCGGCGAGGTGAGCCAGCGCGCGGCGCCCGCGGGGGCCTCGGCGACCTTGGGCGCCTCGACCAGCGCGCGAACGCGGTCGACGACGATGGCCATCGGGCGGGCGGTGGCCAGCACCACCATGTGCGCGTCGAGGTCGGGCTCTGCCTGGGTCATCCCCAGGTAGCGCTTGAGGTCGACGGCCAGGGCGGGCTCGCCGCGGTAGACGAAGGTCCCCAGGACGTGGGCGGGCGACTCGGGGAGGTGGGTGGTCTGGACCAGGCGCACCACCTCGAGGACCAGCGAGGAGGGCAGCGCCGCGACCTGCTCGCCGACGTCCACCAGCACGAACAGTCCGGGCAGGGCCTCTCCGGGTCCGAGTTTGGCCAGTTGCGAGTGGAGGCCGGCGAGCTCCGCTTGCAGCTGTTCCAGCCGCGCGTGAAGCTCGCCTCGGCGACCCTCGCTCTGATCGGGCTTGCCCATAAAAACCCTAACGATCTCCGACCGGTGGGATGCGCAGCCGGCATCGCAAAGCCGCACCATACCCACACGGTATCCCACCGTCAAACAGACAATCGGATAGTGCTTGACCTTCTTAACGGGGGGCGTTCACCGCGGCTTTTTTTTCAAAGCGCAGGAACAGCGCCCTTCCGCGTGGTCGGCGGCGGCGGCGGAAAAGTGCCGCAACAACGAGGCGATAGGGACGACGGCCCGAAGAGAGAGCGCACAGCCCCCCGCTCGGGCAGCAACCTCGATCTCTTCGACAGATGCTCTCAACTCGTCCAGGTTTCCAGTCTCATCGATCTTTTGCGCCACCCCGGTAAGAAGTCGGCATGCCGGGCAGCCGGGCGTGGACTCGCGGGCGAAGAAGGCGGCCTCGCGGCGGGCCAGGTCCAGCACGCAGGTCTTTTCGGTAAAGGCCATCACCGACCCGATCCCGACGAAGGCGCCGTGGGGAGCGAGGGCGGCGTCGTCGAGCGGGAGGTCGAGCAGGCTCGCGGGCAGGTAGGCGCCGGACGAGCCGCCAATCTGCGCTCCGGTGACGAGCTTGCCCTGGGCGGGGCCGCCGCCCAACCCGTCGATGAGGTCGCGAATGGGTGTGCCGCGTGCCACTTCGTAGGCGCCCGGTCGCTTGAGGTCGCCGGAGAGGCAGCAGACGAGCAGTCCGCCGCCGGAGCCGAGAGAGCGCCACCAGGCGCCGCCTCGCCCGACGATGGACGGCAGGCGCGCCAGGGTCTCGACGTTGTGGACGAGCGTCGGCTGCCCGAAGAGCGCCACCGGGGCCGGGGCGCTCCTCGGCGGCTTGCCTTCGAGCGCGTCGACCAGGGCGCCGGCTTCCCCCGCGAAGTACGGCGGCGCCACCAGCCGGATGTCCAGGCGCAGCGAGAAGCTGTCCGAGCCGGCCACGCGTTCGCCCAGGTACCCGGCGCGGAAGGCCTCTTCGATCGCCGCGCGCAGCCGCTCCTGGGCCAGCTCGTACTCCAGGCGCAGGCACAGGAAGGCCTCGGTCGCCCCGACGGCGTAGGCGGCCAGCGCGGCGCCGGACAGCACGAGGTGCGGGTCGCGCTCGAGCAGGATGCGGTCCTTGAACGAGCCCGGCTCGCGTTCCGCCGCGTCGATGAGCAGGTAGCGCGGGCTGCCCGACGCCTGGCGGGCCTTGCGCCAGCGGTCGGCGGTCTTCTCGCCGAAGCCGCCGGCGCCCAGCAGGCCGGCGTCCTCGATGGCGGCGAGCACCTTCTCGGGCGGCTCCCTCACCGCGGCTTCCAGCGGCGCGTACACCCCGTGCCGGCGGGCCGTGGCCAGCTGGTGAGAGCCCTTGGCGAAGATGTTGGTGAAGGCCGCGCGCGGCTCGGTCTTGAAGGCGTGCACCGGCTTCTCGACCGCGAGCAGGTCCTCCCAGTCGCCCGGGTCGGCCTTGGCCAGCGAGCGGGCGCGGGCGGCGCTGATGGCGAGCGGCGCGCCGTGGTGGTAGCAGGCGATGGGCCCCAGGTCGCAGGAGCCCTGGCAGCGCAGCGGCTCGAACGGGACGCCCTTCTCCTTGAGGATGCGCTCGACCTCGGCCCCCCCGCGCGCGGCGCACGGCCCGTTGATGCACAGGCCCAGGCGCGGCACCGAGACGTTGGGGTCGGCGACCTTGTAGGCGTTCGCCAGCGAGGCGATGGCCTCCTGCGGCAGCCGCAGGCGCAGCGCGACGTAGTCGATGGCCGGCGGCGCGAGCGGCCCCAGCAGCCGGTACAGCTCGACGAGCAGGCTCACGAGCGAGGCGGGCTCGCTGCGCCGCTTGGCGATGGCCTCGTCGACCGCACGGCCCTTCTCGCCGAAGACGGCCGGCCCCGAGGCCGGCGTGGTGGCGACGTCGTACGGCTTCTCGGAGCCAGGCGGGAGAGAGGGTTGCACGGGCGAGCGCAATCTGGGCAGCACGGGCCTGATCGGCAACCTGCCTGAGCGGGGCGCGCCCCGAGGTGGCGGGTTCCGGACGAAGAGCGCCGAAGAAGCAGACGCGCAGGCCCGCCGTGAACCGCTAGACTCCCGCGCGCATGCACACCGAGCTCGAGATCCACCCGCCGCGCGTGGCCCTCCTCGCCGGCGCCGCGTTCGTGCTCTGGAACTGCGCCTTCCTCACCGCTTCCATCACCGGGGTCTGGCTTCCCATCTGCACCGCCGCCTTCCTCCTCGACGGCCTCGCGCTCTGGTCGGAGCCGAGCCTGCGCCGCGTCTCGCGGCCGGCGCTCTCGGCGCTGGGGTTGGGGCTCGCCGCGGCCGCCTTCCAGATCGCCGCGAGCCTCCTGCTCTACCCGCCGGCCTGGAAGCTCGTCCCGGGACTGTGGGACGCGGTGAACGGCCTCTACCGGCTGCTGGGGCACCCCAACACCTGGCAGGCGTGGCTCGCCCTGCCCTTCGTGGTGCTGAGCGAGGAGCTGATCTATCGAGGCGCCCTCCAAGGCGCGCTCGAGCAGCGGCTGGGACGCTGGCTCGCGGTGCCGGCGGCGGTCGGCCTCTACACGCTCGCGCACCTCGCCTCCTGCAACTGGGCGCTCATCGCCCTGACGATTCCCTGCGGGCTGTTCTGGGGCCTGCTGCGTGCGGCGACGAAGAGCCTCTGGGCGCCGGTGCTGTGCCACCTTCTGTGGGACTGGGCGATCCTCGTGGTCGTCCCTCTGGGAGCCTGATGACGCTGCGCAAGCTGCAAGTGACCCCGGCCGACGCCGGCAAGTGCCTCGACCGCTTCCTGGACAAGGCCCTGCCCGGCATCGACCTCTCGACCATCCACGTGCGCATCCGCGGCAAGGCGGCGAACGCCGGCCGCAAGCTGTGGGGCAACGAAGAGGTCGAGGTGGAGCTGCCCGAGGCCAGGCCCGTCGTGGCGGCCCCCGATGCCCCCGAGGTCCCGGTCCTCTACCAGGACACCGACCTCGTCGTGATCGACAAGCCGCCCGGGCTGGTCGTCGAGTCCGAGGGCAAGGGCCGGTCGATCGTGGAGATCGTCGGCGCGCGGGTCGGCGGCTGCGAGTCTTGCGGCGTCGCGGCACCGGGAGTCGCCCACCGCCTGGACCGCGAGACCACCGGCTGCCTCGCCCTCGCCCGCTCTGACGACGCCCTGATCAAGCTCAAGGCCGCCTTCGGAGCAGGCCAGGTCGACAAGCGCTACCTCGCGATCGTCCTGGGAGAGCCGCCCGACACGCTCCGGCTCGAGGGGCCCTATACCCGAGACCCGAACGACCGCCGCAGGTTCACGACTCGGACTCCTTCCGCCCGGCGCGCGGCGCTGTCCTTCACGGTGCGCGAGCGGCTCAAGGGCGCCGCTCTCCTGGAGGTCGTGCTCGAGACCGGGCGCACCCACCAGATCCGCGTCCAAGCCGCCGACGCCGGCTTCCCGGTGCTCGCGGACTCGCTCTACGGACCTGACGCGGTGCGCCAGCACCCGGCCGCAGCCGCGATCGGCCGGCACGCCCTCCATGCCTCCAAGCTGCGGATCTCCGGCAGCCCGACCCTGAAGGGGGTGGACGTGGAGGCCCCGCTGCCGGCCGATTTCGAGCGAGCGCTCGCCAGCCTGAGAGCCTGAAAACCGGTCGTCGGGAGCCCGCTCTTCCGGCGGCAGGAACGTGCCGCGAACCCGGCTTGTTCGAGGTCTGTCGAACGGGGACGCCCTGGTAGGCCGTCTACTCGCTTTTCATAGGCATTCTAATAGGTTGGGATGCCCCGGCAGGGTGGGCTCTAACGGTTGGACCCGGGGGGCGAGCAGTTGTAAGGTGTGCCACGTTTTGGACCGCTCGGACGGGTGTTGTGAGGTTCCCCCGGGCATCCTCGACCAGACCCGCCGCACACGCCCGGCGCACAGGCGCACGGTCGTCAAGCAACCAAGGAGAGAAGGCCCATGGCCGACATGACCGCGAAGCTCAAGGAACTCGATGCGATCTTCAACCCCAAGAACGTCGCCGTCATCGGCGCGTCGGCCAAGCCGGGCATCGGCAACCAGGTCCTCAAGAACCTGATCGACGGCGGCTACAAGGGCGCGCTGTACCCCATCAACCCCAAGGGCGGGGAGATCCTCGGCCGCAAGGCGTACCCGACGATCAACGACGTCCCCGGCGACATCGACATGGCCGTCTTCTGCGTGCCCGAGAAGTTCTGCCAGGGCGTCGCCGACGAGTGCGCCCGCAAGAAGGTGAAGGGCTACATCGTCATCACCTCCGGCTACTCGGAGACGGGCAACAAGGCCGGTGAGGACAAGCTGGTCCAGACCGCCCTCGACGCCGGCGGCCGCGTGGTCGGCCCGAACATCGTCGGCGTGCTGATGAACCCCTGCAAGGCCAACGCCTCGTTCGCGCCCTGCCTGCCCTACAACGGCCGCACCGCCCTCATCAGCCAGTCCGGCGCGCTGCTCATCGCCCTGGACATGGCCACCTTCGTGCGCCGCCTGGGCGTCTCCTCGATGATCAGCCTGGGCAACATGGCCGACGTCGACTTCGCCGACTGCATCGACTACTACGCCCAGGACAAGGACACCTCCGCCATCGCCCTCTACGTCGAGGGCATCAAGAACGGCCGCAGCTTCCTCGAGGCCGGCCGCCGCGCGGGCAAGCCCATCATCGCCATCAAGGCCGGCGTCAGCGCCCACGGCGCCGCCGCCGCCGCCTCGCACACCGGCTCGCTCGCCGGCAGCGCCAAGGTCTACCGCGCCGCCTTCGACCAGGCGCACGTGGTGTGGGCCAACGACCTGGACGACTTCCTCAACAAGTCGCAGGCCATGGCCATGCAGCCGGCGATGAAGGGCGACAACATCCTCGTCATCACCAACGGCGGCGGCATCGGCGTGCTCGCCTCCGACGCGGCCGAGTTCCACGGCGTGCCGCTCAAGCCGGCGCCCAAGGACCTGCAGGAAGAGTTCAAGAAGTGCATGCCCGACTTCGGCAGCCCCAAGAACCCGGTGGACATCACCGGCGGCGCCGGCCTCAAGGGCTACCAGGACGCCATCGCCGTCGGCCTCAAGAGCGACTGGTGCAGCGGCCTGGCGGTGCTGTACTGCGAGACCGCGGTGACCAAGCCGGTGGAGATCGCCGAGGGCGTCATCAAGGCCATCGAGAGCACCGGCGTGACGAGCAAGCCGGTGGTCGCCTGCTTCGTCGGCGGCGAGCAGTGCACCAAGGCCAGCGAGCTGCTCGGGTCGAAGAACATCCCGATGTACGACGACCCCAGCAAGGCCATGGCGGCGCTCTCCGCGCTGCGCACCGTCGCGCGCTTCCAGGCCGAGGGCTGCGAGCCGGACTTCAAGCCCTACGCCGGCATCGACCAGAAGATCTGCCGCGACATCATCGCCGCCGCGCGCAAGGACGGCCGCGCCGTCCTGACCGAGCCGGAGGCCAAGGAGCTGTTCCGCGCCTACGGCCTGGCGGTGACCGACGGCAAGGTCGCCAAGACCTCCGACGACGCCGTCGCCATCGCCAAGAAGATCGGCTACCCGGTGGTCATGAAGATCGTCTCGCCGCAGATCGTGCACAAGTCGGACGCCGGCGGCGTGAAGGTCAACATCAAGGACGACGCGGGCGTGCGCGCCGCCTACGACACCATCCTGGCCAACGCCAAGAAGTACAAGGCCGACGCCCAGATCCACGGCGTGCTGGTGCTGGAGATGGCGCCGCTGGGCAAGGAAGTCATCGTCGGCTCGGTCAACGACGCCGCCTTCGGCCCCACCTGCATGTTCGGCCTCGGCGGCATCTTCGTGGAGGTCCTCAAGGACGTGACCTTCCGCGTGGCGCCGTTCAGCCCGCAGTGCGCGATGAAGATGCTCCCGGAGATCAAGGCGTACCCGATCCTCCAGGGCGTGCGCGGCGAGAAGCGGCTCGACCAGGAGAAGCTGTCCGAGACCATCAGCCGCCTGTCGCAGCTGGTGTTCGACCTGGGCGACGAGATCGCCGAGACCGACGCCAACCCGATCATGCTCTACGAAGAGGGCAAGGGCCTGCGGGTCGTCGACGCGCGCATCATCCTGAAGAAGAAGGCCTAGGTTCCAGGCCGCAGGTCATTCATGAGTCGTTCCGCCGGCCGGCGCCCCTCGGGGTTCCGGCCGGCGGTCTTTTTGCGGGACGGGACCGTACGCCGGCCGGGCGGGGTCAGTCCTTGCGGCGCCGCATCAGCAAGAGCACTCCGACGACGATCATCGCCAGTGCCGGGACCATGAGCTCTCCTCCTGCCGTGGTGCAGCCCGTCGCGGGCTCCGGCGCCGGTGCGGGAACCACCGGGTCCCCTCCTGCGTCGGGCAACGTCCCGCTCGCGTCCGCCGGGACGATCGATCCAGTGAGCGCTGCATCGGCCGGCGGGATCCCGACCGGGCTCGCATCCGGCGCGGCGCGCGGGGCGGCGTCCGGCTCGCTCGCGGCCGCGTCCGGCCCGGGAGCAGGCGGCGGCGGAGCGCCGGCATCGGGTCCCACGGGCTCGCTCCCGGCCGCATCGGGTCCAGCCAGCGGCTTCGCTCCCGCGTCCGGCGAGACCGGCGTCGGGCCGCGCACGTCGGCCTCCGTCTCGCCGATGGTGAAGCCGTCGTGGAAGACGATGCCATCCTCGTCGACCGTGTCGCTGCGGTACAGGCCCTGCTTGAGGTAGTTCGTCTCCCCGGCGAACTGGTTCTGGACGAAGCGCTTGGGCAGCGCGAGCGCGCCGTCGTACCAGAGCTCCAGGAAGCCCTCGCTGGCGTCGGGCGACCACTTGGCGTGCATCACGAAGTCGTGCCAGACGCCGCGCTGCAGCGGCGCGGTCCAGACGATGGTGCTGGCGTTGACCCGCAGGCGGACCTCCTCGGCGTAGACGTAGAACTCGAGCGGCGGGGAGCCGCCGTCGCCGGAGTGGTGCCACTGGGTGAAGAGCTGCCAGGTCGCCACCGAGGGATAGGACGGGTCCCACATCGTCTGCCAGCGGTACCAGCGCTCGCTGCCCTGCGGCTCGTACGACAGGTAGAGCAGCTCGTTGCGGTTGCCGGAGGCGCCGATGGGGTTGTCTCCCTTCTTCACCAGCACCCGCACCGCGCGGCTGCCCTGCGCCACCGGGGAGGCGACCACCTGCATCCGGTCGGCGGAGACGATCTGCGACTTGGACCACTGCGACAGGTCGCCGGTCTCGAAGTCGCCGCGCCAGACGACGTTGGCGCGGGCCGGGTTCGGCGAACAGAGCAGGCAGGCGAGAAGCGCGGCGGGTGCGAGGGCGAGGGCAACGGAGCGGGCCATGGGGTCGCGCCATGGCAAGGCGCGGGCCAGCCCGGCTTCCCTCGCGAGGCGCGCTCCCGCCGCGCCCGACTTGTCGGGTGGCAGCTACAGGGGTGAGGCGCGAGGACTACGGATGGCGGGGCGTGGAGGCGACGAGCGGGTCAGCGCTTCTTGCCCTTGCGCCGGTCCACGGTGACGACGGTGCCGATGCCGCCGCGGACGTTGAAGTCGCCGACCACCACCACCTTGCGCGGCGCGAGCAGCTTGAACAGGTCGTCGCAGATGCGGTTGGTGACCGCCTCGTGGAAGGCGCCCTCGTTCCGGTAGGACCACAGGTAGAGCTTGAGGCTCTTGAGCTCGACGCACAGGCGGTCGGGCACGTAGGTGATCTTGAGCTTGGCGAAGTCGGGCTGCCCGGTCATCGGGCAGAGGCAGGTGAACTCCGGGCAGTCGAAGGCGATCTCGTAGTCGCGGTCGGGCGCCGGGTTCGGGAAGGTCTTCAGTTCCTTGCTGGGCGTGCTGGGCATGGTGGTGGGCGAGTACCCAACTCCAGGCTCACCCGTCAACCATTCCCGGCGGGCCGACAGGCACGGAGGCCTGTCGCTGCGGGCGCGGGAGGCCGGGCGCCCGCGGGACCGGACGCTTCAGTTCGGGGTCAGCGTGGGCTCGATGCCCGCCGCCAGCTCGATGGCCGAGACCAGCTCGCCCGGCACCATCGGCTTCTTCAGGCACGCGCACGCGCCTGCCGCCGTCGCCCTCTTCTCCAGCTCCGGGCTGGGCCGGGCCGAGACCGCCAACACCTTCACCGAGGCCGTCTCGGTGTGTCCGCGAAGCTGCTGGCAGACCGCCAGGCCGTCCGCGTCGGCGATCGCCAGGTCGTAGACCAGCACGTCGGGCTGCGCCTGCGGCAGCGTCAGCAGCGCGTCCACGCCGCTCTCGGAGGTGACGAGATCCCAGGCGGGCTTGAGGCGCTTGATGGCCCGGGCCAGGTTCTTGAGCGCTTCCGGCTCGCCGTCCACCAGCATCACTCGCAGCGAATCCGCCCCGCCCAGCTCGCGCGGGATGGGCATGCGGTGGGCGTTGAGGAAGTTGCGCAGGTCCTCGCCGCGGACCCGCCGGTGCCCTCCGGGCGTCCGGTAGCCGCGCAGCAGGCCCTTGTCGATCCATTTGTGGACCGTCGTCGGGTCCGTGCCAGTCATGCGACCGATGTCGTAAGTGGTGAAGATCTGGGGTGAGATCGCGTTCTTGGCGGTCTTCAAGGAGCGCCTCGGAGTCTGAGCTGTCGTCGGCCGGATTGGTCGGCCAGATGCTAGACGAGCGACCCGGTTTGCTCAACCCGAATGGGGGAGGTTTTCTCGGGCGAAAAAGCCCTGCCCAGCGGCGCTAATGGCGGGCTTGAGCTTCACTTACGCATGAGTCGTCAGGGGGCTGTGGGGAAGGGGGTCAGGCGGACGACCGCCAGCACTCCGAAGTGGTCGCTGGGCCACGTCCCGTCCGCGGCGGGGCTGTCGAGCACGACGCGGGAGTCGAGGATGGCGTGCTCGCCCTGCGAGAGCACCGGGCCGCGCACGAAGACGTAGTCGATGCGCCGGTTCTGCTCGATCCACCGGACCGCGCGCGGGTTCTCGCTGGCGTAGGTGAAGCCCTCGGTGGACGACGGGTGCCGGCGCGCCCAGGCGTCGCGGAAGAACGTGCCGCGCCCGGCGAGGGAGTCGCAGCCGGTCAGGAAGCGGATGGCCGCCGCCGAGGGCGCGGTGTTGAAGTCGCCGCACAGCACGACGTGCGCCTGCTCCGCGGCCTGGCAGATCTCGTCGAGGGCGAGCACCTGCTGCTCGCGGCGCAGGGCGGCCTGCGGCTCCCAGGACAGGTGGCAGCTCACCACCTGGACGTCTCCCGCCGGGGTCTTCAGCCGCACCTGCAGCGCGCGGCGCGGGTCGTCCGGGGCGCTGGGGAGGGCGTGGTTCTGCGCGCCGGCGATGGCATAGCGGCTGAGGACCGCGTTGCCGACGGGCCCTCCGGTGGACTGCGAGTCGACGACCCCGAAGGCCACCTGCATGCCCAGGGCGCGGCCGAGCGTGGTGGCCTGCGCCAGGTAGGGCCCTTCGCGGACCTCCTGCAGCGCGACCACGTCGGGCTCGAGCGCGCGCAGGTCCTCGGTCACCACCTCCAGCCGGCGCTCCGGGTCCGCCCGGTCGTTCCACAGGTTCAGCGTCACTGCGCGGATCGCATCCATCGCCCCAAAGCTAGGTCCGGGCATCCCGGGCGCGCGCGGGGCGCTACCGAAGCGAGCCCGGGGACGCCGAGGCGGCGGCGGGCGGCTCGGCCGGGGATTAGCTTTTCTCTCGTCCCAGCAAGCTCCGCCCCCAACCCCGAGGAAAGCCATGATCGACTTCTCGCTCACCGACGACCAGAAGGCGCTGCAGGCCTCCGCGCGCAAGTACGCCAAGGAGGTGATTCGCCCCAAGGCCGCCCACTACGACGAGGTCGCCGAATTCCCCCGGGAGATCATCGCCCAGGCCCACGAGCTCGGCTTCCTGAACATGACCCTGCCCGCCGAGGTCGGCGGCAACGCGCTACCCCACCTGGACCAGGCGATCCTCATCGAGGAGATGGCCTGGGGCTGCGCCGGGGTGGCGACCTCCATCGTGGCCAACGACCTCGCCAACCTGCCCATCGAGCTGGGCGGCAGCGAGGAGCAGCAGCAGCGCCTGCTCACCCCGTTCGTGGGCTCGCTCAAGTTCAGCTCGTTCTGCCTGACCGAGCCCGGCGCCGGCAGCGACGTCGCCGGCATGGGCACCACCGCGCGCAAGGTGGGCGACGAGTACGTGCTCAACGGCGAGAAGTGCTTCATCACCAACGGCGGGGTGGCCGACCAGTACACGGTCTTCGCCACGCTGGACAAGGCGGCGCGGCACAAGGGCATCACCTGCTTCGTGGTCGAGGGCCGGCCCAAGGGGCTCACCGTCGGCCGCCACGAGAACAAGATGGGCCAGCGCGCCTCGAACACCGTGGCGCTGACCTTCGAGGACGTGGTCGTCCCGGCCAAGAACCGCATCGGCGGCGAGGGGCAGGGCTTCGACCTCGCCATGCGCACCCTCGACAACAGCCGGCCGCTCACCGCGATCATGAGCGTGGGCATCGCCCGCGCCGCGCTGGAGCACGCGGTGGGCTACACCAAGGAGCGCGCCCAGTTCGGCAAGAAGATCTCCGAGTTCGAGGGCGTGCAGTTCATGCTCGCGGACATGGCCACCGAGGTCGAGGCGGCGCGCCTGCTCGTCTACGAGAGCGCCTGGCTGCTCGACGCCGGCCAGAAGAACACGCTCATCTCCAGCCACGCCAAGCGCTACGCCGCGGACATGGCGATGAAGGTCACCACCGACGCGGTGCAGCTCTACGGCGGCTACGGGTACATCAAGGACTACCCGGTCGAGAAGCTGATGCGCGACGCCAAGCTCATCCAGATCTACGAGGGGACCTCGCAGATTCAGCGGCTGGTCATCGCCCGCGAGCTGCTGCGGTAGGCGGGGGCCATTCAGTCCATTCAGTCCATGGACTGCATGGACTAGATGGACTGAATGGACTCCATGGACGGGAGCGGCCCGGCGGGCTTGCAGCGTTTACTGCCCGTCTACCCAGTAGACGACCACGTTGGGGTTGCCCGATTCCACCTTGGCCAGCGCGGTCTTCCCCGAGCCCGCCGCCACCTGGGCCTGCGCCGGCCTCAAGCCCAGGCTGTAGACCATGGGGTCCGCGAGCAGCCTCTCGCGCAGCGGGTCGGGCGGCGGCGGGCGCAGCCCCAGGACCAGCGCCACGCACGCCGCCGCGGCAGCCGCCGGCACTCCCAGCAGCCACGTCCGCCGCTGCCGCCGGCGCTCCAGCCGCTCGCGCAGCAGGGCCATGCCGCCCGGGGGCGGCTCCAGCTGCCGGAACAGCTCGCTGCGGCGGGTCATGACGCCACCTCCCTGGGCTCGTCGTCCTCGAGCGGCCCCAGCTTCTCCTCGAGCTTCTTGAGCGCGGCGTTGCGGCGCGAAGCCACGGTGCCCTCCGGGATTTTCAGGGCCCGGGCGATCTCGCCGTAGGAGAGCCCGGAGAACTCGCACATCGTCACCACGCTCTTGAGCTTCTCCGGCAGCTCGTCCACGGCGCGGCGAACGGCCTCTTCCCGCTGGTGCTCGGCGAGCGCTTCGTCCGCGGGTTTGCCGGCGGCGCCGCGGTCGGTGAGCGCCTCCAGCGTCAGCCACTGCCACAGCTTTCGCCGGCGGCGCCGATGGGCGGCTGCGTTGAGCGCCAGCCGCCACACCAGCGGTTCGACGGTCGAGAGGTCCACGCGCCCGGCCATGCCCCAGAGCTTCACGAACGCCTCCTGGACCACGTCGCGGGCCTCGGCCGAATCCCAGATCCAGCGGTAGACCGCGTTGAACAGGGGCTTCTCCAGGCGGCGGTACAGCTCCTCGAGGGCAGGCGGGTCGAGCGGGGCGCGCCCATCAGGGCTGCTTGGGTTCGGGGGCATTCCGCAGGTCCGCTCGCATCACGTAGAAGAGCGTCTGCTCCTCGGCGCCGTCCTTGGCGTCCTTCTCGCCCCCATCCTTCTCCTTCCAGCCCGTCTGGCCCAGCACCACCAGCTGCTCCGGCCTGAGCTGGACGGTGGTGTCGATGCTGCGGGGCCCGGTGTTCAGGCTGACCCGGGCCAGCACCACGCCGCTGGTGGTGGAGACGTCTTGGCGCGCGGAGATCCTGCCGCTGTCCACCCGGCCGTTCTCGCCGGCGATGGTCGACATCCTCAGGTGCTCGAGCTTGCGGAACTGCATCGGGCCCTGGGTGCGCACCAGCTCGTCGAGGGCGGGCTTGATCTCGCCCAGCTCCACCGGCAGCTCGGTCTTGTCGCCGGCGGGGACCTGCTTGCCCAGCACGAACCAGTAGTTCATGTCGATGCGCACCGGAGGCTGCGCGGGCCGCTTGGAGACCTGCTCGACGATGGCACGGACCCCGGTCTGCACCTTCTCGGGAGCGAGGACCAGCACCCGGCCGTCCGGGGTGACGGTCACGTGGCCCGTCGGCAGCTCGGGCGAGTCCTTGGGAGTGTCGAGGACGCGGGCCAGGGCCTGGCGCAGGTCGCCCGCGGAGCCCTGCGGGACGTCGTAGATCTGCAGGACCATCTCCGGCCTGGCGGGGGTGGTCGGCGGCTGCGGGACGGTGCAGGCGCCAAGGGCCAGCACCAGGGCGGCGGCGAGCTTCTTCATGGTTTCCTCCGGGGCGTTGCGAAGCGGGTTTGGCCCTTACTACCCGCGGCCCGGGAAGTCCTTCGATCGCCGGTCCATGCCCGATCGATCGGGCAGGTCAACCACTTGAATTTATTTGGGATGACCTACCGCGCGCCCTGCGGAGGCGGCGTGGACGAGCAAGTCGTCCGCCCCGCGGAGAGTCGTTGACGTTGACGTTGACGTGGTCGTTGACGTTGACGGCGACGTGAACGGCGACGTGGTCGATCGAGATTGCCCCGGGGTCATCTCACCTCCCAGGCACTCCGTCCGACCACGTCGCCGTCGCCGTTCACGTCAACGACCACGACCACGTCAACGTCAACGTCAACGTCAACGACCACGTCTACGCTCACGTCGACAACCGCGCGGGTCCGGCCGAAGTCGCCTCCGAATTCACTCGCGCTCAGCTTCGAAGCGGAGGGCGAACTCGGTGCCGGACTCGTCGGAGACGAACCCCACCGTCCCGCCCATGGCCTCGACCAGCAGCTTCACGCCGTACAGCCCCAGCCCAGTCCCGCCGCGTTTGCCGTAGGTGCCGAAGGGATGGAACAGCGTCGCGCGCACGTCCGCCGGGATGGGCTTTCCGCCGTTGCGAACGCTCAGTCGCGCGCCCACCCCATCCGCCTCAGCCCCGGCGATCCGCACCGCGACCTCCCCGCCGCGCGGCGAGGCTTCGATGGCGTTCTTCAGCAGGTTGTCCACGCAGCGCTGGAGGTGGATCGGGTCCAACTGGAGCGCCAGGCGGTCGGACTCGGTGGCCGGCCGAACCCCGGCGAGCAGCGACAGCTTCAGCCCGAGCGCGGAGGCCGCGGAGCCCAGGGTCTGGAACGCCGAGCGGACGACGGCGAAGAGCTCCACTTCCTGCAGGTCGAGCTGCAGCTTCTTCGCCTTGAGCTTCTCCAGGTCGAGCGTGGTGGCGATGAGCTCCTGCATCCGCCCCGCCTGCACCTTGGCCCGCCCGACCAGGTCGCGCTGGTCGGGGTTGAGCGGCCCGGCGAGGTCGCCCATCACCGCGCCCAGCAGCGACTGGATGGCCGCCACCGGCGACTTGAGGTCGTGCCAGACCACCAGCTCGTAGAGCCGCTTGAGCTCCTCGACCTGCTTGCGCTCGCTCTGGTCGATGGAGATCGCCATGTACCCGGCGATCCGCTCCCCTTCGCGCACCGGGGTGATGGTCAGCAGCACGGGCAGGTCGGCGCCGTCCTTGCGCCGGTTGACCAGCTCGCCTTTCCAGAACCCGACCTGCGGATTGCCAATCTGCGCCCACATGTGCGCGTAGACGGCGTCGGTGGTCAGCGGGCTGCGGACCAGGCTGGTCTTCTGCCCGACGACCTCGTGCTCCTGGTAGCCGTGCATGGCCAGCCAGGCGCGGTTGGCGCGCACGATGTGGCTGCGGGTGTCCGTCAGGACGATGCCGTCGGTGCTGTCCTCGAAGGAGCGGCGGTAGATCTCGGCGTCGAGCTGGGGCTCGGGGGTGAGTTCAGCCATGGTCGCTCAGCGCTTTCCGCCCCCCGGTCCGCCCTTCCCGAAGCGCCCTCCGCCGGGCTTGCCGAACTTCTTGAACGGCGGCTTCGAGCCACCCGCGAACCGCGGGCGGTCACCCGGCTTCTTCCAGGCCGGCGGACCGCGGCGATCCTCGCCGGGCCTGCCCTGCGGCCTGTCGCCGAAGGCCGGACGATCCTTGCGGAAATCGCTGCCCGGACGAGGCGCGCCCTGGAACTTGGGCCGGTCTCCCTGGAAGCGGGGCTTGTCGCCGAACGGCTTGCGGTCGTCGCGGCGCTGGCCGCCGAAGCTCGGGCGATCCTTGCGGAAATCGCCGCCCGGCCGAGGCTTCCCCTGGAACGCGGGACGGCTGCCACCTTCCGCGGGCTTTCCCTGGAAGCGCGGCTTGTCGCCGAAGGGCCGGCCCTCTCCGGGCTTTCCCTGGAACTTCGGCCGGTCTCCTTGGAAGCGCGGCTTGTCGCCAAAGGGCCGGCGCTCTCCGGGCTTTCCCGCGAACTTCGGGCGGTCGCTCTGGAAGCGCGGCTTGTCGCCGAACCCCGGCTTTCCCGGGAACCGCGGCCGGTCGCTCTGGAAGCGCGGCTTGTCACCGAACCCCGGTTTTCCCTGGAACTTCGGGCGGTCGCCCTGGAAGCGCGGCTTGTCACCGAACCCCGGTTTTCCCTGGAACTTCGGGCGGTCTCCCTGGAAGCGCGGCTTGTCGCCGAACGGCCGGCGCTCTCCCGGCTTTCCCGCGAACTTCGGGCGGTCGCCCTGGAAGCGTGGCTTGTCGCCGAACGGCCGGCCCTCTCCGGGCTTTCCCGCGAACTTCGGCCGGTCTCCCTGGAAGCGCGGCTTGTCGCCGAACGGCCGGCCCTCTCCGGGCCTTCCCGCGAACTTCGGCCGGTCTCCCTGGAAGCGCGGCTTGTCGCCGAACGGCCTGCGCTCTCCGGGCTTTCCCGCGAACTTCGGCCGGTCTCCCTGGAAGCGCGGCTTGTCGCCGAACGGCCTGCGCTCTCCGGGCTTTCCCGCGAACTTTGGCCGGTCGCCTTGGAAGCGGGGCTTGTCGCCGAACGGCCTGCCCTCTCCGGACTTTCCCTGGAACTTCGGCGGATCTCCGCTGGGCTTGTCCCCGAAGGACGTGCCGCCGAACCCCCGGCGCTCCTTGCGGCCATCCGCGCTCGGCCGCGGCTTGTCCTGGAATAGCGGCTGGCGCTCGACCGGCGCCGGCTTGGTCTCGACGACCGGTCCCGACTCGTCCGTGTCCGAGTCCGAGTCCATATCCGTCCGCGTCTCGTCCGCGTCCGGGGTCCCCGGGCTCAGGTCCTGAATCGGCGGGAGCTCGTCTACGCCCGACGCGGCTGCGGGCTCTGCCGACGACGCGCTCTCGTCCCTGTCGGCCGAGTCGTCGTAGCGGGGCGGCACCGTGTCGATGGGCTGCTCGCCCGGAAGGCCCAGGGGAATGGGCGCGACGCCGGGCTTGGGGCTCTCCCGAACGCCGGCGCTGCTGAACAGCCCTCGACCGGCAGGCAGGTCGCGCTTGGCCGGCGAAGACGGGAAGGAAGGCTTGGGCTCTCGGACGGGGGCGGCCGTGCGCTCGCCCTTCTTCAGGACCTTGACGAGGTCGGGCACCTTGGCCTTGCGCCCGGTCTTCTTGGGCTTTTCCCGCCACTCGACCAGGAAGTCGAAGCCCTCGAAGTAGATGCCGTCGCCTTCGGGGTCGTCGGGGTCGTAGACCTGGACCTTGTCCACCTGGTCCAACTTGCCTGCCAGGAAGTCGAGCGCCTTGAGCACCACCGCGCAGTCCTCACGCGGCAGGCCGATGGCCTCTTCGATCGTCGGCAGGTTGCCGGGCGCTTCCAGATTGGCCTCGAAGGCCTTGCGCAGCTGTGCGCCCGTCAGTTCCAGGGGTTGCCTCATTGCTTGCTCCCGTCCTCGTGCCCCGCCGATTCAACCCCCGCCACCGTCAATGCCTTCGCCTGCCGCGCGCGCTTCTTGGCCAGCTCCACGCCCACCGCGTCCAGGCCCTGCTCGTTCGCCGCCGCCAACACCGTCCCTCGCCCGCAGAACGGGTCGACCACCGTGCGGCAAACGGTCTGCTCCTTCACGAACCTGCACGCCAGCCGGCAGGCCTCCAGCCCCATCCCGCGGGTCCAGACCGAAGGCCCCATGTCGCCCAGCACGTCCGGGCTCGAGCGCCCCAAGTCGACGCGCAGATCCATCGAATAGCACAGCAGATGCGAGTAAGCAGGCCGGCCGAAGGTGATCGTCCCCGGCGGCTTGCGGCAAGCGATCTTGTGCCAGAGCAGCGTCATCCCCAGCCGGTCCGCCGCTTTCTGCACCAGCCAGCCCTTGTCCACCCAGGCCCCGTCCACCTTGATGTCGGTCTGGAAGAAGACCGCCACCGAGTCGCGCGGGGTCTTCTCCATCACCAGCGCCGCGGCCTCCACGAACCAGGCTTTCCACTGCTCCAGCGTGAGCGACTGGATCTCCGAGGTGTCCGGCAGCGAGGTCACGAAGGCGCAGCCGGCGAAGTCGTGCGGCTCCTTGAGCCAGACGATGGCGTCGGCGCAGTGCACGGTGCGCGAGGGCGCGGCGGTCGGGGTCGGGATCTGGGTCGGGGTCAAGGGCGGCCGGTTCTACGCGAGGAGAGTGCGCGATTTCAAACACGTTTCTGGTGCACGGGCTTGCATCCCCCCGATCAGTTTGGCATCTAACTGCCCGTTCAAAGCCGAATTACCTGATTGGGAGGCTCTCATGATGTCGCTGGCCGTCGCTGCCCTGGTGTCCCAACTCCTCGCCGCCGCAGCTCCGGCGCCCGCGCCCGCGGCCTCCGCCGCCGCGGCCGAGGACGCCGCCAGGAGCGCTGCCGCCGCCGCGGCCGCCGCCGAGAAGAGCTCGGCTGCCATCGAGCGCAGCGCCGCCGCCGTCGAGAAGGCCGCCGACGCCGCCATGAAGGCCGCGGAAGCCGCCCAGAGGGCCGCCGAGGCCGCCGCCGGCGCAGCGAGCAAGGCCGCGGCACCTGCCCCGGCTCCCGCCCCGGCCCCCGCGCAGGTCGCTGCCCCCGGCCCGATCGACGCCCCGGCCCCGGGCGCGCCCGCCCCGGCGGTCTGGACCGGGTCCACCGCGGTGAGCCTGGTCTCGCTGTCCGGCAACTCCGAGTCCATCGCCGTCACGCTCAACGCCGCCGCCGAGCGCAAGTCCGAGAACTGGATCCTGGGGCTGAAGGCCGCGGGCTCCTACGGCGAGGCCAAGGCCGCGGTCGGCGGCGCCGGCGGCGCCTGGGCCATCAACGCCCTCAACGCCACCGTCCAGGCCCGCGCCGCCTTCCGCTTCACGCCGCGCTACTCCGCCTACCTCGTGCTCGGCATCGACACCGACCACGTGGCCAGCGTCGAGGAGCGGCCCTTCGGCGAAGCCGGCATCGGCATCCTCTGGCTGGACGAGATGGAGGGCGACCTCTCCAAGCTCAAGCTCAACACCGACATCGCCTTCCGCTACGCCAAGGAGATGCGCTTCCAGTACTACCCGGTGAAGACCAACATCGACGACGTGGACTTCGCGGCGCCCCGCATCGGCCTGGCCTTCCGCTACGCCCTGAACAAGAACGTCATCTTCACCGAGGACGCGGAAGTGCTGCCCAACGTCATCGGCGACGCCCGCTGGCTGGTGAACTCCAACACCAAGATCGCCGCCCGCGTCGTCAACCCGCTCTCCATCTACATCTCGCTTCTGGTCAAGTACGACAGCCGGCCGGCGGTCGGGAAGGTCGACACCGACACAGCGCTGGCCTTCGGCGTCGAGGCCGGGTTCTAGCCCGCCGACTTCGTCGGACCGGATCCGAGAGGCTCCCAAGGCCCGCGCGAGCTTCGGCTCCCGCGGGCCTTTCCTCGTGCGGGCGGCCGGGGCGACGAGGCGAAAACCTTCGTGGTTTCTGGCTCTTGGTCCGATTCTCGGAGCTCTCCCGATTCCTCCCCGGTCGGATTTTTCCCGGACCTGCGGACTTCCCTCGCCCCCCGGTTGGTGTTACTCCCACTTCCGCTGAGGGGTGAGGAGGCTGCACCGAGTATGGGAATCCGGATCTGGGGGGCTCTGGCGGCGGCGGTGGTGGTGGTCGTTGCGGGCTTGGGCGGGACGGCGAGGGGAGCCGAGGCGTCGGAGCCGCCGGCGGAAGAGGCGAAGCCGGCGCAGGCCGACGAGCTTCTCCAGAACATCGAGGAGATCGGGGAGCTGACGCTCTCGGACATCCTCGCGTCCAAGACCTCGGTCGCCAGCACCGGCTCGGCCACCAAGCAGCGCGAGGCCCCCGGCCTGGTCACGGTCATCACCCGCGAGGAGGTCGTCGGGACGGGCGCCCGCGACCTGCTCGACCTGCTGCAGCGCGTACCCGGCCTCCAGTTCGCCCAGGACACCGAGGGCCTGGTGGGCCTGAGCGTGCGCGGCAACTGGTCCTTCGAGGGCAAGGTGCTGCTGCTCGTCGACGGCCACGAGATCAACGAGACCCTGTACCTCACCGCCACCTTCGGCGACCACTTCCCGGCCGACCTCATCGAGCGCGTGGAGGTGATGCGCGGGCCGGGCTCGGCGGTGTACGGCGGCTTCGCCGAGCTGGCGGTGGTCAACGTCGTGACCCGCACCGCCGAGTCGCTCAAGGGCCTGTCCGCCGCGGGCCGGGTGAGCACGCTGCCCGACAGCGGATCCTGGGGGCGGCGCCAGGTGAGCCTGTCGTGGGGCGACGTGTTCCAGGTCGGCGGCAAGCCCCTCAAGGTCGCCCTGAGCGGCGCCTTCGGGGACTCCAAGCTGAGCGGCCGGGAGCAGGTGGACTCGCTGGGGCAGAGCTTCAAGATGTCCGAGAGCTCCGGCCGGCGGCCCGCGCTCGTCACCCTCAACGCCAGCTGGGCCGACCTCTCGCTCTCCTTCCTCTACGACGACTACCAGGTGCTCGATCGCACCGGCTACGACGAGGCCCTGCCCTACGCGGTGCCGGTCGGCAGCCAGGGCTTCTACCTGTGGGCCAGCTACGACCTGAAGCTGCCGCTGGGCTTCTCCCTCGTCCCCAAGCTGCGCTTCAAGCAGCAGCAGCCCTGGCGCAACGTCGCCACCGACGAGGCGATCAACAGCCTGCTCTACTACGACGTGACCGCGCAGCGCTGGGAGGGCTCGCTCAACCTCGCCTGGCGCCACCTCTCGTGGCTCGACTCGCTGGTCGGCGCGGCCTTCACCTACGACAAGGCCTGGCTGGGCACCGACGACCCGGAGCACTTCGTCGACGGCGCGAGGGAGGTCTCCTACGACAACGTCGCCGCCTACGCCGAGGTCACCGCCCGGACGGTCGTCGCCCTGACCGCCGGCGCCCGCTACGAGCACCACAGCGTCTACGGCGACTCCTTCGCCTGGTGGACCTCTGGGCGAGCTACCGGCCCCCCTTCTTCAAGGGCTTCTCGGTCTCGGCGGGGGTGAACAACCTCTTCGACAACCGACTCGACCTCATCCAGCCCTACCAGGGCGGCAAGCCCCCGATGCGAGCCTTCGACCGCGAGATAGGGCTGCGCCTCGCCTACGACACCCTCTGAGAGAAGCCATGCGACGGTCCCTCGCCCCCACCTTGGCCGCTGCGCTCCTGCTCGTCCTCTCGACGGCGGCGACCGCCTTCGGCCAGAGCGCCGCCGTGGTGGTCCTGCGGACCTCCGAGATGGGGGCCTACAAGGCGGTGGAGGCGGGCTTCGCCGCGGCGCTGGGTCAGGGCGTGCAGAGCATCGGGCTGGCCGAGCCGGACGGGAAGGCGCGCTTCGAGAGCGCGCGAGCCGGCGCGAAGCTGGTGTTCGCCATCGGGCCCGACGCCGCCCGCGCCGCCGCCAACGGCTCGAACGGCCTGATGCTGGCGACGCTGGTGCCGTCGCTCCAGGCCGCCGGGCTGCCCAAGGACGCCCCGGTCGTGCCGATGTTCGTCTCCGCCACGCGGCAGGCGCGGACCCTCAGGGCCGTGCTGCCGGCCGCCAAGGCCGTGGGGCTGCTCTACGACCCGAGGGCGTCCAAGGCGCTCGCCGCCGAGTGCGAGGCCGCGGCCGCGGCCGTCGGGCTGAAGCTGGAGCGCGCCGAGGTGACCAGCCGGGCGGAGGTCGCCGAGGCGATGCGCGCGCTGGTCGGGAAGGTCGACGCGCTGTGGCTCGTGCCGGACCCCACGGTGATCTCCGCGGACACCTTCAAGCTCCTGATGCAGATCACGCTGGCCTCCAAGCTCCCGGTCATGGGCTTCACCGCGGGCATGGCGAAGGCCGGAGCCTTGCTGGCGATGGAGGCGAGCCACGAGGAGATCGGCCGGCACGCGGCGGAGGCGGCGCTGCGCGTCCTGGCCGGGCAGCCGGCGGCGATCGAGGGATGTGACGGGGCGCTCTACCTGAACGCGAAGGTCGCGGAGATGGTCGGGGTCTCGCTGCCCGACGACGTCAAGGGCAAGGCGGCCACCGTCTTCCAGTAGCGTCCGGCCTCCGTGCCGGGGCGGCAGTTGTCGGTCGGGTCTCGACCTCCCGCGACGGACCCTCGCCGCGGGCCGACCGAGCCGGCGCCGAGCCCGGCAGCGACCATCCGCGCGGCCCCAGGATCGGAGCTCTCGAGCAGACTCGCACCCCTGTCCCGGTGTTGGTACCGTCCGGGCCTTCCCGGAGGGGGGCGTATGCATCCGAATTTCCTGACCTTGGCCTTGGCTTTCGTCCTGGCCCTTGCCCCCGCCTGCTCGCGCGAACCGACCCGCGAGCCGGACGCCGGCGCCGCTCCGGCTCCCGCCGACGCCTCGACTGCCGCGCCCGCGGACGGCTCGGTCGTCGCCGGCGAGGACGCGGCCACCATCACCGAGTGCGCAGTGAAGATCTCCGAGGCCGGCAAGGCCATCGGCGTCGCGCTGGAGGCCGCCGCGGTCCCGGACGCCGGCATCCTCACCGACCCCGCCTTCACCGTCCTGCTCGAGACCGGCTCCGGCGTCACCTTCATGTACTCGCGCGGCGCCTCGACGCCGAGCACGGCCTACGAGTCGGCCTCCACCTCGAAGTGGGTCACCGCCGCCGTCCTCCTCGACCTCGTCGACCAGGGCCTGCTCACGCTCGACACCAAGGCCAAGGACCTCCTGCCGTTCTGGACCGAGGACCAGGTCACGCTCAAGCACCTGCTCTCCTTCACGTCCGGGTTCGAGGAGGAGCCGCTCTGCGTCAACCTGCCCAACGCGGACTTCGAGAGCTGCGTGAAGACCATCTTCGACGACAACGTGGGCAAGGGCATCGCGCCGGGCAGCCGCTTCTACTACTCGTCCACGCACCTGCAGATCGCCGGGCTGATGGCGATCAAGGCCAAGAAGGCGGCGAGCTGGACCGAGGTCTTCAAGGCCTTCAAGACCCGGACCGGGCTGTTCTGGAACAGCGTCTACGACCTGCCCTCGGCGACCAACCCGCGCCTCGCCGGCGGCATGCACTGGACCGGGCTCGAGTACCTGGCGTTCCTGCGCGCGCTCAACTACGGGAACCTGCTCTCGGCGACCTCGCGCGAGCAGCTCTTCGCCGACCAACGCAGCGGCGCCGCCGTGGAGTACTCGCCGTCGATGGCGCTCGGCGAGGACTGGTCCTATGGGCTGGGGAACTGGCTCGAGTGCCGCACCGCGAAGACCAAGGGCTCGTTCGACTGCGAAGCCGGGCACCGCAACTCCTCGCCCGGAGCGTACGGCGCCTACCCGTTCATCGACTTCGACCACGGCTACTTCGGAATCGTGGCGCGCCAGGGCGGGCTGGGGACCTTCCCGGAAGGCGTCCATCTGTTCCGGGCCGCGGAGCCGCAGATCCAGGCGTGGGCGGCACTGTCTTGCCCGTGAAGACGACGACGCCCTCAACGACACCTTGAGGTGACATCGGGGCGAGGCTGCTCCCGCGCAGGATCAGCGGGCCTCGGCCACCAGCTTCCGGATGTCCGCGTTCTCCAGCACCGGCCCGGTGTGCGCGCCCGTCCCCTGCAGTCCCGCCAACAGCATCGCCTTCGCCAGCTCGTCCGAAGGAATGACCGAGCCCGGCGCGACCGTCCGCAGGACGGGATAGAGCGCCCGCGTGATCCGGTAGGTCAGGTTGGGCTCCTTCCGCTCCTCCACCGGATAGATGTAGGCGGGCCGGAAGAGGTGGACGCGGGCGAAGCCTTGCGCGAGCAGCGCCTTCTCGGCCGCGCCCTTGTACCGGGCGAAGGACATCCGGCTCTTCTCGGTCGGGTCCGCTCCGGCGCCGCTGAGGAAGCAGAAGGCGGCCTGGGGGCTGCGCGCGTGGAGCGCTCACGCGAACGCGACCGTGTAGTCGACGGTGACCTTGCGGAACTCGGCGTCGGGGACCGTGCCGGTGTAGGCGCCGATGCAGTAGAGCGCGGCGTCGTGACCGGCGAGCGCTTCGGCGAGCGGGCCGCAGTCGGCGAAGTCTGCGTGGAGGACCTCTCGCAGCTTGGCGTGCGTGACGCCCGTGGGCCTGCGCCCGACGACCGTGACGGCTCGGACGTCCGGATGCTCCAGGCTCAGCCGAAGCGCGTATCCGCCGACCATCCCGGTCGCGCCGACGATGACCAGACTCTTTCCCTGCGCCATGGCCAAGACTCTACTCGAACACCCTCGCCGCGCTGCCCGTCGCCGCCTCCGGCAGCTCGATCTCCAGCAAACTCGCCGCCTTGGCATTCATGAAGGCCAGCGCCTCGGGTGGCTTGAGCGCCGGCGGCGCGCCCTCGAGGATCCGCTTGGCGGCCTGCCCGGCGCTCTTCCCTATCTCCCCGTAGTTCGGCTGGATGGCCAGCACGGCCCCCGCCTTGGCCATGGCCTCGGAGAAGCCCACCAGCGGCACGCGGTTGGCCAGCGAGAGCTGCATCAGCGTCCGGAACGACTCGGAGGTGACCACGGTGGCGTCGGGGATCAGCCACAGCGCCTGCGCCCGCCCGAGCAGGTCGCGCGCGGCGTGGGCGACCTCGGAGCGCTCCCTCACCTCGGCCTTCACCAGCGTGAAGCCCGCCGCGGTCGCCGCGGCCTCGCATTCGGCGACGAGCCGGCTGGAGATCGCCGGGTCGTAGAGGACGCCCAACCTGGCTTGGCGCGGGACGTCGCGGATCGAAGGGAGCGAGCGCCGGATGGTCGCGACCTGCGCCGCGGGCGGCACGACCACGGGGATCACCAGCGCCCTGGCGTCGGGCGAGGCCTGGTCCGCCCCGACGAACGCCAGCAGGACCGGGATGGCGGGACGCTCGCCCATCACGGCCCGCACCGCCACCGGACTGACCGCCAAGACGATTCGCGCCCGCCCCAGCTCGGCCTTGAGCTCGGTCGCGAAGTCGGCAGACGAGGCGACCAGCGTGCGAGCGCCGCCCAGACCCTGGGCGAAGCCGTCGGCGAGCGCGCGGTAGTTCCAGACCTCGGCGCCGAGCACCACCAGCGCCTCGCCTTTGGATTCCGCGGAGAAGGCCGGCGAGGCCGCCAGGAGCACCGCAGCAGCCAACCCCGCCACTCTCCTGGTCTTTTGGGGCCACGATCGGGGCTGGGGCACGACGGCTCTCCCGACTCCCCACGTCCCCGCCAAACGCCCTGCTGGAATTTCAATAAGCCCGACGCTAGTTCGTCGCTATCGAACTTTGTGTTTTCCGCACCCTTTGGGGGTGGCCACGAGGCCAGCCCCCGCGAATCGGGGTTCCCGTGGCCGCCCAGATCGACGCCAAGAAGTACCCGCGGCTGGCGGGCTACCTCAGCCAGCTGCCCAACGGCCTCGAGTCGTACCCGCGCTGCGAGGCCCGCGGGACCGTGCCGCGGGCGCTCTTGGAGGACAAGCCGCTGCCTGCCATCCCGCGCGGCGACCTCCCCGACTTGCTGCACTCGATCGTCGTCAACCCTCCCCTGCGCAGCGGCTGGATCCCCGAGGCCGCCAGCTCCGCGCTCAGCTACCTCATCGGCGACGTCCACGGCCTGAGCGAGGACGAGCACCTCAAGATGATCGAGCGGGTGACGCTGCTGCTCTACAACGGGCCGGTCTACAAGCTCCTGATGAGCATCGTGTCGCCGCAGACGCTGCTGACGGTGGCCGGGTCGCGCTGGAGCGCCATGCACCGCGGGACCACGCTCACCGCCGAGAAGATCGGCACGCACGGCATGCGGCTGGTCCTGGAGTTCCCCGACTCGCTCTTCGTCGGCCTGGGCCTGCGACTGTGGGCCAACGTCTACCGGGTGACCCTGGAGCACTCGCGGGCGAAGTCCGCCAAGGTGCTGCTGACCGAGGCCCTGCGGACGCGCGGCGTGTTCGAGTGCAGCTGGCAGTGACGAATCCGGGCTAGTGTCCGGCTCTCTCACGACCGCAACCGCGGGGGGCTCATGGCCGTCGTCGTCGACCCGAAGAAGTACCCCAGGCTCGCGAGCTACCTCGAGCACCTGCCCCAGGGGCTCGAGTCGCACCCCGCCTGCGAGACGCGGGGCTCGGTCCCGCGGGCGATGCTGGAGGAGCGACCGGTGGGCGAGCTCCCGCCGGGCGACCTCCCCGCGCCGCTGCACGCCCTCCTCCTCGCCCCGCCGCTGCGCACCGCCTGGATCCCCGAGGCGCACGGCTCCGCGCTCACCCACCTCATCGCCGACGTGCACCGCCTCCAGGAGCCCGACTACCTGCAGTTCGTGGAGAAGGTCACGCTGCGGATCAACGGCTCGATGTTCACCATGTTGATGAGCATCATCTCCCCGCAGATGCTGCTGTCGGCCGCCAGCTCCCGCTGGTCGACGACGCACCGGGGCTCGACGCTGACGGCGGAGAGGTCGGGCAGCAACGGCACCCGCCTGGTGCTCGGCTTCCCGGACGCGCTGTTCTCGGAGCTGGGCCTGAAGCTGTGGGCCAACGTCTTCCGCGTGACCCTGGAGCACTCGCGGGCGAAGGGCGCCGAGGTGGTGGTGGCCGAGGCCTCACGGACCCGCGGCGTGTACGAGTGCAGCTGGCAGTGATTCTCAGGGCGCGGCGCGGTTCATCGCCGAAGGGTCCATCCAGAAGATCTCCCAGATGTGCCCGTCGAGGTCCTCGTAGCCCCAGCCGTACATGAAGCCGCGTTCCTCGGGCCGCTTGTAGTGCCGGCCGCCGGCGGCGAGGGCCGTCTTGACCAGGCGGTCCACCTCCTCGCGCGAGTCGACGGACAGGGCGATCAGCACCTCGGTCGCGGCCCTGGCGTCGGCGAGGGGCTTGGGGGTGAAGGTCTTGAAGAACTTCTCGACCAGCAGCATGGCGTAGCTGCCCTCGCCGATGACCATGCAGGTCGCGTTCTGGTCGGTGAACCGCGGGTCGAACCGGTAGCCGAGCCGGGAGAAGAACTCCACCGAGCGCTTCAGGTCCTTCACCGGCAGGTTCACGAAGAGCTGGGTGGCCATGCTGTCGAGCTAGGGGCGGGCCGGCCCGCGGGCAAGCCCCTTCGGGAGCGCGGCCACGCCGCGGCGCCTACCTACCAGGTCGGCTTCTCGATCAGCTCCAGGATGTAGCGCCGCCAGCGCAGCGCCCGGAGGTCCGCCTCCAGCGAGGCGCCCACGTCGCGCACCGGCCTGCCGCCGAAGGAGATGAAGGCGTGCCCGCGGTCGTAGACCCGGACCCGGCCGACGCCCCACTGCCGCTTGAGCGAGAGCAGCGGGCCCTCGCCGGCGATGAGGTCGTACCTCCCGTACAGCAGCGAGATGCGCTGCGGGCTGATCCGGGGCGCGCCCGCCGTGCGCGGGTCGATGGCGTGGTAGGCGAGCATGACGTCCTCGTCGCTGACGCCCTGCACGCGCAGCCGGGCCCGCACCGGCTCCATCTCCGGCCGGCGGATGAGCGCGTTCCAGTCCACCACCGGCTGCATGGCGGTCACGAAGTCGAAGAGGGGCTCCCAGCCGATGAGCCGCAGCACCATGGTGCCGCCCATCGAGCCGCCGAAGGCGCCCAGGTCCTTCACCCCGCGCGAGCGCAGCCAGGCGGTCAGCGAGCGCAGGTCGGAGAGCTCCTGGGCGAAGGCGTGCAGGTGGTCGATGAAGTCGGTCGCCAGGAACGCATCCCCCGAGCCGTAGCCCTGCGGCGTGCGGTCCAGGTGGTACGGGGGGACGAAGAAGACGACGTCGACGTCCCGCTGGAGCGCCTGGTCGAAGTAGGCGCCGAAGGAGGCGAAGTCGCGCTCGGAGACGTTCTGGCCGGGGACCCACAGCAGCACCGTCCGCTCGCCCAGGGCCCCGTGCCGGTAGACGCGGGCCTTGGCCACCGCCGCCTCCGGGAAGCGCAGCGGGATGGCGCTGGTGAAGCGCAGCTCCTCCTGGACCAGGGTCGGGTCGTCCAGCCGGTGGCGAGGCTCGAGCGTGGTGAACGACACCTCGGGCAGCCCGCGCGGGCGCGTCAGGCGCTCCAGCTCCTCGCTCGACCGGTACGGCAGGTCGACGCCCGGGGTCCAGGTGAGCTTCTGGCCCAGCACCATCTGGGCCTTCATCTCCAGCGCCCAGTGATCGACCTGCTGGTTGAGCGCCGCGCAGCCGTTGGCCAGGAGCAGGGCGGCCGCGGCGGCGACGGCTCGGGATGGAAGCGGCGGCGTCATGGGAGCTGCCTGAAAACTAGTCATGGAGCGACCGCCCCGCCAAGCGCCGGGCCGGTCGGTCAACCGGCCTGATTTCGAATACTTGGCTCGCCCCGAGGCGTCGCTCTGGAGAACCGGCAGACCCTGGGGGTGGTCCAAGCCGTTGTCATCGGCCGGCCCGCCCTTGCCTCGCGAATGGGCCGGACCGGATGATCGGCGTTACGCAAGTCGGGTGAACTCGTGAGCGACAGCGGCTCCCAGAGGTTGCGGCGAGGGCTCGGCGTGGCCGTGCTCGCAGCAGCCCTGGGCGGTGCGGCCTGGTACTTCGGGCCCGACGCCGCCGATGACCCGCCGGGTGCCCAGCCCGCCGCCGCGCGCGCCGCCGCCTGGCGCAGCCACCCCGGCCTGGTCGAAGCCAAGGCGCCGCGGCCGGCGGACCCGAACGTCCCCGCGGATCCCGCCCGGCGGGTGCGCGGCGTGGTCCTCGACGAGGCCGGCGCGCCGGTCCCCGGGGCCGACGTGCAGGTCTTCACCTCCGCCCAGTCGGCAGGCCCGTTCTTCCGCTGCCCGGCGGAGTCGGTGGCGATGCCGCTCTTCGACGCCCCCTGCCCGGAGGCCGGCGCCGCCCTCTTCGCGCTGGTGAACGAGAGCGACTCCGTCGAGCCCGTCCCGCTGTTCGCGGTGCGCTCCGGAGAGAAGGGCGAGTTCGCCTTCGACCCGCCCGCCGAGCCGTTCGACCTCTACGTCCAGCTGGGCACCCGCTACGCGACGCTGACCGACCTCGAGGCGACCCCGGAATCGGGAGCAGATTCGAGCGCGGACGCGGGCGCGGGCGCGGGCGAGCAGGACCCCGCGCTGGATCCGGGGCAACCGGTGCAGGTGGAGCGGGAGAGATTGGAGCTGCAGCTCTCCGAGGGTCCCGCGGTCGGCGGCCGGGTCTACTCCGGCGAAGAGGCGGTCCCCGGCGCGGACGTGCTCGCGGTCCAGCAGCGGCCGCTGCGCATCTGGCGGACGAGCGCGAACGCCGCCGGCGAGTTCTCGTTCGGCCGCTTGCCCGGGGGGCCCTCCCTCGGTGCGGCGGCGGTCGCCCCCGGCTACCTCCCGCTGCTGCAGGCCTTGCCGACGGACGAGCCCGCCGCGCTCGAGCTCCAGCGCCCGGGGGTCGTCTCGGGAATCGTGCGCAGCCGCGGCGCCCCGGCCGCCGGAGCGCGGGTCTCGCTCGACCACGGCAGCCAGAGCGCGGTCGCCGACGCCGAGGGCCGCTTCAGCTTCCCCGCGGTCTCCTGCGAGATCTGCGAGGTCATCGGCGCTCTCGGCGACCGCTGGGCGCGCGAGGAGGTCGGCCTCGACGAGCACCGCAAGGCCTCCCTCGAGCTCGACCTGCAGCCGGTGGGCGAGCTGCAGGTGCACCTGGTCGACCGCGACACCGGGGCCCCGCTCGAGGGCACGCTGAGCTGCAACTGCCCCGCCTCGCCGGAGGCGCCCGCCACCGGCCTGTTCGTGTTGCCCCACGCCGCGCGCGGGCCGCTCGAGCTGGTCGCGCAGGCCGAGGGCCACGTCCCGCTGCGCAAGACGGTGGAGGTGGGCCCGGGGAGCAACGAGGTGGTCCTCGCGCTCGACCCCGAGCAGCGGGTGGAGGGCCGGGTCCTCGGCCCCGACGGCGCGCCGCTCTCCGGCGCCCTGGTCTCCGCGTTCGTCGACTCCGAGGTCGGCGAGGAGACGGTGGCGACGGACGAGGAGGGCCGCTTCCAGCTGCACGGGCTGGGCGCCGGGCGGCACGTCGTCGCCGCGACCCACCCGCTCCACCTGCGCGAAGAGGTGACGGTGAGCCTGCCCGCGGCCGGTCCGCTGCTGCTGCGGCTGCGGCTCGCCGCCAGGCTCCTCGCCGAGGTGGTCGACCCCGACGGCGCCCCGGTTCCCGGCGCCTCGGTCTTCGCGCGCCTGCCGCAGCCCAACCGGATGCGCTCCTCCATCGCCGACGAGCAGGGCCGCGCCGACCTGAGCCCCCTGGCTCCCGGCAGCTATCTCGTCAGCGCGGCGGCGGGCGGCTGGGCCGGCAGCGAGCAGGTCAGCGTGCTGGCCGGCGCCGGCGAGAGCCAGGTGCGGCTGACCTTGCGCCGCGGGCTGAGCATCGCCGGCCGCGTGGTCGACGACGCCGGCGCCCCGGTCGGCCGCGCCGAGATCTACGCCGTGCCCCAGAGCCCGGCCTCCTCCCCGCTGCCGGCGTCGGCGACCTGCGACGAGTCGGGCCACTTCACGCTTTCGGGCCTGGAGGACGCGCCCTACGTCCTCACGCCTCGCCGCGAGATGGACGAGGGCGCCTCTTCGACCGTGCGTCCGGGCGCCGAAGCGGTCGTGCTGCGGATCGACCGGCCGGGAGAGGTCGTCGGCCGCGTGACCCTGGCGGGCCAGCCCCTGACGACCTTCTTCTACGTCGAGGGCGCGCCCTTCGAGACGGAGGACGGCTCCTTCCAGCTCGGGCTCTCGCCGGGCGAGCACGAGCTGACCGTCGCCGGCTCCTTCGCCCCGCGCACCTTCCCGGTCACGGTGAAGGCGGGCCAGCAGGTGGACGTCGGCGAGATCGCGGTCGGCCGCGGCGGCGTCATCGAAGGGGTGGCCCTCTCGCCGGACGGAGCCCCGGCCGTGGGGCTGGACATCGTCTTGACGAGCGGGGGCAGCGAGGAGCGCTGTCCCGCCGACCACGATGGCCGCTTCCGCTTCACCGACCTGGCTGAGGGGCCGTACCAGCTCTCGGCCGCAGGCGCCCAGGGGTTCGTCAGGCCGGTCTCCGTCCACCTGGTCGAAGGCCAGACGCTGCCCACGCAGCTGCAGGCCGAGGCCGCCGGACGGCTGGCGGGCAGCGTGACGGACGCCGCCGGCTCGCTGGTGCGCTTCGCGCGGGTGGAGCTCCGCGGGCCCGCGGAAGACACGATCCTGATGACGGTGTGCGACCGCCGCGGCGAGTTCGCCTTCGACGGGCTCGCCCCCGGCCCGTACCGGGTCATCGCCAGCGGCCCCGCCTCCGGCCTCTCGGCCGAGCGCACGCTCGACGTGCGCGGCCGCGGCGAGACCCGCGCCGAGCTGCGGCTGCCGACCCTGGTCGCGGCCGAGACGGACCTGCTGGAAGGCGAGCTGTGAGGGGTTTGACGCCGCGCGTCGAAAGCCGGACAAATAGGCCTGCAGGCCAAGCCGGCCCATCGGCGCATCTACCCGAAGGGACTTGGGATTCGGACTTTTTGCACGCCGGGGCACCCGATTTGCTACCCTGGCTCCGGCGTTGACCCCGCCTACGGAAGGCAGCTCGGAGCCCGCCATGAAGTGGCACAAGCTGATGTTCGTGCTGCCCAACGCCTTCACGGTCTCGTCCATCTTCTGTGGCTTCTACGCCATCATCCAGTGCGCCACGGGCACGCCGACCGCCCAGCAGCTGTACGGGGCGGCGCTGGCCATCTTCTTCGCCATCTTCTTCGACGGCTTCGACGGCCGGGTGGCGCGGCTGACCCGGACCCAGAGCGACTTCGGCGTCGAGCTCGACTCGCTGGCGGACGTCATCAGCTTCGGGGTGGCGCCGGCGCTGCTCGCCTACAAGTGGGCGCTCGCGCCACTGGGCTTCGGCGGGGTGGTCATCTGCTTCGCCTTCGCCACCTGCGGGGCGCTGCGCCTGGCGCGCTTCAACGTCATGACCCAGCGCAAGGTCCCCGGGTCGAGCAAGTTCTTCACCGGGCTGCCCATCCCGCTGGCCGCGGGCGTGCTCATCTCGCTGGTCATCGCCTACCACCACGCCGGGATGACGGTGACCCACGAGGCGCAGGCGCCCATCGCCGCGCTGGTCACCGTCCTCGCCGCGCTGATGGTGAGCGGGGTGCGCTACCGCACCTTCAAGGACGTGCGGCTGTCGAAGAAGTCCGCGACGATCTTCCTGGCGGTGGTGCTCGCCGGCGTCGCCGTCGCCACCCAGATGCGGCCCAGCTTCGTGCTGGTCGCCTACTTCTCCGCCTACCTGCTGCTGGGCCTGGCCGAGGAGGTCGTCTTCTTCCGCCGCCGGCGCGCCGAGGCCAAGGCGGCCAAGACCCCGCCCCCGAACGGCCCCGAAGGTGGCGCCGAGGGCGGTGGCGAGGAAGAGGACGAGGAAGAGGGCGAGGAGTACATCTGAGCCGGCGCCGTGGCCCGTCCCTGCACCTGCCGAAGTACGCCCTCAGCCTCCTGCGCAACGCCTCGCCGCACTCGCCGCGCCCGGGCGGGTGGACGACGCCGCGGCGCATCCCGTCGACTGCTGCTACCCGGTGACCTGGGGCCGCGACCTGCGCTGCGTCTGCTGCCAGGAGCGCGCCGCGCCCCGATCGCGACCGGGATCGCCTCGGACGAGCTGGACACCGCCGGCGAGTCGCTGCACCTGCTGCGCTGCCGGCGGCACTCGCGCTGAAGAAAGAGCCGGCGGCATCGCTGCCGCCGGCTCGGAGATGCGTCTGCGCAGCGCTAGGCGATCACTTGTTCACGTAGAACACCCCGCGCAGCTCCTCGGTCATGCTGGTCGGCGCCAGCCGGCGGAAGGCGGTGACGCGCCACTGGTAGAACAGCCCGGGGGTGAGCGCCGGCGCGGTGTCGGGGTAGGCGATGGAGACGGTCGCCTTGTCGATGATGATCTTGGTCCAGATCTCGTTGCCCAGCGCGTCGTAGACGTAGACGACATAGCTGTCGGCGTTGGAGTAGGTCGTCCAGGTGAAGGTCGGCTTGGCGGCGACGCCCTCCGGGCCGTCCTTGCCCGGGCTGACCAGCTGCACCGCGCCGGTCACCTTGAAGTCGGGGCTGGCGCCGCCGCTGATGGCGCCGCCGGCGACGGTGATGTGCTGGAGCTGCGTGCCGGAGATGCCCGGGTCCGGGTCGCGCACGTTGCCGTCGTTCTCGAAGGCGGCCAGCACCACGTACTTGCCGTCGGGGATGCCGCTGATGCTCCAGTCGCCGGTGAGGGTGGGCGGCGTGCCCTGGTCCGGCGCGCGCAGGCCCGGGGCCATCTCGCCGCGGCCGAGCGCCTCGATGAAGGTGCTCTCCAGCACCAGCACCACGCTCGTGCCCTGCGCCGCCCCGGCGACCAGCTGGACCTTGCCGGAGAGCGTGGCGGTGGTGACGGTCGACTTCTTCACCGAAACGCCGGTCACGTCCGCGGCGGCCACGGTCACGTCCTGCGCGGTGTAGTTGACGCCCTTGGAGTACGCCGACAGCTTCCAGGTCGCGGCGGGCACGTTGAAGAAGGTGAAGGTGCCGTCCGGCGCGGCCAGGGTGGTGCGCCCCTTGCCCGAAGAGCCCTCGAGGGCCAAGAGCACCGACTTCTGGTCGGTGCCGAGCTCGACCGTGCCCGAGACGCTGGGCAGGTTCTGCTCGGCGGCGGGGACCGGCGACAGGCCGACGTCGGTCTGCGTGGTCTTCAGGATGTACGGGCCGCCGTCCTTCTCGGTCTTGGCCGCCGAGGTGTCGATGGGCAGCGAGACGCGCGTGCCGGACGGGAACGGGACGTAGTTCTTGGCCTGGCTGCGCAGCAGCACCTTGCGCGCGGTGAAGGCGCCGGTGGTGGCGTCGGTGCGCGTGGACGGGATGCGCAGCTCGTAGGTGCCGTCGGTGCCGGTCTTCGCCGCGGCCCCGGCCTGGGCGCCGTTCTCGTCGGTGGCGAGGACCGTGGCGTCGGAGATGCCGGTCGTGGTGCCCAGGTCGTAGACCTTGCCCTTGAGCAGCACCGGGGCGAAGCACTGGTTCGCCGGAGTGCCGCCCTGCACCACCTCGCAGACCTGGTCCGTGGAGCAGGTCGTGGCGTCGTCCAGCTTGCATTCCTTGGGGCCGCTCGAGCAGGCCGCCAGCAGCACGCCGAGGGACAGCGCGAGCATCGTTCGCCAGGTCATGGAGTCTCCTTGATCTTTTTATCCGGCCGTCAGCTTCGGGGGATGAGTTGCCGAATGACAGTGAACCGACGAGTCGAGGGGCCGAAGGTTACCTCCCCCGGGCAGGAAATCCAGGACGCAACCCCTTGAAGGCACTTGGAAATCCGGAAACCAGGCAGTTGCTGGCCCGGAATCCGCGGCGCCGGAATCCCCAGGCGGGACCCCCAGGTCGCCGGGATCTCGCGACGCGCATCGCACCAGGGCCCGCACCGATCCATCTAATGGATGGGTCGCGGCCGCCCGGGCCGTCTCAGCCGGCGCTGACCAGCGGCGCGAGCGCCCCGGTCAGCCGCGCCAGCGCCAGCACGTCCAGCGCCCGCGCCGGGGTGACATGGGAGAGCACCTCGGTCACCACCAGCCGCGACCCGGCGATCTCCTGGTGCAGCCGCTGCGCCTCGCGCAGCGGGACGATGCCGTCGTAGCGATCGTGGATCAGCGTCACCGGGCAGCGGATGCGCTCCGCCCGCCCCTTCGGCGACAGGTCGGCGAGCAGCGCGCGGTCGAGGGTGCGCGCCGCGGTCGGGAAGAGGTCGAGCTGGCGCAGGCTGCGCTCGTAGAACGCTCGCTTCTCCGCCTCGCTCGCCTGCTCGCAGAAGCGGTCGAGCAGCGACTCCATCTCCGCGCACAGCGTGGGGTCCAGCCCGAGCGGCCCGCGGAACCACCAGGCCAGGATGAGGCGCAGGTAGACGGCGTCGTCCCACTCCAACGCGGTCCGCGGCTCGACGTCCCCCTGCGCGGCATACCAGTCGAGCAGGCCCGGCAGGTCGTGGAAGGCCCCGACGGCGACCACGAAGCGCAGCTGGGCGGCGAGGCCCTCGCGCGCGGCCGCGGAGAGCGCGTAGCCGGCGCCGTAGCTGAAGCCGAGCAGGCCGGGGCGCGAGCCGGCGAGGCGGCCGGCCTCGAGGCACACCGCCTCCAGCGCGTCGAGGTCGGCGCGGTCGAAGGAGCAGCGGGCCAGCCCGGCCAGCTCGGGGACCGCGCAGGTGACGCCGCAGCGGGCCAGGGCGCGGGCGAGGCGGACCAGCCGCGCGTTCTTCCAGCCCGTGCGCTCGCCGCCGTGGACGGCCACCAGCGCGCCGCGGGAGCGGCCGCCGCGGGGCCGGTAGAGGTCGAAGCGGCCTCCGCCGGGGGCGGCCGCGCATTCCTCGAGGACCTTGGCATCGGCCGCACCGGCCTCGCCGGGGCGGAGGAGCAGCGCGACGAGGCGCGCCAGCTGCAGCTTGTCGCGAAGGCCCATGGGAGGAGGCGGATTATAGAGCCGGCACCGCCCGAGGCCTCTGCTCGCTCGCCAACACTCTCGCAAGATTGACGTTCACGGCCGTGACGGTCCCTCGCGTTCCGCGTCATATGAGGGAGCCGAACGAGTGAGGGAGTGATGGTCGCCAAGCGGTTGGACGTCTTCATCGTCGAAGACGACTTCGACATCCGGGACGTGCTCACCGAAGTGCTGGTGGACGAAGGCTACTCGGTGGGCGGGGCCGCCAACGGCCGCGAGGCCATCGACGCCCTCGCCGACGGCGCGCGGCCCAAGCTCATCCTCCTGGACCTGATGATGCCGGTGATGAGCGGCTGGCAGTTCGTGACCGAGCAGCGCAAGGAGACCACGCTGGCTTCCATCCCGGTGGTGGTGGTGAGCGCGGACGGCAACCTGCAGCAGAAGGCGGAGTCGCTGGGCGCGAGCGGCTGGCTGCGCAAGCCCATCGAGATCGACACGCTGCTGGGGCTGGTGAAGCGGTACTGCCGGTAGCCGCGGGGGGGCGCCGGCCGAGGCCGCGTCCGCCGTGGCGAGGCCCCGCCTGGGCGGGGCCATCGCTCTCGCGGCGGCGCCTATTTCTTCTCTTCGGCCTTCGGCGGCGCGCCGGTCTTGCCGAGGTTCTCCATCTTGCAGGAGCCCTCGAAGATGACGCCCTTCTCGATGGTCAGGGCCGGGGTCTCGATGTTGCCCTTGACCTTGGCGGTGGACTTCAGCTCCACCACGGTGGTCGCCTTGATGTTGCCGATGATCTCGCCGTAGACGATGACCGTGCCCGCGCTGATCTCGGCCTGGACCTTGGCGCCGTCGTCGATCTGCAGGCGGTCCTTGGAGAAGATCTCGCCGGTGAACCGGCCCGCGATGCGGACCTCGCCCTCGAAGGTCAGCTTGCCGGTGAACTCGGTGCCGCGACCCAGGACTGCATTCACCTCGCCGCCGCCGCGCTGCACCTCGTCGTCGCGCTTGCCCAGTGCCATGAACGAGCTCTCCTTCTTCACAGGTGCCGGCTGCGGCTGCTCCGCCGGCCGGGTCTCGGGGACAACGGGCGCAGTGCCCGGCTGCTCAGGCTTCTTTCCCCACAGTGCCATCCGTCACCGCCTTGTCGCCGGGGCCCCGCTTGGCCCCCCTCGCTCGTTCAACCCACCGCGCGGGGTTTCCTTCCCAGCGATGCTCCACCACAAAGAGCGCGGCGAGACTAGTCCGCAACCCCGGGATGCTTCAAGGGGTTTGGCGGGCGACAGTGCCGGCCCCTCGGCCCGATACTGGAGCGGCTCGCCGTTTCCCGCTGCCACGCGAGGAGGTCCCATGACGTCCGCCCGCCACCTCGTGGTGCTCGCCGCCGCCCTGCTCGCCCTGGCCCCGGCCACGACCGGCTGCAAGTCACGGCAGGCCGCCCAGGCCACCCCAGCCCGCCCGCTGGCCGTCTCGAAGTGGGAAGGCACGATGACCTACCGGGGCTCGCCCTACGCCTTCAGACTGGCCATCGACGAGGTGAACGCCGACGGCGCGTTCGGCGGAGAGCTCGTCTGGGACTACCACGGGATGCGTTCGCCCATCCGCGGCAAGGCCGACGGGAACCACCTCGTCTTCGTCGACTCCGACCGCGACACGAAGGACGTCAGGATCTCCGGCTCGACGATGGAGGGCACGGACAAGAACGGCTCGGCGACGTTCGTGGCCCGGCGAGTCGACGTCCCGGCGGCGCGACCGCCGCCTCCGCCGCCTGCCGACCAGCAGCAGCAGCAGCAGCAGCAGGAGCAGCAGCAGCAGCAGCAGGGACAGCAGCAGCAGTAGTTGCCGGCGACCGAAAGTCACGCCTGACGTTGCCAAGCCCGCCTTCGCGGGCTGGTGGTGATGGGTCGATCGGACGAGAGCCGGGTTTTCAAGTCCAAGTGTTCTTGGACTTCGGCTTCCCGGGTTGCCGACCTGGCGAACCGTTGCGACCTCAGCCCTCGAAGGAGGGCTTCGAGAATCGAGGCGCGACTTCAGTCGCCGGCATTTCGCGGACCGGCATTTCGCCCGCCGGCATTTCGGCCGCTCAGGCCTTCTTCTTGTCCCGGAAGTCCACCGCCGCGCGGATGAAGCCCGCGAACAGCGGGTGCGGCGCGAACGGCTTGCTCTTGAACTCGGGGTGGAACTGGCAGCCGAGGAAGTGCGGGTGGTCCGGCAGCTCCACCATCTCCACCAGGTCCAGCGGCTTGTGCACGCCGGAGAAGACCATCCCCTTCTCCTGGTACTGCTTGCGGTAGGCGTTGTTGAACTCGAAGCGGTGGCGGTGGCGCTCGCTGATCTCCGGGGCGCCGTACAGCCGCCGGGCCAGCGTGCCGTCGGTGAGCGAGCAGGCGTAGGCGCCCAGCCGCATCGTGCCGCCCTTGTCGGCGACCTTCTTCTGCTCCTCCATCAAGGTCACCACCGGGTGCGGCGTCGACTCGTCGAACTCCAGGCTGTTGGCGTTCTTGAGCCCCACCACGTCGCGGCCGAACTCGATGACCGCCATCTGCAGGCCCAGGCAGATGCCGAAGAACGGCACCTTGTGCTCGCGCGCGTAGCGCACCGCGGTGATCTTGCCCTCGGTCCCGCGCACGCCGAAGCCGCCCGGCACCAGCACCGCGTGGGCGTCCTTGAGGATGCTGTCGGCGCCCTCCGCCTCGATGCGCGCCGAGTCGACGTAGTCCAGCTCCACCTTCACGTCGTTGGCGATGCCGCCGTGGCAGAGCGCCTCGTTGAGGCTCTTGTAGCTCTCGACGAGGTCGACGTACTTGCCGACCACGGCGACCTTCACCACGCCGTGGCCCGGCTGCTTGATGGTGGAGACGATCTTCTGCCAGCGATCGAGCTGGGGCGCGCGCGACCAGATGTTGAGGATCTCGGCAATCTTGTCGTCGAGGCCGTCGGCGTTGAGGGCCAGCGGCAGCTCGTAGATGGTGGGCACGTCGCGGCTGGTGAAGACCGCGCCGGGCGGGACCGAGCAGAACAGCGCGATCTTGTCCTTCATCTCCTTGGGAATCTCGCGGTCGGACCGGCACAGGAGGATGTCGGGCTGGATGCCGATCTCGCGCAGCTTCATCACCGAGTGCTGGGTGGGCTTGGTCTTCAGCTCCCCGGCGGCGGCGATGTACGGCAGGAGCGTGAGGTGGATGTAGCAGACGTTCTCGGCGCCGACGTCGTACTTCATCTGCCGGATGGCCTCGAGGAACGGCAGGCTCTCGATGTCGCCGACCGTGCCGCCCACCTCGACGATGCAGCAGTCCAGCGAGTCGGCAGTGCCGCGGATGGCGGCCTTGATCTCGTCGGTGATGTGCGGAATCACCTGGACGGTCTTGCCCAGGTACTCGCCGCGGCGCTCCTTCTGGATGACCGCGTTGTAGATGCGCCCGGAGGTGAAGTTGTTGAACTTCCCCATCTGCGCGGTGGTGAAGCGCTCATAGTGGCCCAGGTCCAGGTCGGTCTCGGCGCCGTCGTCGGTGACGTAGACCTCGCCGTGCTGGAACGGGCTCATCGTGCCCGGGTCGACGTTGATGTACGGGTCGAGCTTGAGGTGGGTGATCTCCAGGCCGCGGTTCTCGAGCAGGGCGCCGATGGAGGCGCTGGCCAGGCCCTTGCCCAGCGAGCTGACGACGCCACCGGTCACGAAGATGTACTTGGTCCGCTTGGCTCGCACGTCTTGCCTCCGCTCGTTGGATCGCCGCTCGCGACCCGTTGGCTGAACAGCCAGCGAGGCCGCACTTTTTCGCGGCGGTTGTAGCAACCGCTCCCTAGGCGGTCAATCGACGGCGCGTGCTTCGGAATGGGCGCCCGTTTACCCCCGCACCCCGCGCCAGGCGCAGTGGAGGCAGGCCTTAGTGCCTGCCTGACAACCGGCAACCGCGGGGGGCCCGGCTCGACCGGCTCCGCGCTCCCGGCGCCTCCGACGAACGCACCCGTCCCCGGAGCCGGGCTCGGCTTTGCGGTCGTGGCTCCTGACGATTCGGTTGGGTTTGGGGGCGGGTCAGGCCTTGCGGCGCGCCTTCTTGGCGACCGGCTTGGCGCGGCGGGCGGGCTTGGCGGGCTTCACCGCCACCGGCTGCGCCGCTTCCATGTCGCTCAGGAACTCGGCGATGCGGCTGTCGGCCTTGCGCAGGCGCCGCGACAGCAGCCGGCAGACGTTCTGCAGGACGATGGTGAAGGCGAAGTTGTCCTGCTTGAACAGCTGGTAGAGGTCGAAGTTGTTCAGCGAGTAGGTGGTGCAGCGCGTGCGCGCTTCCACGTTCGCCGAGCGCGCCTCCAGCTCCACCAAAGCCATCTCGCCGAAGCACTCGCCCCGCCCCAGCCGCACGATGGGCACCGGGTGCCCGGCCTTGTTGTTGCGCAGCACCTCGACCTCGCCGCTCTCGACGATGTACATCGTGCGACCCAGCTCGCCTTCGGTGCACACCAGCGCACCGGGCGCGAAGGTCTGGCGCTTGAGGACGCGCACGACGCTGTCCAGGCTGCGGCCCTCGAGGCCGGCGAGGACGGGGACGGACTGCAGGAAGTGGCGCAGCTTGGGGGCGGAGAGCATGCGGGCATTGTGGTTTAGGGCGGCGGCGAGGCGCAAGAGGCCCGGCTTTCCTCGTGGGTCGGGGTCGTCGTCGTGAGCGTCGACCAGTCGTCGCCGTCGCCGTCGCCGTCGCCGTCAACGACCACGACCACGACCACGACCACGACCACGACCACGACCACGACCACGACCACGTCAACGTCAACGACTACCTCGGCGACAGTTACGACGTCGGCGATCGCGCCTGCCTGAACGGGGCCGCGCGCTTGGCTCGCCGCTTCCCCCGGCCTGCCACGGGGTGGCACAATCGCCCGGTTCTCCTGACCCCGAGGCGTCGATGACGATCACGTGTTCTTCCACTCTGCGTCGCGCTGCGTTCGGCGCGGCGATCGTCGCCTGCGCGGCGCTGTTCGCCTCCTGCCCTACCCCGTCGGGCTTGAAGTACTGCGCCACTGGAGCGCCGTGCCCCGCGGGCACGGTCTGCGCCGGCAACTACTGCCGCCCGACCACCTGCGACACGCAGGCCTGCACCGAGAACGAGGTCTGCAACCAGAAGGGCGAGTGCATCCCCACCGAGTGCGCCGACGTGAAGTGCACCAAGGCCGGCCAAATCTGCGCCAAGGGCGGCAAGTGCGTCGCCACCGCCTGCGTCACCGGCTCCAAGACCTGCGCCGACGGCACCGTCTGCGACCCGATGACCAGCAACTGCATCGAGCCCAGCTGCTTCCTCGTCCTGTGCGCCGGCGACGAGGTGTGCTCCGGCGGCAACTGCATCTTCACCGGCTGCGGCCCCGCCAACGGCCCCTGCCCGGCCGGCGAGGCCTGCGGCGACGACGGGACCTGCCAGGACGTCCAGTGCATCTACCGCAGCTGCCCGGACGGCAAGAGCTGCAGCGCCGGCGCCTGCGTCGACTGCGCCGAGACCGGCTGCCCCTGCGGCGCCGTGACCTGCGCCGCCGGCGAGGCCTGCTTCTCCGGCTCCTGCGCCCCCGTCTCCTGCGCGGGCGTCGCCTGCCGCAGCGGCGAGATCTGCGCCAAGGACGGCAAGACCTGCATCACCTCCGACTGCGCCGCGGTCAGCTGCTCCTCCGGCCAGGTCTGCGTGAAGGGCAAGTGCGAGTCGAGCACCTGCGGCAGCTCCACCTGCGTGCAGGGCCAGTCGTGCCAGAGCGGCTCCTGCGTCGACGTGCTGTGCGTCGGCAAGTCCTGCGCCTCCGGCGAGCAGTGCGCCGGCGGCCGCTGCCTGCCCACCACCTGCTCCGGCAGCGCCTCGGCCTGCCCCAGCGGCCAGCTGTGCGACTCCGGCGCCTGCGTCGACACCCGCTGCGTGGCCGCCGTCTGCCCCTCGGGCAAGACCTGCTCCGCCGGCGTGTGCGTCTCCATCTCCTGCGCCAGCGTCGCCTGCCGCAGCGGCGAGATCTGCGGCAAGGACGGCAAGACCTGCGTCACCCTCGACTGCGCCCCGGTCAGCTGCTCCTCCGGCCAGGTCTGCGTGAAGGGCAAGTGCGAGTCGGCGACCTGCGGCGCCGCCACCTGCGTCCAGGGCCAGTCCTGCCAGTCCGGCACCTGCACCGACGTCCTCTGCCTGGGCAAGACCTGCGGCGCGGGCGAGCAGTGCGCCGCCGGCCGCTGCCTGCCCACCACCTGCCCCGGCAGCCCCTCGGCCTGCCCCGCCGGCCAGCTCTGCGACGCCGGCCGCTGCGCCGACATTCGCTGCCTCGGCGCCGTCTGCGCCGCCGGCCAGGCCTGCGCCGCCGGGGTGTGCGTCTCCACCTCCTGCGGGAGCGTCCCCTGCCGCTCCGGGGAGGTCTGCGGCAAGGACGGCAAGACCTGCGTCACCCCCGAGTGCGCCTTCACCTCCTGCGCCTCCGACCAGATCTGCGTGGCCGGCACCTGCGAGTCGTCGACCTGCGGCTCGACGACCTGCGTGCAGGGCCAGGCCTGCCGCGGCGACGCCTGCGTCGACGGCCGCTGCGCCGCGGTGACCTGCCCGCTGCTGCAGCTCTGCGTGGCCGGCACCTGCCACACCACCTACTGCGGCCCCGCCTACGAGCCCTGCCCCGACGGCACGGTCTGCGACCAGGACAAGTGCACCGAGGTGCGCTGCGTGGGCGTCACCTGCCCCTCGGGAAAGGCCTGCGTCGCCGGCCTGTGCCAGACCGGCAGCGGCTGCCCCGCGGACGGCTGCCCCAACGGCCAGACTTGCCTGGCCGGCGCCTGCCGCGACTCCAGCTGCCCCGGCGCGGCCTGCCGGCTCGACCAGTACTGCGTCGACGGCGCCTGCGTCACCGCGGCCTGCGCCGGCGTCAGCTGCCCCGCCGACCAGATCTGCGTCGGCGGCGACTGCGTGTCCGCCAGCTGCGGCGCCGCCACCTGCGCCGCGGGCCAGGTCTGCGACCAGGCCAGCGAGACCTGCGTCGACTCCATCTGCGAGCAGGTCGGCTGCGCCCCCGGCGAGATCTGCCTCGGCGGCCAGTGCGTCACCGAGGACTGCCCCGGCGTCCACTGCCCCGCCGGCGAGGCCTGCATCGGCGGCCGCTGCCAGGACACCCGCTGCCTGGGCGTCTTCTGCCCGGCGGGCAAGTACTGCAGCGCCGGCTCGTGCGACAACGCCTGCGCCGCCACCGAGACCGCCTGCGGCGACGGCATCGACGAGGACTGCGACGGGCTCGTCGACTGCGCCGACTCCGACTGCGACGCCCAGGCCTGCAACGACGGCGACGCCTGCACCAGCAACGACTCCTGCAGCGGCGGGCTGTGCATCGGCCCCACCGTCAAGACCTGCCCGGCGCCCGCCGACGACTGCCACGTGGGAAGCGGCCAGTGCAAGCCTGCGACCGGCAAGTGCGAGTACGCCACGCGCTCCGCCGGCGCGACCTGCGTGCCCACCGCGGCCCCCGCGGCCTGCAACGACTACCGCTGCAACGGCGCCGCCGTCTGCACCGGCACCGCCAGCCCGACGGACACCGAGTGCGGCACCGGCAAGGTCTGCAACGCGAGCGGCACCTGCGTCGCCGACGGCGGCGCGCAGTGCACCATCTCCGGGGCGACCTACGCCGCGGGCAAGGTCAACCCCGCCAACCCCTGCCAGTTCTGCTCGCCGACCGCCAGCGCCACCGCTTGGACGCCGCGGGCCTCGGGCCTCTCCTGCAGCGGGGGCGCCTGCGACGCCGCCGGGACCTGCCGGCAGGGCTGCGTCATCGGCTCGGTCTTCTACGCCCCGGGCGCCGCCGACCCGTCGAGCCCGTGCCGCAGCTGCGAGGTGGCGAAGAACCCCAGCGACTGGACGCTGAAGGCGACGGCCAGCTCCTGCGGGGCGGGCAAGATGTGCGACCCCCTGGGCACCTGCGTGGCGGGCTGCAACATCGGCGGCAAGGTGCGCCTGGACGGCCAGGTGAACCCGGAGAACCCCTGCGAGGTGTGCCTGGCCGCCACCAGCACCACCGCCTGGTCGCCGGCGGCGGACGGCAAGAGCTGCGCGCAGGGCAAGGTGTGCCAGGCCAACACCTGCAAGGACGGCTGCTGGATCGACGGGGCCTTCGTGGCGCCCAGCGCGGTCTCGCCGGACGACGAGTGCCAGGCCTGCCTGCCCGCGCAGACCGCCACCGCCTACAGCCGCAACGACGGGGCGGCCTGCTCCGAGGGCAAGTGCATCAACGGCAAGTGCCTGGGCGGCTGCGTCATCACCACCGTCGCGCGCAGCGGCGTGACCGTGGTGGAGGTCAAGACCAAGTACGCCGACGGGGCGAACAACCCCAACAACGAGTGCCAGAAGTGCGACGTCTACGCCAACGCCCGCGAGTGGACGGACAAGGCCGACGGGACGGAGTGCTCGGGCGGGAAGACCTGCCTGGGCGGCGGCTGCGGCGAGGGGTGCGTGGTGGGCGACAAGAGCTACGGCCCGGGCGAGAAGAACGCCACCAACGCCTGCCTGTACTGCGACCCGGCCCAGAGCCGGTCCAAGCTCTCGGAGATGCCGGACCAGGAGGTGTGCGGGTGGGGGAAGATGTGCTACCAGAAGCTGTGCACCGCCGTGTGCCTCATCGACGGGCTGCCCTTCCCCGAGAAGTCGACCTTCCCCGACGACCTGACCACCCCGAACGTGGACGAGTCGGACACCTGCCGGCAGTGCGACCCGACCCGCAACTTCTTCGACTGGAGCGGCTGCAAGGCGCACTCGGTCTGCTGGGAGGAGTGGGGCGGCGACGACCCCGACGGCCGCATGTGCCGGCTGGGCTGCATCGAGAAGGAGACCCCGGCCGCGCCGCTCGAGTACTACGAGAACGCCGAGGTGAACCCGAAGGAGACCTGCCAGATCTGCGACATCAACTACAGCAACTGGCACTGGAAGCCGCGCAACATCGCGGCCGACTGCGACCAGCAGTACAAGGTCTGCAACAACGACGGGCACTGCTCCTTCGGCTGCGGCATCGGCGGGCACTACTTCCTGCCCGACGAGATCAACTACTGGAACAAGTGCCAGATCTGCAGGAACTACCAGGCCACCCACTCCTGGAACTACCTGCCCTCCGGCACCATCTGCGGCGACAACGAGGGCGTGTGCGCCTCCAACTCCTGCCAGAACGGCTGCTGGATCGGCGGCGGCTACACCAGGGACGGCGGCACCGCGGCGGGCTCGGGCAACGGCGCCTGCCAGAAGTGCGTCACCTCCAAGAGCCGCACCGGCTGGCAGCTCAACGGCGGCGCGACCTGCGGCGACAAGCAGAAGTGCTCGACCAAGACGGCGACCTGCTGCCCCAAGGACGCCTCGGACTGCTAGCCCGCTTCCGCTGACGGTTGATGACCGTGCGGCCCGCCCCGGCACCCGGGGCGGGCCGCCTTGCTTCCGGGCAACCATCCACTAGACTCGCCCGCCCTGAAACCCGTAGGGAGCCCCATGCCCTGGCTGGTCGAGCTGTTCCGTCCCGATTCCCTGGGCCACGCGTCGGTGGCCCACTCCATCCTCATCCTCGGGCTGGTGATCGCGGTCGGCCTCTTCCTCGGGTCGCTGCGGGTCGCCAACCTGACCCTGGGCGTGGCCGGCGTGCTCTTCGCCGGCATCGCCTTCGGCCACTTCGGCTTCGGCATCTCGCCGGAGGTGCTCGAGTTCGCCCGGGAGTTCGGGCTGATCCTCTTCGTCTACACCATCGGCATGCAGGTGGGCCCCGGCTTCTTCAGCTCGCTCAAGCGCCACGGGCTGCGCCTGAACCTGCTCGCCGCGGCCGTCGTCGTCCTGGGCGCCCTCTTCACCGTCGCCATCCACTTCTGGGGCAAGGTCGAGTTCCCGGCCGCCATCGGCATGTTCTCGGGCGCCACCACCAACACCCCCAGCCTCGCCGCCGCGCAGCAGGCCATGCAGGACAAGGCGCTCTCCGACGACCTGCGCACCCTGCCCGGGCTCGGCTACGCCATCGCCTACCCGTTCGGCGTGGTGGGCATCATCCTGACGATGACGCTCCTGCGGGGCCTGTTCCGCATCGACGTGGCCAAGGAGAGCCAGGTCTTCACCAGCGCCCAGGCCGCCGACCGACCCGACCTGGGCCGGGTGAACCTCGAGGTGCAGAACCCCAACCTCGACGGGCTGGCGCTCCAGGACGTGCCCTTCCCCACCGACTCCGGGGTGGTCATCTCGCGCATCCTGCACGCCGGCACGGTGGCCAGCGTGACGCCCGAGACCCGGCTGGCGCGCGGCGACGTGGTGCTGGCGGTCGGCCCGCGCGACAAGCTGGAGCAGCTGCGCATCGTGGTCGGCGCCCCCAGCCCCCACGACCTGGCGGCGCTGCCCTCCACCATCACCTCCAAGCGCCTGATCGTCACGCACAAGGAGGCCATCGGGCGGCGGGTGACCGAGGTCAACGACAGCGTGCGCCGCTTCGGCGTGACCCTGACCCGCGTGGCCCGCGCGGACATCGAGCTGCCGGTCAGCGACGAGGTGCGGCTGAACTTCGGCGACCAGGTCCTGGCGGTGGGCGAGCCGGCGGCCATCGACCAGGCCGCCGCGGAGCTGGGCAACCAGCCCAAGGCCCTCAACCACCCGATGCTGGTGCCGGTGTTCGTGGGCATCGCGCTGGGCGTGGTGGTGGGCAGCTGGCCGCTGTACTTCCCGGGGGCGCCGGCGGCGGTGAAGCTGGGGCTGGCCGGCGGGCCGCTCTTGGTGGCCATCGCGCTCTCGCGCATCGGCAAGATCGGCCCGCTGGTCTGGTACATGCCCATCAGCGCCAACTTCATGCTGCGCGAGGTGGGCATCTCGCTGTTCCTGGCCTGCGTCGGCCTCAAGAGCGGCGACCGCTTCGTGGCCACCCTGGTGCAGGGCGACGGCTTCAAGTGGATGGCGCTGGCCGCGCTGATCACCCTGGGCCCGCTCTTGATCGTCGGCCTGGTGGGCAGGCTGGCGTTCAAGCTCAACTACCTGTCCCTGTGCGGCTTGCTGGCAGGCTCGATGACCGATCCCCCGGCGCTGGCGTTCGTGACCCAGGCCACCGGCTCGGAGGGCCCCTCCATCGCCTACGCCACCGTCTACCCGCTGACGATGTTCCTGCGCGTGCTCTTCGCGCAGTTCCTGGTCATCTACCTGCTCTGAAACCCGCCCCCCCCGCCCCCTCCAGCGGAGCTGGAGGGGGGGCCACTGTCTGCCTGCGGCGACGCGGTAGGAGCTCTTCGCACCGCCACTTCCGTGCCAGCTCACCGAGGCGCCAGCATGGAAGGGGCGGGTGAGCTCCGCAGGGGAACTTCGGCCCGGCTCGGCTCGTCCCGCTCCTCACGGAGCTGCCTTCACCGCGCTCGCCTCGGCAGCTCCGACCGGATCGCCGGAGGCAACCCACCGGCTCCCCCTCCAGTCCTGTCCCGAGCCTGTCGAGGGGTCCGCTGGAGTGGGGCGGGGGGGGCGGTTTGCGGTCTGGAGCCTGCCTCGCGAAGTGGTAGTCTCTTCGCCATGCGAAACACCCTGAGAACCGCGCTGGTCGCCGGCATGCTGCTGTCTACTTCGGCCGCCTTTGCCCAAGACCTGGGGCTCGACCTCTCGGACGGCCCGGACCTTCGGCCGACGGTGGCCGTGGTGGGCATCGGCGCGCCGGGCGCCGCCGCCCCCGCGGAGAAGGCCCGCGCCGACAAGCTGGCCACCGCGCTGGTCGCGGCGAGCAAGAAGACCAACTGGTTCGCCAAGGTGATGGACCCCGCGCAGTGCGCCGCCAAGCTGGGCGACGGCGCCACCGCGGCGCTCGCCTGCGAGAACGCGGAGTGCCTGGCCGACCTGGCCCGCCAGCTGGGCGTCGACCGCATCCTCACCTCGCAGATGGAGTTCCCCGCCGACGGCCCCAACCTCAAGCTCTCGGCGCTGGACGTCGGCGGCGGCGCGGCCTCGCTGGAGGTCGTCGACGTGCTGGCGCAGGGCAAGAGCAACGGCTTCGAGCGCAGCGTGGCCCAGGCCTTCAAGCCGCTGCTGCAGAAGTTCTCGACGCCGCTGGGCACGCTCAAGGTCGTCCCCAGCGAGCCCGGCGCCACCGTCGAGGTGGGCGGGCGCATCCTGGGCACCGGCACGGTCGAGAAGCCCGTGGCCCCGGGCGTCCTCAAGGTGCGCGTGACCCTCCCCGACTACCAGCCCTTCGAGACCGAGGTGACGCTGGAGTCCAAGGGGACGGCGACGGTGCAGGCCAAGCTCGAGAAGAAGATCCTGGTGGCGGCGCAGACCGGCGAGGCCCCGCCGCTGGAGACCTCCAAGCCCGCCTCGCCCAGCACTCCCTTCTACCAGCGCGGCGGGCTCTACCTCGCCGTCGTCGGCCTGGCCGCGGTGGGCGTGGGCCTGGCCTACGGGCTCAAGGCCATGGACGTCCAGAACCGCGCGCAGACGCCGGACGCCAACGGCCTGATCCCGGTCTCGCGCTGGCAGCGCTACCAGGCCATCAAGGACGCCCAGCTGGGCAACGTCCTGATGGCCGCGGGAGGCGCGGCGGCCATCGGCGGCGTCGTCTGGTTCATCGTCGAGCCCGCGCCGGCGCCTCCGGGCAAGGACCGGGAGCCGGGCGGGCCGAAGACCGAGCCGACCCCGGTCGGCTTCATGCTCAGGATCGGCGGGGAGATCTAGACCGTGCGCGCGACCACCCTGCGGATTGCCCACCTGCTCCCTGCCCTCGTCCTGTGCACCCTGGCCGCCTGGGCGGCCTCGGGCTGCATCCTCGACAAGCTGCCCGACGACGACGCCCCCAACTACCCCTGCACCAGCACCGCCGACTGCCGCGGCGACGGCTTCGTCTGCGTGGCGCTGGCGACCGGCCCCACCTTCTGCTGCCGCCCCGAGCCCGAGGTGTGCGACGGCCGGGACAACGACTGCAACGGCAAGGTCGACGACGTGCCCGAGCAGAAGTGCTACTCCGGCCCCGCCGGCACCGCCGGCAAGGGCATCTGCAAGGAGGGCTCGCGCACCTGCGACGACGGCAAATGGGGCGAGTGCTTCGGCGAGGAGACGCCCTCGTCGCGGGAGAACTGCAACGGCTTCGACGACGACTGCGACGGGCAGACCGACGAGGACTTCGACTTCAACAACAGCACCGAGCACTGCGGCAAGTGCGGCAACGCCTGCGCCCCCGGCATGTGGTGCACCGACGGCGAGTGCACCAAGTCGGTGGAGAACTGCAGCGACGGCAAGGACAACGACCGCGACGGGGCGACCGACTGCGCCGACAGCGACTGCCCCGGCCAGCCCTGCAAGCCCAGCCCCACGGCGTTCACCTGCGACGCGCAGCAGCAGTGCTCCTGCCACGGCGTGGTCAGCCCGCCGCCGGAGACCACCTGCGACGACCACTACGACGACGACTGCGACGGGGCCATCGACTGCGACGACTCGGACTGCCAGGACAAGTCTTGCGGCGTGGGCTGCGTCTGCAAGGACCTGAAGCGGACCGAGTCCTCCTGCGAGAACTTCACCGACGACGACGGCGACGGCGCCACCGACTGCGCCGACCCGGACTGCGACGGGGCCGCCTGCACCGACGGCTGCAAGTGCGCCAACCTCAAGAAGACCGAGGTCGACTGCACCGACGGCCGGGACAACGACGGCGACTCGAAGCGCGACTGCGTCGACGAGGACTGCGCCGGCAAGGCCTGCACCAAGATCGGCGGCGGCGCCGGCACCTGCACCGAGCGCTCCTCGATCGGCTGCAAGTGACCTGACCCGCGGGCGCGGGGACCGTCACGCCTTGCCCAAGAGGTTCCAGATCCACCCGTGGAGCTTGTGCAGGCCCTCCGGCCTGGCGTGCATGAGGATGCAGGCGCCGTGCACCTCGGAGATGCCCTTCTCCTTGCACAGGGCGATGGCCTCCGCCGACTCCGAGCCCTGCTGCATCCACACCTTGCCGATGCCCAGCCGCGCGCAGTCCGCGACCACCTCGGCGGTCCTGTCTGGCGGGACCACGGTCACCACCGCGTCGGGCTTCTCCGGGATGTCGTCGAGCTTGCGGTAGCACTTCTCGCCCTCGACCTCGTCGGCGCCGGAGTTCACCGGGTAGACCTGGTAGCCGCGCTTGCGCAGCGCCTTGAGGGCGAGGTTGCCGAAGCCGCCCTTGCTGCGCGAGACGCCGACGACCGCGATGCGCTTCTGCTCCACGAACGCCTGCTTCTCCGGCTGCATGGGATCCCTCCAAAGGGGGTGTGCCTGCGCATCCTACGCCGTGGCGCCGGCTCGATTGCACCCCGCGAAACGTGCTAGCCGTGGGCCATGACCCACCGCTGGACAGTGCCGGCCATCCTCCTGCCGCTGGTCCTCGCCGCGGCCTGCCTGACCACCGGGAACCCGCCGAGGCCGGCGCCCCTCGGCGACGGGGCTTCGCGCTGTCCGCCGACCCCCTTCTCCCGCGACTGGTCCCGCGATCCGGCGATCGTCGAGATCCCCGATCCGCAGGCGCCGCTCTACGCGGTCGGCGACGTCCACGGCACGCTCCCCGAGTTGCGCGAGCTGCTCGTCCGCGCCGGGCTCATCCGCGAGTCGGAGGCCGGCGACTTCGAGTGGATCGGCGGCAAGGCCGTGCTCGTCCAGACCGGCGACCTCATCAACAAGGGGCCGCACTCGCTGGCGGCGATCGAGTTCGCCATCGCGCTGGAGTCGAAGGCCGCCGCGCAGGGCGGCCGGGCCGTCTTCCTGGCCGGCAACCACGAGATCGGCTTCCTCGCGAAGGCTCCGCAGAAGTGGTACGCGCCCATCGCCGACGAGGCCCGCTCCCGCGGCCTGGACGTCTGCGCCGACGTGCACTCCGCCAGGACCTCCTTCGGGCAGTGGCTGCGCACCCGGCCCGCCGCGGCGGTCATCGGCGGCATCTACTTCTCGCACTCCGGCAACTCGCAGGGCCTGACCCGCGCGCAGATTGCGCGGTTCTACCGGGAGCTCGTCGACACCGGGGACTTCGGCTCGCGGCGCGGCTGCGGCGACCCGGGGGCCGGCCCGCCCCTGCCCGGCTTCTTCAACGCCGACGTCTGGTGGGGCCCCGCCGGCTCGCGCCTCGACGGCTGGCTGGCCGCGCTCGGCGTGCGGCAGGCGGCCTTCGGCAACGACCCCGAGGCCTTCCTCGCCAAGGGCCAGCTCGTCGGCACGTTCCACAGCGAGGCGGGCAGGGCCCTCTTCAAGCTCGACGTCGGGACCGCCTATGGCGACAGCCGCGGCGCCCTCTTGCGCTGCACCGAGTTCCTGCCCGGCGGCGGCTGCGCCCGGCCCGAGCGGCTGGTCAACCCGGCGAAGGCCGGGGCCGGCTCGGCCGCCTTCGAGCCCGTGCCGCTCAGCGCCCAACCGCCCGCCCAAGACCAGCCTCCGCCCCACGCCTGGGGCTGCTAAGCTTTTCCCGCCCATGCCGTCCCGCCTGTCCCACCTCGCGCTGCTCGCCCTGACCGCATCCCTCGCGGCCGTCGCCGGCGGCGCCTGCTTCGCGCCGGTGCTGACCGCCCAGGCCAAGGACGCGGGCCACGAGCGCCCCGACGGCGGCGACGCCGGGCCCTCGAACCTCGACGGCTCCTGCCCGATGTGCCTGCCCTCCTGCGAGCCGACCTGCCCCCCGGGAGAGAGCTGCCCGTTCACCACCGGGGCCGCCTTCGAGTCGGGCTGCGCGCCGGCGAGCTACTCGCTGACCGTGGCCGTGACCCCGGACTCGGGCATGGAGCTGGCCGCCTCCCTGTGCGCGTGCGGCGAGGCCTGGGCGGGCGCGGGGACGCCGGCGGATTGGGGCGACAACGCGGTCTTCTTCTCGGCCTGCGCGCGGACCGTCTCGCGGGTCGGCCCCAACGGCGAGCGGATGATCCTGGTGAACGAGCCCTCGGGCACGGTGCGCCTGTTCGAGCAGCGCACGAACGGCTCCTGGCGCCCCGAGGACCCGCCGCAGATCCGGGCGCCGGCCACGCTGGCCATCGACTCCGCCGGCAACCCGCACCTCGCCGGGCTGGGCCAGGGCGCCATCCTCCACTTGGCGCGGGTGGACGGGACCTGGATCGTCGACCCCGCCGCGAACGCCGATTCGGACCGGCGCGGGCTGGTGCTGCTGGCGCTGGGCCCCGACGGCCTGCCGCGCATCGCCTTCTCCGAGGGCGACGTGAAGCTCGCGACCAAGACCGATGCCGGCTGGGAGCACTCGACCGCCTCGGGGATGGGCGCGCCGCTGTCGCTGCAGGTGGACGCCGAGGGGCGCGCGCACCTCTTGTACCTGCTCGACGGCGTGCGCTACACGCTGCAGACGCCGGGCGGTTGGGTGTCGGAGATGCTCGACGGCAAGGCGACCGCGGCCGCGCTGGTGCTGACCGCGGAAGGCTGCCCCCGGGCCGTGTGGTCGCGCGACGGCGTCTTCTACGGCGAGCGGACGGCCGCCGGGTGGACCTCGGAGCGCATCGCCGACGGCAACTTCGGCGTCGAGGACGAGCCGTTCGTGCTGCTGCCTGACGGCAAGCCGCTGGTGCTGCACGGCGGCGCGGCGATGAGCCTCTCGGGGCGGTAGGTCAGGCGCGCAGGCGCGGAGGCCTGCCTCCACTGGGCCTGCCTCCACTGGGCCTGCCTCCACTGGGCCTGCCTCCACTGGGCCTGCCTCCACTGGGCCTGCCTCCACTGGGCCTGCCTCCACTGGGCCTGCCTCCACTGGGCCTGCCT
>DASXVQ010000163.1:0-88965 GCA_036504155.1 Myxococcales bacterium
GGTCCTCAAGGACTCCCAGGCCGCCGTCGAGGCCTCCCAGCAGGGCGAGCAGGGCGCCGCCCGCGTCGTCGATCTCGCCCGCCAGGCCGGCTCCGCCATCGCCAGCCTCGCCACCGCCATCCAGGACTCCGCCAAGGTCGCTCAGATGATCGCCCGCAGCAGCCACGAGCAGACCCAGGGCGTCGACCAGATCGTCGAAGCCATCCGGCAGAGCTCCAAGGCCATCGACGACGCCCTCGACGGCAGCCGCCGCATCGAGAACGTCGCCCGCAAGCTCGCCGAGCTGTCCGAGGGCCTCTCGACGGTCGCCAAGGGCTCGCGGCCCGCCTGAGCGGTCAGCTGCCCCCGACCGAGCTTTTGAGCTTGTCGCCCAGATCCTCGAACTGCTGCTGGTGCTTCTTCACCGGCCCGTCCGGGAACTCGACGCACTCGCCGTAGCGGACGGAGACCCCGTCGGGCGACTCGGCCCCCTCGACGCAGCGCCGGTTCTCCAGGCGCACCGTCACTGCGGCGGTCCGCTGGGCGCGCGCGACGATCACCAGGTAGCGACGCCAGATCGTGGCGCCCAGCCCGCGGCCGGCCCCGATGAAGCCGTAGCCGAAGTTGGTGTTCTGCCAGGCCGTCACCAGCGTCCCGGCCTGGGGATTCGCCTGCACCACCGAGAGGCCGTTGATCGCCAAGGCCCGCGTGAGCACCTGGAACGGATCCTCCGCCTGCACCGGCATCGTGAACTGGTAGCAGACCTTGACGCCCTTGGCGTTCAGGCACTCGGGGCCCAAAGGCTTCGGCGACGCGGGAGCCGCCGGGAACGCCGCCGGCGCGGGCGGATACGGCGAGGGGCTCACGGCCACGGCCGTCGGGACGAGCTGCTCCGCGCGTGCGGCGGCCCGCGCCTTGAAGTCCGGCAGCGCATTCGGGTCCTGGGACTGGGCATAGCGCCGGTAGTACTCGGCGGCGTCGGCCGGGCGCCCCAGCGCGTCGTGAGCGCTCGCCAGCCCGTAGAGCGCGGGGGAATAGCCCGGCTTGAGTCCCAGGGCGCGGCCGCACTCCCCCGCCGCCGCGAGCGGGCTCCCGATGCCCAGGAAGGCCGAGCAGCGCGCGGCGAAGACCTCGGCGACGAATGGAAACTCCGCCGCCAGGGCGTTCAAGGACAGCAGGGCGCCGGCGTTGTCGCCCGACTGGATCTGGAGCGAAGCGGACTGGTACCGGCCCAGGCCGGCCGCATTCAGGGTCGTCGCCGGGGCCTCCGCTCCAGCGGTCGGCGGTGGAGCAGCCAGCAGCGCGGCGGCGAGAACGAGGCTCGAAATCACGGTTCCTCCCAAGGGCCCGGGAAAGGCCGGATGGGACCACGCGTTCCACTGCCGATCAAGCGACCCGCTGTCCGTGTGCCCAGGCCCGAGCGCCGGCCCGTGGCGCGTCCGTCACGCCGCGGCCCGGGCCCACCGCCGGGCGACGGGCGCCCGCCGCTCTCGCCGGGACGCGAGGGCGCGCGCGGCGAGCTTGCGCAGCTCCTCGGCGGCGACCATGGCCAGCGCGCATCCCGCCGCGAGCAGCCACACCTCGGGCGACACCGGGGCCGTGCCGTAGATGGCGTTTCCCACGCCGGTGTAGGCGATGCCCGCCACCAGGGCGAGCTCGACGGCCACCCCGGCGCCGATCCACGGGTTGGCAGCCCGGGAGACCCCCAGCGACTCGCGGTCGCTGCGGCAGAGGAAGACGTTGGCCACCTGCATGGCGACGATGGTCGCCAGGCAGGCGGTGGTGGCCTGGGCGTAGAGGGCCGGGGCGGCGGCGCTCCCCGACCGCCAGCCGGCGCGCCCCAGGACGTAGAAGAAGACCGCCATCGACCCCGCCGCCTCGAGCAGCCCCAGGAAGAGGTAGGCGCGGGCCAGGAGCGCACCCGAGACCAGGCGCTCGGACCGGCGCCGCGGCGGGGCGCGCATGACGTCCGCGGTGGGCCGCTCCACCCCCAGCCCCAGCGCCGGGAGCAGGTCGGTGCCCAGGTCCACCGCCAGGATCTGCAGCACGGTCAAGGCCAGCGGCACCCGGAAGAGGCTGAAGGCCAGGTACGGCACCGCCTCGGGGACGTTGGAGGTCAGGATGTAGGTCATGAAGCGGCGGATGTTGGCGAACACCGCCCGGCCCTCCTCCACCGCGTCGACGATGCTGGCGAAGTTGTCGTCGGCGAGGACCAGGTCCGCCACCTGCCGGGCGACGTCGGTCCCGCTGCGCCCCATGGCCACGCCGACGTCCGCCGCGCGCAGCGCCGGGGCGTCGTTGACCCCGTCCCCGGTGACCGCGACGACCTCCCGCTTCTGCTGCAGGGCGAGGACGATGCGCAGCTTCTGGTCCGGGGCGAGGCGGGCGAACAGCACCTCCGGCGCGTCCAGGGCCAGCTGCAGCGCGGTGCTCGACATCCGCCGCACCGCCTCGCCGGTCAGCAGCGTCGGGGCCTCGCCCTGGACGAGCCCGATGCGGCGCGCCAGCGCCAGCGCGGTCCGCGGGTGGTCGCCGGTGAGGATCAGCACGCGGATGCCGGCCTCGCGGCAGCGGCGGACCGCCTCGGGCACCTCGGGGCGCGGCGGGTCCTCCAGCCCCACCAGGCCGGTGAGCACCAGGTCCCGCTCCTCGGGCTCGGTCGCGCCCCGGGGGAGCTGGCGAAAGCAGAAGGCGAGCACCCGCAACCCGTCCCCGGCGAAGCGCTCCTCGGCGGCCACGAACGCCTCGCGCAGCGCGGCATCGAGGGGCCGCACCTGGCCGCCGACGAGCGCGGCGCCGCACAGCGGCAGCAGGGCCTCCAGCGCCCCCTTGGTGAACTGCAGCGGCCCGTCCGGCCCCTGGTGCAGCGTCGTGCGCCGCCTCCGCAGCGGGTCGAAGGGGAGCTCGCCCAGCCGCCGCGGCTCGGGCCCGGCGCCGACCGTCTCCCGGGCCAGCTCGATGAGCGCGAGCTCGGTGGGGTCTCCCACCGCGCCGCTCTCCAGCACCGTCGCGCCCTCGCACAGGAGCGCGGCCTCGAACAGCGGCCGGCTCCGGGCGATCCGCTCGGCGTCCAGCTGCGCGCGGTCCACCTCCTCCAGCGACAGGAAGAGGCGGCGCGCCGACATCCGGTTCTCGGTCAAGGTGCCGGTCTTGTCGGTGCAGATGACCGTCGCCGCGCCCAGCGCCTCCACCGAGGGCAGGTGGCGGACCAGCGCCTTGCGGCGCGACATGCGCTGGGCGGCCAGGGCCAGCGAGAGCGTGACGGTCGGCAGCAGCCCCTCGGGCACGTTGGCGACGATGATGCCCACCGCGAAGAGGAAGCAGTCCCAGAAGGGCAGCCCGGCCATCCGGCCCAGCGCGAAGAAGAGCGCGCCCAGGGCGCAGGAGAGCAGGGCGATGACCCGGCTGAGCCGCGCGATCTCCTTCTGCAGCGGCGAGAGCGGCTCGGCGGAGGCCTGGGTCAGCCGCGCGATCTGCCCGAACTCGGTGCGCATCCCGGTGGCGAAGACCACCGCCCGGAGCCTGCCGGAGGCCAGCGAGGAGCCCGCCAGCACCACGTTGGGGGCCCGCGCCAGCTCTTCCTCGCCGGCGGGCTGCTCCGACCTCGGGCGCGGCAACGACTCCCCGGTGAGGGCCGAGTCGTTGACCGTCGCGCCCCAGGACTCGATCACCCGGCAGTCGGCGGGGACCTCCTCCCCCTCCTCCAGCAGCAGCACGTCGCCGGGCACCGCCTGCTCGGCCGGCAGCCGGCGCGGCACGCCCTCGCGCACCGCGGTGATCTCCTTGGGCAGGAGCCGCTCCAGCGCCTCCATCGCGCGCTCGGCGCGGTGCTCCTGCCAGAAGGAGAAGACGCCGTTGACGAGGATCACCGCGAGGATGGCGAGGCCGAGCCGCTCCATGCCCGAGCCGGGCTGCGCCCGCCCGGCGAAGAACGCCAGGCCCGCCGCCGCCCACAGCAGCAGGGCGAAGAAGTGGAAGAAGTCGCGGCGCAGCTGCTGCAGCAGCGCCACCTTCCTGGGCCGCTCGATGCGGTTGGGGCCGAACTCGCGCAGCCGCCGCGCCGCCTCGTCCGAGGAGAGCCCCAGCGGGCTCGAGCGCAGCGCCGCCCAGGCCTCGCCGACGGTCAGCCGTTGGACCTGCATCGAGCCCTGCCCGCCCTCACGAGCGCCGGACGACCAGCACCTTGCAGGGCGCCTCGCGCACCACCCGCTCCGCGACCGAGCCCAGCATCAGGTGTTTGAGCCCGGTCCGGCCGTGGGTCGCCACGACGACCAGGTCGAAGCCGCCCTCCGCGGCGAAACGGACGATCCCCTGGGCCGGCCTCCGGTTCGACAGCACCTTGGCCTCCACCGTCCCGCCCGAGAGCTGCTCCGCCTCGAGGCGCCAGCCCTCCAGCACCGCCTCGGCCTCGCGCCGCGCCTGCTCGAACAGCTCGGGCGGCGCGGCGATGACCTCCCCGGTGGCCGAGGACGGCTCGGTCGCCACGTGCACCAGGGCCAGCTCGGCCTGGAAGCGCTTGGCCAGCTCCGCCGCCTCGATCATCGCCAGCCTCGAGGGCTCGGACAGGTCGACGGCGCACAGGATCTTCCTCGTCGCACTCACGGCACGCCCCCGACCTCGGCCCGCTCGAGGCCCCGGCCAAAGTTAGGGCGCGCGAGGGCGGCCGGGCAGCCCGGCGAGCGGGCATCCCCACCGAGGTCCAGCTCTGTCTCGCTCACGGCTGCGCGGCCTGCGGCTCCGGGCCGGCGGGGGCCTGCGCGCGGCGCTCGTCGCCTTCTCCCCCCGCCATCCCCTCCGGGACGAGGAGCGCCAACGGGAAGGCGTCGAGCGTCGCGGCGACCGGCAGCACCGGCCGTCCGCCGGCCTCGACGGGGCGCACGCGCCGCCCCGTGAACGTGTCGACCAGCGTGGCGCCGGCCAGGCTCGCCGGCAGCGGCAGGGACGCATCGCTCCAGGCGCGCTCGCCCGTCAGGTCCGGGCTCTTCTCCAGCAGGCCCGCCACCAGGCGCGGCGCGACGACGACGGCGGCCTGGGCGCCCAGGCTGCGCGCGAAGGTCACCAGGCTGCGCGAGCGGTCGCCCTCGGGCCAGAGCGAGAGGTACTCGCCGTGCTGGAACAGGTCGGGGAAGCGCCGGCGCAGCCGCAGCGCCCGGCTGGTCACGTACAGCTTCACTCGCCCGTCCTCGAGGCGCTCGAGCACCTCCTGCGCCAGCGCCGCCTCGCCCTGCGCCGCCGCGCGGACGTCCAGCGAGGCCAGCAGCTCCCGGCGCAGGGCGAAGTCCACCGGGCGCCGGTTGTCGGGGTCCACCAGCGACAGGTCCCACAGCTCGCTGCCCTGGTAGAGGTCCGGCACGCCCGGCGAGGCGACCTTCAAGAGCACCTGCGAGAGCGAGTTGAAGGCCCCCGCACGCGCCACCTTGGCCGAGAACGCGGCGAGGTCCTTGAGGAAGCGCGGCGCGCGGCGCGGGTCGAGGGCGGCGGCGACGAAGTCGGCGACGGCCTTCTCCCACTCCTCGTCCGGGTTCAACCAGCTGGTGTGGAGCTTGGCCTCGCGCAGCGCCTTGGCCGAGTAGGCCTGGATGCGCGCGCGGTACTGCTCCCACTCCCGTCCGTGCGTGCCGGCCGTGCCGGACGGGGAGGACGAGGAGGACGGCCAGGTCCCCACCAGCGTCTGGTAGAGCAGCAGCTCCTCGTTGCGGTCCGGCGCGAAGCGGTCGCCCAGCGCCGTCTTCAGGTGCCGGTTCAGCCGCGACCAGGCCACCACCCGCTTGCGCCACTCCCCCGGGACCTCGGAGAGCACGTCGATGCGCGCGCGCACGTCCTCGCTGCGCTTGCTGTCGTGGGTCGAGGTGGCGGTCAGCGAGCCGGGCCAGCGCTCGGCCCGCACCCGGTTGGCGGCGTGGAAGGCCTCCAAGCCGGTGCCGAAGCGGGCTGGCTCGCCCCCCACCTCGTTGAGCGAGACCAGGCGGTTGTAGAGGTAGAACGCGGTGTCCTCGACGGACTTGGCCATCACCGGGGCGGTGACCTGCTGCAGCTTGAGGACGAACTCCACCCGCTCCCGCTCGGCCGCCTCCGCCTGCGCATCGACGCTGGACACCTCGGCGGGCCGGCCCAGCAGGACCTCGCGCAGGAAGGCGAACAGCGACGCGTTGAGCGTGGGGTTGCGCCGGCGGGCCTGGGCCACGGCGGCCTCCACGTACCGCCGGTCGCGCTCGTCGGCGGGCTCGCCGCGGTGGCTGCGGTAGGTGCGGTAGACCGGGAAACAGGCCAGCACCTCGACCAGCACCCGCCGCAGGCTGCCCAGGGTGAAGTCGCGCGTGCGCCGGTCGAACTCGGAGATGCGGTTGAGCCGGCGGGCCAGCACGTTGATCTCGCTGGCCATCGAGTCGGCCATCGTCTCGCGCCGCTTCTGGTAGACGAGCTCCCCCCAGTCCGGGCGCAGCCCGGTGAAGCGCGTGAAGAGCTCGTCCAGGGGCCGCGCGCCCCGGGCGTCCACGAACAGGCCGTTGACCGCGTTCAGGAAGTCGTAGCCGGTGGTCCCGTGCACTGCCCACGACCCGGGCAGGGCCTCGTCGCCCGCGAGGATCTTCTCGGCCACCACGTAGAGCGGCCGGAACAGCGGCGAGGCCGGCCCGCGGCCGCGCTCCCGGCGGATCGCCTCGCGCAGCGCACCCTCCAGGGCCTCGAAGGGCTCCGCGCCCGCGCCCGCGGGCGCCTCCGCATCGGCCGCCAGGCGCCGGGCGACGGTGACCGAGAGCTCCTCCTGCAGCGAGGCGAAGTAGTCGGCGGGGTCGAACAGGCCGTCGGGGTGGTCGATGCGCAGGCCGCCGAGCTTGCCCTGCGCGACCAGGTCCAGCACCAGCGTGTGCGCCTGCCGCAACACCCGCGGGTCCTCCATGCGGATGGCGGCCAGGCCGTTGATGTCGAAGAAGCGGCGGTAGTTGATCTCCTCGGCGGCCACCTTCCAGAAGGCCAGCCGGTAGGCCTGCTCGCGCAGGAGCTTGTCGAGCAGGTCGAAGCTGCGCGGGTCGCCCACCGTCCCGTTGAAGATCCGCACGTTCTCCTCGACGAACGCGCGGACCTGCGGGCAGGCCTCGCACAGGGCCGCGATGCGCCGCTTGAGCACCTCCTTCTCGCGGTGGCGCTCCTCGATGCGCGCCGGGTCGGTCTCGGAGCGCGGCGGCAGGCGCGCCAGGGCGTTGACGATGGACAGGTAGTCCTCGAAGTGGACGTCCCCCGCCGGCAGCGCCCGCTGCAGCTCGTCGATGCGGTGCCGCAGAATCTGCGGGTACTGCCGCGGGGTCACCGGGAAGCGCAGCGCCCCGTAGGCCAACTGGAAGCCGCTGCCCTCGAAGACCAGGCCCAGCTCGCCGCGCTCCAGCACCGCCCCGTACTGGTCGCCCAGCACCGGCACCAGCACCCGGTTCTCCAGCTCCTCCTTGATGGGCTTCCAGTCCACGTCGAAGAAGCCGGCGTAGACCGAGGACGGGCCGTTCTCCAGCACGTCCATCCACATCGGGTTCTCGGGGCCGATGGCCATGTGGTTGGGCACGAAGTCGAGCACGTGGCCCATGCCCCGCGCCGCGAGCTCCGCGCACAGCGCCTCCAGCGCCTCGCGCCCCCCCAGCTCGGGGTTGATCTCGCGGTGGTCGACGACGTCGTAGCCGTGGGTGCTGCCCGGCACGGCCTTCAGGTAGGGCGAGGCGTAGAGGTCGCTGACCCCCAGCGCCGCGAGGTACGGCACCAGCTCCGCCGCCTCGCGCAGCCCGAAGCCGAGCTGCAGCTGCAGCCGATAGGTGGCCACCGGCCTGCGCGCGAGCCGGGCCAGCTCGCGCTCGACCTCGCTCAGGAGCGCCTGGGCCGCCTGCGCGCGGCGCTCTTCGTCGGCGGGCATCGTCCTCCGCGGGCGCCCCTCGCGCGGCGCTCGCGTGCACGCTGGCCACCGCCGCCGGGCGCCGCCACTCCCCGCCGGGGCGGTGCGCCTTGTGCTATGGAAGGTCGACCAGGCGCCGCCCCCCGCCGTCGACCGCGGGCGGGTCCGCCGCAACGCCTCACGGAGGGCCTGCCGCGATGTCCCAGCCGTCCTCGTTCAAGGCCGTGGTGGCCGCCCTGGCGGGCAACATCGTCATCAGCATCGCCAAGTTCGTCGCCTTCTTCCTGTCGGGCTCGGGGGCGATGCTCTCCGAGGCCATCCACAGCGTCGCCGACACCGGCAACCAGGCGCTGCTCTTCGTCGGGCTGCGGCGCGCCGCCAGGGAGAAGGACCCGGAGTTCCCGTACGGCTACGGCGCCGAGCGCTTCGTCTTCGGCATCCTCTCCGCGGCGGGCATCTTCTTCGTGGGCTCGGGCGTGACCGTCTACCACGGCGTCCACTCGCTGCTGAACCCCAAGCTGCCGGAGATCGGCGTCGTCACCTTCGCGGTGCTGGGCGTCTCCACCGTCATCGAGCTCATCTCCATCAGCGTCGCCATCGGGGCCATCAACAAGACCCGGGGCGACCAGCCCTTCCTGCGCTACCTGCTGCACGGGGCCGACCCCGCCGCGGTGGCCATCGTCTTCGAGGACGGCGCGGCGCTGCTGGGCCTCGTCCTGGCCGCGCTGGGCATCGCCCTGTCGTACTGGACCGGCAACGGCCTCTGGGACGCCATGGGCTCGACCCTCATCGGCGTGCTGCTGGGCTTCGTGGCGCTCTTCCTGGCCGGCGAGAACCGCGAGCTGCTGCTGGGCAAGGCCATCCCCGAGAGGGACCGCGAGCGCTTCCGGGAGATCGTGGCGACGACCTCCGGCGTGCGCCACGTCCACGACATCAAGACGCGCACGCTCACGCCCGAGACCTACAAGCTCAAGGCGGAGATCACCCTGGACGAGGGCTACCTCGCCTCGCGCCTGGACGCGGTCCTGCCGCCCGCCGGCACGCTCACGCCCGAGGACCGGGCCAAGGCCCTGCTCGCGCTGGCCGACGCCTCGGCGGTGGCCGTCAGCGACCTCATCGATGAGGTCGAGAGGCGGGTGAAGGCCGCCATCCCCGAGGCCGCGCACATCGACCTCGAGGTCGACCACACCGACGACGAGGTCCGCCGGTCCCGCTCCAGCAGCGCGGCGGCCCGCGCCGCCACCGGGAGCTGAGCCGGACCGGGCGTTTTGTTGCGAGCCGTCGCCGCCGTGTCATCCTAGGAGTCGATCGCCCTCGGGAGGGGCAGGCTCAAGGACGTCTCCTATGTCCGACTTCGACCTGGTGCTCAAGCGCGGTGTCATCTACGACGGGACCGGCGGGAGCCCCCTGCGCGGGGACGTCGCCCTGCGCAGCGGCCGCATCGCCGCGGTCGGCGCCGACCTCTCGGGCTCCGAGACCCTCGACTGCGACGGCCTGTGCATCGCCCCCGGGTTCATCGACCCGCACGGGCACTCCGACGTCGTCGCGCTCTCCCCGGACCCGACCCTGGACATGAAGGTGCGCCAGGGCGTGACCCTGGAGATCATCGGCCAGGACGGCCTGGGGGTGGCCCCGCTGCGCTCCGGCGACGTCTTCTCGCGGCGCGAGCAGCTCAAGGTGCGCCTGGGCAGCCCGGACGTCGACTGGAACTGGCGCTCGGTGGGCACCTACCTCGACGCGCTCGACCAGGCCCGGCCGGCGCTCGACCTGGCCTACCTCGTCCCCCACGGCGCGGTGCGCGAGAGCATCATCGGGCTGGCCGACCGGCCCGCCGCCACCCACGACATCTTCCGCATGAAGGGCCTGTTGGCGCGCTCGATCGACGAGGGCGCCTGGGGCCTGTCCTTCGGCCTGGGGCACCCGCCGGGCTGCTTCGCCGAGAAGGAGGAGCTGGTCGAGCTCGCCGGCGTGGCCGCCTCCCGCCACCTGCCGGTCGTCGCGCGGGCGCGCCACGACGGCGAGGGCGTGCTCGAGGCCGTCTCGGAGCTCATCGCGGTCGGCCGGGAGTCGGGCGCGCACGTCCACCTGGCGCACCTGAAGATCTCGGGGCCGAGCCACTGGCCCCGCCTGCCGGAGCTGCTGGAGTCGTTCCTGCTGGCCAAGCGCGCCGGCGTGGAGCTGACCGCCGACGTCTACCCGTACACCGCCGGGCAGGTCATGCTCGCCGAGCTGCTCCCGGGCTGGGTCCACGAAGGCGGTGAGCAGGTGGCGCTCTCCCGCCTGGCCAACCCCGAGGCCCGGGCGCGCATCCGCGCCGCCCTGCTCTCGCCGGCCAGCCCGTGGACCGCCTGCGGGCCCGGGCAGATGCTGCTGTGGAGCCTGCCGTCCGGCCGCAAGGACCTGCTCGGCAGGGACCTCGCCGCCGCGGCCCAGTCTGCCGGCAAGGACCCCGTCGACTTCGTGCTCGACCTGCTGCGCGACGAGCGCTTGGGCGTCTCGGTCCTGTGCCGCGACCAGAGCGACGAGGTCGTCGAGCGGCTGCTCGCCTCGTCGCAGATCTGCGTCTGTGCCGGCGCGCTGCCCGGCGGCCGGGCGCACCCGCGCGCCTACGGCGCCTTCCCCCGCGTGCTCTCGCGCATGGTCCGCGAGCGCCAGGTGCTCACGCTGGAGGCCGCCGTCCGCAAGATGACCGGCCTGCCCGCCGACACCTTCGGTCTCGACGACTACGGCTACGTGCTCACCGGCAAGCGCGGCAACCTGGTGGTCTTCGACGCGCTCAAGGTCCAGGACGCCGCGACCTTCGAGGAGCCGGACAAGTCGCCCGAGGGCATCCCCTACGTGCTGGTGGGCGGCAAGCTGGTCGTCCGTGACGGCCGGCTCACCGGCGAGCGGCCCGGCCGCGTGGCCCGGCGCAAGCGCAGCTAGCGTGGCGCCGGCGAGCCCAGCTCGACCGCCAGCGGACGCCCGCTACTTCTTCTTCGGCTGCTTGGGCTTGGGCTTCGGGGCCGGAGGAGGAGGCTTGGCCCAGGGGTCCTCCTCGGCCACCGCGACCTCGACGGAGCTGAACGCCGTCCCGTTCTCGGCCGCCACCACCACGTCGGTGATCCCGATGGAGATGGCGGTGAGCTTGCCGTCGTTGCCGACCTTGGCCACGGTGGGGTTGTTCGAGGTGTAGGTGAAGCTCGCGCCCGCGATCGGCTTGAGCCCGTGCTTGGAGCGCTCGAAGGCCTCCGGCTCGATCTGGCCGGACGAGTTGGGAGCCAGCCAGACGCGCGGCTGCGCCTTGACGATGTCCACGTTGGGCAGGGTCACCTCCACCGAGCCGCGGGCGACGATGTTCCCGGCGGTGACCAGCACCAGGTACTTGCCGACGATGCCTAGGGAGTGCAGCTCGCCCTCCTTGCCCAGCTCGACGCCCATCCGCCGCGTGCCGGCGCGGTAGTCGGGGTCGCTGACCTCCCACTTCTGCTCGACGCCCACCGGCTCGCCGGCGTCGTCGAGCACGCGCGCGGTCAGCTTGGCGCTCGCCCCGACCCCCTCGAGCTTGAGGATCAGCGGGTCGGCCGTCAGCTGCGTGCAGCGGGTCTCGCACGCCGCCTCGATGGTGACCTTGGCAGGCAGGCTGACCTTGACCGGGATCTTGGCCGTGAGCTTGTTGCACTGCACGCGGATCTCGCCCTTGCCGCTGTTGTTGGCCTTGACGGTGCCGTCCTGGCGGACCTCGACGACGAGCGGATCGGAGGTGACGAAGACGCAGGGGTCGTGCTTGACGATCGTCTTGCCCTCCTTGTCGGAGAGGTTGGTGATGAGGATGACCGTGTCGCCGGAGCTGGTGAAGGAGAGCCGGCTCGGCTCGACCTCGAGCGTGACCGCGGTCGGGGAGCAGGCACAGGCGAACAGTCCGAGCAGGGCCGCGAGCGTCGCGAGTCGTTCCGTCATGGACGCGCATTGTAGTCGAGAGCGCGCGCCGGGGAACCTCGGTCGATGCGGCGCCTGCTAGACCTTGCGGACGTTGGAGGCTTGCAGCCCCTTGGGCCCCTGGACGACGTCGAACTCCACCTTGTCGCCCTGCAGGAGCGTCCGGAAGCCCTCCGCCTGGATGGCCGTGTGGTGGACGAACACGTCCTCGCCGCCCTCCTGCGTGATGAAGCCGAAGCCCTTGGCGTCGTTGAACCACTTCACGCTGCCGGTCGCCATCGGGGTGCGTTCCTTTCGAGAGCAGGTGCCGGCGCGCTTGCCGCCGGCGCTTCACCCCTCCGAATATGGGCACGGCTTGCGCGCGGGCGCGGCACGTAAGATGACGCCCGGGCGAGGCACCATCGTGAGGCCATCATGGCGCAGAAAGATCAGGGCAAGGGCAAGGCGAAGCAGGACGCGTTCAACAACTCGCCGTTCAAGGGGCTGAAGACCGCGCTGAAGGAGGCCAAGGCCGCCGCGGCGCCGGCCCCGCGCGCACCGGCCGCGCGGCCGACCGTCGCGCAGCAGGCCACGGCCTCGGACGAGGAGCTTTTCGCGCGCGCGATGTTCGGCGTGGAGCGGGTGGTCGACCCCCACGGGAGGGCCCCGCCGCCCGCGCCGCGCTCGCCCTCGGTGGTCGACGAGGACGCCGAGACGCTCGCCCGGCTGGCCGAGCTTGTCTCCGGCGAGGGCTCGTTCGACATCGCGGACACCGACGAGTTCATCGAGGGAGCGGCCCCGGGAATGGACAAGCGGGTCCTCGCGGCGCTGCGGCGTGGCGAGTACGCGGTGCAAGGCCACGTCGACCTCCACGGCCTGACCAAGGCGGAGGCCAAGGAGGAGGTCGACAGGTTCCTGACGGCGGCGCGCAGGGACGGCAAGCGCTGCGTCCTGGTCGTGCACGGCCGTGGGCTCAACTCCAAGGACCACATCCCGGTGCTCAAGGAGCAGGTCAAGGTCTGGCTGCAGCGGGGGCGCATCGGCAAGGCGGTGCTCGCCTTCGCCACCGCCCGGCCCCACGACGGCGGCGCCGGCGCGGTCTACGTCCTCTTGCGGCGCTGATTCTCGGTCCATCCGACGGAGGGGAAGGCCATGGAGCTTCGCTTTGCGGTCGGCCGCGGGACGCTCGTCCTGCTCCAGGGCGACATCACTCGGGAAAGCACCGACGCCATCGCCAACGCCGCGAACTCGGGGTTTTTGGGCGGCGGCGGCGTCGACGGCGCGATCCACCGGGCGGCGGGGCGCGGGCTGCTCGAGGCCTGCCGCGAAGCCAAGAAGTCGCTGCCCGGCGGCCGGCTGCGCACCGGCGGGACGATCATCACCCCCGGCTTCTCGCTGAAGGCACGCCACGTCATCCACTGCGTGGGGCCCATCTATGGCGAGGTCGGCGGTGACGACGCGAGGCTGCTCGCGAGCTGCTACTTCGAGGCGCTGCGGCTCTGCCGCGAGAACGGTCTGGAGTCGATCGCCTTCCCGTCGATCAGCACCGGCGTCCACGGCTATCCCGTCGAAGAGGCGGCGCCCATCGCGCTCGGAGAGGTGAAGCGGGCACTCGAATTGGGCGACCGGCCGAGAGAGGTGCGGTTCGCGCTGTTCGACGCGGGGACCTTCGCCGCCTACGAGGAGGCCGCGCGACGGCTGTTCGGCGCACCGTCGTGAGGCAAAGAAGCGGGGCGGAGACCGGGTGCCCCCAAGCACCGGCCTCCGCCCCTCCCCTGCCCCAACCCCAACCCCGTCCCCGTGTTCCCCCGCGACCTGCGCCCTGCTTCCCCCTCCCGCCCCCTGCCCTCCCCCGCTGAAGCTCTGTTTCTCCGCTTCTCAGCGAACCGCCGCGACCTTTCGGGCCGGCTGCGGCTGCATGTTCTTGGCCTTGGCCAGCGCCGTGAGCAGCGTGCGCGCCCGTCGCCCGGCCGCCGACATCCCACGCGAGTCGACCTCGACCGCCTTCGCCAGATCCACGAGCCCGCCGGTGTCGCCGCCGCGCAGCCTCAGCTCGCCGCGGTTGGACAGCGCGACGACGTTGCGGTCGAAGAGAGCCAGGGCCTTGTCGAAGCAGTCGATGGCTTCGGGCTTGCGCTGCAGCTTGGCGTAGACCGTGCCCAGGGCGGAGAGCGCCGCGTGGTCCTTCGGGTTCCCCGCGACCAGGCCCTCGAAGATGATGCGCGCGTCGTTGAGGCGGCCGGCGGCGGCCAGCTCGCAGCCGATGCGGCTGATCTTCCCGGCCAGCTCCGCGGTCATGCCCTCGACCTCGGCCCACGTCAGCTCGTTCTCGACGAACCTGCGCATCCGGTCCCGCATGCCCTCGTCCAGCGCCTTGCCCGACTCCAGCTTGATGACCTTGCCCATGGCTTCCTCCGGTTAGGTTTGCGGCGTCGTGCGCTGCGCTAGCGGATGTTCCCGATGGCCGTCATCGCCATCGAGTGCTCGGCGGCGTTCATGTTGCTGATCAGCGCGTACATCTCCTTGCGCCGGTCCATCAGCTTCTGGAGCTGCTGCTCGAGCTTGGCGAAGTCCTCGCTGTCCTTGGCGGTCGTCTTGAGCTTGTTAGCGACGTCGTTGAGGTCGCCGTTGATGCCGTTCATGACCTCCCAGAGGATCTCCTCGACATTCAGCCCCACGTACGGGTTGCTGATCTCCTGGCTGCCCTTGGTCCCGCTGCCGCCGCCGGTCTTCTCGGTCTCGCCGGCCTTGGCGTCGTCCTTGGACCCGGTCTTGTTCGTGCCGCCCGTGCCGTCCGCCTTGTACTGGTCCGGCGTCGAGGTCTTCTTGGCGTCCTCGGTCTTGGCGGGCTCGGCCTTCTTGGGCAGCGCCTTGAGCGCGGCGCCGACGTCGCACTTGCCGATGAGGCCGTCGCACTTGCCGATGCCGGCGCTCACTTCCATCTGGTTGAACGCGGCCGGGTTCGCCAGGAGGAACTGGCAGGCCTGCCGCAGCTCGGGCGGGAGGCCCGGGTTCTTGAGGGCGGCCTCGAGGTCGCAGCGGGCGATGAGCCCATCCTTGCCGTCGATGCCGGCGGCGGTGTCGAGCAGGTCGAAGTGATCGTTGAGCTCGTTGACGGCGCTGGCCCACTTCTCGTCGTAGGTGGGCGGCTTGGCGGAGACCGGCTGGCCGCTGGCCGGAGTCCCGTAGGTGGGGCTGCCGACGGCGCTCTGCTGGCGATCGGGGCTGGAGGCGCCCTGCGAGTAGCCCTGCTTGCTGATCTCCTCGAAGACCATCTTGCTGAGCGGGTCCATGAACATCGACGGGTTCATCATCTCGGTGACGTTCATGCCGCCGCCACCGCCGCCCATCCCGGTGACCATCCCGAGGATCTGGCCGATGCCGCCCATGATGTCGCCGTTCTTGAACGAGTCGCCGATCTGGTCGATGCCGCTCTTGGGCTTGGCGCCCTCGGCCTGGTGCGTCTTCTCGCCGCCACCGGTGATGCCCTGCAACATGCTCATCGGGTTGAAGAGGCTGCCGATATCGAAGCCCATGGTTTTCTCCGTTTGGCGGTAGGAGGTTGTTTTCGGCCCCGCCCAAGCTCGATGGTCTCTGGGGATTGCAGCCGCGGTGCCGAAGTCTTTTCTTCGTGATTTCAGGGACTTGCCGGGCGCACCCGAATCCAGCTCGTGCCGCCCTGGCACGCCCCGTCTCGCGGCGGAACGCGTTGACGGCGCCTCCAGCCGGCCTCTACATTCGACCGGCACACCTTGGAGAGGGGCACCGGATGCGAAGGGCGCTGGGGCTGGACGTGGGGGACAAGACGGTGGGCCTGGCCCTTTCGGACTCGCTGGGCATCACCGCCCAAGGACTGCCCACCGTGCGCCGCACCGGCCTCGCGGCCGACGTCGACGCGGTCGCCTTGGTGTGCAGCGAGAACTCGGTCGAGGTCTTGGTCGTCGGCCTGCCGCTCAACATGGACGGCTCCGAAGGCCCCCGGGCGGTGAAGAGCCGGCGCTTCGGCGCCGCCCTGGCCGCCAAGGTCGGCATCCCGGTCGAGTACCAGGACGAGCGGCTGACGACGGTGCAGGCTGAGCGGGTGCTGCTCGAGGCCGACGTCTCCCGGCAGAAGCGCAAGAAGGTCATCGACATGCTGGCGGCGCAGGTCATCCTCCAAGCCTGGATGGACACCCAGTCCTACCGCCCGCCCGACTCGGTGGACGACCCTTGAAGCGGGCGACCCTCGTCGCTACCGCGCTCGTCGGCGCGGTCGGCCTGGCCACCCTGGGCGTGGTCCTGTGGTGGTACCGCTCCCTCGACGAGTTCGCGGCGACGCCGTTCGGCTCGCCGGAGGAGAAGGTGATCGAGGTTGCCCCCGGCGCACGGCTGCGCGAGGTCTCCGCCCAGCTGGCCCAAGCCGGGGTCGTCTCCGATCAGCTACGGACCGAGTGGCTGGCCAAGCGCCTGACCCTGGACCGGCAGCTCAAGGCGGGTGAGTACGCGTTCGCGGGCCCGCAGCTGCCCGAGAAGGTGCTCGAGGCCATCGCGCACAACCGCGTGAAGCTTCACCACTGCACCATCCCCGAGGGCCTCCGGCTCGACGAGGTCGCGACGTTGCTCGAAGGCTGCCACTGGGGCACGGCCTCCGAGTACCTGCGCCTGGCCCGCGACGAGAAGCGGGCCCGGCAGTGGGGAATCGAGGGCACCTCGCTCGAGGGCTACCTCTTCCCGGACACCTACTCGTTCCCCAAGAACCCCAAGCCCGAGGCGGTGCTGCACAAGATGGTCGAGAACTTCTTCGCGGTGCTGAAGGCGGCCCAGGCCCAGGCGCGCCCCGAGGTCCACCTCGACGTCACCCAGACCGCGACCCTCGCATCGATCATCGAGAAGGAGACCGCCGTCCCCGACGAGCGGGGGCACGTCTCGTGCGTCTTCCACAACCGCCTCAAGAAGCACATGAAGCTGGAGACGGACCCCACGGTCATCTACGCCAAGATCCTGCGGTTCGGCAGCTTCGACGGCGACATCCGCCGCGAGGACTTGGAGTTCAAGCACCCGTACAACACCTATACGGTGAAGGGGCTCCCGCCCGGGCCCATCGCCAACCCCGGCGCAGCCTCGCTCGCGGCCGCGCTCGCCCCCGTCGACTGCGACGACCTCTTCTTCGTCGCCTGCGGCGGCGGGACGCACCAGTTCTGTCCCGACTTCCAATGCCACAAGAGGTTCGTCGCACGCTGCCAACTCGGGAAGCCTTGAGCCGCCGCCCCTCCACCTCACCTACCCCAACGCACGGATCTCCATGTCCACCCTAACCTGGCAACTGCTCGCCATCGGCCTCCTCGCGGGATTCGCCGGCGGCATGTTCGGCATCGGCGGCGGGGCGATCATGGTCCCGGCGATGGTGCTCTTGATGGGCCTGGACCAGAAGCTCGCGACCGGAACCTCCATCGTGGCGCAGGTGCTGCCCATCGGGCTGCTGGGCGCCGTCGTCTACTGGCGCGCCGGCAACCTCAAGATCAGCTGGGGGCTCATCGTCGCCATCGGCCTGGTCGTGGGCAACCTGCTCGGCGCGCTGCTGGCCAACCAGCCGCTCCTGTCCAGCGAGACCATGAAGAAGCTCTACGGCGTCTTCCTGGTGGTCGTGGGGGCGCGCTACCTGTTCTGGAAATGATCCGTCGGGTTGCTCAGCCGACCTTGAAGAGTCCGGCCTTCACCGAGCCGAACAGGCCCGCCTTCAGCGTGCGCTCGTCGACCAGCTCCAGCTCGGCGGCTTGCTTCCGGGTGACGATGGGGATGTGACGCGCGCGGTCGAGGTAGCCGGCGACCTCGTCCAGGTTGTCGTCGCGGGTCTCCCACTCCAGCCGGTCGAGCTTCGCCAGGTTCACCGGCACCGAGTAGCTGCGCAGCGTCTTCTCCGCGTAGGTGCCCAGGTCGTTGAAGTAGTCGTTGAAGTAGCTGATGACCAGCTCGCGCAGGCTGCGGTGGATGGGCTCGCGGTAGCGCAGCCCCACGAAGTTGCTCTTGGCGATCGAGCCCCAGCCGCCCTGGCGCCGGAAGATGGCGATGACGTGGTCGTCGTCGCGGCCCGGCTCTGGCCGCATGTCGAGCAGCAGCGGCGGGTAGCCCAGCTGGCGCAGCGCGGCGGCGGCGAACAGCGCGCCGTCGTAGCAGTTGGCCTTGCGATCGCGCATCACGCTGCGAGGCGAGCGCGCGAACTTGTCGGCGCTGTAGGCCACCGTGTTGAGGAAGCCCTGGATCTCGATGGGCCGGCTCAGCTTCGCGAGGATCTTCCGCTCGGCGGGGGTCCAGGGGGCGTGGTGGGGCGCGGGGTTGGGCATCGTCGGTCGTCCTTCTTCGCTCAGGTACGCGACGGGCCGCCGCGGTGTTCCCGGGGCGGCCCGTCGGATCACTTGGCCTTCTTCCTATTAGCCGGAGCCTTGGCCTTCGGCTTCAAAACCCGCCCGGTGGGGCGTTGCTTCCCTCAGGACTGCGCTTCCTTGCGCTTGCTGTCCTTCTTCTCGGGCGCGGGCGCGGCGTTCGCGGCGCCGGGCATCCCCAGGATCTTGATGGGCTCGGGCTCCCACTGCATCAGGTAGCTGAAGTCGTTGCGGAACTGCTCGATGGAGACCCCGGCCACCGCGGCGAACTTCGCCAGCTCGTGCGCATCCTCGAAGTCCGACTTGGTCAGGCGGATCATGTACTGCCGGGCGATCTTGTAGGCCTCGCTGTTCACGTCCACGTAGCGCACCGCCATCTTCCCGGTCTTCGGGTCGAGCAGGTCCGCGAGCATCAGCGGCTTGAACTTGCCGTCCTCGATGGAGACCAGCGCGCCCGAGCCGCCCTCCTGCAGGAACTCGGCGGCGTAGAAGCCCAGGTCCCGCGTGTACTCCATGTCCGACGGGATGGGGTCGGTGCAGCGCAGCTCGTAGCCCACGTTCTTGGCGACCACGGTCGTCTTGACGTTGAGCTTCTTGAGCGCCTCCTGGACCTTGGCCTTGACGATGTTGCCGAAGTCCACCTCGGCGATGCGCAGGTGCCCGTGGGCGTCGCGCTCCTCGGGGGCGCCGGCCTCGGCCAGGTCCTTGGGGTCGATGGACTCGACCAGGCCCTCGGCCAGCACCGCCACGCCGTGCGGCACCCCGTAGGCCATGCGCTTGACGATGGAGCCCACCAGGGTGTCGACGATGGTCTTGAGCTTGACCGGGATGGGGAACTCCTCGGGAATCAGCGAGAGCGTCGCGCCCGCGGCCTTGCCCATGCCCAGCGCCAGGTGGCCGACCTTGCGGCCCATGCTGATCACGAAGTACCAGCGGCTGGTGGTCTTGGCGTCCACCATCAGGTCGCGCACGATGTTGGTGCCCACGTGGCGCGCGGTGGCGAAGCCGAAGGTGTTGCCGTGCAGCGGCAGGTTGAGGTCGTTGTCGATGGTCTTGGGGACGTGCACCACGCGGATGCGGCCCTTGGACTGCTCGCTGACCCGGTAGCTGGTCGTCGCCGTGTCGTCGCCGCCGATGGTGATCAGCCGGTCGACGTTGAGGCGCAGCAGCGAGATGACGACGTTCTCGAGGTGCTTGGGGTCCTTGGTGGGGTTGGCCCGGGCGATGCCGATGTGCGAGCCGCCGCGGTAGTGGATGCGGCTGACCGAGTCGATGGTCAGCGGCGTCACGTGCTCGATGTTGCCCTCCATGATCCAGCGGAAGCCGTCGTTGATGCCGATGACCTCCGAGCCGCCGAGGATGGCGCGGATGGTGGCGGCGCCGATGACGCTGTTGATGCCCGGGGCGGGCCCGCCGCCCGCGACGATGGCCATGCGCTTGCCTTGCTGGTTCATGTCTGCCTCCGCGATGAGTTTCTCCAAGAGGTTCATGGAATTGGCTTGAAGAAGAAGTAGGTGCCGGCGGAACCTTTTACCTCAACGGGCGAGGGCGCGTCTGCCTTCACGCTCCACGGGCCCTCAAGCGAGGTGCTCGCCCAGGTGCGCCAGCCAGCGCTCGTACTCGTCGGGGGCGGGGTGCAGCCGCGCGAAGGCGGACCGCGGCCGCCCCCTGGGCTCGGGGGCGCCGGCCGGGCCCAGCAGGAGCTCGCGCTCGCGCAGGGGCGCACCGGCGAGCAGCCGCGCCGTGTCCAGGCGGTCGAGGCCGCGGTCCAGCGCGGAGAGCTCGGCCCGGGCGTCGCCGCGCACGGCGTTGACCTCGGCGACCAGCCGCGAGAGCAGCTCCTCGATGAGCTGGCAGACGAAGGGCTCGTCGAACGGCGAGAGCGCCGGGACCACCTCGCGCAGCATCTCCTCCGCCCGGCGGCGGTGGCCCTCGGAGGCGGTCTGCTCCGGGCGCATGAACGCCCGCGCCAGCTGCGCCCCGTCGCACGGCCAGAGCGCCTCGTCCCAGGCGTCGTCCACGCTCACCACCAGGGCGTCGGTCTCGCTCGCCAGCGCCGCCGCGACCAGCCCGTGCGCCAGGGCCGCCAGCGGCGGCTGTCCCCGGAGCCGCTCGACGCAGTAGCCGGCGCCCGAGGCCAGCCGGCGCTCCAACCCGGCGGCCTGCCCCCGCTCGACCGCCGCGCTCTTGGCGACTTCGATCGCCCGCCGCATGCCCGTATCGCCGCTGGGCAGGCGGCGCACGAGCCCGCCTCCGCCTCCGGGCTCCACATGGAACTCGAGCGCGTCGGTCCCCTCCGGGCCGAGGCGCTCGGCGGGCGGGCCGACGGCCGCGAACATGATCCGGGGCTGGCACGAACGCAGGGCCTGACGGGCGCGAGTCGCCAGCGCCTCCGAGAGATCGACCAGCCGCTCCACCGGGAGGTCGGTGACGTAGCCGCGCAGGAGCGCGCTGGCGCGCTCGGCGAGGGTGTCGACCGGTACGGCCTCGAGCCGGGCCGGCAGCAGGTGGAAGGTGAAGCCCATGGACGCCCTGAGATTGGACCCGGCGCGGCGCCGGTTCAAGCAGGCCGAATCCGCCAGCCGGGCGGCGGCTTGCGCCCCCGCGAAGGGTCCATGCACCCCCGCGGATTCACGGCGCTTTGGCGCCTGACCGCACCCAAGTGCCCGAAACGACTGGGCCGCGCCGCCCGGTGGGCCGCAGGGCCCGGAAAGCCTTTGTTCAAGAGCATTTAGCGAATTTCCACAATTTGGCCTTCGGCGTGCAACGCGGCCTCCGGCTTCACCCCCACCGAAAGGAGGGCCGCCATGCGCATCATCGTTCGGGCCGTCCTCGCCGCCATGCTCGCCGCCGCCGTCGCCCGCGTAGTCCACCTCGCTTCGCCGTTCGACCTCCACGAGGCCACCAAGTCCCTCTCCGCCTTCCTCCACGTCTACGGCGCCATCTACGGCACCCTGCTCGCCTTCCTCATCTTCGTGGTCTGGGGGCAGTTCGTGGCCGCCGAGGCGGGCGTGGCCCGCGAGGCCAAGGCGCTGCAGGAGCTGGCCGCGCTGTGCCGGGCCGGGCGGCGCGACGGCTGCGAAGAGGTGCTCCAGCCCATCCGCGAGTACGCGCGCATCGCCGTGGGCAGCGAGTGGAAGGGCCTCGCCGAAGGCAAGCCCACTCCTGCCGCCGACCAGGCCTTCCTCGCCATCCAGACCGCGGTCCTGCGCTCCAGCGCCTCCACCGAAGCCGAGGAACTGGCCCGCGCCACCATCATCCGCGTCGCCGAGCGCGCCGCGGCCCTGCGCGCCGAGCGGGTCGCGGTGTCCATCACGCGCATCCCGCCCACCCTGTGGGCGACCCTGGTCTTCGCCAGCGGCCTCTTGTGCTTCAGCATCGGCCTGCTCGACGCCGAGCCGCTGGCCTCGACCTACATGACCGCGGGCATGACCCTGGTGGTCGTGCTGCTCCTGGGGGTCATCGCCGACATGGACAACCCCTTCGACGGGACCTTCAACGCCTCCCGGGTGCCGATGGAGGCGCTCAAGCACCTGTGACGGTTCGGGGCACGATCGGGCGCCGGCGCGTTGACGCCGGCGCCCGGCGCGCCTAGATACCTGCCCATGCTCGTGCTCCACGGATTCTCGGAGGCCCAAGGCAAGCTCGGCGGCTGCGCGGTGGCGCTGGGCAGCTTCGACGGCGTGCACCGCGGCCACCAGGCGCTGTTCGCCGAGGCCGTCGCCCGCGCCCACCAGCGGGGCGCCCGGGCCGTCGCCGCCACCTTCGAGCCGCACCCGGGCAAGGTCCTCTTCCCCGACCTCGCCCCCAAGCTGCTCACGCCGCTCCCGCGAAAGCTGGAGCTGCTCGAGGCCTGCGGGCTCGACGCGGTGATCCTCCAGCCGTTCGACAAGGCCTACGCCGCGGTCGCGCCCGAGCAGTTCCTGGAGCGCGACCTCTTCGGCCCCCTCTCTCCCCTGGACGTGGTGGTCGGCCCCGACTTCACCTACGGCAAGGCGCGCGCAGGCACGGTGGCGAGCCTGGCCGAGGCCTGCCGCGGGCGGGGCGTCGGCTTCGCCCAGGTGCCGGCCGTGACCTGCGACGGCGGCGCGGTCGTCTCCTCCAGCAAGATCCGCGAGTTCGTGGCCGAGGGCCGCGTGGGCGCCGCCGCGCGCATGCTCGGACGCCCCTTCGACCTCGTGGGCACGGTGACCCGCGGCCTGGGCCGCGGCCGCACCATCGGCTTCCCGACCGCCAACATCCACGCCGAGAACGAGGTGCGCCCGGGCCTCGGCGTGTACGCCGTGCGCGCCTACTTCGGCCGCGAGATCCGCGCCGGGGCGGCCAACATCGGGCGCAAGCCCACCTTCGGCGAGGACGAGGTCACCATCGAGGTCCACCTGCTCGACTGGCAGGGCGACCTGTACGGGACCCGGATGGCGGTGGAGTTCCTCGAGCGGTTGCGGGGCGAGCAGCGCTTCGGCGGCCTGGACGAGCTCAAGAGCGCCATCGCCCGCGACTGCGAACAGGCCCGCTCGTTGGCGCTGCAGGCCACCCCGCCAAGCCCGCTCTCGCCGTTCGCCCGCTCCCGCGGCGCCTGACCTCCAGGAGGATCGGTGGCCCGCTCGAGCTTCGACCTGGCCACCCTGCGCGCGCGCCTGTCCGGCCGGCCGCCGCGCCGCGCCTTCCGCCTGCTGGCGCCGCGGCGGGCCGCCGTGGCCATCGTGCTCGACCCCGAGGGAGGCGTGCTGCTGGCGCGCCGGGCCTCGCGCCGCGGCGATCCCTGGTCGGGGCAGGTCTCGCTCCCCGGCGGGATGGCGCAGCCGCAGGACGCCTCGCTGCTCGAGACCTCGATGCGCGAGACGCTCGAGGAGGTCGGGGTCGACCTTCGCCACCGCGCGCAGCCGCTGGGCGCCCTCGACGAGGTCCGCGCGATGTCCCACTCGGGCCTGCGGCCGCTCTCCATCTCGCCCTTCGTGTTCGCGGTCGAGTCCCGTCCGGCGGCGCGGGTGGGCGAGGAGGTCGAGTCCGTGTTCTGGCTGCAGCTGGCCGAGGCGGCGCGGGGCTCGCTCGATTCCCGGATGCGGTTCCCGGTCCTCGGCGTGCCGCTCTCGTTCGCCTGCTGGCGCTGCGCGGATCAGGTCGTCTGGGGCCTGACCTTCGGCATCCTGCGCCGCCTGATCTCGCTGGGCGGCTAGACGGCGCCGCGGCCGTTGAGATGCCGCAGAATCGCGGGCGTTTCCTCTCTGTTGGGGGAACGTGTTGCACCCCCGACGGCGTTCACCAGAGCACGGCGCTGACGCGATCCGGTCATTACAGTCCCTTGCATCGCCGGCGCGTCCCGTCCTGGAGCGGAGGCGACCCTCGAGAGTCCCAAAGGAAGACCCATGCCCCTGAGCCCGCGCCGCGCGAAACTCGAGAAGGTCCTGGTGGTGGACGACGAGCCCGACATCCGGCGCGTGGGCCAGATGAGCCTGGAGCTGGTCGGCCAGCTCAAGGTGCTGCTCGCCTCGGGTGGCGAGGAGGCGCTCTCCATCGCGGCCGAGGAGCAGCCGGACGTCATCCTGCTCGACGTGATGATGCCGCGCCTCGACGGCCCGGCGACGCTGGCGCTGCTGCGCTCGGCGCCCGCCACCGCGGACATCCCGGTGATCTTCATGACCGCCAAGGTCCAGAAGTACGAGATCGACGGGTACCTCGCCGGCGGGGCCAAGGGTGTCATCTTCAAGCCATTCGATCCCATGACCCTCTCCCAGGAGATTGGCCGGATCGCCTTCAGCGGGTAGCGAGGAGTGCGCATGAGGACGGCCCCGCCGCCGACGGACGAGACGGCCCGCCTTGCGGCGGTGCGCGCCACCGGCCTGCTCGACAGCGCTCCCGAGGAGGAGTTCGACGAGATCGTCCGGTTGGCGACCCTCCTGTGCCGCGCGCCGTTCGGCTACCTGAGCCTGGTGGACGCCGACCGCGTCTACTTCAAGGCCCACGTCCACTTCCCGCTGCGGGAGATGCCCCGCGCCGGCTCGTTCTCCTCCTGGTGCCTGCTCGACGACCGGGCCGAGGTGGTCCCGGACACCTTCGCCGACGGGCGCTTCGAGGGCGCGCCGGCGCTGCTCCACGACCCGCCGGTGCGCTTCTGGGCCGGCGCTCCGCTGGTCTCGGCGCAGGGCCACCGGCTGGGGGCCCTGTGCGTGCTCGACACCGTGCCGCGCATGCGCGACGAGATCCCGCTGGAGGCGCTCGGCATCCTCGCCCGCCAGGCCTCCGCCCACATCGCGCTGCGCGCCGCCCAGGGCAAGCAGGAGCGCGCCCACGCCGACCTGTCGCGCACGCTGCTGGAGCTGGCGGACCGCGAGGCGCGGCTCGCGGCGGTGCTGGACACCGCGGCCGAGGGCATCGTCACCATCGACGGGTCCGGGAGGATCCAGTCGTTCAACCGCGCGGCGGAGCGCATCTTCGGCTGGACCGCCGCCGAGGTGCGCGGGCGCAACGTGTCGGTCCTCATGCCCGAGCCCGACCACGGCCGCCACGACGGCTACCTGCGGCACTACCGCGAGACCGGCCAGGCGCACATCATCGGGAAGGGGCGCGAGGTGACGGGGCGGCGCAAGGACGGCACGGTCTTCCCGCTCTACCTCGCGGTGAGCGAGGTGCGCTCGGGCGCGGACGACCAGCTCTTCACCGGCATCCTGCGCGACCTGACCGAGCTCAAGGAGGCCGAGCGGCTCAAGAGCGAGTTCGTCTCCGTGGCCTCGCACGAGCTGCGCACGCCGCTGGCCTCGCTGCGCGGCTCGCTGGGCCTGCTCGAGGGCCGGGCCGCGGGGCCGCTGACGAAGGAGGCGGAGGAGCTGGTGCGCATCGCCCGGGCCAACGTCGACCGCCTCATCCGGCTCTCGGCCGACATCCTCGACCTCGGGCGGATCCAGGCCGGGCGCTACGCGTTGGTGCTCTCGCCGCTGCAGGCGCGCGAGATGGCCGAGGACGCGGTCACCGGCCTGAAACCCCTCTCCGAGGAGGCGGGGGTGCGCCTGGAGCTGCAGGCCGCCGACGCGCGGGTGGTGGGCGACCGCGACCGGCTCACCCAGGTGCTGGTGAACCTGGTGGCCAACGCCGTGAAGTTCTCCCCGCGCGGCTCGCCGGTGCTGGTGCGCGTCGGCCCGCTGCGCGACCGGGACCGGGTGCGCTTCGAGGTGCGCGACCGGGGCCCGGGCATCGCCGCGGCCGACGTCCCCCGCCTCTTCCACCGCTTCGTCCAGCTCGACGGCTCCGATCGGCGCGCGGTGGGAGGCACCGGGTTGGGGCTCGCCATCGCCAAGGCGCTGGTGGAGCAGCACGGCGGGCAGATCGGCGTCGAGACCGCGCCCGGCCAGGGCAGCACGTTCTGGTTCGAGGTCCCCAGCGAGGGCCCCGGCCCCCGCGCGGCCGGGGAAGGGGCGGCCGCGTGAAGACCATCCTGGTGCTCGACGACGACCGCGAGTTCCGCGACCTCATCGTCCCCGCGCTCGCCTCCCGCGGCCACAAGGTCGTGCAGGCGCGCACCGGCGGCGAGGCGCTGGCGGAGGTCCAGCGCAGCGGCGTCGACCTGGCGGTGGTCGACGGGCTGCTGCCCGACACCGACGGCATCAGCTGGATTGCCCAGCTGCGCTCCGAGCGGCCCGAGCTCCCGGTGGTCTTCGTCTCCGCCTTCTGGCGCGACCTCGCCTCCTTCAACCGGCTCACCAAGGACCTGCGCGTCTCGCTCGTCCTGCACAAGCCGGTCGCGCCCACGCTCTTCGTCGAGGAGGTCGAGAACCTGCTCGCCGGGCGGGCGACTCCTCCCGCGCCCCGCCGCCCCGACCTGGCGCAGGCCGAGCAGGCGCTGCGCGCGCTCTCCGCCGACTACGCCCGCGGCCTGCCCGCCAAGGGGCGGGAGCTGGCGGAGGCCGTGCGCAACCTGCGCCACGACCCTGCGGACCAGCCCTCGCGCGCGGCGGCGCAGATGCTCGCGCACCGCATGCGCGGGACGGCGGGCTCCTACGGCTTCTTCGCGGTCGGCGAGGCGGCCGGCACCATCGAGGACGCGCTCCCCGAGGCGCTCGCGCCCGCCGCTTCCCCCGAGGCCTGGTCGGCGCTGGGCGCCGCTCTCGAGGCGTTCGAGGCGGCGGTCGCGGCCGTCGGGCAGCCGGGCGAGCCCGAGCCCGGCTCGGGGGGCTCGTTGACCAGCGGGCGGCTGCTCGCGGTCAGCGCGCGGCCCGAGTTCCTGGACCAGGTGCGCGCGCTCGGCCGCCAACAACTCTACCAGGTGCAGTGCGCCTCGACGGTCGCCGAGGCAAGCGCCGCCGCCGTCCGCGCCGCGCCGGACGCGGCCTTCGTCGACCTCGCGCTCCCGGAGGCCGCGCGGCTGGCGCGCGAGCTGCGGTCGCTGCCCGGCTGCGAGGGCGTCGCCCTGGCCTTCCTGGGCGAGGCCGCCGCCGGCACCCCGGACCGGATCGCCGCGGCCCACGCCGGCGCCTCGCTCTTCTTGGCCCGTCCGGTCGACGCGGAGAGCCTGTCCTCCGCCGCGCGCCAGCTGGTGGCGGCCGCGCAGGTCCGCCGCCCGCGGGTGCTGATGGTGGACGACGACGAGGCCTTCGCCAAGCACACCTGCCACCTGCTCGAGCGGCGCGGCTTCGCCATCCGCCACCTCGCCGAGCCGGCCCGGCTGCTCGAGGCGCTGGAGGAGGCGCCGCCCGACCTCGTGCTGCTCGACGTGGCGCTGCCGGGCATGTCGGGCTTCGACCTGTGCCGGGTGCTGCGGGCCACCCCGCGCTGGCAGGACCTGCCGGTGGTGATGCTCACCGCCCAGCCCGGAGTGCAGGCGCGCATCGGCGCCTTCCAGTCCGGGGCCGACGACTACCTGTCCAAGCCGGTGGTCGAGGAGGAGCTGCTCGCCCGGGTCCAGGTGCGGGTGGAGCGCGCCCGGCTCTTGCGCGAGCGCTACGACAAGGACGCGCTCACCGGCCTGCTGCTGCGGCGCCCGCTGGTGGAGACCCTGCGCGCGCGGCTGCTCGAGGCCTCGCGGCACGACCGGCCGCTCGCCCTGGCGATCATCGACTTCGACCGCTTCAAGGCGGTCAACGACGCCCACGGACACCTGGCGGGAGACGCGGTGCTGGCCGCGTTCGGCAAGCTCGTGGGGCGCCGGTTCCGCGCCGAGGACCTGCGCGGGCGCTGGGGCGGCGAGGAGTTCCTGCTGGCGTTCCCGGGCGAGAGCCGCTCGACCATCCAGGGCGCCCTGGAGCGGCTCCAGGCCGAGTTCGCCCAGCTGGACTTCAAGGGCGACGCCGGCGAGCTCTTCCGCGTCGGCTTCTGCGTGGGCATCGCCGGCTTCCCCGAGGACGGACAGAGCCTCGAGGAGCTCATCCGCTGCGCCGACCGCCGGCTCTACCTGGGCAAGCGCGCCGGAACGGGCCAGGTCGTGGCCAAGGGCTAGGCGAACAAGAGAAAGGCGGGAAGGCTCTGGGCCTTTCCGCCTCTCGTTTTCTCTCTCGGGGAAGCGATTTTGCTCGGAGCACCGGGCGCCACTGGATGTCGAATCGAAGATGCAGGCGCCCGGGCTCAGGGCAAAAAAGAAGCGCAGCGACCAACGAAGCGGCGGGGGGGGGACCAGCTTCTCAGGTGCGTTGCGCTTCGTCCTGTCCATTAGCAACCGATGTGCCACGCAGGACGAACGGCCAAGTGCCTGATCTTCCTGGGGGCGACGAGCCCTCGCGCATCGCGATTCTTTCAACCTCGCAATGCGTTCCTGCAATCGGGCTTGCAGGAGTGGCGCAACCCCGGAGAAGAGCTGAGTTATTCGGCGGGGGTGAGCGGCAGGTCCAAGGTCTTGTACTGGAGGGGGTCCTCGGCATCGAAGTGCCACCACTCCATGTACATCGGCTTGAAACCGGACCTCATCATCGCGTCCTGGAGGATCGTCCGGTGCCTCTGGGCGGCCTTGCTGGGCAGCGGCGAGTTGATGCGCGCGGCCCGGCCGAAGTCGTCGTACTCGGTGGGCATCTCCACCGCCGAGCCGTCGAGCTTGATCAGCGTGATGTCCACGGCGGCGCCGCGGTTGTGGTTGGAGCCGCCCTTGGCCGGCGGCGCGACCAGCCCGCGCACCGGCATCGCCTCCCACATCTTCTTCTGGACCGAGAACGGCCGGTAGCAGTCGAAGACCTTCAGGCCGTAGCCCTTGGGCTTGAGCAGGGCCTGGGCCTGGGCGAGGCCGGCGGCGACCCTCGGGCGAAGCAGGCAGCGCGCCGCGTCGTAGAGCTTCTTGCCCGTGAAGTTGTTCTCGGTGGCGTAGCGGATGTCGAGGGCGAGGCCGTCCACGACCTTCGTCGCATCGACCAGCTCCGGCGAGGCCGGCGGCTGCTGCGGCTGCTGCGGCTGCTGCGGCGAGGGCGACGCCACGGCCGCCTCCACCGGCCCGGCGCCGAAGAGGGCGAGGGCCAGGCCGAGCGCGGCGGCGGGCGGCGTCACCTCAGGGCCCCCTTCGCGTAGCGGGTCGGGTCGGCGACCCCCGCCTCCTCGAAGCCCCGGCGGCGCAGGCGGCAGCTGTCGCAGTGAGCGCAGGCCCCGCCGTCCTCGGCCGGGTCGTAGCAGGAGTGCGTCATGCCGTAGTCGACGCCCAGGGCCAGCCCCCGCTGGATGATCTGCGCCTTGGACAGCTCCATCAGCGGCGCATGGATGGTGAAGCGCGTCCCCTCGACCCCGGCGCGGGTGGCGACGTTGGCCAGCGCCTCGAAGGCCTTCACGAACGCCGGGCGGCAGTCGGGGTAGCCCGAGTAGTCGACCGCGTTGACCCCCACGTAGAGGTCCGCGGCGCCCACCACCTCGGCCAGCCCCAGGGCGATTCCCAGGAAAACCGTGTTGCGCGCCGGCACGTACGTCTCGGGGATGGTCCCGTCCTCGGCGCGGTCCTTGGCGACCGGGGCGGCCGAGGTCAGCGACGAGCCGCCGACCGGCCGCAGGTCGAGCTGGATGACGCGGTGCGAGGCCGCGCCCAGGGCCTTGGCGACCGCGCGGGCCTGGTCGACCTCGCGGGTGTGCCGCTGGCCGTAGGAGACGGTGAGCGCGTGGACCTCGAAGCCCTCGCTCTTGGCGATGGCGAGGCAGGTGGCGGAGTCGAGGCCGCCGGACAGGAGCAGGACCGCGGGCTTGCTGGGCATCGTTCTTCCCTCACAACCCCCGGGGTTCGCCTTTCATTGTCGCGCGCCGGCGATCTCGTAGACCACCAGGCAGGGCGGGCAGGAGCAGCCGGCGTCCGCGTCGTTGGCGGACATCTCGTCGACGAGGAAGCCACAGGCCAGCCGGACCTCCGTCCCGCCGTCGCCGAGCAGCGGCCCGCCGCCCTCCACCGCCGGGGCCTTGCAGCCGCCCGCCGCGACCTGCGCCTCGCCGAACATCGAGCCCTCGATGCGCTCGGTGATGGTCCCGTTGCAGCTGCAGGGCGCGGGCAGCCGGCGCTTGGCGTCGCCGCGGACCTCGAAGGTCCGGCCGCCGTCGAGGAGCGTCCCCTCGAGCTGGGTGGCCCCGGAGGTGAGGTAGAAGCGGTTGGCCTCGGGATCGAGGGATAGCGAAGCAGCGAAGGGCTCGGGGTCTCCGGTGCGGCCGCCCAGGGAATAGGGGTTCCTGGAGGTGGGCTGCTGGTAGCCGCACCCGTCCTGCTTGAGCGCGACCTCGAACTGGAAGGTGCCGATGAGCTCGCCGGGGACCTTCTCCTCCGCCGGGCACGCGGCCAGGCTCGCCGCCGCCAATCCCAGGCCCGACAGCGCCGCCAGGAGCCCGCCGTGACGCCTCACGGCTCGCTCCCGGCGAGGCAGGCGGCGCGCAGGGCGCCCCAGTCGTCGCGCAGGCAGGTGCGAACCAGGTCCTCGACGAGCGGGGCGCGCAGGCCGGCCGCCGCCAGGCCCTCGGAGGCCGCCATGGCCCCGCCGACCAGCGCGCGCAGCGCCGCGCCCGGCTCGCCGCAGACGAGCAGCGCCACGCGCGACGCGGTCCGCTCCTGAGCCTCGAGCAGGGCGAAGGGCGCGAGCGAAGGCAGCGCGCCCATCGCGCCGACCACCAGCGCGTCGAGGCCGGCCGGGGCGAGCTCGCGCACCGCCTCCGCCGTCACCTCGACCATGGCGTCGAACGGCTCGGGCACGGGCACGCTCGCGCCCGAAGCGGCCAGCGCGCAGCGCACCAGGCCCTCGAGCCCGTCGCCGCCGGCCTGCGCCGCGAGCGCGAAGCCCGCGTGCGAGAGCTCGCAGGCGCGCACCAGGAGGAAGGAGAGCGCCCCGGGATCCAGCTCGGTCAGGCACGGCAGCCCGACCACCAGGCGGTCCGGCGCGCCGGGCTCGAGCGCCACCTCGTTGCCCAGGGACGGCGCGAGGAACACCTCGAGCGAGGGCAGCCCCACCGCCTCGCGGGCCTCGCGCACGCGGGCGGCGAGCGCCGGCGCGTGCATCGGCCCCACCTGGTCCGACTCGCCCACGCCGAAGCGGCCCAGGTCGCTGGGGAAGGCGGCGCCGAGCGCGGGCGCGAGCGCGCGCAGCAGCCGCGCGACGGGCCCCACCGCCTCCGCGTCGTGCAGGCGCGAGCGCAGCCCGTCCTGCACCCGCGCGCCGGTGTGCGCCGCGGCAAAGCGCTTCGACGGGTCGGAGAAGCTCCTGATCGACTCCAGGGCCGAGGCGCGCGCGAGGTCGCCGGACGCCCGGAAGCCCGCGGCCAGCCGCCCCAGCAGCGCCTCGTCCAGCGGGCGCGCCCGGGCCGCGGTGCACAGCGGACGCGCGGCGCCAGCCAGGTCGCCCGCGCGCTCGCGCAGCGAGGCTTCACGCTCGGCGTCCGCCGAGGCGGGGACGAGCGCAGCGGCCCGCGCAACGAGATCCGCGGCGCGGCCGGGATCCTCCTCTTCGACCCGCGAGGCGAGCTCGCGCAGGCGGGACGCGGCGTCGCTCGCGCGGTCTGCCCCGAGGCGTTCGACCAGCTCGAGCTCCAGGCGCAGCCAGGTCTGGGCATCCCCGCTGGCCTGCGCCAGGTCCCGGGCCTGGGTCGCCACCGCCTCGTCGAAGCCCTCGGAGAGCACCTGCTGCAGGAGCGAGAGCGCCTCGGCGGCCCGGCCGGACTGCCCCAACGCGGAGGCGTAGGCCCTGCGGCGAGGGACGAGGGCGCCGGCCCCGGCCGCCTGCGAGAGCCGCTCGCACGCCGCCACCACCCGCGCCGGCTCGCCCCGGCGGATCTCCAGGTCGCACAGCCACTCGAGGAGGTCGACGGCGCCCGGCTCGCCGGCCAGGGCGCGCTCGGCGACGCTGATGGCCTGCGCGGGGTCATGGCACTCGTCGGCGTAGATCTTCGAGGCCCGCCGCCACGCCGCGGCCCGCGCCGGCGGCGAGTCGGTGACCTCGGCGAACCAGGTCAGCGTCGCCGCGGCCTCGGGCCAGGTGCCCGTCGCGTCATAGTGCTTCGAGAGCTTCTCCAGCGCCGCCGATCCGCCCGCGCCCTGCAGCACCGCGACCTCGAGGTGCTTGGCGGCGTCCGGCGCCCGGCCCAGCGCCTCGCACCACTCGCTGGCCTTCAGGTGCACCTGCGGGGCGTCGGCGCCGCGCGGGTCGAGCGCGAGCAGCCGCTCGCACGCCGCCAGCCCCTGCTCCACCGCCCCGGCCTCGCCCGCGGCCCGGATGATCTCCCGGAGCGCCTCGTGCGGGGTGGGCGACAGGCGTGCGGCCAGGTCGAAGTGCGCCAGGGCCTGCGGCCGCTGGCCCTGCGCCTCGCACGCGCGGCCGACTTCCAGGGCCACCGCGCAGACCTGCGGGACAGAGAGCGTCCCCGCCCGCCCCTCGAGATCGGCCGCCTCCACCTGCCCCGCGGCCAGCCGCGCCTGCGCGAGGGCCCGGACGGCCTCGGCCGAGTCCTGGCGCGACAGCGAGTCCTCCAGCGCCTGCACGGCCCCGGCGGCGTCGCCCAGCGCCAGCCGCAGCGCGCCGACCTTCTCCAGGAGCTTCGCGGCCTCGGCCGGCTTCGCCTGCGCGCGGCCCACCAAAAGCGCACAGCGCTCTTGAGGAGAGGATTCGAGCAGCGCGTCGAGCCGCTCGAAGGCCGCCTCGCTCGTCGGGTCGGCCGCGAGCACCTTGGAGAGCGCAACCCGCTCCTCGTCGACCCGCCCCGCCTCGCGCCAGCCGCTCGCCGCCGCCAGGAGCAGCGCGACCTGCGCCGGACCTTCCGGGGCCCTGTCCGCGCGCAGGGCGTAGGCCCACGCCTTGTCTGCCGGCGAATCGGCGCTGAGCTCCTCGAAGCGCGAGAGCAGGCTCTCGTCGGCCCCGGGGACCTCGAGCGCACGCTGGAATTCGCGCCGCGCCGCCGGGCGGTCGCCCAGCGCCAGGCGCGCCTCGGCGAGCAGCACCCGCAGCTTCACGTCCCCGGCCCCCGCCGCCAGCAGCGCTTCGGCGAGCGCTGCCGCCCGGTCCGGCTGGGTGGCGAGCAGCAGCTCGGCGAGCGTGCGCTTGAGCCCGAGGGTCTCCAGACCGGCGGACCCGGCAACGCCGATCGCCTGCTCGAGGGCACCCGCGGCGCGCTCGGGCTGGGCCTCGCGGGCGGCGGCTGCCAGCTTCTCGAAGAGGGCGACCTTCTCGGCGCCGTCCTGCGAGGCGCCCGCCTCCGCCTCCAGGAGCTCGAGGTAGCGGACGGTGTCCTTGCGCGCGAAGGCCAGCTCGCGCAGGCCCGACAACGCCTCGCGGCAGCGCGGGTCGAGGTCCAGCCCCTTGCGCCAGGCCCGCTCGGCGTCGATGAGCGTCCCCAGCGGGCCCGCGAGCAGCAGGCCCCGCTCGCACAGGAGCGAGACGCGCTCGGCCTTCGCCGCCTCGGCGCGCTCGGCGGGCAGCGCCTCGAGGGCGCGCTCGCGCAGATCGATGAGCTCGGCGCGAACCTTGGGGTCGCCCCAGCCGGGCGCCGCGCGCAGCGCCTGGAAGGACGGCTCGTCGGTGGGGTCGAGCTCGAACAGGACGCGCTGGACGCGGAAGGCCTCGGCGACGCGCCCGGTGCCCAGGGCGAGCGCCGCGGCACGAGAGAGGTGCGCGCGCTTGGGCTCGCCCGGCTCCAGCGCAGCCGCGGCCAACAGGTGCTCGAGCGCACGGTCCGTCTGCGCCTGCGCCTCGGCCACCTCGGCGCAGGCCAGGTGCGCCCGGACCGACTCGGGAGCGGCGGCGATGGCGCGGTCGAAGGCGTCGAAAGCCTGCTCCGGTTTGCCCGCCGCGGCCCAGGCCCTGCCGGCCTGCGTCAGCCGATCGCTCCGCTCCAGGCCGTCGCGGGTCCGCCTCGCCTCTTCCTCCAGCGCCTTCGCCTGGCCCGCCCAGTCCGAGCGGCGGCGGAACAGGGAGGAGAGCGCCGCCCACGGCTCGGGCAGGTCAGGCCCCGCGGCGGCGGCCTCGGAGAGCAGCCCCTCGGCCTGCTGGGGCTCGTCGGCCAGCTCGTCGAGGATGCGCGCGGCCTCCACCAGCTGCAGCGCGCGGTGTCGCGGCTCGGCCTCCTGGCGGGCGCCGGCGGCGTGGACCTCGGCGGCTTGCCCGTAGCGGCCCAGCTTCAGCAGCAGCTCGTGCCCGCGCTCGGTCGCCTCGACGAAGCCCGGGCGGCCGGCGTCGCGGCGCGCGACCTCCAGGAAGGCGTCCGCGGCCGCGGCGTCCTGGCCGGTGCGCTCGAGCAGCCGGGCGCGCTCGAGGCGAGCCCCCGCGGCCTCGTCGGCGTCCGGCGAGCCGGCGGCGATGGCGGCCAGGGCCTGGTCGAGGCCGGTCGCGTCGTCGCCCACCCGCAGCTGCGAGAGGACGGAGCGCGCCGTCTGCAGGCAGGGGTGCGAGCGCCAGGCCTCCAGGCGGAGAGCGGCCGCGCGATCGGCCTCGCTCGCGCCCTCGAACAGGTCGGCGGCGCGCACCAACAGCCGGGCGCGCTCGGTGCCCTCGACGGCCTCCTCGGCCGCGTGCCGGTACGCCTCGGCCGACGCCGGCACCCGGCCCGCCTTGAAGAGGCTCTCGGCCAGCCGCTCGGCCAGGGCCGCGTCACCGGCGCGCAGCTCGACCAGCGAGGAGAGCGCGGCGACCTCGCTGGCGGCGTCCGGCGCGGCATCGGCGGCGGCCGCCAGCGCCGCGGCGCGCGAGCCCGTGCCCTCGGAGCGCGAGGCCTGGGCCATGCGCACCCGGAACAGCATCGCGCGGTCGCCGGAGCGGCCGTACTCGTCGGCGAGGATCTCCAGCGCGCGCGCCGAGCGCGGGTGCATCGGATCGAGCGCGTAGCCGGCCTCGAGGTGCTCCTTGGCCTTGCGCTCGCCGCGGCCCAGCGCCACGAAGCCCAGGCGGTAGTGGGCGCGGGCGAGCGCGGCCTTGGCGGCGCGGCCGCCGTGCGAGGCGATGTCGGTCAGGCGGGCGTCGTACGGCTCGGCGGCTTCGTCGCCGCCCATCGCCTCGGCCACCGAGGCCCGCAGCTCGAGCGCCACGGCGTCCTTGGCGTTGGCGAACAGCGCGTCGTCGAGCGCCGAGACGGCCTCCTCGTTGCGGCCGGCGTCGAAGAGCAGCTCGCCGCGCTGGCGGTGCAGCGCCGCCGCCTGGGGCGGCACGGCGCGGGCGCGGCGGAGGAGCAGCTCGCAGACCGCGTCGACCCGGGTGCCGGCGCGCGCCAGGGCCGCCGAGAAGGGCCGCTCGGCGACCGGGTCGAGAGCGAAGGCGCGGCTCTCGGCCTGCTCGGCGCCCGAGTGGTCGCCCAGCCGCTCGCGCAGGACGGCGGCGTCGACGAGCAGCCCGGCGGCCTGGGTCGGCGCCTCGCGTGCGGCGCGGGCCTCGAGCAGCAGGGCCAGGGCGCCGTGGTCGCCGGAGTCCTTGAGCCAGCCCGCCTGGCGGTCGAAGGAGCCCCTGCGGGTCGGGTCGGCGGCGAGTACCCTGGCGTCGTAGGGGCGGGCCTCGTCGAAGCGGCCCAGGGCGACCAGGGCCTCGGCGCAGGCCTCGGCCAGGCCGAGGTCGGCCGGGGTCGCCTCGCAGGCGGCGCGCCACGCCTTGGCGCAGGCGTCCAGGTCCCCGACGTCGCCGAAGAGCTCCGCCGCCTTGCGGAAGTGGGCGGCGCGCTGCGCGGGGTCGACCTCGACGACGGCGCGGGCCTGGACGCTGCGCGCCAGCTCGGCCAGCCGGCCCTCGACGCCCAGGATCTGCTCGTAGATCTCCCGGGCGACCTCGAGCTGGGGGTCGATGCGCAGCGCCTCCTCCAGATAGCTGGAGGCGAGCGAGGAGGCGCCCTGCTCCTGGCGAACCTGGGCCAGGCGCACCAGCGCGTCGCAGCGCTCCGGGCCCTCGAGCCGGGGGACCATTGCCTCCAGCAGCTCGGCCTCGCCCGAGGCATCCCCGCGCTGCCGGCAGAGCGCCGCGGCCGCGCGGCCCCAGCCGAGCGAGGAGGGATCGAGCTGGAAGGCGCGGCGGAAGGCGCTCTCGGCCCCGGAGGGGTCGGAGAGGGTTTGCTGCAACAGGCCGCCCCGGGCCGCCAGGCGCCGGGCCGCGTCCTGCAGCCGGCCCGCGGCCTCGCACAGCCGGGAGGCGCGAGAGAGGGTCTCCACGGCCGCGCGGGCGTCGTCGTCCGCCTCGAGCATCGCCAGCTCGTCGAGGGCCACCAGGGCGCGGTCCAGCTCGCCCTGCTTGACCGCGCGGTCGGCCATGTCGCCCAGGGCGCGGCCGAGCGCGGGGCGGTCGCCGGCCTCGCGGAGCAGGTCCACGCGGGCCAAGTCGAGGTCCAGCTCCTCGCCTTCGATGGACTGCGCCTGCTCCAGGAACTCGGCGGCGGCGCGCGGGGCCGCCAGGCGGGTGCGGGCCACCTCGGCCAGGCGCAGGAACAGCGTGCGCGGACGAGAGCCCTTGGCGAGCGAGCGGGCATGCCGCGAGAGCGTGGCCACCGCGCGCTCGGGCTCGGTGGGCAACAGCACCTCGAACAGGCGCTCGGCGACGGCGGCGTCGGAAGGCTCGCGCGTCAGCAGGCCCTCGAGGACCGAGGACGCCCGCCGCAGGTCCCCCACCTCGAAGAGCAGCTCGGCCCAGGCCAGGCGCTGGTCCCGGGCCTCCTCGGGGTCGGCCTCGAAGTCCACCTTGGCCGCGGCGCGCTCGAGCAGCGGGAGCGCCTCGGAGACGGAGCCGGCGGCGTAGAGCAGGCGCGACAGGCGCCGCGCCACGCCCAGGTCGCCCGGCGCGCGCAGGAGCGCCAAGCGCGCATAGCGCAGGGCCAGGCCGCGATCGTCCAGGTGGGCCTCGGCGCGAGCCGAGAGATCGACGAGGCGGCGCGCGGCCGGGCCGTCGGCCAGGGCGCGGGCGAGCCGTTCGCCCAGGGGCAGCGCCTCGTCGAGCGCGCCGCGCGAGACCAGGAGCGCGAAGAGCCGCTCCTCGACGCCGGGCAGGGTCCGGTCGTGCGAGAACGCCTTGCGCAGGGCCGCCTCGGCGCGCTCCGGCTCCTCGAGGCGGGTGAGCGCGTCGGCCAGCTCGCTGGACTGCACGGCGGCGTCTCGCCGGTCGGGCAGGGGCAGCGCCAGCAGGCGCTCCAGGGCCGAGACCAGGCCGCGGTCGTCGCGGGTCTCCAGGCAGACGGCGCGCAGGGTCTGCAGCGCGAGCCGGTCGGCGGGAGCGGCCTTCAGCGCGAGGTCGAGCAGGCCGCGCGCGAGCTGCGCGTCGCCCTCGGCGCGGGCGAGCGAGACCGCGCGCAGCAGGGCGGCGCAGCGCTCCGAGCCTTCGTGGCGGTCGGCCAGGCGCACCAGGACCGCGGCGGCCTCGCGGCGCTCTCCGTCGGCGGCGTGCAGGTCGGCGAGGGACTCGAGGGCGTCGTCGGCGAGGGAGGACTCGGGGCTGGCCAGCTCGCAGGCGCGGGCGACCAGGCGGCGGGCCTCCGCGCGGCGGCCGGCCTCTCCCAGGCGGCGTCCCGCGACCAGCAGGCGCTCGGCGGCGTCGGCCTCGCCGGCCTCGGCGGCGAGCACGGCGCGGCGGGCCAGGGCGTCGGCCTCCAGCGCCTTGTCGCCGGCCTTGCGCGCGGCCTCGACGAGCTTGTCGAGCAGGCCGGAGGGACGCCGCGAAGCCGCGGCGGCTTCCGCCCAGGCCGAGGCCGCCTCGGCAAACCGGCCCAGCTCGCTTAGGGACTCGCCGCAGCGGGCCAGCAGCCGCACGCGCTCGTCGGGCGACTCGGCCAGGGAGAGCAGGCGGTGGAGGGTGCGCACCCGCTCGGGCGCCTCCGCCGGGCGGTCGAGCGCGGCGGCCAGGCCCTCGAGGCAGGTGCGGTCGGCGGGGCTGAGCTTGAGCGCGTCGCGCCAGGCGTCCAGGGCGTCGGCGCGGCGCTCGGGCACGGCCCACAGCAGGCCTGCCAGCTCGCGCAGCGTGGCGACGGCGGGGCTGCCCTGCTGCCGGGAGGCGAGCCGCTCGAGCGTGCGAGCCAGGTCGGTGTCCGAGCCGGTCTTGCGCTGCAGGGACGCCAGCTCGACCAGGGCCGCCTCGTCGCGCGGGGCGTTCTCCGAGTAGGCGGTGAGCAGCGCCTGCGCGCCCTCGAGGTCGCCCAGCTCCGCGGCGGCGCGGGCGGCCACCCGCTGCAGCGCGGTGCGCTCGTCGAGCTCGAGGGCGTCGGGGTCGCGCGGGTTGCCCAGGGCGACGCGGGCGTGGGCGAGCGCGGCCGACGCGTCCTTCTCCTTGAGCCGCAGCCAGGCCAGGGTGGCGCGGACCGGCGGATAGTCGGAGTCGCGCTCGAGCGCCGCGGCCAGCAGCGAGCGGAAGCGGGCCGCGTCCCCTTCCTTGATCAGCGCGGCGGCGCGGTAGAGGCGGCGGGCGGCGCAGCGGCCCTCGAGGTCGAACGCGGCGCGGCGGGCGATGAGCTCGCAGGCCCTGGCCGGGTCGCGGTCGGCGATGGCCGCCTGCGCCAGCGCGTCGAGGGCCATCGCCGCGGCGGGGCCGTCGGGGTCTGCGTCGAGGGTCGCGGCCCAGGCGGAGAGCGCGGCGACGGCCTCGCCCAGCTCCTCGTAGAGCTTGGCGGCGCCGGCGAACTGCGCGGCGGCGGCGCCGGCGAGCCCCACCGAGAGCTTGGCGCGGCCGCGGGCGAGCCGGGCGGCGGCGCGGTCCGCGGCACGGCCGGAGTCGGAGAGCAGCGCGTCGAGCCGGCTGCCGAGGTCGTCGTCCTCGGGCCGGGTGGCGAAGGCCTGGGCCAGCGCCTCGAGCGCCGAGTCGCGCTCGCCCAGGGCCTGGCAGGCGCGGCCCAGGCCGGCCTGCATGCGGGCGACTTCCTCGGCGCGCGCGTCGCGAGGCAGCGAGGCCAGGAGCGAGCGGTAGGCCTCGCGCGCCACCGCGGGCCGGCCGTGCTTGAGCGACAGCTCGGCCAGGCCCTCGACGAGCCCGCGGTCCTCGGGGGCGAGCGCGGCGGCCTTCTCGAGCAGGGGCATCGCCTCGGCGCCGCGGCCCAGCCTCTCGTCATAGAGGGCGGCGAGCTCGCGCAGGGCGGCGGCGGCGGCGACGAACTGCCCGTCCTTCTCCAGGCCACGCGCCAGGGAGGCGAGCGCGGAGGCCAGCGCGGCCAGGTCGGCCCGGCGGCGGTGGACCTCGACCAGCGCGGCGCGGTCGGCGAGGACCTCGGGCTCGAGGACCAGCGCGCGGGTGAGCGCGTCGGCGGCGAGGTCGAGGTCCGAGACGACGTCGCGGGCGCCGCGGGCCAGTCGCCGCAGCAGCGCGGCCTTGGCGCGCGGCTCGCTCTGCAGCTCCGCGAGCTTGAGCAGTGAGCGGCACAGCCGGGGCCCGTCGAGCTGGGCCTCGGCGAGCTTGGCCATCGCCTGCAGCGCGCGGACGTGGACGGGGTCGACGAGCAGCGCCTGCTCCAGCACGGCCTCGGCGCGGGCGGGCAGGCCGAGCGGGCCCAGGAAGAGCTCGCCGGCCTCGCACAGCAGCGCCGCGCGCTCCGCCGGATCGGCCGCGGAGGCTGCACAGCGCTCGCAGGCCTTGGCGAGCAGGTCCCACTGGCCCTCGGTGCGCCAGGCGGGCAGCAGCGCGCGCAGCGCGACGGGATCCTCGGGGTCGAGCTCGAGGGCGGCCTCGAAGTGGCGGCGGGCGGCCGGCTGGTCCCCGAGGCGGTCGGTGCAGATGCGGGCCAGGGCGTGGTGGGCGCGGTGGGCGCTGGCCCGGGCGGACTCGGCGTTCTTGCCGCGCGAGAGCCAACCCTCGGCGGCGACCGCTGCGCGCTGGTAGCCCTCGACGGCCTCGGCGGGCCGGCCCAGCCGCTCGAAGAGCTGCCCCAGCTCCAGCGAGGCCTCGAAGCGCTCTGGCGCGAGCCGCTCGGCCTCCTGGTAGCGCAAGAGCGCGTTGGAAGGGTGCGAGAGCCCCGCGTCCCAGGTGGCGCCGGCCTCCAGGCAGCTGAGCGCCTCCAGATCGCGGTCGCCGCGGCGCTGGGCCTCGGCGCGCAGCTCGTCGAGCAGCTTGAGGGCGCGCAGGTGCTCGCCGTCGGCGCGGCACAGCCGCTCGAGGCCGAGCAGGGCGTCGGGGTCGGAGGGCAGCCGGCGCAGGGCGGCGTCGAAGTGCAGGCGCGCCGCGGCGCGGTCCTTGGTGAGCCGGCCGAGGATCTCTCCCAGGCGCACGTGGGCGCGGGTGGCCTGCGCCGGGTCGCGGGCGAGCGCGGCGATGCGGCGGTAGGCGCGCAGCGCGCCCTCGGGCTCGCCGGCGCGGTCGCTCGACACGGCCAGGGCCTGCAGGCAGTCGAGGTCGTCGGGGCGGATGGCCAGGGCGTCCTGGAAGGCGCGGCTGGCCAGGCCCGGGGCGGGCGCGAGCAGCGCGCGGCCGGCGGCGGCGAAGGCGTGGAAGGCGCTGGCCTCCTCGTTCCGGGCGCGGGCGAGCGAGCCGAGCTTCAGGTAGAGCTCGCCGGCCGCCTTGGATTCGCCGCGCGCGAGCCGCAGGCCGGCCTCGGCCCACAGCGGCGCCGCGGTGCCCGGCCGCGCCTGGCGCAGCGCCATGGCTAGGTCGAGCGCGAGGTCCTGCGCGTCGGCGCGGGCGGCGAGCAGGCCCAGCAGGCGCTCGCGGGCGAAGGGGTGGGAGTCGTTGCCCTCGCCGCGGCGCAGGTAGAAGGCCTCGGCCGCGGCCAGGTCGCCGCGCGCGAGCATCTCCTCGCCCTCGGCGAAGGCGCGGGTGCCCTCGACGCAGGAGAGCAGCTCGGCGTCGAGCGAGACCTCGGCGCGCGCGCCGCTCTCGAAGTGCAGGTGGAACGAGCGCGGCCCGGGCTCGACCTTGCCCAGGCGGGCGCCGGAGAAGTCGGGGACGCGGAAGCCGCGCAGCGGGACCGCGCGGCGCACCAGCTGCTCGACGGGGTCGAAGGCGACGCCGACCGCACCGAAGGGCTTGGCGTCGGGCACGGCGGCCGAGGTCAGCGCGCCGCGGGCGATGAGCGCCGCGGCGAACGGGGCCGGCACCGGCGCCGGGCCGTACAGGCGCACGTCGAAGACGCAGGCCAAGACGCCGCTGCCTTCGGGCTGGAAGCCCACGCGGAAGGTGAAGGGCGAAGGCCCCTGCGGCGCGTGGAGCAGGCCCTCGCCCTCAAACAGGCCGGGCGAGAGGTGCAGGCGCAGCCCGGCCACGTGCTCGGCGCAGGCCTGCTGGACGCGGGCGGCGGCGCGGGCGAACAGGTCGTGGCCGACCTCGAGGTCCAGGTAGCCGAAGCGGCACTTCTTGCGCTGGTAGCGGGTGGCGGCGCCGCCGGCGATGTCGAAGGGGAAGCTGACGTCCGGGACGATCAGCGCCAGGTCGGCGATGGACAGGCTCTCGGAGAGCGGCGTGGGCCCGAAGCCGACGTAGACCTGGCGGTCGTGCAGGCGCAACTGAGGCAGGGGGAACTTGCGCGGGCCGGAGGGCTGGCGCGCCGCCTCGGCAGGTGCGGTTGCGGCTGCCTTGGGATCGGCGTCTGCGGCCATGCGCCCCTTCGGCGGGAAAGCGGGCATCTCCGCGGAAACCCTCCGCGGCCCGCTTGCTCGTTGCTGACGGTCGAAATCCTAGCCCTCGTCCAGGGGGGCATCCAGTTTTCAGCCGAGGTCCCGGGCGAGCGCCCGGAGGGCCATCTGGGCCGAGAGCAGTCCGTCGAGGATCCCGTCCCCGCGGTTGAAGGCCCGTCGGCGCCAGGGTCGGGGCAGGCCTCGGGGGTCATCGCGCCTTCGCCGGCCGGGTGCGGGTCCTCACGCGGGCCGTCTCGAGCGCCCTTCCGCGCTGGTTTTGGGTCGTCTGGTCCGGCAGGCGATCCACCCGCCCTGCGTCCAGGTCCCGGGCCAGCGGTCGCCTCGTCGGGCCACCTAGAAATCGGAGATGAGATCCACGAAATCCGGCCGGAACACGAAGGGGTTGCGCTTCTTCTGGTACCCCTCGATCGCCAGGGCCCGGGCCCGCTCCCGGTCGTCCGGCGGGTCGGCCGCGTTCCAGCGCCGCAGGGCCGCCTCCTCGGAGTCGGGGATGTGCATCTGGTAGCGGACCGCGAAGTAGAAGTGGGCCCGCGCGAGGTCGCCCTGCCGCTCGGGCCGGACCTGGAAGACGCGCAGCGTGGTGCTCCCGGTCGCGATCCCCAGCTTGGAGCCGCCGCCCTGGTAGAGGCAGTCGGTGGTGCAGTCCGTGTCGCCGAAGTAGTAGCTCGCCCGCGCGCCGTTGATGTCCCGCTCGGCGGGGAAGAGGTGGTTCATGTCGCTCTCGGCGGGCATGGAGCCGGCGCCGTCGCTCTTGGGCCAGCTGTGCTCCATGTTGAAGCCGCCGGAGACGTCGCGCTGGCTCGGGTCGAACTGCAGGCCGGAGTAGATGCACTCCACCTTCCCGTCGACGACGTCGAAGCCGCCGGGGTCGGTCATCGCCACCTTCGAGCCGGTGTCGTAGTCGAGCGCGGTGTGCCCCTTCACCAGGTCGTAGAGCGCCGCCTTCAGCGCCTCGTCGCGCAGCGTCTCGAGCTGCTCGTACGGCCGCGGCCCCGCATCGCCCGCCGGGACCTCCGCGTCGGGCGATGGCGTCGCGGCGTCGGCGGGCTCCGGCCCTGCCCCGCCGTCGGCCGCGGCCGGCTGCGCGTCGACGCCCGCCCCAGCCGCGTCCGCCGCGGAGGGTGCTCCCACGTCTGGCGTGGGCTCGACCGCGGCGTCGGCCCCACTGCCAGCATCCGGGCCCGGCGCCGCCGAGGGTTCAACGGGGCACCCCGCCAAGAGCGGTGCGAGCACCGCCGCCAGCAGGACCCCGATCGATCGCGTCTTCGAGCGCATCGCTTGCCTTCCATCCCGCCCGCTTGACCGCCGCATGGTAGCAGGCCCGGTCGCAGTTCCCTCGCCCGGTCCCTGGGGTGGACGGCCCACTTCCGGCTCGCCGCGGGCGGGGCGCGATGCCATGCTTGGGACGGATGCCGCCCAGGAAAGTCATCGACATGCCCGAGGAGCAGTTCGTCGGCGCGCTCGAGCGCGAGGTGGAGCGTTTGCTCGAGCGCGTGGTCGTCGCGCTGCGCGAAGGAGACAAGAGCCGCAGCGCGCGCGACCTGGCGGACGAAGCCGAGAGGCTGCTGTCGGCGGCGGCGACGGGGCGCAAGCGCGCCGGGGAGCGAGGCCATGGCGTTCGGCGTGGGCGAGAGGCCGGAGAAGAGCGTGACGGCGGTGCTCTCCGGGGTGGACTACCCGGCCGACCGGGAGGACCTGGTCGAGGCGGCCGAGGATTCCGAGGCGGGGGCTGACGTCATCAACTTCCTCAAGAGCCTGCCCCGCGACCGCTACGACTCGCTGGAGATGGTGCTGCGCGACCTGGGCGAGGCCGCCCGCCGGTTCGGCATGGGCGGCCACGCGCCGCTGGTCGGCTCGGTCGACCGGCGCAACCTGGGCCGGGACGCCGTCGAGGAGAACGTCGACGGCAACCCCAAGCACCCCTGAAGGCCTGGCGGCGGACCGTCACAATTAGATTTTTCCAGCCCCAACGTTCGCGCGGTCGGCACCCCGTCTCGGAGTGGACAAACCACTACAAGGCGGGCGGGCGAAGGTGTTAAATGAACTCCTCTCATGGGACTGGGGTGGGGATAGCCAGCCATGCATCCCCGGCGATACTCCTGAGTCACGATGACGACTTCTGCGGTTGCGTGCGCCATCTGCGGCAAGGCCCACTCCGCGCTCGAGCCCTGTGACGGGGCGGCGGCGCAGACGGTCCCGCCCACCCGCTGGCCCACGCCCGCCTCGCTCTTCTCGGACACGCAGGACGAGATGATCGGCCAGTCGCTGGGCAACTTCCGGATCGTCCGGATGCTCGGCAAGGGCGGGATGGGGACCGTCTACCTGGGCGAGCACGCCATCATCGGCAGCAAGGTGGCCATCAAGTTCCTGCACCCCCACCTCGTCGGGGAGAAGACGCTCATCGAGCGCTTCTTCGCCGAGGCGACCAGCGTCAACCTCATCGGGCACGAGAACATCGTCAGCATCTTCGACCTGTCGATGATGCCGCCCAACCGCTGGTACCTGGTGATGGAGTACCTGGAGGGCGTGCCGCTCTCGACGCTGGCGGGGACGCCCATGCCGCCGGAGGTGGCGGTGCCCATCCTGGCGCAGGCCTGCGACGCCCTGCAGGCGGCGCACGCCGCCAACGTCATCCACCGCGACCTCAAGCCCGAGAACGTCTTCCTGGTGCGCCGGGGCGGCAGCAACCAGTTCGTCAAGCTGGTGGACTTCGGCATCGCCAAGCTGGGTGCCGAGAGCTCCAAGCCGGGCGTGACCGCCGCCGGCCTGGTCGTGGGCACGCCCGAGTACATGTCGCCCGAGCAGTGGGTGGGCGAGGACATCGACGGCCGCGCCGACCTGTACGCCCTGGGCGTCATCGCCTACCTCTTGGCGACCGGTCGCCTGCCGTTCTACGAGTCTTCGCCGCTGGCCTACTACAGCGCGCACCGCGAGAAGCCGCCCGAGCCGCCGCGCAACGCGGTCCCGGCGATCTCCGAGGCCTACCAGGCGGTCATCCTCCGGGCGCTCGCCAAGCGGCGCGAGGACCGCTTCCAGACGGCCTTCGAGATGCGCGAGGCGCTGCGCCACGCCGCCGAGGTGCCGCTCGAGCGTCAGCACACTCCGTTCCCCGGGCGGCTGCCGACGCCCGTCCCGCCGGCGCCCGTGGCCCCTGAGCGCGCGCCCTCCCCTCCCCCGCCGGTGACCTCGCCCAGCGGTCCCATCGCCCGGCAGATCACCCCGGCCCCGGTCCCGGCGCCGCAGCTCGACGCCACGGTCAGCGGCCCCGGCTACCCCGAGCGGACGGTGACCGCCGCCGACCTGTCGAAGGCCGGGCTGTTCGTGCCGGTGGCGCCGCCGCACCCGGCGCTGTTCACCCGCATCAAGGTGACGCTGCGGCACCCGCAGCGGGCGGTGGAGCTCTCCGCCGACGTGGTGCGCTACGTCGACGCCTCGCAGGCCAAGGCCTGGAGCCTGCCTGGCGAGGGCTTCGCGCTGCAGTTCGCGCAGGTGACCCCCGCGCAGCGCGACGTGCTGGCGCGCATCGTCGAGGGGCGGGTGCTGGAGAGCGAGAAGGTCTACCCGGACGACCCCAAGGCCGAGGCGGCGCTCGCCGCCTGGAACAAGCGGCTGCACTCCGACCACTACACGCTGCTCCTGGCCGAGTTCGACGCCGACCGCAGCGACGTGCGCGGCAAGCTGCGGCGGGCCCAGCAGGAGGTCGCCAAGCTCGAGGCGTGCCTGCTCTCCGAGCGGCAGAAGGCGGCGGTGAAGGCCATCGCCGAGCGGCTCAAGGCGGTCGCCGTGGCGTTCGAGAACCCCATCCGCCGCGCCGAGTACGACTCTTCGCTCGCCAACTGGAAGGGCGTCACCCGGTGCATGGCCGAGGGCCTGGGGGCCCCGGACATGCGGACGCTGCGCAAGACCTTCCTCGCCTCCAAGCCGAGGAACGAGACCAACGCGCAGCTGCGGGCGGTCTCGGCGGCGGCGATGGCCAAGGGCGGCAACGAGCGGGCGGCGCTGCAGGAGTTCGAGGCGGCGCTGAACCTCGACCCGCTCAACGACGACTTCCACCGCCAGTACTGGGCGCTCCGGCGCCGGATGGCGCGGGAACGGGAGGGTGTGCGATGACCAGCCTGCTGCTATCGGTGCTCGCGCGGATGCACCGTGCGCAGACGGCCAACGAGTTCGCCGCGGCGCGGCCCAACTGCTGGCTCGTCTGGGAACCGGGTGTCTGGAAGCCGCCGACGAAGGACGGCGCGACGCTGGCGACCCTCAGCGTGCCCACGCCTCCCCCGGCGGTGGGCGAGGCGCTGGCCCTGGCGCTGACCCCGCGCGCGGGGGCGCCCGGGCAGATCACGCTCGGCCGGGCCGCCAGCTGCGACATCGAGATCAACGACGCCACGCTCTCGCAGCTGCACCTGCTCTTCATGGAGGCCTCGCCCCGCGTCTGGACGGTGCGCGACGCCGGCTCGCGCAACGGCAGCTGGGTGGATCAGCTGCCGCTGGCCAAGGGCGTCCCGCTGCAGCTCAAGAGCGGCTCGCGCATCCAGGCGGCGCAGGTGTGCCTGACCTACTACGACCCCGCGGGGCTGTACGACCGGCTGTTCACGCTGACGCGGACGCCGTCGCGACTGCAGCTCTGAGCGCGAGCGGGCTCCCGGAAACCCGGCCGCGGGGGAATCAAGGCGCCCGCTGCGCCGCCCGCGCGGCCTCTTCCTTGTCCTGCTGCTTCAGGGGGTCGAGCTCCTCGGACAGGACGAAGAGGTCCGGACGGGCCTCCGGCATCGGCAGGCCGCGCGAGCTGGCGAACGCCTCCGCCGCGGCGATGCGCTCCATGACCGGCGGGTGGCCGGCGAAGACGTAGCGGATGTAGGCCGGAGGGTGGACGTCGGCTAGGTTGTTCCGGGCGAGCTTCACCATCAGCGACCGGAAGGCCGCGGGCTGCTCCAGCAGCTCCAGGGCGTACCGGTCGGCCCGGGTCTCCAGATAGCGGCTGTAGGCGTTGCCGACGGGGTCGACGAAGAGCGAGGCGACCCAGCACAGGAAGAACATCATCGGCAGGCTGGCCACGTCGCGGTCGTCGTCGAAGCCCCAGCGCCCTCCCTTCCCCAGCCGGCGCAACAGCAGCGCCAGCGCCCACAACGCGGGGATGATGGCGATGCTCGCGAAGACGAGCTGACCCGGCGAGCGGTCCTTGAGGTGGCCCACCTCGTGCGCGACGGCGTTGGCGATCTCCTCGGGGGTCATCGCCATGATCAGCGTGTCCCACAGGACGATGCGGCGCGTCGGCCCGTCGCCGGCGATGTAGGCGTTGGTGCGGCGGGTGAACTTGACCCGCTTCTCGACGAAGACGTCCTCGTACTCGACCCCGGCCTTCTTCAGCGTCGCCGCCACCGCCTGCTTGACCGGGCCCTCCTGGAGCCTCTCCTGGTCGACGAAGACCTGCGTCATGAGCGGGTCGAGGATGCCGCCCAGGACCAGGATGCCGACGGCGCAGATGAGGCCGAGCGGCAGCCACCACAGCCGCAGCCAGCGCGCCAGGCCGTACACTCCGAACACCAGCGCAAACAGCTTCGGGGCTTCGGTGATCGCCGCCTTGAAGATGTCCCAGAACCAGTGGCCCAGCGTCTCCACCGACGTGCCGTGCTGATGCTCGTACCACCAGGTCAGGTAGAAGGCGCCCGGCGCGTTCAGCGCGTACATCAGCAGCATGAAGCACAGGGTGAACAGCAGCGCCCCGCCCCAGGTGTCGTCGCGCCACATCAGGGTGGGGATGGCGCCGAGCCTCGAGAGCCCGCGCACCTTGCCCAGCGTCTCGCCCCAGCGCCGCGTCACCCGCTCGGCCCAGAGCTTGAGCCGCCGGTTGAGCTTGAAGCCGAAGAGGATGCCGACGAAGGCGAGGTACAGGACCGGGTCGATGACGATGTTCCAGCGGTGCGGCACCTTGAACTCGTCGTGCCGCTGCACGGTCTCCGCCGTGAAGTAGCGCAGGACCTCGGGCTCGATCTCCCGGGGCCCACAGGACGAGAGCAGCAGGAGCGCGGCGAGAGCCGCGAGCAGCAGGCGGGTGCGCATCGGGGCTCGATAGTCGCAAATCCCCCGCCCCGAGGCGAGAGACCGGTCGCCGGGGCGCTCGCTCACATCAGCCCGAGCGGGTCGACGTCGAGGCTGGCGCGCGCGCCCCCGGGCAGATCCTCGGCGGCCCTCTCGATGGCCAGGGCGGCCGGCACCAGCGACCGCGCGGTCGGGCCCTTCACCAAGAGCTGCCAGCGGGTCTTGCCGCGCAGCCTGGCGAAGGGCGCCTTCGCCGGGCCGATGACCCGCAGCTCGCCTCCGGACTCGCGCGCGGCCTGGCCCGCGGCCCGCGCGACGAGGCGCGCCGCGTTGCGCGTGTGGTCCGGGTGCACGCCCTCCACGCGCACCGCCAGCAGCCGGCAGAACGGCGGGTAGAGGTAGGCCTTGCGCAGCGCCAGCTCGTGCTCGCTGAAGGCGAGGTAGTCGTGGCCCAGCACGTGGGAGACGGCCGGCGCCTCGGGGTTGAAGGTCTGCACCAGCACCCTGCCCGGCTCGGCCCCGCGGCCGGCGCGGCCGGCGACCTGGGCCAGCAGCTGGAAGGTGCGCTCCGCGGCGCGGAAGTCGGGCAGGTTGAGCGAGGCGTCCGCCAAGAGGATCCCCACCAGCGTGACCCCGGGGAAGTCGTGGCCCTTGGCCACCATCTGCGTGCCGATGAGGATGTCCTTCTCGCGCTTGGCGAAGCTGGCCAGCACCGCGGTGATCTCGTCGGCCGCGCCCGCCGCGTCGCGGTCCAGCCGGCATAGGCGCGCCTCGGGGAAGCGCAGGGCCAGGTCCTGCTCCACCCGCTCGGTCCCCGCCCCCAGGCTCGTCACCGGGCCGCTGCACTTCGGGCAGAGCTCGGGCAGGGGCTCCTCGTGGCCGCAGTAGTGGCACATCAGCCGGCTGCCCGACCCGTGCGCCGTCAGGCTCACCGCGCAGTTGGGACAGGCGACGGATTGCCCGCACGCCAGGCACACGTGGTAGGTCGACTGCCCGCGGCGGTTGAGGAAGAGGATCGCCTGCTGGCCCTTGGCGAGCACCTCCTCGAGCGCCGCGCACAAGGTCTGCGACAGCAGCGGCGGCTCCTTGGGCTCGTCCTCCGGCGGCGGTGGGGTCGGCTGGTAGTCGGGGCTCGCCTCCGCCGCCTTCTGGGCCTCGAGCGCGCGCATCTTGGAGCGGGCCGCCAGCTGCGGGAACGCGGCCGAGACGTGGCCGCGCCCTTCCTCGCGCATGTCGACGACCGAGACCGCGGGCATGGGGCGATCGTCGACGCGGCGGGTCAGCTCCAGGAGCCGGTAGCGACCCAGCCGCGCGTTGTGCAGCGTCTCGAGCGAGGGCGTCGCCGAGCCGAGGATCACCGGGCAGCCGGTGCGCTGCGCCCGCACGACCGCCAGGTCGCGGGCGTGGTAGCGCAGCTTCTCCTCCTGCTTGAACGAGCCGTCGTGCTCCTCGTCGACCACCAGCACGCCCAGGCGCTGCACCGGCGCGAAGATGGCCGAGCGCACGCCGACGGCGAGCGGCGCCTCGCCGCTCTTCAGCCGGCGCCACTCCCTGAGCCGCTCGGCGTCGCGCAGCCCCGAGTGCAGCACCGCCACCTTGTCGCCAAAGCGCGCGCGGAAGCGGCCGACCAGCTGCGGGGTGAGCCCGATCTCCGGGACGAGCACCAGCGCGCCCTGCCCCAGGTCCAGCACGCGCTGGATGGTCCGCAGGTACACCTCGGTCTTGCCCGAGCCGGTGACCCCGCGCAGGAGGAACGGGGCGAAGCCCTTGGCCGCGACGGCCTTCTCGAGCTCCACGAGCGCCGCCGTCTGTTCCTCGGTGGGGTGGGGCACGGGCTTTCCGGCCAACGCCAGCTCGGGCCGCTCGGGGACGATGGGCTCCTCGCGGACCGCGACCAGGCCCTTGCCGAGCAGCCGCTTGAGCGGGTCGCGAGCGCCGGGGATGGCCGCGGCCAGCTCCTCGAAGTCCACCTCGCCGCCGGCCGCCTCGAGGTAGTCGAGCAGCGCGTTCATGGCCACGCCGCGCGGGCGCTCCGCGGTCGCCGCGCAGGCCGAGAGCGCGACGAACTCGCGGATCCCCGGCTTGGACAGCGGTGCCTCGCCCGGCCGGGTCAGCCCCGGCGGCAGCGCCGAGCGCAGCACCTCGCCCAGGGGATAGCGGTAGTAGGCCGCAGTCCAGGTCAAGAACGAGAGCAGGTCCTTGTCGAAGAGCGGCTCGGCGTCGAGCACCTGGGCCACGTCGCGCAGCCTGCCCCCCGGCGGGGCCCGGTCCGTCTCGCCGAGCAGGAAGCCGACGGCCTTTCCCGCGCCGAACGGCACCAGGACGCGGCTGCCCTCCTGGGCCCCGGAGAGCGCCTCGGGGAGCCGATAGGTGAAGGGACCGCGCACCGGCCTGCCGACCGCGACCTGGACCAGCTTGTCTTGCACGGTCGGTAGTCTACGTTCCGGGGCCGACACTGTCGGGCACAAAGAACGAGGAAACGAGGGGCACGCCGCGGACGGCCTGCAGCATCGCCGCCGCCGCGAGGGCCTTCCTGTCCGATCGGGAGGAGGACGCACCGCGGCGGACCGCGGTCGCCAATCTCGGAGTGGAAGGTCCTCCCGTCTTGCCCCCGACCAGGCCCCAGCGGCGCATCGACACCGGGACGAGCGGCTTCGCCTTCGACCGCTGGCGCAGCGGGGGCTTCTACCCCCGGTCGGCGAAACCGCGGCACTGGCTGGCCCACTACGCGCGCAGCTTCGGCTTCGTGGAGGTCGACTCCACGTTCTACCGGCCGCCCAGCCCGGAGACGCTGGCGCGCTGGTGCGACCAAGTCCCGGAAGGGTTCCGCTTCAGCCTGAAGGTCCCGCGCGAGATCACGCACGAGTCCGGCGCCGCCCAGGCAGGCGAGCGCCTGGGCTCCTTCCTGCTTTCAACCGCCGAGCTGCAGGGAAAGCTCGCCTGCCTGCTCCTGCAGTTCCCGCCGCACCGGGTCGCCGACGCCGCCCTGCTCGAGGCGCTCCTGCAGGCGTTGCCGGCCGGCCTCCACGCCGCCTTCGAATTCCGCCACTCGTCGTGGTTCACCGCAGCGGTCGCCCGGCGGCTGCTCGACTGCGGCAAGGCCTTCTGCGCCACGTCCTGCGACGAGCTCGCAGTGCTCCCCGACCCGGGCTGGGCCTACGCGCGGCTGCCCGGGACCGGCTTCTCGCGAGCGGCCCTCGGCGCGATCCTCCGAGCGCTGGAAGCCCGAGGATTCGCCGAATCCTTCGTCGTCTTTCGGGACCAGGCCCGGCTCGAGTTCCCTCGCGATGCCTGGCTCTTCTCCCGCTTGCTCCCGAGTCCGGCCGGGCTCGAATCCGGACTCGTGCCAGCGGATGCCTAGTTCGCAGCCATGGGTTCGATTCCACTGGCGAAAGCCGCCGAGCTCCAAGATCCGACGCATCCTTAGATCCGGAGATTGGACCCGGGCGCTCGGCCGGCCCCTTGCGGTGAGGTACCTGGCGGTGGAATCCTGCGGGCCTTTCGCAGGCCGGCATTGAGGATTTCCCCATGAAGATGAAGACTCACCTCGTCGCCTTCGTGGCATCTGCGCTCCTGTTCGGCGTCGGCTGCAGCCAGCCGGCCAACACCGACCCCAAGCCGTGCGAACCCAAGACCTGCGAGGGCGAGGGCTGGCAGTGCGGCACCCTCGACGACGGCTGCGGCAACCGCCTCGAATGCGGCACCTGCAGCGCGCCGCTCATCTGCGGCGGCGGCGACGACCCGCATGCCTGCGCGCCGTGCCGCGCCGAGAGCACCGCCGCCTTCTGCACGCGCCACGAGCGCGACTGCGGCCCCTTCACCGGCGACAACCTCTGCGGCGCCAGCCGCACGGTCAATTGCGGATCCTGCAGCAACGGCATGACCTGCGGTGGCGGCGGCTTCGAGGGCCGCTGCGGCACTCCGGCCTGCCAGCCCGAGTCCGACAAGGAGCTGTGCACGGCCTTCCAGCGCGCCTGCGGTCCGCTCACCACCAACGACAGGTGCCAGCAGCCGCGCACCGTCGACTGCGGCGAGTGCCCCGACGCCACCGTGCTGTCTCCCGGCCCGGACGCCGCGCAGCCTACCGGCATCGACGCCGCCCAGCCGGCCGGCCTGGACGCGACGAGCATCGAGCCGCCGGACGCCTCGGCGATCGAGCCGCCCGACGCCAACCTCGTCGTCATCGACCCGCCCGACGCGTCCGTCCCGCTCGACTACGACGCCGGGAGCCAGGCCTGCGCGGCGGAGAGCACCAAGGCGCAGCAGCTGCCGCTCGACATCTACATCATGCTCGACTACTCGGGCTCGATGTCCGGCACCCCGTGGACGCAGACCACCGCGGCCATCGAGGCCTTCCTGGCCCAGCCGTTGACCGGCGTCTCCGTGGGCCTGCAGTACTTCGGCGTGCCGCCGGCCGGCCCGACGCAGACCTGCTCCGTCTACAGCTGCACCAATGACTCCGACTGCGGCACCGGGTGCGGGCCGTGCCTGGCCGACTACTACTACGGCAAGTCCTGCTCCGGCTACAGCTACTCCATCGACGACTCGTGCCTCGCGGCCGACTACGCCAAGCCAGCCGTGGAGATCGCCCCGCTGCCCGGCGTGGCGACGGACATCCACACCTCCATCGTGGCCCACAACAGCCCCAACACCCTGACCCCGACCGCCCCGGCGCTCACGGGAGCCATCCAGCACGCCCGCGACTGGGCGGTCGCGCACCCGGGGCACGTGGCCATCGACATCTTCGCCACCGACGGCGTCCCCACCGAGTGCAGCCCCACCGACGAGGCGGGCGTCAACGCCATCGCCGCGGCGGGCCTCGCCGGGACCCCCAAGGTCCTCACCTTCGTGATCGGCGTCGGCACCTCGCTCACCAAGCTCAACGGAATGGCCGCGGCCGGCGGCACCGGGCAGGCCTACCTGGTGGACACCGGCGGCAACGTGACCCAGCAGATGCTCACCGCGCTCAACGCCATCCGCGGAGCGGCGCTGGGCTGCGCCTACTCCATCCCGCCGCCGACCGCGGGCGCCACCCTGGACCTGAACAAGGTCAACGTGCAGTACACGCCGGGCACCGGCGGCAGCCCGCAGCTGTTCGTGCAGGTCCTCGACGAGGCGCACTGCCCGTCCGGCTCCGACGGCTGGCACTACGACGACTCGACGAACCCCACGAAGATCGTCCTGTGCTCCGCGACCTGCCAGAGGGTCCAGGCCGACACCAGCGGCCAGGTGGACATCCTGATCGGCTGCGCCACCCAGCACTGCCCGCCGACGGTGCAGTGCGGCTTCGGCTTCTAGTTTCAGGGCCTCCCAGGACCGAAGAAACGCCAACGCTCCCCGCCGGGCTCGCTCCGGCGAACGCCCGAACGGCGCCCCGCCCGGTGCGCGCCGCGGGCGTGCACCTTCCGGCGCGCCGCCCTGCACGCCGCTGGAGCGAATCGCTGGCGCGAGTGTCGAAAAGGCGCTAGTTGTCTTCGCGTCTTTGACCCGGGTCCGGGGGCTCGTCGAGGACGAACTTCCTCGAACCTCCCGAATTCACGTGGCCTTCTCACCCCTCCCCGACGGGGGGCCTGTCGCAAGGAGCCAGCATGCGATCCCTCTCCCTCATCGCCGCCGCCGCCGCGCTCGCGCTCGCGAGCGTTCCCGCGCGCGCCGACGTGCCGGAGCGCGAAGTCTACTTGGGCCTGACCGGCGGCGCGACGCTGCCGCTGCGCAGCTGGGACCTGGGCGCCAACGTCATCCAGAACCAGTTCGAGGCCACCAACTCGATGCAGGTCGGCCTGCGCGTGGGCTTCCAGCTCACCTCGCAGCTCGCGTTCGAGGTGGGGGCGCAGTACCTCGCGCTGCAGCTGCTGGAGTCCCGGGCCAGCCCGGGCTTCGTCTACCACGGCGACGTGCTCTACCACTTCATGAAGGGCGACTTCTCGCCGTTCATCATCGGCGGCGCCGGCGCCTACCACTCGCTGGAGAACCCGCTGGGCTCCGACGTGGACTACCAGCTCCACCTCGGCCTGGGCCTGCGCGCCATGGCGACCGAGTGGCTGGCGGTGCGCATCGAGCTGCGCGACGTGGTCACCGACGGCTTCGGCGACTCCAACGCCATCGCCGGCAACAACCTCGAGCTGACCTTCGGCGTGGACCTCTTCCCGGCGAAGGCCGCGGAGCCCAAGGACACCGACAAGGACGGCATCATCGACGTCAACGACAAGTGCATCGAGGTCAAGGGCGTCCCCAGCGCCCAGGGCTGCCCGGACGCCGACGGCGACGGCATCACCGACGCCGACGACGCCTGCCCGAACGAGCCCGGCGCACCGGAGACGAAGGGCTGCCCGGACCGCGACGGCGACGGCGTCATCGACCGCGAGGACAAGTGCCCGGACGTGCCCGGCATCAAGGCGCTCTCCGGCTGCCCGGACAAGGACGGCGACGGCATCACCGACGCCGAGGACACCTGCCCCGACCAGGCCGGCCCCAAGCACCTGGGCGGCTGCCCCGACCGCGACGGCGACGGGCTGGCCGACAAGGACGACAAGTGCCCCGACGTGAAGGGCTTCAAGAAGTTCAAGGGCTGCCCCGACACCGACGGCGACGGCATCACCGACGCCGAGGACGCCTGCCCCACCGAGGCCGGCAAGAAGGAGCTGAAGGGCTGCCCGGACAGGGACGGCGACGGCGTGGCCGACAAGGACGACAAGTGCCCGGACGTGCGCGGCCTGAAGGAGATGGAGGGCTGCCTGCCCAAGGAGGTCGAGAAGTTCACCGGCACCATCAAGGGCATCAACTTCGAGTACAACAAGGCCAACCTGCTGCCGGCCTCCTCCAAGGTGCTCGACGAGGCGGTGGGGGTGCTCAACAAGTTCGCCAGCATGCGCATCAAGATCGAGGGGCACACCGACAACAAGGGCAACGCGGACTTCAACAAGAAGCTCTCCACCGAGCGCGCCCAGTCGGTCATGAACTACTTCCTCGGCAAGAACATCGATGCCAGCCGGCTGCAGTCCGAGGGCTTCGGGCCGGACCGGCCGATCGCCGACAACAAGAACGAGGCGGGCCGCGCGCAGAACCGGCGCGTGGAGTTCAACCTGATCGCGCAGTAGCTCTCCCGGCGTGAGTCTTCAGCGGCGGCCGCGGCGCGAGGTGCGCCGCGGCCGTCGCACATCCGGCCCCGGAGGAATGCCATGCCAGCGCTCGTCTCGGAAGAATTCGGTCCGGAGGTCTTCGAGGCCGTCGAGCGGATCTGGAAGGAGACCGGCGTGGGCAATCCGCTGCGCGGCGACACGCTGGCCTCCGTCGAGGAGACGCTGCGCCACGGCGGCCGGCTGCTCACGGTCCGCTCTCCGAAGGACGAGGTGCTCGCGGTCTGCTGGATCACCGACGACGGCCGCCGGCTCTACCTGCACCACATGGCCGTCTCGCCCTCCGCGCAGGGCAAGGGCTACGCCCGCCTGCTGATGGAGCGCACGGTCCAGATCGCCCTCGAGCGGGGCCGGCAGGTCAAGATCGAGGTCCACCGCGACAACGCGCGTGCCCGAAAGCTCTACGAGCGCTACGGGTTCGCGCCGCTCTCGGGCTACGACACCTTCATCCTGCGCGACCCGAAGGCCAGCCGCGGGTGAGCCCGGGCTGCTGCGCTGCTATCCCTGGCCCTCGTAGGGACCTGCCTCCTCCGGGGCGCCCTCGCCCTCCCCTTCTTCTCCGCGCTGCTCGGTCTCGGGAGCGGCCCGAGGCGCGCTCAGCCTCGCCTCGCTCTGCGAGAGCTTCGCTCGATCCAGCCGCCCCTGCGCGTCGGCCTCGAGCAGCCCGCCCATCACCTCCCAGTACTGATCGGCGTCATAGGAGACCAGCAGCAGATCCACGCCTGCGGACAGGGCCAGCGCACCCGCGGCGCGCAGCCCTCCGGGACCTCCGGTGATCGGCCGCATGCAGAGGTCGTCGGTGATGACGAGCCCGGCGTGGCCCAGGCGCGAGCGCAGGACGCCGTCGACCACGAGCGGGGAGAGCGTCGCCACCCGCTCGGGGTCCACCGCGCTGACCACCACGTGCCCCACCATCACCAGGCTCTGCGTCCCGGCGAGCGCCTCGCGGTAGGGCACCCAGTCGCTCACCTCCAGCTGGGAGAGCGGCGCGTCCAGCTCGGTCCGGAAGAAGTGGGTGTCGGCGCGGGCGCGGCCCAGCCCGGGGAAGTGCTTGAAGGTCGCACGCACGCCCTGGCCCTCCAGACCCCGCGCGTAGGCGGCGGCGAGGCGTGCCGCCTCCTGCGGGTCGACGCTGACGGCCCGCGTGGCGATGCGACTGTAGGGATCGACCAGGGCCGAGGTGCCGCCGTCGGGCAGGTCCACCACCGGCCCCAGGTTCACGTTCACCCCCATCGCCGCCAGCCCCTCGCCCTGGGTGGTGCCGAAGGCGCCGGCCAGCTCGATGCGACCCGCCTCGTCCTGGGTGGAGGAGACGGCCTGCGCGATGGTCGGCAGATAGGGCAACGGCGGCGACAGGCGCGAGACGCTGCCGCCCTCCTGGTCGGCCATCACCAGGAGCGGCGGCCGGCCTGCGTCGGCCTGGATGGCCTGCAGGTACGCGATGCGCCGGGCGATCTCCTCGATGCTCTTTCCGCGCACGTTGCGCGGGGCCAGGAAGATGCCGCCGACCGCGCCGCGCTCCACCAGCGGCACGAGATCCTCGAAACGCTCGAAGCCGACGACCACGTGCCGGCCCAGCCGCCCGAGCGCCGCCGGGTCCGCCGCCAGCACCTCGGCGCGCGACCGCTCGACCTGCGCGTGCGCCGCCCACCCCGCCCCCAGCGCCGCGAAGCAGAAGGCCGCCGAGAACGCACGGTGGCGACAGGGACGCCACAGCGCGAGCGCCATGAGCAGCACCGCCGCGGCCATGACCGCCGGGAACAGGGGCCGCACCCGGTGGAGGAGCGGTATGGAGTGGTACAGCGCGAAGAGGAGCAGCCCGACCGAGACCGCCAACTCCAGAGCCTTTGCCCAGATCCGTGCCATGCCCGGCTTGGCTGCAAGCGGGGGTCCAGCCATTTTCCCCAGTCGATTCGCGGCGGTGCGGCCCGGCGGACACAGGGGCTGCCTCCCATCGGCCGCTCCTCACCCGCGGTGCCGGCAGTGCCAGTCAAGCTCCCGACGGGCCTAGAATTCCCCACATGAAACCCGGTTCCTCGCTCCTGCGCCGCGCCTCTTCGCTGCTCGCCCGTGTCCACCGGCCGTTCATCGTGGGCGGGCGGCGGCTACTTGGCGGGCCGTGACATGAGGATCGTCGTCAACGCCTTCGGCACCGCCGGTGACGTCAATCCCTTCATCGCGATCGCCCGCGCCCTGGCCGCGCTGGGCCACGAGCCCATCCTGGCGCTCAACCCCGCCTGCGAAGCCGCCGCCAAGGAGACCGGCCTGCGCTTCGTGCCGGTGGGCCCGCGCTGGGACGTCGACGAGGTGGCGGGGCTCGAGCGCTACCTCGACCCGAACCAGGGCGGCATCAACGTCTGGAAGGAGATCTGCCTCCCCAACGTCGCGCCGACCTACCGCGAGCTGGGCGAGCTCATTTCGCAGGAGCGCCCGGACGGCGTCTTCGCCCACTTCCTGTGCGTCGGGGCGCAGTGGGCGGCGCGCGCGGCCCAGGTTCGCTGCGCCATCGCCACGCTCGCCCCGTGCTGGTGGTGCTCCGCGGAGCGGCCGGCCATCTTCGCTCCGCAGGTGCCGCCCCGGTGGCTCCACCGCCACCTGATGTGGGTCCCGCGGATCGCCATCGACTTCACCATCAGCAAGCCCATGGCGCCGGTCTGCCGCGAGCTGGGCCGGCCGTTCCGCAAGGACGAGTACTTCCGCATCTTCCAGGAAGCGGACCTCGACCTGGGCCTCTGGTCGCCGGCCCTCCGCCCGCCGGCCTCCGACGACCCGCCCCGCTCGCAGGTCGTCGGCTTCCCGTTCCAGCCCGGCGCCGCGCCGCAGCTCGACCCGAAGATCGGCGCCTTCCTGGAGTCCGGCCCGGCACCGGTGGTCATCGGCCTGGGGACGAGCGTGCGCAACCTGGGCCCGCAGTTCCTGCCCGGCGTGGCGCGGGCCTGCGCCAGGCTCGGACGCCGCTCGCTGCTCGTCGGCGCGGAGCTGCCCGACCTGCCCGAGGGGGCGCTCGCGGTGCGCGCGGCGCCCTACTCCGCCGTCTTCCCGCGGGCCGAGGCCATCGTCCACCACGGCGGCGCCGGCACCACGGCCGAGGCGCTGCGCGCAGGCAAGCCGACCCTCATCGCCCCGTTCGCCAGCGACCAGTTCGACAACGCCCTCAACGCCGAGCGCGCCGGCGTCTCGCGGACCCTGCCCCGCGCCAAGCTCACCGAAGCCAGCGTGGCGGCGGCGCTCGCGAAGCTGCTCGCATCGGCCGAGACGAAAGAGCGCGCCGCAAGGCTGGGCGAGGTCCTGCGCGCCGAGCCCCCGGGAGCCGAGGCCGCCGCGGGGGCGCTCGCGGCGTTCTTCTCTTCCCGCGCTCCGGCCTACTAGCGGACGCACGAAGCCCCGCGCGGACTCGCGTCCGGCGGGGCCCCGGGATCCCTCGAAGCGTCGCCTACTTGTGGTCGCGGGTGCCGCAGCTGCTCACGTTGGCCGCGGTCGGGCACGACGAGGTGCCGCCGCGCACGCAGCCCTTGGCCTTGCACATCTTGTCGCCGTCCGACTCGCTGCCGCTGTAGCAGCAGTACTGCCGGCCCTTGCAGTCGCCCGTGCTCTCCGACTTGCAGATGATCGCCCCGTCCGCGAACGCCGTCGCCGACAGGCCCATCGCACAGACCGCGGCCGCCGCAACCAGGATCTTCCTCATGATCGGTCTCTCCCCTAGTGCCTCGAGTGGAACGACCGGACCAGGCTAGCCGGTCAGGCTGGCCACATCCACTGCGGCCGGCCGCCGCGGCACCGCCTCGCGCCGGAACGCGCTGGGCGCCTGACCGCGAAGACGCTTGAAGGCGCGGCTGAACGCGAACTCGGAGTCGTAGCCCACCCGCGAGGCCACCTCGGCGATCGACGCGTCCGACTCGACCAGCAGGCGCGCCGCGAGCCCCATCCGCCAACGCGCCAGGTAGGTCAGCGGCGGCTCTCCCAGGGCCTGCGCGAAGCGGCGCGCGAACGCCGCCCGCGACATCCCCGCCTCCCTGGCGAGCGACTCCACGGTCCAGTCCCGGGTGGGCTCGGCATGCATCCGCGAGAGCGCCTGCGAGACCGGCGCGTCGCGCAGCGCCGAGAGCCAGCTCGACCGTCCCGGGGCTTCCTGCAGCCAGGCGCGCACCAGGTAGACGAACAACGTGTCGAAGAGGTGCTTCACCAGGACGTTTCCACCGGGCGCGGGCTGGTCGATCTCCGCGGTGAGCAGCGAGAGCACCGCCGAGAGCTGCGGCTGGGCGCGCACCTTCTCCGCCGGGAGCACCACCAGCTTGGGCAGGGCGCGCAGCATCGGCCGCGCGATGTGGTCGTCCAGCGCGTAGGTGCCGCACAGCAGCGTCGTCGAAGGCGCCCCCGGCCGCGGCGGCGGCCGGCCCAAGACCGTCTGGAGCGGCTCGGCCGGCGTCGCGCGCTCGTCGGCCAACTCGTGACCGTCGCCGTGCGGGAGCACCGCGAGGTCGCCCTGCAGCAGCCGCTGCGGCCGCGCCGAGGCGGCACGCACCCAGCAGCTCCCGGAGGCGACCACGTGGAGCATCACCTGCCCGTGGGCGTCGATGCGCATTCCCCAGGGCGTCGCCAGGCGCGCGCGCACCAGCATGCCCAGGCTCGTCCCCGCGCTCACCAGCCAGTCCGCAAGTGGGTCCATTGGTGGATGGGGGCGCCGGTGCCGCTCACGCGGTCCGGTTTCCCCCACCTCCTTTCAAACCGTGCGTGCGGATTTCCCGCACACGGCTTACCGGTGTTGATTCTCGGTGCAGCATGCACTGCTTCGGGTAGCGGATGGTCCCACGCAATCGGTGCAGCCCCTTCGCCTCGTATTCCTCTCGCGTCCAGCCGATGCGTTCACCGACCTTCGCGTGGCGTCCGAAGATTCTCCTTCGGCGCTGGTTCAACCGGCGGATCACATATCCGTCGAGTTGGCGGAATTTCCGGGCTGCGTTCCCGGTGCGGAAGTAGTTGCCCCATCCTCGGAGCACGGGGTTTGAGGTCGTCGATGATGTCTCGGACGTCCTTGATCCCGCTCGTCCTCCGGTCGGTCCGCTCCTTCACCTTGGTCCGCACCCGTTCCATGCTGCGCTTCGGAGGGCCACCGCTGGAGGTAGTAGCCAGCGTCGCCGCTTCTCCTCCCACAGTCTCCCCGACATCCGCATGTGCAGGTGACAGCCCAGGAAGTCGAAGCCTTCCCGCCCGTCTGTCAGATCCACCTTCCGCGTCTTCTCCGGGTGCAGCGTCAGCTTCAGCCGCTCGAAGATGATGCCCACTCTCCGCTCGACCTCCTTCAACGCCTCGTGGCCTCTGCAGAGCACCACGAAGTCATCCGCGTAGCGCACCAGCTTGCCGATCTCGGCGCACTGGCGCTGCCACACGGAGTCGAAGAAGTGCAGGTAGATGTTCGAGAGCAGCGGGGAGATGACCCCGCCCTGCGGCGTACCCGAGACCGTCTCCGAGTACCTGCCCTCTTCCATTGCGCCTGCCCGAAGCCAGCCGCGCAGCAGCTTGAGGACCCTGCGGTCCGAGACCCGCTTCGCCACCCGCTCGATCAGCAGCCCTTGATCCAGGCTGCCGAAGAAGTCGCGGATGTCTGCGTCGTAGACGTGCCGCCACCCGGCGTTGACTGTCTCGCGGATGGTTTCCAACGCCTGCAACGTGCCGATGCGCGGCCGGAAGCCGAAGGACGAGGGCTCGAAATCCGCCTCGAAGATCGGTTCCAGCACCAACTTCGCCGCCATCTGCGCGACGCGATCTTTGATCGTGGGAATCCCCAGCGGCCGCAGCTTCCCGTCGGCTTTTGGGATGTACCGCCTCCGCACGGGAGGGGCTCGGGTACTTGCCTGCCTGGAGCGCGCCTTGAAGCTCGTCCAGCAGCTTCTCGACGCCGTACTGCTCCACCGCCTGGAGCGTTACTCCATCCACGCCCCCAGCGCCCTTGTTCGCGCGGACTCGCTCCCACGCCTCCTCCAGCACGTCGCGCCGGAAGATGCGGTCGTACAAGCGCGTGGAAACGCCGTCCCCCGATGCTGCTTGGCTGCAACGTAGAGCTTCCTCTGGAGTCTTCGGACTTTGTCGGACGACCTTCGCCGCCCGGGGTGGTTGGATCTGCTTCCGCAGACCATGCCCTCGCCCTTACCTCCAGGTGAAGCGACGACACCGCAGGGGCCTCTCCCTCCGGCCGCGTTCTTCTTCACGGCCATCGTCGGTACTGTGGCCCCCTCGGACTCCCGCTGCGCTCCGCCCGCTTTCGCACTCGGCTTATACGGTCGGTCTTTGCCGGACGTCGGCTGCGCAGACGGGCCTCTCGAGTTCCGCACCACTCCTTCAGCGCGTGCTGCTCCCCGTACCCCGCCGAGCTCTTCCCGCCATCCGGACTCGCGACGGGAGGACGTAGCCTTCGCCGCGACATGCTCGGCTCGGCGCTCGGATTGTTTGTGTGTCGAGGCGGCAGGCTTCACTTGATGTTGCGGCCCGCGCTGTTGCTCCCCTCCCACGGCTTTCGCCGCTGAGGGCTCTTGACGCCACGCTTCGCCAGTCGGCCTCTCGACCTCAGGCGGTGGCCTGCTACCGGGCTCTCCGGCGATTACCCGGACGGGACTTTCACCCGCTGGAACGGTGCAGCAAGACTCCTCCCCTTCGGTCGGTTGCCCTTCCGCCAGCTTGGAGTCGTCACGACGCACCATGTCTCACCGTACCGGCGGGTGAGACGCTCGGCAATGCCATCGCGACGGGGCGTCATGGCCAGCGGACGGTCCGCCTCTTATCCTTGCGACCATGAACGCGCCCCGCCCGACGCTGTCCGAGCCCGACCTCGCCGCCGCCGTGGAAGAGCTGTGCCGCCTCCTGGACGTCGCCCCGGCGCGGTCCCCCGATTCCGCCCGCCAGCGCCTGCGCGAGCGCCTGACGGTCCTGGCGCCCGGCACGCTGCCCGCGAAGGCGTGGCCCTTGCTCGAGGCCGTCTGGTCGACCGAGGGGAGCCGCCGGCCCGCCACGCGTGCGGCGGGTCTGCCGCGCCTGGCCGCATCCGGCTGGGCCTCGCGGGTGAGCCTGTGGCGCGGCGACATCACCACGCTCGAGGTTGGCGCCATCGTCAACGCCGCGAACTCCGGGCTGACCGGGTGCTACCGACCGCTGCACGCCTGCGTCGACAACGCCATCCACGCCGCCGCCGGCCCGTGGCTGCGCGAGGAGTGCGGGCAGATCATGGAGGAGCGCGGCCGCCCGGAGCCCACCGCCACCGCCACGACGACCGCCGGCTACTTCCTACCCGCGCGCCACGTCGTCCACACCGTGGGACCCATCGTCGAGACCGGCGCGCCCACCCCGGAGCACGAATCAGCCCTGCGCCGCTGCTACCGCGAGTGCCTGAAGGCCGGGGCCGCCCTGCCGGCCGGGGCGCGCAGCCTCGCGTTCTGCGGCATCTCGCAGGGCGTCTTCGGCTACCCCGTGCCCCTGGCTGCGGCGGCCGCGACTTCCGCGGTGCGCGAGTTCCTCGGGGAGGACGCGAGCCTCGATCAGGTCGTCCTCGTCACCTTCTCTGCATCCGACCACGCGGCCTACCAGGTCGCTCTCCAGGAGGCGCTCCGTGCCTAGTGCAGCCGCCCACAAGACCGGCCTTCCCGCCGTCGCGCCGCTGTCCCCGCTCGTCGCCGAGCGCGTCGCTGCGCTCCTCCAGGCCGCCGACCACGTGCTGATCGGCGCCGGCGCGGGGATGAGCGTGGACGCGGGCTTCGACTACACGAGCGAGGCGCAGTTCGTGCGCCGCTACCCGGTGCTCTCGAAGCAAGGCCCGCGCTGCCGGTATCACCTGTTCGGCTACCCGTGGCCGAGCCCGGCGGTGCAGTGGGGCCACATCGCCCGCCACCTCGAAGAGTTGCGGTTCGGCCCCCCGCCCGACCCGGTCCCCTACGAGCAGCTGCGCGCTTTGACGGAGACCAAGGACCGCTTCGTCGTCACCAGCAACGCCGACGACCTCTTCGAGCGCCTGGGCTTCTCTGCCGAGCGACTCTGGACCCGACAGGGCAGCTACAGCCGACTCCAGTGCTTGGCGCCATGCAGCCCGGAGTCGACCTGGCCCGCCGGCCCGTTCGTCGAGGCGGCCGTGCCCAAGGTGGACCTCGCCACCGAGGAGCTGACCGACCCCGCGCTCGTCCCGCGCTGCCCGCGCTGCGGCGGAGAGGCGATGCTCAACGTCCGCGGCGGCGACTGGTTCCTCGAAACGCCCTACCAGCCGCAGGGACAGCGCTTTGAGGCGTGGCTGAAGAAGGCCTTCGCGGGCCGGCTCCTGATCCTCGACGTGGGGACCGGCTTCAACACGCCGTCGGTCGTGCGCTGGCTCGTCGAGGAGATCGCCCTGGCGCACTCCGACGCCGACCTGGTGCGCGTCAACGCGTTCCATCCCGAGGTGCCGCGCGAGCTGGGCCGGCGCGGTCTGGGCATCGCCACGGCGGGCGCGCCGCTGTGGGCCGCGCTGACCTCGCTCGCGCGCGAGAGCGCGCCCCCGCGGACCTGAGGAGGAACGCGAAGCAGGGCGAGCAGGGGGCGGCACCGCTGGCTCCCGGCAGAGCAACCGCCCTCGCGCTCGGCGTCACCGCCGCCCTCCAGGTCGTCGAAGGCGTGGGCCTCCGTCCTCACCCAGAATGATGGGGGACGCGGCACCGCCCCAGCCCGTGGAGCAGCTCGCGACCCCGCAGGGCTTGACCGCCGAGCACGAGCCGCCGTTCCAGCGCGCCGAGACCACCTCGAAGGCTCCCCGCGCGCCCTGCGAAGAAGGCGGCGGCGGGGAGCAGCGGACAGTCCCGGCGCCGCATCGGTCCATCCTTCGACCGGCGAGGTCCCGAGCATGCCCAAGGCAGGCGGCCGGACAGGCGGACCCCGACGCGCAAAATGGCGCGCCCTGCTTCGGGGTTGTACCGGATGGACGTCGTCCGCCCACCCATTCCCTCCATGAACACCGACATTCCCTCCATCGAGCCTGCCCAGGTGCCCAAGACCCCACCGGTGTTCCCCCGGCGGACTCCCCCACGCGCGAGCGCCCCTCTGGCGACCGAGCCCTCGTGGTTCAAGGACGCCATCTTCTACGAGCTTCGGGTCCGGGCCTTCTACGACGGCAACGACGACGGCATTGGCGACTTCGCCGGGCTGACCGAGAAGCTCGACTACCTGCAGGACCTGGGCGTGACCACCCTGTGGCTCTTGCCCTTCTACCCCTCGCCCCTGCGCGACGACGGCTACGACATCTCCGACTACACCGACGTCCACCCCGACTGCGGCACGCTGGCGGACTTCCGGGTGTTCCTGCGCGAAGCCCACCGGCGGGGCCTGAAGGTGGTCACCGAGCTGGTGCTCAACCACACCAGCGATCAGCACGCCTGGTTCCAGCGGGCGCGCCACGCCCCGCCCGGCAGCAAGGCGCGCGACTTCTACGTCTGGAGCGACACGCCGGAGCGCTATGCCGAGGCGCGGGTCATCTTCCAGGACTTCGAGCGGTCGAACTGGACCTGGGACCCGGTGGCCAAGGCCTACTACTGGCACCGCTTCTACTCGCACCAGCCGGACCTGAACTTCGACAACCCCACGGTGCGCCGCGCGATGCTGCAGGCGGTGGACTTCTGGCTGGGCCTGGGCGTCGACGGCCTGCGCCTGGACGCGGTGCCCTACCTCTTCGAGCGCGAGGGCACCAGCTGCGAGAACCTCCCGGAGACGCACGCCTTCCTCAAGGAGCTGCGCGCGCACGTCGACCGGCACTTCCCGTCGCGGATGCTGCTCGCCGAGGCGAACCAGTGGCCCGAGGACGCCGCCGCCTACCTCGCCACCGGCGACGAGTGCCACATGGCGTTCCACTTCCCGATCATGCCCAGGCTGTTCGTCTCGCTGCAGATGGAGGACCGCTTCCCCATCATCGACATCCTGGCGCAGACCCCGGCGCTGCCCGAGAGCTCGCAGTGGGCGCTCTTCCTGCGCAACCACGACGAGCTGACCCTGGAGATGGTCACCGAGGAAGAGCGCGACTTCATGTACCAGGTGTACGCGCGCGACCGGCGCATGCGCATCAACCTGGGCATCCGCCGCCGCCTGGCGCCGCTGCTGCAGAACGATCGGCGGACCATCGAGCTGCTCAAGGCGCTGCTGTTCTCGCTGCCCGGGACCCCGGTCCTCTACTACGGCGACGAGATAGGCATGGGGGACAACGTCTACCTGGGAGACCGCAACGGCGTGCGCACGCCCATGCAGTGGAGCCCGGACCGCAACGCCGGCTTCTCCAAGGCGAACCCCCAGCAGCTCTACCTGCCGGTCATCGTCGACCCCGAGCACCACTACGAGGCGGTGAACGTCGAGGCCCAGCAGCGCAACCCCACCTCGCTGCTGTGGTGGTCCAAGCGGCTCATCGCGCTGCGCCGGCGCTTCAAGGCCTTCGGACGCGGCAGCATCGAGTTCCTGCACCCCGAGAACTACCGGGTGCTGGCCTTCACCCGCGCCTGGGGCGACGAGCTGATCCTCGTCGTGGCCAACCTGTCGCGCTTCGCCCAGCACGTGGAGCTGGACCTGTCGCGCCACAAGGGCCGGGTGCCGGTGGAGCTCTTCGGCGGAACCCTCTTCCCGGCCCTCGGCGAGGGCCGCACCCCGATGACCCTGGGGCCTCACGGCTTCTACTGGTTCAGCCTGCAGGAGGCCGGGCAACCCGCGGGGATCGCTCCCGCGGGCCGCGCGTCCGCGCCTCCCAGCGTCCGCGCCGCCTCGCCCCAGCACCTGCTGCGAGGCGAGGGGCGGCGCGAGCTGGAGGCGCTCCTGCCCGCCTGGCTGCGCTCGGCGCGGTGGTTCGGCGGCAAGGCCCGCCCCATCAAGAAGGTGGCCGTGCGCGACGTCGTCCCGCTGCGGGCCGAGCCCGCGGCCGCCCACCTGGTTCTCGCGCAGGTCGAGTACGACGGCGCCACGACGGAGACGTACGCCCTGCCGCTGGCCTTCGCCTTCGGCGACGAGGCGCGCCGGATCTGCGAGTCGCACCCGGGGGCGGTGATTGCCTCCCTGGATCGCGGCGAGGGCGAGGGCGAGGGTGTGCTGTACGACGCCATGGTCTCGGCCGAGGTCCAGGCCGCGCTGCTGGAGATCCTCGCCCGCGGCCGGCCTCTGCGCGGCGAGCGCGGGGAGCTCCTGCCCAGCCGGCACGCCGCCTTCCGCGAGCTGGGCGGCTACGAGTCGCTGCCGCCGCGCGGCGTGGGGGCCGAGCAGAGCAACTCCTCGGTCGTCTACGGCGAGAAGCTGGTGCTCAAGCTCTTCCGCAGGCTGGAGGAAGGGCCGGGCCCCGAGCTGGAGCTGGGCGAGCACCTGTCGCGGCGCCGCTTCCCGCATTCGCCCCCGCTCGCCGGCTCGCTGCGCTACCGCGAGGGTCGCTCCGAGCCGACCACGGTGGCGGTGCTGCACGGCTTCGTGCCCAACCACGGCGACGCCTGGCAGTACACGCTGGACGAGCTGGCGCGCTTCTTCGAGCGGGCCCTGGCGCAGCCCTCGCCGGCGAACGTGCCCAAGGGCAGCGTGGTCGAGCTGCTGGACCGTACGCCGCCGGACCTGGCGGCGGAGCTGGTGGGACCGTACCTGGGGGCGGCGCAGCTGCTCGGCCGGCGCACGGCGCAGCTGCACACGGCGCTCTGCGCCGACGACGGCTTCGCCCCGGAGCCCTACACGGGGCTGTACCAGCGGTCGATCTACCAGTCGATGCGCAACCACTCGGCGCGGGTCCTGCGGCTGCTGCGGCGCAGCCTTCCCACCCTGTCAGCCGAGATCCGCCCGGAGGCCGAGCGGCTGCTCGCGCTCGAGGGCGCGCTGCACCGGCGCTTCGAGCCCTTCCTGCACCACCGGCTCCACGCGCATCGCATCCGCGTCCACGGCGACTTCCACCTGGGCCAGGTCCTCTACACCGGCAAGGACTTCGTGGTGGTGGACTTCGAGGGAGAGCCCGCGAGGCCGCTGGAGGAGCGCCGCCGCAAGCGCTCGCCGCTGAGGGACGTCGCGGGGATGCTGCGCTCGTTCCACTACGCCGCGGCCACCGCCGCCCTCCGCCACTACGAGGGCGCCCTGGTCACGCCGGAGTCGGCGCCCGGCCTGCGCGCCTGGGCTGCGCTGTGGCAGGCCTGGACCTGCCGTGCGTTCTTGGCGGCCTGGCTCGAGGAGTCCGGCACGGCACCGTTCGTGCCGCCGACCCGCGAGCAGCTCCGGGTGATGCTCGACGCGTTCCTGGTCGAGAAGGCGCTCTACGAGGTCGCCTACGAGCTCAACACCCGTCCGGGGTGGGTCGGGGTGCCCATCGAGGGCCTGCTGCAGCTCATCGGCGAGCAGGGCCACTGACCGCGTTCCAGGCGCACCGGATCTTTCCAGCGCAGCGCGGGACTTTTCCACCGTGCGGGAGGCAGTTTTCCAGCCCGGCTTGAAACTGCAAATACTGCAATTTCTTATCTTTCCAGGACTCTGGCTTCCGTGGCATCATTTCCGGCCAGAGGAAGTCGGCTTTCGAGCAGTCGCTGGAGCGTGCAGCCACTTCCCCTCACCTGCAGGTCACGACGTCGAGCGGCCGGCGCGCGAGCGCAAGAAGAAGGAGCGGGACCCATGATGACCCTCCAGCAGAGCGGGAACGAGACCGTGCGCCGGCTCGTCGACGTCCTGCAGCGTCACGTGGGGCCGCTGACCGCGCAGACCATCGTCGAGACCAGCTGCACGCGCGCGCGCATGAATTCGCACCTGCTGCGCGCCGAGCAGCTCCCCACCCTGGTGCCGGAACTGGAGAAGGGGCTCAAGCTCTTCCTCCGGGAGCCGGCCAAGCAGCAGGCCTGCCTGGCCGAGATCGTCTCGGCGGGCCGGGGCCCGAGGAGCACGCCCCGCCCGGCGCTGATGCCGACGCTGGTGAAGGTGCCCGTCAACGACGAGCTCGGGATGCTCGAGGCCCGCGCGATGGCCCGCCAGATTGCCGCCGACCTCGGGTTCAGCATCTCCGCGCAGACCCAGATCGCCACGGTGGTCTCCGAGCTGGCGCGCAACATCCTCAACTACGCCGGCAAGGGCGTGGTGACCCTCATCGCCGACCCGGCGGGGCGCGTCACCCTGGAGGTCGTCGCCGAGGACCAGGGCCCGGGCATCCCCGACCTCGACGCCGTCCTCGCCGGCACGCGCCGCTCCAAGACGGGCCGGGGGCTCGGGCTGCGCAGCTCGCGCAACCTCATGGACCGCTTCGACGTCAAGACCAGCCCCGGGCGCGGCACCAAGGTCGTCGCGGCCAAGTACCGGGCCTAGCTCCCGCCGGGCCCGTGGCCAGCCCGCTTCCCCGCTTCCGACGGGAAGAACGCCCGCCGCAGTTCATCAAGGCGGCACTTTTCCAGCCCTGCTCTACAGTCCAAATCTCCATATTTTGTACCTTGTTGCGGCCATTCCGCCCTGTGGCATAGTTCGCGCCGGCCGGAGGCAGACCACCCCAGAGTTGGCGGAGGGGCGATGGAGCGCGATTCGCGACCGAGCACCGCGCACGGCTGCCTCGTCTTCGTCTGCCGGTGCGGGCCCAACCTCGCCGGCCACCTCGACCTGGACGGCCTCGGGGCCGCGCTGCGCGAGGCACCGCAGGTCGCCTCGGTCGCCTTCCACGACACGCTGTGCACGCCGCAGGGCCAGGAGTTCCTGGTCCAGTCGCTGCGCGATTCGGGGTGCCTGCGCTTCGCCGTCGTCGGCTGCTCGGCGCGGGAGCACGAAGGCACCTTCCGCGAGGCCTGCCGCAAGGCCGGCCTCAACCCCTACCTCTTCGCCATGGCCAACGTGCGCGAGCAGTGCGCCTGGGTCTGCGCCGACCAGGCCGCGGCCACCCGCAAGGCCATCGCGCTGGCCCGCGCGGCCATCGCCCGCGCCGCGAACCTGCAGCCCCTGGCCGAGCGCGAGGTGGAGTGCTGCACCGACGCCCTGGTGCTGGGCTCGGGCGTCGCGGGCCTGACCGCCGCCAAGGCCCTGGCCGAGGCCGGCCGCAAGGTCGTGCTGGTCGAGCGCGAGGAGAGCGCCGGCGGGCGCGTGGCGGTGCTGGCGGACCTCTTCCCCGACCTCGAGTGCGCCTCCTGCATGCTCGACCCGCTGATCGACGACGTGCTGCACCACCCGCAGGTCGAGTTCCTGCCGCTGAGCGAGGTGGTCGAGCTGGTCGGCCGGCGCGGCGCCTTCAGCGCGCGCATCCGCCGCCGGCCGCGCCGGGTGGATCCCGCCGGCTGCTACGGCTGCGGCACGTGCCTGGAGGCGTGCCCGGTCGAAGGCGCCTCGAAGATCGATCCGGGCGTGCTCCAGAAGGCCATCCACTTCGCCTACACCGGGGCCGTGCCGCACGTGCCCTACGTCGACCCGGAGACCTGCCTCCACGTCGTCGGCGACGGGAGCTGCACCGCCTGCGCGAGCGCCTGCCCCTTCGGCAACGTGCGGCTCGACGAGCAGGAGACCTTCGAGGAGCGCCGCATCGGGGCGGTGGTCGTCGCCACCGGCGACGAGCCCATGCCCCGCGACGCCTCTTTGCCCCGGAGCGTCGTCACCGCCTACGAGCTGGAGCGGCTGCTCAACCAGGCGGGCCCGACCCAGGGCGCGGTCCGCGTCCCTTCGACCGGGGCCGAGCCGCGGACGATCGCCCTGCTGCGCTGCGCCGACGCCAAGGGCACGGGCCCCATCGCCGAGTGCTCGGGTCTGTGCTGCTCGAGCTTCGACAAGTTCGTCGCCATGCTGCGCAAGCACCTGCCCGAGGCGCGCCTCTTCGACCTGGGAGCAGAGCGGCGGCGCCCAGGGAGAGCGCTGCCCGCGGACGAGCACCTGCTGCCCATCCTCCTGGGACCGGCGGGCGGGTTCCGGGTCGAGGCCGCCGAAGGCGGCGCGGTGCGCATCGAGTACCAGGCCGCCTCCGGGCCCGGCCGGCTGGAGGTCGATCTCGCGGTCGTTGCGCCGCCGCTGGTCGGCTCCGCCGGGACCCGCGCCGCCGCCCGCGCGCTGCGCCTCGAAGTCGGCGCGAGCGGCTTCGTGGTGCCCGAGCACGCGCGCCTGCGGCCCTTCGCCACGCTCGCCGAGGGCGTCTTCGTGGCCGGCTGCGCGCAGGGGAGCAAGAGCGTGCCCGAGGCGGCGACGCAGGGCGCCGCGGCGGCCGGCGCGGTCCTGTCCACGCTGGTGCCGGGCCGGATGCTCCGGCTCGACCCGCTCTGCGCCCAGGTAGACCCCGAGCGGTGCGGCGCCTGCGGCGTCTGCGCCTCCGGATGCCCCTACCAGGCCCTCTCCCGTCAGGCCGAGACGGGCAGGTACGCCGTCGACGAGAACCTCTGCCGGGGATGCGGGTGCTGCGCCGCCTCCTGCCCCTCGGCGGCGATACGCGCGCCGCACTTCGAAGCCGCGCAGATCCGGGCCGAGGTCGCGGCCCTGCTGGAGTGAACCACCCCAACCCGTCGCAAAGAAGGAGCCCGTCCATGGCCGTCAAGGAGCTCAACGCCCTCGGAATGAAGTGCCCGCAGCCCGTCCTCAAGATCGCCGCGATGGTCCCGCAGATCGCCCCCGGCGACACGCTCAAGGTCTCCGGCAACTGCTCGACCTTCGAGGCCGACGTGCGCAAGTGGGCGGAGCGGATGAAGAAGACCATCCTCGCCGTCGAGAAGCTGCCCGACGGCCTGCTCATCCACATCCAGTTCTGACCTCGCCACCGCCCCCCACCCCACCCGTGCTCCCGGAGCCCCCATGCCTCTGAACCCGAAGATCATCCAAGAGTGGGCGCAGTCGCTCGACCGCTTCTCGAAGGGCGAGTTCGCGCAGCGGCTGAGCGGCGCCGACGAGGACCCGGCGCTCGCCAATCTGCGCGCGGCGATGAACGCCTGCCTCGACCAGTCCCAGGCGCGGGAGGAGAGCGCCCACGCCGCTTCGATGGAGCTGGCGATGGGCCTGTCCGACTGCTTCTCGGTGCTCACCGAGGTCAAGCGCGGCCGGCTCGACGTGGAGGTGTCGCAGGAGACCCTCAAATCCACCGAGGAGCTCGTCTGCCGGCTGGGCGAGGCGCTCAACGACGCGGTGCGCGGGCTGCGCGACGTCCGCGAGCTCTCCGAGCGCCAGCAGGTCACCATCCGCGAGCTGTCCACCCCGGTGCTGCAGGTCTGGGAGGGCATCATCGTCCTGCCGCTCATCGGCGTGGTCGACACCCACCGCGCCACCGACATCATGGAGAAGGTGCTGCGCTCCATCGGCGAGCTCGCGGCGCGCTTCGTCATCCTCGACCTGACCGGCGTGGACACCGTGGACACCAAGACCGCGGACCACATCATGAAGGTGGTGCGCGCGGCGCAGCTGCTGGGCGCGCGCTGCATGCTCACCGGCATCCAGCCGGCGGTGGCCCAGACCCTGGTCGAGGTCGGCGTCGAGCTGCAGGGCTTCAAGACCCTGCGCAACCTCCAGGCCGGCTTGCGCGCCTGCCTGCGCGAGATGCAGGAAGCCAAATGAACCGGGCGTCCGCCACGACCGAGCGCGTCCCGCTCATCCGCATCCGCAGCTACCTGCTGGCCTCCATCCAGGTGGCCCTGAGCGACCAGATGGTGGTGCGGCTGCGCGAGGACGTCGCCCAGGCGCTCTCGCGCTCCGACGCGCGGGCGCTCATCGTCGACGTCTCCGGCATCGACGTGATGGACAGCTTCATCGCCCGCGCCATCCGCGACATCGGGCTGCTCTCCCAGGTGATGGGGGTGGAGACGGCGGTGTGCGGCATCGACCCGATGATCGCCATGACGCTGGTGGAGATGGGCATGGAGCTCAAGGGCGTCTCCACCACCCGGGACCTCGACTCGGCGCTCGCCCAGCTCGACGCCCGGCTGGAGCGCGAGCGCGCGCGGGAGTCCCGCGACCCGCTCGCACTGGGCGCCGTCGGCCCCCGCGCTGGCGCTGGCGATGGCGATGGCGAAGGCGAGGAGGCGCTGGTGGCCCGCGCCGTCGCCGAGGCCCTGGCGCAGGCGGAGGACCATGGATGAGCCTCCAGGACGACAGGAGCGAGACCGCGCGCCGGCTGGTGGACGTCCTCCAGCGCCACGTGGGGCCGGTCACCGCCCAGACCATCATGGAGACGAGCTGCCTCCGCGCCCGCCTGCAGTCGACGTCGCTTCGCGCGGAGCAGATCCCCGCCCTGGTGCCCGAGCTGGAGAAGGGCCTCAAGCTCTTCCTCAAGGAGCCCGCCAAGCAGGAGGCGTGCCTCACCGACGTCTCCGCGGTGGCCCGGAGGAGCGCGGGCTCCGCGCAGCTGCCCAAGCTGGTGAAGGTGCCCATCAACGACGAGCGCGGCCTGCTCGAGGCGCGGGGGATGGCCCGGCAGATGGCCGCCGACGTCGGCTTCTCCGTCGCCGCGCAGACCCAGGTGGCGACGGTGGTCTCCGAGCTGGCGCGCAACATCGTCAACTACGCCGGCAAGGGCATGGTGACCCTCATCGCCTACCCCGCGGGCCGGGTCACCCTGGAGGTCATCGCCGAGGATCAGGGGCCGGGCATCTCCGACCTCGAGTCCGTCCTGGCCGGCACCAACCGCTCCAAGACCGGGATGGGGCTGGGGCTGCGCGGCTCGCGCAACCTGATGGACCGCTTCGACATCGAGACCGGGACCGGCCGCGGCACCAGGGTCATCGCCGCGAAGTACCGGAGGTAACGGATGCTCACGGCGGTGACCCAGCGCTGCGCGGTCGGAGAGTCCGTCTGCGGAGACGACTGGGTGGTCCTTCAGGACGGCCAGTCCTGGCTGCTGGCGGTCATCGACGGGCTGGGCCACGGCCCGGAGGCCCGCCGCGCGGCGCAGTTGGCGCACGCCACGCTCGAGCGCTGCCCCGGCCTGCCGGTCGAACGCCTCGTCGAGGAGATGGGCCGCGACCTCAAGCCCTCGCGCGGCGCCTGCGTGGGACTGGCGCGCGTCGACCTCCAGCGCAAGCACCTGACCTGCGTCATCGTCGGCAACGTGGAGATCGCCGGCGAGGCCCGGGTCCGCCCGGTGCCCAGTCCCGGCATCCTCGGCCGGGAGATCCGCAAGCTCCGGATCTTCGAGACACCGCTCTCGTACGGCGACCGCCTCTACCTCTACTCCGACGGCATCTCCCGCAAGGTGGAGCTCGCGTGCTACCGCAGCCTCCCGCCGCAGCAGGCCGCCGACGCGGTGGTCCGCGACTTCGGCCAGTCCCACGACGACGCCACCTGCCTCGTGGCCGACCTCCCCCATGGCCATCCCTGAACCCCGCGCCCGGCGCCTGACGGTGCGCGACCCGTCCGATCCGCAGTACTGCTCGGTCGAGGCCCGCGCGCTCGCCCTCGCGCTGGGCTTCCCCCCGCCCCGGGCCACGGCCCTGGCCATCGCCGTCGCGGAGCTGGCGTCGAACATCGTGCGCCATGCGGGTGAGGGAACCATCGACCTGCGGCCCCTCGCCGCGCCGGACGGGCTGGAGGTGGTGGCCGCGGACCGCGGACCGGGCATCTCCGACGTGGCGCTGGCGCAGCAGGACGGCTTCTCGCGCGGGCGCTTCAACTCCGTGGCGCTGGAGCGCGGCGAGGGCCTGCCGCCGAGCCTCGGCTGCGGCCTGGGCGCGGTCCGGCGCCTGGCCGACGAGTGCGAGATCGACTCCGAACCGGGCCGCGGGACGACCGTCACCGCGAGGCTCTGGCGGCAAGGGAGGCCTCGATGAGCTTCGAGCCGCGGATCATCGGCTTCCTGTGCAACTGGTGCTCCTACGCCGGGGCGGACGGGGCGGGCTCCAGCCGGACGCAGTACCCGCCGAACCTGCTGAGCGTCCGGGTGATGTGCTCGGCGCGCGTCGAGCCCGCGTTCGTCCTGGAGGCCCTCGCGGGCGGAGCGGACGGCGTGCTGATCTGCGGCTGCCACCCGGGCGACTGCCACTACCTCGAGGGCAACCACAAGGCGCTGCGACGGCATCGGCTGCTGCTGCGCCTGTTGGCCCCGTTGGGCATCGAGCCGGAGCGGGTGCGCCTGGAGTGGGTCAGCGCGAGCGAGGGCGCCCGCTTCGCGCAGCTGGTCGCCGAGTTCACGCAGGCGCTGCGCAAGCTCGGGCCATGCAAGGTCAAGCCGGCCCTCAAGGACGACGCCGACTCGCAGCGGGTGAGCCATGGCTGAGAAGAAGCTCCAGATAGCCCTGTACTGGGGCGCCGGCTGCGGAGGCTGCGACGTGGCGGTGCTCGACACGAACGAGTTCGTCCTCGAGCTCGCGGCGCTGGCCGACATCCGCTTCTGGCCCATCGCCGTGGACACCAAGCTCGCCGGCCTGCGGGCCATGGCCGACGGCGAGCTCGACCTGGCGCTCTACAACGGCGCGGTACGCAATTCCGAGAACGAGGAGACGGCGCGGCTGCTGCGGCGGAAGTCGCGCTGCCTGGTGGCCTTCGGAGCCTGTGCGCACCTCGGCGGCATCCCGGGGCTCGCGAACCTCTTCCCACGCGAGCAGATCCTGCGGCGCGTCTACCTCGACAACCCGTCGCTCGAAGCGGGCAGCACCGCGGTTCCCCAGCGCCACTGCCGGGCCGGCGCGCTCGACCTCGAGCTACCGGAGCTCTACGCCCGCGTCCGTCCTCTCGCCCAGGTCGTCGACGTCGACTACACCCTGCCCGGCTGTCCTCCCGCGCCGGCGCAGGTCAAGGCGGTGATCGGCGCGTTCGCCAAGGGTTCGCTGCCCGAGAGAGGCTCGGTGGTCGGCGCCTCCGCGACCTCGCTGTGCGACGAGTGCAAGCGCGAGAAGTCGCAGAAGAGGGTGAAGCGATTCTTCCGGCCGTTCGAGATCCTCCAGGACCCGGCCCGCTGCCTGCTGGAGCAAGGCATCGTCTGCGTCGGACCGGCCACGCGCGGCGGGTGCGGCGCGCGCTGCCCGGACAGCGGCATGCCCTGCCGCGGCTGCTACGGCCCCCTCCCCGGCGTCTCCGACCAGGGCGCACGTCTCATCGGCGCGCTGGCGAGCGTCATCGACGCCGAAGACCCGGAGGAGATCGACCGCATCCTCGACGGCGTGCCCGACATCGCGGGCCTCGCCTATCGCTTCGGGCTGCCGGCCGCGACGCTGCCGAGGAGGTTCGGATGAGCCGGCGCATCGCCATCGACCCCATCACCCGGCTCGAGGGCCACGGGAAGATCGAGATCTTCGTCGACGACGCCGGGGCGGTGCAGGACTGCTTCTTCCAGATCCCGGAGCTGCGCGGGTTCGAGCAGTTCGTGGTCGGCCGGCCCATCGAGGAGCTGCCCCGCATCGTCACGCGCATCTGCGGCGTCTGCCCGGCCAGCCACCACCTCTCCTCGGCCAAGGCCGTGGACGCCTGCTTTGGCGGCGAGGCCCCGCCGCTCGCCCACAAGCTGCGCGAGATGTACTACCAGGCGCACTTCATCCACAGCCACGTCGCCCACTTCTACGCGCTGGCTGCACCGGATTTCGTGTGCGGGCCCACCTCGGATCCCGCGACCCGCAACCTGCTGGGCCTGGTCTCCAAGCTCGGCCTGCAGATCGGCTCCAAGGTCCTGGAGGCGCGAGCCCAGGCCCAGCGCATCCAGCAGATCATCGGCGGGCGGAGCACGCACCTCGTCTGGTGCCTGCCGGGCGGAGTTTCGAAGGGGCTCACCCAGGACGAGCTCGCGGAGATCGCGCCGCTGGTGACCAGCCTCCATGGGTTCGCGCGCTTCAGCCTGAAGCTCTTCCGCAGGCTGGTGCTCGAGAACTCGAGCTACTTGAACCTCGTCACCCGCGGACCGTACGCGCTGACGCTGGGGAGCATGGGGCTCGTCGACGGCGCGGGCGCCGTGAACTTCTACGAGGGCGGGGTCCGGGTGGTGGACTCGGCCGGCAAGGAGATCGTCCGCTTCGCACCCCGAGACTACGCGAGCGTCCTGGCCGAGCACGTCGAGCCGTGGACCTACCTGAAGTTCCCCTACCTGAAGGAGCGGGGCTGGAAGGGGTTCGTCGAGGGCGCCGACTCCAGCCTGTACCTCGCCGGGCCCCTCGCACGACTGAATGCCGCCGAACGCATGGCGACGCCCGAGGCCCAACAGGCCCGCGAAGAGATGTTCCAGGCCCTTGGCGGCCGTCCCTGCCACGCGCTGATGGCCTCCCACTGGTGCCGCCTCATCGAGATGCTCCAGTGCGCCGAGACGCTGGAGCGCTTCTGTGGCGACCCGGAGATCTGCGGCGACTCCTTCCGGGTGGTGCCCCGGGGCATCACCGGCGAAGGCGTGGGCATCGTCGAGGCGATGCGCGGGACGCTGATCCACCACTACACCTGCGACGCGAACGGCATCTGCACCTCCTGTAACCTCGTCGTCGGCACCACCCACAACAACGCGCCCATCCAGATGGCGACGCGCAAGGTCGCCTCGCGGGTCATCCGTCCAGGCGTCGAGCCGAACGAGGGAGTGCTCAACCTCATCGAGATGACCTTCCGGGCCTTCGACCCCTGCTACAGCTGCGCCACGCATTCGCTGCCGGGGCAGATGCCGCTCCAGGTCCGCATCCACCGGCGGGGCAGCGTCTGGCGCGAGTTCCGGCAAGGGGGCGGCTGAGGTGCGCCCGACGCTGCTGGTGGGGATGGGAAACCCCATCCTCCGCGACGACGCGGTGGGCGTACGCCTCGCCCACGACGTGGCCGCGCGGCTCGGAGCGGTCCCCGGACTGGACGTCGTGGAAGAGTGCTCGGTCGGCGGGCTGAACCTGCTGGAGGTGGTCAAGGGCTATGACCGCGTCGTGGTGCTCGACTCCATCAAGGCGGGCGGCCAGCCCGGGCACTGGTACCGCTTCGACGGAACGGCGCTGCGCGCCACCATGAACCTGCGCAACGTCCACGACGTGAACCTGGCCACCGCGCTCGAGCTGGGGCGGCGCCTGGGAATGCATGTCCCGACGCCGGAGGAGGTGCACGTGTTCGCGGTGGAGGTCCTCGACAACTTCACCTTCGACGAGCGCATGAGCGAGCCGGTCGAAGCAGGGTTGGCCGAGTGCTCGCGGGAGATCGCTCGGGAGATCTCGGTGCTGCTGGCCGCGTAGCCGCGGGTCGCGCACGAAGATCGCGAAGTGCCTGTCAGCGCGTAGGCGGCATTCACGGTTGCCGCATCACCAAGGGCACCGCGATGGGCACCGAGACCTCGACGAGCGCGGCGACCCAGGCCATCCAGCCGCGGTACAGGCGCGCCAATAGCGGATGGCCACCGTGGCCTCGAAGGCGGCGGTGCAGGCGACGACCAGATCCAGAGCGTGAACGGAGCCGAGAGCGCGCACGCCGCGAGCGCCATCCGGGAGATGCGAATGGGCGGACCTGGCGCCTCACCCGACCAGCGACGGCCAGATCCGATCGAGCCGGGCGCGGTGCGAGGCTTCGAGCTGCCAACGCGCGTCGTTCACGTCGGCGCGCCGCGCGGTGGTCAGGAGCGGCTCGAGCTGTGCAAGCAGCTCGCCCACCGCCACGCGGTCCTCGACGAACAGCAGCGCCTCGCTCTCCCAGTAGGCCGAGGTGACGTCGAGGTTGGCGCTGCCCACCGCCGCCTCCTCGCCGTCGCGGACCAGCACCTTGGCGTGGACGTAGGGGAAGACGCGGCCCAGCTCGGGCGCCCAGCCCGGGAGCGGCTCCAGGACGAGCTCCCCCACCTCGCCGCCGGCGCGCAGCACCGGGTCGAGCCGGGCGCGGATGAGCCGATCGGCCAGGTCGCGCATCACGCCGCCGCCGAACGGCTGGTCGGCGCCGTGCCGCGGCCGGGCGCAGCCGAACAGCACCTGGACCCGAACGCCGCGACGCGCGGCCTCCACCAGGGCGCGCTGCAGCTCGACCGCCAGCGGGAACGCGTTCACCGCGACGAGCCTCTCTCGCGCGCGGTGGACCAGATCGAGCTGGGCGTCGAAGGTGTTCGTGTCGCGCAGCCCGTCGTGCAGGACCAGCCGGCACGGGCTCGGCCCGGCGGCGGGAGGGACCGGACCGGGCTCGAACGGTGCGCCGCCCGAGGCGACCCAGGACGAGAGGAACGCCCGCTGCACCCGCGCCACGATCGGACCGCGCACCTCCACGCCGCAGTCCAGCCAGGGAACCTCGCGATAGCTCGACTGCCGGGTGAGGGCCACCTCCGAAAAGCCGGTGTAGTACGGAGCCCCGAGGTTGCGCCCGGTCACGACGGCGATCTCGTCGTCGACCACCACCAGCTTGCGGTGGTTGCGCTGCTTGAGCGCGACCAGGTCGGGCACTCGGGCCAGCGGGCGGTAGGCGCAGACGTCGATGCCCAGGACCGCGTCCAGCTTCTGCAGCACCGGGTTGCGCGCGCGGAAGATGTCGTGCCGGCTGTAGAGCGCGTCGATGAGCAGCCGCACCCGCACCCCGCGGCCGGCCGCCTCGGTGAGCGCCGCGGCGAAGCGCTCGGCGACCGCGCCCTCCTCGACGATGTAGCACTGCCAGTGGACGGTGCGCCGCGCGCCGGCGATGGCTTCGAGCAGGGCCCCGCGAGCCCGGGTGTTGTCCATCTCGAAGCGGACGGCGTTGCCCTCGACGCGCGAAGGAGCCACCTCCTGCGCGCTGTGGTCCTCGTCGCCCGGCTCCGAACCCGAACGCGCCGGCCGCTCGACCGAGCCGCCCACCACCGCGCGGATTCGCGCGCCCAGGGACTGCAGGCGCGCCGCCAGCCGCTGCAGCCGGATGGGATCGACCGCCTCGGGGAGATCGCCCGCGCCGCCGTCCCCCAGCCAGGCGCTGGCGTCGATGACCAGCGGTACCCCCACCCAGGGAGCACGCTCGGTCAGCTTGTGGCGCAGCCGATCGATTGCGTCGTCCCAGCGAAGGCGCACGAAGACCACGTGGCTGTCGGCGGCGAAGGGCTCCAGCGGGGCCAGGACTTCCACCGGGGAGCGGGCATCGACCAGGACCAGCGGCCGCGACAGCGTGAGTCCTCGAATGCGGCAGCGGTCCTCCGGGGCGCGCTCCAGGGCGAGAAACTCCTCGCCGCCGCTGCCCGCGGCAAGCGCCACCACCCCAAGGTCGTGGCCCAGCGCGCTTCCTTGCCACAGGACGCGATCTGAATCGTCGAGCTGGACGCGTCCCAGCGGACCGTCGCGCTCCACGGCGACCCACCGGGTCACTCCCGGCAGGCAGAGCGTGTCGGAGGCCTCGAGCCGGTCCGCCAGGAGGACCGGCGCGCGGGTGGAGCGCGGCAGCACGAGGGTCGGGCGCTCTGCGGACTGGAGCGCGTCCGCCGCGAAGAACCCGCCAGCCAGCGCGGCGGCGTCCGGGACCGCGTCGCTGGGCACGACGACGAGGTCGACGCCCGCGGCCACCGCAGCGCGATCGATGGCCTGCGCCATGGACGACGGGAAGGCCGTGAAACCGATGACCGAGACCAGGCGATCCGGCGCGGCCGCGCGCAGCGTCGCCTCCAGTGCCGCTCTGCGCCCGTGACCCTCGTGCACCAGGAAGCCCGAGAGGCGGGCGACGCCGGGGAACCGCGGCAACAGCGCCGAGAGCGCCGAGAGCTCGGTCGCGTCGGCCGCGGAGAGGAACGCGACGTGCCGCGCGGGCCCCGCCGGAGCCGGGCACCGGCTGCCCACGGACAGAACGTAGAGCCCGTGCTGGATGGCCAGGCGCACCGCCAGGTCCGCGCGAGCCCGGGCCGAGCGGTGCAGGTTCGGCCCCACGACCACGAGATCCTCGCGCTGCAGGCCCAGCGCGGAGACCAACATCCCCGCGTCCAGCGGCGACCGGCCGGCGGGGCTGCCCCGCTCCAGGGCGTCGGGGCGCCCCGCGCTCGCGGTGGCCGCCTCCTCCGCGACGAGCTCCACGGGAGCGCCTGGCGCGAAGGCGCGCACCGAGGCCACGCTCGGCAAGGCGTCGCGATCGAGAACGAAGATCCGGCGGAACACGGGGCCGAGCGTCCCCCGAGGTGAAGCGGTCCGCAACCCTTCAGCGGCCCGAGGTCGCCTCGACCACGGCCAGGCTCACCGTGGGATAGCGCTGCGGCTCCCTCCAATCCGCGCCGGAGTACGGCTGGACCCAGGCCACCGCGCTCTTCCCCGTAGCCTTCGCCAAGGCGTAGCCCGGGTCGCAGTGGAGCGTCCTCTCGGGCTCGGACGCGAAGACCTCCGTCAGCACGACGTGCCACGCCCACTGGCCGAGGTCCTCGTCGCAGAGGAGCATCCCGACCAGCTGCGTCCCCATGGTCTCGAGCTCGCCGCGCGTCCCCGCGAGGACGAACCCGAACGTCGACCATCCGGTGCGCCTCCCGACACATCCCGGCGCGAGGGCCCCCAGGGCGACCTTCCACGCCCCTCGGAGCAACCGTCCTTCTTGGTCCTTGGCGAGCCCTTTGCTCCGCGCCTTCTCCAGGGACCGGCGCTCCGGCTGAACCTGAAGCAGCGCGCCCGCCCGATGCGCGCTCGCGAGCGCCTCGATCGCGGCGCCCAGGTCGCCACCGCCCTGTTGCCAGGCGTCCGGCGGCGGCAGCGGCTGCGGCATCAGAGCGAAACCTTGCGGACTTCGAACCGCAGCGCCGGAAGGGAATAGCGCTCCCACTTCTTCTGGTAGCGCGACTTCGTGGCCGGCTCGAAGCCGACCAGGTGCCGCTCCGCGTGCGTCTTGACCAGCCCGGGCTGCTTCTCGACCAGCCGCAGGGCCTGCTCGAAGAGCTCCGGCTTGTCGGACACGACGCTCAAGGTCCCGCCGGGCAGGAGCGCCTGTTGCACGGCCTTGAAGAAGCGGGCGTTGAGCACCTTGTGCTCCCCGCGCGCGCGGACGAACGGGTCCGGGAAGTGGACGTAGACCGCCGAGATCGAATCCGGGACCAGGAGCGGATAGATCGGGAGAACCGTGGCGCGCACGAGCCGCAGGTTCGCGAGCGTCCTCTCCTCGGCCAGGCGCGCCGCGAAGTAGAGCACCTTGGTGACCGGGTCCACGCCGACGAAGCGCACGCCGGGCCGCTCTGCGGCCAAGGAGCACAGGAACTCGCCGGTGCCGCAGCCCACCTCCAGCTCCAGCGGGGCGTCCTCGCCGAACAGGTCGCGGCTGGTGATCCTGGGGAAGCTCTCCGGGCGGAAGTGGAGGTCCTCCTGCACCCAAAGGCGCACGTAGCGCTCCATCGCCTCCGGCGAGGGCGGCACGCGCTTGATCTTCCTGGAGAGCGCCCGGCGTCCCATTGCGGGCGAAAGACCTACCCGGAGCGGGCCCGCCCGTCCAGCGCCCATTCGCGTCGCCGCGCACGGCGGGCGTAGCATCCAGGCCGTGCTCGAGACCCTCCGCCAGCAGGTGGACTCGGCCTTCGCCCGGGCGCTCGCCGCCCAGCCGAGGGCATTCGCCTGCCGCGCCGGCTGCCGGCGCTGCTGCCACGCAGACCTCACCCTGTTCGGCGTCGAGGCCGACCGCGTCGCCGCTGCGCTGGCGCGCCTGCCCACCGTCACCCGCCAAGCCGCCGCGCGCCGGGCCGAACGGGGCGAGCACTGCGCGCTGCTCTCGCCCCGGTCCGGACGCTGCCTGGTCTACGAAGAGCGGCCCATCGTCTGCCGCGCGTTCGGCCTGGCGACGCTCTTCGAGGGCGTGGTCACCTGGTGCCCGCTCAACTTCAGCGACGAGGCCCCGCGGCGTGACCTGGTGTTGGAGTTGGACCCGGTCAACCAGGCCCTGCGCAAGCTCGAGCGCGGCTCGTCGCCGAGCGGGCAGGACGAGCGGCACGTGCGCCTGTCGGAGCTGGCGCGCCGCGGCGCCTGACCGGGCCCGGCGCCTCGGCCTACTGGTCGAACCGCGTGTCGCGCGGGTCGATGGTGCCCTGCTCGAACTCGGTGTCCTTGGGCTCGCTGTCGCGCACGAACGGGGCGCGGACCCTCTTCTTGGCGCCGGGGGCGACCTTGTTGCCCGACTCGGGATCGATGTCGACCCAGACGATGTCCGCCTCGGGCGGGGGCGTTTCGAAACCCTTCTGCGGCCGGTCCGCCAGGGCTTCCTTCATGTAGTCGACCCAGACCGGCAGGCTGGCGCGGCCGCCCGTCTCGTACTTGCCCAGCGGATGCTCGTTGTGGTCGTAGCCCATCCAGACGCCGGTCACGAGGTCCTTGGTGAAGCCCATGAACCAGGTGTCGAAGCTGTCGTTGGTGGTGCCGGTCTTGCCCGCGGCCGGCTTGCCCAGCTTCTGGGCCGGGGTGCCGGTGCCGAAGAGGACGACCTCGCGCATCAGGTGGGTGATGAGGAAGGCGGTCTCCGGCTTCATCACGCGCTCGGGCTTGTCGAAGAGCCTGGCGTAGCCGGCGGCGACGCGGTCCTCGAACGAGGCGAACTCGTCGTCATAGGCGGTGTGGTCCTCGAGCGTGCGCCCGAAGCGGTCCTCGACGCGGCGGATGTAGTAGGGCCGGAAGCGCAGGCCGCCGCGGTTCATGGTGGCGTAGACGTTGACCAGGTCGACCGGGTGCACGCAGCTGCCTCCCAGGGCCAGCGACAGGTCCTGGTTGAGCGAGGTGGTGATGCCCAGCTTCTGCGCCCAGTCGGTGACCCCCTGCATCTGCACCTCGTGGCGCAGCGCGTCCATCGTCTTCACCGCGGGGATGTTCATCGAGTTGATGACGGCCGAGCGCAGCAGCACGTCGCCGCGGAAGTCCTCGCCGTAGTTCTCCGGCTTCCAGCGCAGCTGGTTGTCGGGGTCGTCGAAGACCACCGGGGAGTCCACCAAGACGTGGTTGACCTGCCAGCCCAGGAGCTCGATGGCGCCGGAGTAGACGATGGGCTTGAAGGAGCTGCCCGGCTGCCGGCAGGCCTGGAAGGCGCGGTTGTACTCGCTGGCGTCGAAGTCGTACCCGCCGATCATCGCCACCACGTAGCGGCGGCCCGGGTCCACGCTGACGATGGCGCCCTGCAGCGTGGGCTCCTGCTCCAGGCTGACGTAGGGGCCCTCGGCGGGGATGAGCTTCTTGAAGCGCGCCTCCTCGTCCTCCTCCAGGACCTTCTTCTCCACCCCCTTCACCACGATGACGTCGCCGGGGCGCAGCGCCTTCTTCACGTGGTCGATCAGCGCCGAGGGGTAGTAGCGCTCGGGGTTGGGCTCGCGCGCCCAGCGCATGCCGGCGATGGGGAGCTTGGCCATCTGCCCGCCCACGTTGACGTCGGCGTAGTTGGCGGCGTCGTAGACCTTCTCGACCAGGCCCACGTAGTAGGAGCCCACGGTCAGCTTCTCGTCGCCGAGCTTGGCGGCGATCTTCTTCTCGAAGGCGACCTTGGCGGTGTCCTCCTCGAGGTGGCCGAGCACCCCGGTGAAGCCCTGGCGCTTGTCCACGTGGATGAGCCCGTCGAGCATGGCGAACTGCGCGGCGCGCTGCGACTCGCCGTTCATCGTCATGTAGACCTTGAGCCCGTCCTTGAGCATGCGCTCGTTGCCGTAGCGGGTGACCACGTCGCGGCGCACCTGCTCGGTGAAGAACGGCGCGAACTCGTGGAAGACGTCCTCGACCGGGAAGACGCTGACCTCTTCCTTTTCGGCGGCCTGGCGCTCGGCCTGGGTGATCATCCCCTCCTCGGCCATGCGGCGCAGCACGTAGTGCCGGCGGCGCTTGGCCTCGTCGGGGTGGGCGAACGGCGAGTACTTGGTGGGCGCCTGCGGCAGGCCGGCCAGGAGCGACATCTCGCCCAGGGACAGGTGGGTGACGTCCTTGCGGAAGTAGTTCTCCGCCGCCGACTGCACGCCGTAGCTGTGGTGCCCCAGGTACACGTTGTTCAGGTAGAGGTAGAGGATCTCCTCCTTGGTCAGCGCCTTCTCCAGGCGCATCGCCAGGATGAGCTCGCGGATCTTGCGGCGGATGGTCTTCTCCGTCGCCCGGTCGTGCGCCTCCTTCTTCATCTTGGCGTGGACGCGCAGCGTCTCCTGGCGCACGGCGTCCGGGTCGTCGGCCAGGCCGCGGGGCTTGAGGCGCCGGCGGACCTCGGCCCGCAGGTCGTCGTCGCTGATCTTGGAGAGCTCGACCGAGACCAGCACCGCCTTGGCCGCCTGCTGGGTCAGCGACGAGCCGCCCTGGACCTTCTTGCGGACGACGAAGGTCTTCCAGGCGGCACGGACGGTGCCGATGGGGTCGAAGCCCGGGTGGTCGAAGAAGCGCTCGTCCTCCGCGGCGATGAACGCCTGCACCAGCTTCTTGGGGATGCGCTCGTAGGGGACGACCTTGCGCCGCTCGTCGTAGAACTCGCCGGCCAGGACGCGGTCGCTCGTCCAGAACTCGCTCAGGATGGGCGGACGGTAGTCCTTGACCGAGGGCAGCTTGGGCAGGCCCACCGAGAACTTGGCGTAGGCGCCCACCGCCACCAGCACCCCGGCGTTCACCCCCAGCAGGCCCAGGAAGAGCAGCGCCAGGAAGATCTTCTTGAAGATCCCGCGCTTGGGGACGTTGTCCAGGATCAGCCGCGTGCGCCGTGGCGGCGGAGGCGGAGGCGCAGCCCCCTCCTCATCGGTCGTCGGTGCGCTCTTCGCGTCGGCTTCGGCCATCGGGAGTTCCTGAACGGAGGCGGTATCTTAGGTCGCGGTCCGCCGGGCCAGCAATCTTCTCGATTGGGACGCGACCGCCCGCCTGCTCGGGCTCCAGGTTCCGGCCCCCGGGCCCAGGCCGGACGCCGGGGACCTCGGGAGCTGGATTCGACGGCTGCTGCGAGGCGCGGCGGCCTATTTCTTCTCGGCGGTGTTCTCCGCGGCCGGCTTGGCGGCGGGGGCGGTCAGGTCCATGGCGTTGGAGGTCTTGGCGTCGGCGTCGTGGACGAGGCGCACGTCGTCGCGGCGGTTGACCTGCCAGCTGTCCTCGTCGTGGCCCTTGGCCAGCGGCCGCTCCGCCCCGTTGTTGCGCAGGAGGATCTGGTCCGGCTTGACCTCGATCGACAGCAGGTAGTCCCGGGCCGCCCGCGCCCGGCGCGCGCCCAGCTCCATGTTGTAGTCGGCCGGGCCGCGCTCGTCAGCGTTGCCCTCGACGCGCACCTTCATCGTCGGGTAGCGGTGCAGCACCTCGCCGATGCGCAGCAGCCTCACCTTCCCGTCCGGCGAGAGCGAGGCCTGGCCCGTCTCGAAGAACAGCGAGGTGCCCGGCATCGGCGCGAACGCCTCCATCAGCTCCGCCCCGGCCCGCGCCTGCGAGTCCTCCGGGGCGAACACCAACTGCAGCACCACCGGCTGTGCCGCCGGCGCCGCCGCCACCGCCGGGGCGGCGACGACCTGCGGCGCCGGCACCGTCATGATGTTCGTCGCGCACCCCAACCCCGTCGAGGCGAAGAGCGCCCAGAGGCCCCACCCGAAACGACCGACCATCTCCACTCCCCCGAGCCCATCCGGCTCCGTCACCCTGCCCTCCGAGCGGGCAGGCGCATGGGCCAAGGGTAGGCATGGAGGCGCGGAGTGGGAGGTGCGGCGACGAAAGTCGGGGCCTGACGGCCTCGAGTTCTTGGGGCGGCCCGGCCGGGATGCTCGGACGCTCCCCGGCTACCAGTCGCGGCGGGCGACTGGCGCCGGCGGCCTCACCCGATCCACATCAGCGGCTCGCGCTGCTCCAGGAAGCGGTCGATGGCGAGGCGCTGCTCCTCCCCGCTGCCGACCAGCTTCACGCCGACGCCGGGCGGCTGCTTGAGCCCGAACGAGCGCCGGGTGCGCAGCCAGGCCACCTCGCCCTTCAGCTCCAGCGTCTTGCGTCCCATCAGCGTCACCGCGAGCGAGACCTGCTCGCCCAGCGCCGGCTGCACGTTGGTGACGACGAAGACCCCCACCGCCTTGTCCTTGCCCACCCAGAAGGTGGCGTCGCTGAAGAGGTCGATGGCCACCTCGTAGCGCTCGCCGCGCGGGAGCGCGGAGGGAGTCGCCCGCCCCAGCACCCCGTCGATGACCGCGCGCACGTCCACCGCGGCGGCGACGATGCCCAGGGCGGCGCTGCCCTCGGCGCACAGCGTGGCGCGCGGGATGGCCGTCGCCCCCGGGCAGTCGCGCTCGGCGTCGCACTCCCCCTCGGTCACCACCATGACCCGCAAGAGCGGCAGCCTCGACTTGAGCGAGCGGGCGATGACCAGCAGCGCCCCGCGGGTCATCCCCGGCAGGCCGGCGTCGAGGACCAGCCAGTCCGGCGCGGAGAGCGCGAGCAGGTCGGGGGTCAGCCCGGCGGTGCTCGAGAGCGTCTCGACGGCCGCACCTCCGCGGGCCAGCTCGACCGACAGCCGGTCGAGCAGCGCGGGGTCGCGATCGACGAGGACGGCCTTGCGCAGGCTCACTCGCCGCCTCCGAGCAGCAGCGCCCGCTCCACCTCCGCCCGGCGCGTCGCGAAGTGCTTGGCGGTCTCGGGGCTCACCAGCCTGGTGCGGCACAGCTCGATCAGGTGCTGGTCGAAGGTCTGCATCCCCAGCTCGTCGCGGCCGCGCTCCATCAGCGAGAACAGCTCGTCGGCCTTGGCCGGGTCGCGGATGGCCTCCTGGACCGAGCGCGTCGCCAGCATCACCTCCACCGCGGGCAGCTGGCCGGCGCCGTCCTGGCGCATCACCAGCCGCTGGCTCACCACCGCCTTCAGGCTGTCGGCCAGCCGGTGGCGCACCCCGGCCTGCTCCTCGGGGGAGAACATCCCCACCAGCCGGCCGACGGTGCGGGTGGCGTCGGTGGTGTGCAGCGAGGAGACGACCAGGTGCCCGGTCTCGGCGGCCTTCAGGCAGGTCTCGGCGGTCTCGCGGTCGCGCATCTCGCCGACCATCAGCACGTCCGGGTCCTGGCGCAGGGCCGCGCGCAGCGCCTCCTCGAACGAGGCCGTGTCGCTGCCCACCTCGCGCTGGATGATGACCGACTTCTCCGGCCGGAAGACGTACTCCACCGGGTCCTCGATGGTGATCACGTGGAGCCGGTCGGTGTGGTTGATGTGGTTGATGAGCGAGGCGATGGTGGTGGTCTTGCCGGCGCCGGTCGCCCCGGTGATGAGGACCAGCCCGTGGCGCGCCCCGGCGATCTGCTGGAGCACCGCCGGCAGGTGCAGGTCGGCGAGCGTGGGGATCTCGAAGGGGATGACGCGCAGCACCACGCCCACCGACCCGCGCTGACGCAGGAAGCTCGCCCGGAAGCGCGAGACGCCCTGGATGCCGAAGCCGCGGTCCACGTCGCGCACCGCGCCGGCCAGGAACGGCGAGTTCTCGCCCAGCACGTGCCGCGCCAGGAGCGCCGTGTCCTCGGAGGTGAGCTTGTCGAGCTTGGCGGCGAACAGCTCGCCGCTGATGCGGTACCAGGGCGGATAACCCGCCTCCAGGTGGATGTCGCTCGCCCCCTTCTTGGCCCCCAGGCTCAGGAGGCCCAGCAGCTGCTCGAGGGTCATCGGTCCTCCCAATGCGGGGCGCCAGCGTTCGTCCTGCCGAGGTTTTGGATGATACTGCACACATGCCGGTCAAGCCCCCGAAGATGGAAGTCGGCGAGGCCCACGAGAAGAAGGGGGACTGGGCGAAGGCCGCCGAGGTTTACGAACAGTGCGTGGCTGCCTCACCCGACGAGAGGGTCCTGCTCAAGCTCGCGACCGTCCGCGAGAAGCTGGGATAGGGCGCCGAGGCCGCCGCCGCCTACCGGCGGGTCGCCGAGCTGCACGGCCAGGCCGGCTTCGCGGCGAAGGCCGTCGCGGCGCTGCGCCAGGCCGCTCGGCTGCTGCCCGACGACATCCCGCTCGTCGGCTCGCTCGCCGAGCAGCTGGAGGCCCAGGGCAAGCTGGGCGACGCCGTGCAGGTCCTGGAGAGCGCCGGCCGCGCCGCGGCGCTGCGCGGGGACGAGCACGGCCGGCTCGCGCTCCTCGAGCGGCTGGCCACCCTCGACGGCTCGCTGCCCCTGGCACTGGCGCTCGCCGACGCCCTGGCCCGCGCCGGCCGCCGCACCGAGGCCCTGGACCGGCTGCAGCGCGCCGCCCTGCGGCTGGGCCAGGACGGCGCCCACGCCGACCAGCTGGCGGTCCTCGAACGGCTCCTGCTTCTCTGCCCGGGCGATCGCGAGGCCGCGCTGCGGGCCTGCAAGCTCGCGCTCGTCGTCCGGCAGCCGCGCCGCGGCCTGGTCGCGGTGCGCAACGCGATGGACGACCACCTCGACGACGCCGAGCTGGTCGGCGCGGCCGCGCGGGCCCTGGACTCGATGGGCGAGCGCATCCGCGGGGTGCTGCTGCACCGCGAGGCCGCCCGACGCCTCGAGCGCGCCGGGGATGCGTCGGCCGCCTACGACGAGTGGCGCACGGTCCTGGCGTTCGACCCCGCCGACGACGAGTCGCTCGAGCACATGCGCGCCCTCTCGGCGCCCGCCTCCGCCCCTCCGGCCCCAACCCCGCAGGCCCGGCCGGTTGCAGCCCCCGAGCCCGAACCGGTCGCGCCGGTGGCCTCCCGCGAGAAGACGCTGGAGATTAGGCTGGAGGAGGTCGAGGTCAGCGCGGCGAGGATGGAGTTCGACGTCCCCGTGTTCCCGGCGACGGGGACCCCCGTCCCGGTGCTTCTCCCCGAGCCGCTGTTCGTCCTCGAGGATCTGCCTGCCGCCTCGCCCGCCGCCGCATCGGCGCCCCTGCCCACCCCTGCCGTCGGCGGGCCGTTCGGATCGACGCCCATCAAGGCCCCGCCCCAGCTGGCTCCGACGGCGCCCGCGCCCCCCGTCCCGCCCGCGTCGGCCACGGTCGAGGTCGCCTTGGCGCCGGCTTCCGAACGGGCGCTGGTCGTCGGGGACGGCCCGGAGGCGGCGTGGATCGAGCGCGCGCTGTCGGACCTGGATCTGTCCGTCGAGCGGATGGGGCGCGACGCGATGAGCCAGGCGCTGGAGAAGGCCGAGCAGCTCCACCCCGAGCTCGTCTTCTCCCCGCCGGCGCTGGCCCAGGCCTGGCGCGAGTCCGGCCCCTGGAAGGTGGCCTCGCTGGTCGCCCTCTCGAGGTCGCACGCGCGCGCCGTCGTCGCCGCCGAGGACCTGGACGTGGTCGCCGCGGACAAGGTCGAGTCCGCCGACGCCCTCAAGGCGGCGCTCGCGAAGTTCGGCGCGCCGCTGGAGCTGGTCGGGCCGTTCGAAGGGCCGGTCCTGGTCCCGGGCAAGGGCTCGCCCAGCTACCACCTCACGGTGGCGCGCGAGCGCCTCGGCCCGGACCTGCTCGCCCAGGCGGCGCAGCACGCGCGCACCCAGGTGCTGGTCGCCGGGGACGGCCGCGACGCGATCGCCCTGGCGGGCTGGCAGGAGACTGCGGAGGCCGGCCTCGTTCTCCATGAGTCACCCGGGCCGCAGGACGAAGGGCCCGCGCTCGTCTTCGCCAAGCGGGTCGCCCGTGCGCTCCATATCGAGGGGCTGGCGGTGGTGGTCCTGGGGAGAACCGGCGAGCACGAAGCCTTCGAGTCGTTGCGGCTGAGCTGGGGGCCTGGCGGCCTCGCGGTGGAGGAGCGCATCGGCCTCTCGCTCGTCGAGCTCGCCGCGAGCCTGGCGCGCGGGGGTCCGCTGCCACTGGACGTGGAGCGCCGCGGCACTGCGCTGGCCGTGCTGGCCAAGGGCGAGCTGGCGTCGGTGGCGAACCTCCGGGTCGAGCCGGGCGCCGACGGGTCCGAGGCGTTCGTCTGCTCGCGCGCCGCCGACCGCGCCCAGGCGCTGCGCCGGCTCCTGCGCGCGCTCAAGCGCTAGCGCGGAATCGGCATAGGGGCTGACGGGGTTCGTCCCCGTCAGTCCCCTGCCACACCACCGGACGTGCGGGTCCGCATCCGGCGGTTCGGTTGGTTGAGGTTCAACAAGATAGCCTCGGCAGGCCCTGCCTGTCGTAGTAGCGAGTG
>DASXVQ010000164.1:0-36386 GCA_036504155.1 Myxococcales bacterium
CGCCGCGCCCGGGAGCGAAGCTGGCCGAATTCGATTTCGCGAGGAGAAAGCGAACCAAGAAGTTAGGTCCCACGGCCTCAGAACGCGGTTCTCCTATGAGAAGCGACGGAATCGGGGCCGAATCCCGGGAACTCACGCTAGGGGGAGGCCGGCTTATGATGCCCCCATGCGCGACCAGACCTTCGTGACGCACGTGCTGGATCTGCTGGAGCCGGCGCTGGGCCCGCTGCAGGCCCGGGCGATGATGGGCGGGCACCTCGTCTTCTGCGGCGGGCTCTCCGTCGCCCTCCTCTCGGACGAGCGGCTCTACTTGAAGACCGACGGGCAGACCGAGGACACCTTTGGCAAGGCGGGCTGCGAGCCCTTCGTCTACGAGCACTCCGGCCGGAAGGTGACGATGAGCTACTGGTGCCCGCCGGACGCGGCGCTGGAGGACCCGGAGGAGATGCGGCCCTGGGCCAAGCTCGCGCTGGAGGCGGCGATGCGCGCGAAGAAGCCGGCGAAGAAGCCGGCGAAGAAGAAGAAGGAGCCGGTGAAGGTGAAGATCGCGAGGAAGGCTCCGAAGACGGTGCGGACCCGCAAGAGCGCGAAGGCCGCGACCTCCCGGCGGTAGCGCTGCAGGGCCGTGCGCGCATCGTCGACTCGAACGACAGCGTGGACGGCCAGCGGCCGCTGCTCCTCCCGGCGGCCCAGCCGAAGCGCCGGCGCGCCCGCGCCCGAGGGCCGGCGCGACGGCAGGCGCAGCGGAGGTGTACCCTCGGGACCGGCCTTCGCCTCATCCGGCTGCCGGCGCCGCGAAGGCGCTTCGCGGCCGGGCCAGCGGTGGGAAAGGGGCGACGCATGTTCGGGAAATCCAAGCCAGACGACGGCTCCGCCCTGACCCAGCCCACGCCTCCCGGGTGGCGGGTGGTCGACCTCGGCCTGCTCGGGCAGGGTGGCATGTCGCGCGTGCACCGGGTGCGCGACGAGACCCTGGGCCGCGAGGTCGCCCTCAAGGTGCTGCGCCCCGAGCTGGCCAAAGAGGACGAGATCCACGCGCTCTTCGTCGAGGAGGCGAAGATCACCGCGCAGCTCGACCACCCGAACATCCCGCCCGTCTACGCCTTCTCCTCCGAGAAGCGGAAGTCGACCTGCTTCACGATGAAGGTGCTCGAGGGCGTCACCCTCGGCGAGATGGCGGAGAGGCAGCGGGCGAAGGGCGTCGAGGGGCTGCTGCCGCTGCTCGAGGTGCTGGTGCGGGTCTGCGACGCCGTGGCGTTCTCGCACAGCCGCGGCATCCTCCACTGCGACCTGAAGCCCGGCAACGTGATGGTCGGCGAGCACGGGCAGATCTACGTCGTCGACTGGGGCCTGGCGCGCCGCATCGCGGACCTGCCCTCGCCCGAGGAGGACGAGCAGAGCTTCGCCGGCTCGCCGAGCTACATGGCGCCCGAGCAGGCGAGGGGCCAGAACCACGCGCTCGACGCGCGCACCGACGTGTTCCTGCTCGGCGGCATCCTCTACCGCATCCTCACCGGACGGGCGCCCTACGCCGCGGCCAACTCCGACGACGCGCTCGCGCTGACGCGCCGGGCCGCCATCGCGCCGCCGGACGCCGTCGCGCCCGGGTCGGGCGCGCCCCGCCGCCTCGTCGCCATCTGCCTGCGCGCGCTCGAGCCCGAGCCGGCGAAGCGCTACCAGACCGTCGCCGAGCTGCGGGCCGACCTCGAGGCCTTCATCCACGGCACCGCGCGCCTGCCGCAGAGGACCTTCGCCGCCGGCGAGGCCATCGTGCGCGAGGGCGAGACCGGGGACTGCGCGTACATCATCCTCGACGGGCACTGCCAGGCGACTCGCGTGGTGGCGGGGAAGACGCAGGCGCTGAGGCTGCTCGGGCCGGGCGAGATGTTCGGCGAGACGGCCGTGCTCACCGCAAGCCCGCGCAGCGCGACCGTCAGCGCGCTGATGGACACCACCGTCGCTGTCGTGGACCAGGCCTTCTTCCAGGAGGAGATGGAGCGCACCTCGGTGGTCGCGCTGGCGATTCGCGCCGTCGCCGGCAGCTTCCTCGACCTGAACCACCAGACCGCCGCGCTGCTGCAGGAGCGGGCGCTGGCGAAGACGGTCCAGCTCGCGCTCGGCGAGCTCGCCTTCGACGGCCATCTCGGCAGCCGCGGCGAGCGCTGGATGCCGCTGGGGCCGGTGCTGGAGCGCATCGCCCGGCAGAGCGGGCTCACGCCCGAGGCCGTCCGCGAGCACCTGGCGCGGCAGCCCGGCTTCGAGGCCGACGTCGGCGCCGACCGGCTGGCGCTGCGGCCGCCCGCGAAGTGACCCGGGCGCTGCCCGGCCCCGGGCCTCTGACCTTTGGGGTCCGGTCGGGCCCCGCGCGGGCCTCCTGCGCGCGCGCTCGGCATGAAGCCGGCGGACGATGCGGTTAGACTCGCCCCCATGCCCCTGCCGGAATACCGCCCCGCCCTCGGGTCCCCCGAGGAGCGCCTTGCCTACCAGGCCCTGCAGCAGCGCCTGCGGACCATGTTCGAGGAGGTCTATCCCGACCCGCAGGCGCCCCGCGGCGTCGTGGTGCTGCCGGGGCTGAGCCTCGACCGCGAGACGCTCAAGAAGCTCACCGGCGCGCAGTCCTACGAAGAGCGGCAGCTCTCGATGCTGACCTGGCTGCGCCTGCCGCGGACCCAGGTCATCTTCCTCACCAGCTCGCCGGTCCCCGATGCGCTGGTGGACTACTACCTCGGGATGCTCTGGGGTGTGCCGCACAGCCACGCTCGCCAACGGCTGACGATGCTCAGCTGCAACGACACGAGCGACGAGAACCTCACTCGCAAGATCCTCGCGCGCCCGCGGCTGGTGCAGCGGATCAAGAACGCCATCGTCGACCCGAGCGTCACCCACCTCACCGCCTTCAACACCACGGCGGACGAGCTCGCGCTCGCGGTGCAGCTGGGCATCCCGCTCTACGGCTGCGATCCCGCCCTCAACCACCTCGGGACCAAGAGCGGCAGCCGGAAGATCTTCCGGGAAGCCGGGGTGGAGCTCCCCGACGGCGTGGAGGACCTCCGGGACCTGCACGACGCGGCGCAGGCGGTGGTCGACCTGCGCGGGCGCGCTCCCGGACTGCGACGCGTGGTGCTCAAGCTCGAGGAAGGCTTCTCCGGGGAGGGCAACGCGACGCTCAACCTTCCCGAGCCCACGCGCGACGCCGCCTCCATGCGGGACCACATCCTCCGCACGCTTCGGCCGGAGGCGGCGGGGCAGACCGCCGAGCAGTTCCTCGAGGCCTTCGCAAGGATGGGCGGCATCGCCGAAGCCTGGGTCGAGGGCGAGGCCAAGACCTCTCCCTCGGTCCAGATGCGCGTCACCCCCTCGCGCACGCTGGAGATCATCTCGACGCACGACCAGGTGCTCGGCGGCGCGAGCGGCCAGGTGTTCCTGGGCAGCACCTTCCCGGCGCGCGCCGAATACCGCGCGCTCTTGGTGGAGCCGGCGCGCAAGGTGGGCGAGCTGCTGCTCTCGCGGGGCGTCCAGGGCCGCTTCGCGGTGGACTTCGTCGTCGTCCGCGAGCGCGACGGCTTCCGCGCGTACGCGCTGGAGACCAACCTCCGCAAGGGCGGCACGACCCTGCCCTTCCAGATGCTCCAGTTCCTGACCGCCGGCTCGGTGGACGTGCAGACCGGCGAGTTCCGCGCCCCGCTGGGCGAGGCGCGCTGCTACTTCGCCACCGACAACCTGCAGAAGCCGGCATACAAGGCCCTGACCGTCGAGGACCTCATCGACATCCTCGTGAACCACCAGCTGCACTTCGATCCCACGCACCAGCGCGGCGTGGTCTTTCATCTGATGGGCGCGCTCTCGATGTACGGCAAGCTCGGTCTGGTGAGCATCGCCGCGACGCACGACGAGGCCGAGGCGCAGTGCCTCCACGTCGAGTCGCTCCTGGACGCCGAAGCCGGCCGCCTGCCTTAGCCCTGCCCGCGGCGAGCGCTCTCGGCCCCCGCGCCTGGATTGCCGGCCCCGTCGAGGCCGGCCCGTGCGCCTTCGCCTGGCTCATCGGGCCGACGGGATGGCCGCGCTGACGGCCGCTGACCTTCCCTCCACCGAACCCTGCGAAGGGATTGCCGGATCCGCCCGCGGGCGAACGCTTCGATCGTTTTCTGTGGGTGCGGCACCCAAGCCTTCGTTGCGCGGCATTCGCCTGGAGCCGCAGGCAGGCGTGACGAGGGCCCCGGAGGAGCACATGCACACCATCGCGTCGACCATCCTCGCAGCGCTGCTGACCACCTCAGGTGCTCGGGCGCCTGATTCCGTCCCGCCGCTAGAGGTGGGTTCGGTGGTGGTCGCCGGGCGTGAAGCGCAGGAGATGCTCGACGTGCTCGCGCACAACCGCCACCGCCACTACCACCGCGGTGGGGCGAGCCTGGACTGGCTGGCCACCTCGGTGCAGGCCTCCCCTGCCCCAGGCATTCCGCCCGTCTTCGTCGACGGCGTGTTCATCACCGGCTGCGAGGCCGAGGAGATGATCAACAAGTTGTCGCGCCTTCGGAAGCACGGCCGCTGGCAGACCGGCGGGTCGCTCGAGTGGCTGGGCCCGAATGACCCTGCGGTGGCGCGCGTCTCTCCGACCGTCCCGGAGGCGCCAGCGGCGCCGACTGCCCTGCCCGCCGCCATCGCCGCTCCGGTGGTTCCGGCCACCGTTTCCGTCGTGCTTCCCGCGCAGCTTCCTGCGCCGATCGCTGCTCCGCCTGCCGTCCCGACTCCCGTCGCGGCCGCGGCGCCAATCGCCGCTCCGGCTGCCGTCCCTGCACCCGCGCCCATCGCTGCTCAGCCTGCCGTCGCGACTCCCGCCGAGCCTCCCGCGGCGATCGCTGCTCCGATTGCCGTCCCGGCTCCCTCCGCGGCCCCGGCGCTGATCGCTGCTCCGCCTGCCGTCGCGACTCCCGCCGAGGCTCCCGCGCCGATCGCTGCTCCGCCTGCAATCCCGGCTCCCGTCGCGGCCCCGGCGCCGATCGCTGCTCCGCCTGCCGTCGCGGCTCCCGTTGCAGCCCCGTCGCCGATTCCCGCTCCGCCTGCCGTCCCGGCTCCCGTCGCAGCCCCGGCGCCGATTCCCGCTCCGCCTGCCGACCCGGCTCCCGTCGCGGCCCCGGCGCCGATCGCTGCTCCGCCTGCGATCCCGGCTCCCGTCGCAGCCCCGGCGCCGATCGCTGCTGCGCCTGCGGTCGCGGCTCCCGCCGTCACCCCGGCGCCGATCGCTGCTCCGACTGCTGTCCCGGCTCCCGTCGCGGCCCCCGCGCAGATCGCTACTCCGACTGCCGCGCTCTGACGACGCCCGGGTCTGCATCTTGGCTCCGCTGCGCGCGACGAGAGCGCATTGCGCGCACCCTCGGCGGAGCCTCTTCGCGAATCGCCCGCCCCTGGTCTACGTGCTCGCCCGACAGCGCCTGCTCTGCTCCTCCATCCAGAGCGGCTTGCAGGGCAGCCACTCGCAGTCCTCGTCCAGCGTCTTGCCGTCAGGCAGGAAGAAGGCCCGCTCGCAGACGCGCGGCTTCAACCCCAGGGCGTGCAGGACGCAGCCGCGCCCGCGGGGGTTGAGGAACACGCAGCCGCGGCCCGACACCAGGGTCCGGTGGATCTTGCCGTCCGGGAACTCCGCGTCCGGCTCGGTCGGCTCGATCTCGGGATCGAACCAGTCGGTCTTGCCTTCGAGGAGCTTGGCGATCTCCGCCGCCCGCTCGCGGATGCGCTCGTGCTCGGTCGTGGAGACGTCGACCCCGTACTGGCAGCACAGGTCCCCACATCGCGGGAATGAAAGGCAGTCCAAGGTAGGCTCCGTTGTCAGGCGCTGGGTGCTGACCTCGCGGACGTCTTCAGGCCCAGCCGCCGCCTGCGACCGTCTGCCGGTCTCATGTAAGTACCGCTCTCCCGGCCCATATGCCTTGCAGTCTCGGGGTCTGGCCAGAGGATTCGCCTCGCCGGCCCCGGCCGCCGGCCCGTCCCGAGGCACCAAGGGCAGGAGCCCTTCCCCTCGCATGAGAGGGCGACCCGACGCGGAGGCACCCTGCGGCAGCCATGCCCCGCGCCGCCCAAGCCTCCGACGACCTGCTCGAGCAGCCCGTCCACCAGTTCAGCGATCCGTCCGCCTTCTCGCGCGAGTTCATCCAGAACGCCATCGACGCCGGCTCGACGCGCATCGAGGGCCCGCTAACCCGCTCCCCACAAGTAGAGGTCCTCGACCTTCTTGCGCGCCCACGGCGTGCGCCGCAGGAAGGTCAGGCTCGACTTCACGCTCGGGTTGAGCTCGAAGCAGCGGATCGGGATCAGCCCCGCCAGTGCGGGCCAGCCGTGCCGCTCGACCAGCGTGGTGACGATGGTCTCCAGCGTGATGCCGTGGAGCGGATCCTTGTGTCCGGTCGTCATCGGCACTCCAGTTCCCCTCGGGTGCTGACCCTATCACCGGGAGGCAGGGCGCCCCGGAACCGAGGGCGAGCGCGGCCGCGTGGACCGCAGGAACTCCCAGCATTCGCCTCGAAGCTCCTCCACGCCGGAGTGCACCCGTGGCCAAAGCCAAGGTGCAGCCCTCGAGGTCGATGAGCTCGCTGGCCTCTCCGGTGGAGGTGTCGCGGCGCAGCGTGAGCGTGTCGCCGACGGTCTTGGCCGCAGGTGACTTGCCTCGGATGAAGGGGGATCGACTCCGCCGCCGAGGACTGCGGCTTCGTTCTTCCCAAGAGCCCACCTGGGCCTGCACTGCGAGTGTACGATGAGCATGACCATGCACACCGACTTCGGGCTCCCCAGGCGGACGCTCTCCTTGCTCAAAGGAAGCTGCGCCGGGCCTCGGCCCAGGCGACTCACTTTGAAGCGACGCGGCGAATGTGAGTGGAGAGCAGAACGACGTCCGAGCCGTCGAAGCCGATATTCCTGAGGTATTCGCACAGCTCCGAGTCCTTGGACGTGCAGGTTTGGTGTCCGACTTCGGTCTGCCTGCCGCCGACGACGTGGAACAGGACGTACTGCGACCACAAGTCGTAGGTGGCGCACCCGGGGAACAGGCTGGGCCGACAGCTCGGGTCCAAGAGGGCCTGCTCGTAGTCGTAGGTCAGGTAGTAGAAGTCGCCGGCGGTGCCGAGTGCGTCGAGGATTCGCCCACCCACCAGAAGTGGGTGGGTGGCCTCCTCGATCGCGTACACGCTAGAGGAGGTGACGGCGAGCAGGCCCGCTCCGCTGCGGCGGAACTTGATGACGGCGCTCATGCTCACCGAGTCGAAGGACCAGATGTTCGTCAGCCTGCCGTCGGCGTAGCGGTAGAGGGCCTTGTCGCCATCGGTGACGTAGACCGACCCGTCGCCTGCCACCGCGAGAGTGGAGGAGGAGGTAGGGATGAATGGCACGCAGTCCGCCACCGCTTGGTGGACCACGTGGCAGAGCGCCGGCCCGGCCTCGGAGATCCCGGGAAGCGGCGTGTCCACCCACCCGACGAACCACCAGTCGTCCATCGACAACCCGTCGAAGCTGTCGGGGTGGTACGGCCACGTCGTTGGCGCGCTTCCGAGAGGCCAGAGCTGGAGCTCCTGCCCCGTCGCGACTACGAACGACCCGTCGGCGAAGACTCGCAGCGCCTCAGGGGCCGTGACCGCGACGTCCTGTGGGGCTTCGACCTGACCCGCGCGGTATCGCAGGACCCGGCCTCGGTCAGGGTCGTACCAGGCGAGCTCGGAGCTGACCGGGTCGTAGACGTGCGCAAGAAGGGCGTGGTCGAGCTTCTCGAACTCGGGCGAGTCGCGTTGGGGCGCGGCGCGCGGGCCGCAGCCGACGAGGCACGCCAAGGGCATCAGGAACAGGAAGTGGTTGCGGCTCATGCGTGCCCCTCGAGCAAAAGCCGGGCCGGAAGAATCCGCTCCGGCCTGTGCACGGGCATGCACAGCCTGGGCAGCAACTGTGCAGCCACCTGCACGAGGTGCGCAGTGAATGGCAACCACGACAGGGGCCGGCGCTCTGGAAGGCAGGAACCCGAGGTCCGTAGGTAACGTGCACCGATGATGGTCGAGACTGCGCAACACCTTCCGGCGCACCCTGAACAACGCCTGTCGACTGGCGGCTCTCGACGGGTGTAACAGGCCGCATCCTCATTTCCCCGAGGTCCTGCCCGTGCGCCACCCCCTGACTGCAACACTCGCTCTGGCTGCCGCTCTCGCCGGCGGCTCCGTGAACGCCGCCGAGCGTTCGGAGATCCCCGAAAAGTACAAGTGGAACCTCTCCGACCTCTACCCCTCGGAGGCGGCGTGGAGCGAGGCCCGCTCCGCCGTGGCCAAGAAGATCGACGGGTTGGCGGCCCACCGAGGCCACCTCGGCGATTCGCCGCAAGCGCTGCTCGCCGCGCTCGACGCGAAGTACGCGCTGGAGAACGAACTCAACCGCCTCGCGGTCTACACCAACTGCCTCTCCAACGAGGACACCCGGTCCCCGAGGCCGCGTGAGATGCAGCAGTCGATGGGGCGGCTGGGGGTGGACCTGCAGTCGGCGACCGCCTGGGTGCGCCCGGAGCTGCTCGCGCTCGACGCCGCCAAGATCAAGGACTTCCAAGCGAAGGAGCCGAAGCTCGCGCCCTACCGCATGTACCTCGACGACGTGCTGCGCTGGATGGCGCACACCCTCACCGCGCCGGAGGAGCGGGTGGTGGCGATGGCCGGGGAGATGACCTATGCCGGGGGCGCAACCTACGTGATCCTCACCGACGCCGACCTGCCCTATCCGACGATCAAGCTCTCCACCGGCGAGGAGGTGCGCCTCGACGACGCCGCCTACTCGCTGCACCGCGCCGACCGCTCGCGCGAGGATCGCCTCAAGGTCTTCGACGCCTTCTTCCATACCCACAAGGCCTTCGAGCGGACGCTGGGCACCACCCTCGCCGCGCAGGTGAAGGCGGAGATCTTCGACCAGAGGGTGCACAAGTTCGACTCCACCCTCGAGGCTTCCCTCTTCCGCGACAACATCCCCACCGCCGTCTACAAGCAGCTCATCGCCGACGTCCGCAAGAGCCTGCCGACGCTCCACCGCTACCTCGCGCTGCGCAAGAAGATGCTCGGCCTGGCCGAGCTCAAGTACCAGGACCTCTACGTGCCGCTCGTGGAGAGCGTCGATCTGCGCTACGACCCCGAGCAGGCGCGCGCGGCCACCCTCGCGGCGCTCGCGCCCCTCGGCAAGGACTACCTCGAGACGCTGAAGCAGGGCTTCGAGGACCGCTGGACCGACTTCCTGCCCTCCACCGGCAAGCGCTCCGGCGGCTACTCCACGGGCGTCTACGGCGTGCACCCCTACCAGCTGCTCAACTTCATGGGGCGCTACGACGACCTCTCGATCCTGGCCCACGAGTCCGGGCACTCGGTGCACACCTTCTTCTCCTCCTCCGCCCAGCCGCTGCCGACCTCGGACTACTCGAGCTTCGTCGCCGAGGTGGCCTCGACGCTCAACCAGAACCTGCTCGTGCACCACCTGCTGGCCACGACCAAGGACGAGGCCACCCGGCTCTTCCTCCTCGGCAGCCAGCTGGAGCTCCTGCGAATCACGCTCTTCCGCCAGACCCAGTTCGCGGAGTTCGAGCTCGCCTTCCACGAGAAGGCCGAAAGAGGCGAGCCGCTCACCGGGGAGAACCTCTCCGCGCTGTATCTCAAGATCGTCCGCGAGTACTACGGGCACGCCGAGGGCGTCTGCCAGGTGGACGAGCTGCTTGCCAACGAGTGGTCGTACCTCCCCCACTTCTACGCGGGCTACTACGTCTACCAGTACGCGACGAGCCTGGTCGCCTCCACCTCGCTGGCCCGCGGGATCCTCGAGGAGGCGAAGGCGAAGAAGAGCGCCAAGCGCGACGCCTACCTGCGCCTGCTCAAGGCAGGCAGCTCGAAGTATCCGGTCGAGCTCCTCAAGGACGCGGGGGTGGAAGTGCTGACCTCGGCGCCCTTCGCTTCGGCGATGGCGGAGATGAACGCCACCATGGACGAGATCGAGAAGATCCTCGCCTCGCAAGCGAGGAAGGCGCCCGCCAAGAAGTAATCCAGTCCACCCAGTCCACCCAGTTCATGGACTTCATGGACTCAATGGACTGAATGGACCCCGCCTACCGCAGCAGCTCGCGGGCGATGACCAGCCGCTGGATCTGCGAGGTCCACGGACCGCGACGGTCCTCGCCGGGCCGGCGGGTCCGCGGCGAGGATCTTGCCGCGCGGACGAACTGGCCTGTATCGGCGCGGAATGGATGGAAGCGCATCCTCGCCCGCTGCAGCTACAAGCGTGTCGACAGGCCCATGATGGTCCCGGTGCAGGTGCAGGGACGGCGCGCGGATAGGAACGACAATCCCCGCGAGCGCGGGGGAGCGCCTCGCCTGGCGCACCGTGCACACCAGCCTCCGCAGGCGCACCGCGGAGGCAAGATTCGCGACCAATGACCAGCGCTCATCACACACTGCTTGTGTGGGCCTGCCTCGCTCATTCCTCCTTGCGGAGGGCCCAAATCTCTTTCGGCTCGTCACCCCACGTCGACACGAAGGTGCGCGGGCCGCCGAGGCCCTTCTCGAGTTGCTCGAAGTACTCGGCCACACTCATGGTCTTGTAGTTGGTCCAGTCCGCACCGTTGCCGTCTGCCAAGACCACCCGCCACTTGCCAGCCTTGCGGTTGTGCCACAGGCCAGCGCAGTAGTAGGTCGTAATGAAATCGAGCGGATAGAGCTCTTCAAATACGACCTTGTCGACGAACGTCTCGCCATCCAACTCAATCTCCTGGTCGGAGGGCTCAGGCACGATTCGATCGATCCAATATCCCTTGCGGAAGACTTCGACGGCGCTTGGAATACAGATCATTCCACCCCGCTTCGAGTAATCGCGGGAGGGGCGCAGCGCCTTCTGCCAGAACTCTCCGTCGGTGTCGCAGAGTTCATTCCAGCCCGCGGGTTGCTCCTTGGTCTCCTGGCCCTTGTCCTCCTGCCAAACAAGGCCCAACTGCTCCGCGCCCGAGTAGAACGCTCGGATTTCGGGTGGCAAACCGGCACCGATGTCCTTCTCGAGCCCGTCAAGAACCTTGGGCGACGTTCGGCCCAGCTTCTCGGACGGGGTAGCGTACAGAACACGGACGTTCTCGCGCGAGCGCACGGAGGTGAGAATGGCCGCCGCGAGCTTCTCCGGTTTGCTGGTAGGCATGACGACTCCTCTCGTTGGGGTGACGGACGAATTTGCGCGTCATTGCGGAGTTCCTCGACCTGAGGGTTTCTGGGAATCCGCCGGACTCCAAATCAGCCTCGCTCTTCGGGACTTCACTCAGTGCGCCAGGAGTTCCAAGTCGACGCGCCCTTCGAGGTCGAGTACCGCGAGGAGGGCGCGCACAGCGTCGCCGGCCCCGCGCGCAGCGACCCGCGTCTTCATGCGCGCACCCCTCAGCGAGTGGATGGAAGCATGAACGGCCCCACCCGCCGGCGACGAATTCGCCGCAGTCGGTGCGTCGACGCTTCGATGCCGCGATCGCCGGCGATGAGCGGGTTCTCGAATGGCAGCCGGACTTCCGACTATTCTTCCACCCTGCCGACTGCCAGAAGGGATCCACCGGTGCGTACGTCCGGCTTCATCCTCGCGCTCCTGTTCCTCGCCGCGACCGGCTGCGACCGGAGGCCGCCGCCCTCCGTCGCGGTGATCGACTGGACGTATGACTTCAGCGGCGTCTGGTACGGCACGGTCTCGACCGACGGAGGACCTCCGGAGAAGACCGCCGTCACGATCCGCGTCGACGGCACCAACCGGCTGCTGCTGCCGGGCCCGGGCACGCTCGTGGCGTCCGCGGACATCGTCAGCCCGGGCACCTTCACCGTTCGAACGAGCCCGCTCGTCCTCGACGGCGGGAGCCCCGCGAGCATCACCGGCGGCTGGGGCAGCCTGTACTGGTCCAGCGTCGCCGGGTCCAGCCTCTCCTACGTCGTCCGGGCGAGACGCAACACTGGCGACCCGGGCGTCCAGAGCGAGGTCACCGCAGCCTTCGAGCTCGTCCGATTCCTGCCGCCACCTGCACCCGCCTCGCTGACCGCGATCTTCACCGACGAATACCGGTCGACGGTCCGACTGGCGTGGACCAGTTCCGGCGAGAACGTGTGGTACAGCGCCGAGTACCGGGTCGACTCCGGTGAGTGGCAGCAGCTCCCCTGGCGCCCGACCACCACCTCCCTGGAAGTCGAGGCGCCGCTGGCTCCCGAGTTGGCCGTGGTCGCGTTCCGCGTCCGGGCGTTCGACCTGCACCGGACCTCCGATTTCGGCCCGGCGGCCACCCTCGCGTGGCCGCCGGCGGGTCCCCACGGCCTCACCTTCGTCATGGAGGGCGACGCTGTGCGCCTGACCTGGAGCTCCAGCCAGAAAGCGGAGACCACCGAGCTCGAGCGCGGCGTCCTCGACCCGGCGACCCACGAGGTCGCGACCTGGGAGCCCCTGGCCACCCTGCCAATCACGCGGGAGACCTACCTCGATGCGACGGCCGCCGAGGGCACCGACTACGCCTACCGGATGACGCTCGCCGTCGGCACGAACCGGAGCTGGCCGGCGCAGGCCCACTTCACACCCCCGATCCGCGTGCCCCTCGACCTGCGCGCGAGCCCCGGGTGCAAGAAGGTGGTCCTCGCGTGGACGAACCGCAGCTCGGCGGCCACCGGGCTCGTGATCCTGCGAGGCCAGGGCGCCGATTCCAGCAACCTCATGCAGCCCATCGCCCAGCTGCCCGCGACGGCCACCTCCTACGAGGACCTCTCGGCGGGAGCCGCCTGGTACACCTACGCGCTCGAGGTCCAGGCGGCGGACGACAGCGCCAGGACCGGGCCCGTCACGGTGCTCACCCTTCCCGATCCCACCAACCTCTCGCTCGTCTCTTCACTGCCCGATCTTCCTGAAGCCGCCTTCGCCCGCCGCACGAGCACCGGCGGTTGGGTCTTGGGCGGCGAGGACCTCTGGTGGGAACCGGTGCTCTACGTCTTCGCAGACGACGCGTGGGCGACCCTGGTGCCCTCCGGCGACACCCAGTGGGCGCAGCCCTATTTCCTCCTCGACGCCCGGGATCGGCCGCAGCTCGTCTTCGTGCAGCGCTCCGGCCCGAACGGCCAGGCCTTCGACATCGTGCACGGCTGGACCGACGAGACCGGGCAGGTGCTGCAGACGGAGAAGATCGCGACCCGGGTCCTGGCCCGCGCCAACGCCTCGTCCCTCGCCTTCGCCGTGGACGGCGCGGGAGGGATGCACGTCGTCTGGGCGTCCGAGCCCTCCGGCAGCGACCCCGACTTCGAGTACGCCACCAACGCCACCGGCACGTGGAAGGTCGAGGCCTTGCCGGACACGGGGCTGACGAGCTACTCCACCGCGGCTCTGCGCCTGTGCGTGGATCCCCAGGGAGGGCTGCACGCCGTGGTGGACCAGTTCTCGAAGCTCCTGCTCGCCGAGCGGCCCGCCGGCGGCGACTGGACCTGGGAGCAGGTCTCGACGGGCGACGGCAGCGGCGGCCAGGCCTTCTACAAGGGCGAGACGGCCCAGTGCGCGTGCCCCGCGGCGAGCGATTTCCGGGTCTTCTTCGGCCTCACCGCCTCGAGCAATTCGGCCTACGAGACCGTGCTCGCCCACAAGTCGAACGGCGCCTGGATGGCCCCGCAGATCATCGCGACGCAGCCCAACCACGGCACTCCCGGGCTTCGCGTCGCCGTGCGCCCCGACGGTCTCCGGCAGGCAGTGCGCGTCTCTTCGGCCGACGGCGTCATGCTCTACGTCGACGACGGGGCCGGCTGGAAGCCCACGCTGGTGGGGCCGATCTCGGGCCCCGAGCCGTCGCTCGGCTTCAAGCCGGACGGGAGCCTCTACTTGCTCGAGCACGGACCAGGGAGTCCCATCCACTGGGTGCTCTACGAGGAGCAGTGACGGCTCGCGCTCGAACGTGGCGTCGTTGGTCACGACCGTGCCTCCGTCGAGGTCGAGCCTTTCGTTCCACCGCAATGAAGGCGGCCCCGCGGCCCGAGGCCTTCAAGGAGCACTCGCCGCCCGACCTCGGTCGCCTTCTCGGGCTCGACCGCGCACCTGAGGTCGAGACGGTAGGACGCAAGCTCTGCGCGGCAGGGCGACGCGACCGACTGTGCGAGCTCACTCCACTGCGCTCGAGCTTCTCGAGCAGCGCCGCCTCGGCCCGTTCGCCGGGGCTCTTCTAGGAGCAGAGCGTGGTCGTACCCAGCCGGTGCCGTCGAGCGCCGCAAGCCTGTGCCGAGGGCCGCTCGAACGAGCGCGCACCCACCGCCGCCTAGAAGGTCAAGACGACGAAGTCGTTCAGTGCGCCCGCGTCCGAGTCGATCTGGGCGATGGAGATCCTCTTCGTCCCCGCCTTGTCGAAGAAAACGTAGCGCCCGTGGAGCGGGTAGGCCGCCCTGCCGAGGCCGACCTTCGGTAGGTCGGTCCGTTCCGGGTTGGCGAGGTACTGGGCGTCGAAGGTCCAGAGCGAGTTGTCGCTCCTGGCGTCAGCCGGGACGGAGTAGTCGTCGCTCGCCGGCTGCACCAGCCACTTGCCCGCCGCCGCCGAGGGCGCGGCCGGGGCCTCGGCCCAGGCGAGCAGCGAGAAGAGCGACAGCTTGTCGGAGTAGGTCATGTCCGAGGTGCGGAAGCGCGTCCCGGCCTCCATGAGGATCTGCAAGCCGTCCTCGGAGATCCAGAAGTTGGAGCCCATGTTGTGGGCGGTCCAATCGGACTTCCCGGCCAAGGTGAGCGCGCCGGTGGCCGGATCGAAGTCGCCACGGTAGAACTGCTGCGGCGTGATACCGAGCTCGATGAGGATGAGGCGGCTCGAGCCGGGCTGGAGCTTGAACCGCCCGCCGCCATAGACCGCCCCGAAGCCGTCGGTGCCGATCTCGGCGCCGTTGCTCGCGTCGATGGCGTGGATCATCGTCCACTGGTTCCCCTGCGGGTAGAGGTAGGCGACGCGGGCGGTGTGGTCGGCCAACGTGAGGGGATCGGTCACCACCACGTCGCCGGCCAGGCCGGTGGTCGCCCAGGTCTTCAGGACCGTCTTGGCCTCCAGGTCGACGAAGGTGACCTGGGCGTCGTGGCCGATCGCTGCGGCCTTGCCGTCCGGGCTCACGCTGACGCACGTGGGCGCCACCGGGAGGGCGATGGCGACGTCCTTGCCCGCCGCCGCGTCGTAGAGGTGGAGCGCCGGAGGCTGGTCCGAGACCGCCACGATCCGGTCGAGCGGCCGGTCGTACTCCACGTCGATGGGCCGGAAGGTCAGCGGGTGGATCGGATACCAGACGGTGACGGCGACGTCCCCGCTCGCCGCCTTGCCGGCGGTGCTCACCACGAGGTGGACGGTGTACGCGCCCTCCTTGTCGGCGACGAGGCGGACCACGCCTTGGCTCACGTCGACGAGCGCCGCGGCGCTGCCGTCCGGCTTGGCCGCCACCGTCCAGGCGAAGGTCACCACGCCCCCGGCGGCGTCGTGGCTGCCGCTGGCGTCGATGGTCACCGGGACGCCGACGTTGCCGTAGAGGGCCGAGGGGACCGAGACGACGGGTTCGCCCGGGTTCGAGCAGCCGGCCGCGAGGGCTAGCGCGGCGACGACCGCCACCGCTCCGGTGAGGCGAGCGAGCCGAACCATGGGACTTCCTCCGTTCGTGCGCTGCGAGGCCGCACCGCCGCCTAGAAGGTCAGGATGACGAAGTCGTCCAGCACGCCCGCGTCCGCGTCGATCTGGGCGACGGAGATCTTCTTCGTCCCCGCCTTGTCGAAGAAGACGTAGCGCCCGTGCAGCGGGTGGGCCACCGCGCCCAGGCCGAGCTTGGGGAGCTCGGTCTGCTCCGGGTTGGCGAGGTCCTGGGCGTCGTAGGTCCAGAGCGAGAGGTCGTTCGTGTCGTCCGGGGAAGCCCACGCGTCGCCCGTCGGCTGCACGAGCCACTTGCCCTCGGCCGCCGAGGGCGCCGCCGGGGCGTCCGCCCAGGCGAGCGCGGCGTGCGCCGCGAGCGTCATCTCGCCGGAATAGGTCATGTCGGAGGTGCTGAAGCGCGTCCCGGCCGCCACGAGGATCTGGGCGCCGTCTTCCGAGACCCACAAGTTGGAGCCGATGGGGTAGCGCCACGCGTTGAGCGCCTGCCCGCCCGGGGCGAGCGCGCCGGTGGCCGGGTCGAAGTCCCAGCGGAAGAGCGACTGCGGGGACAGGTTGAGGGTGATGTGAAAGAGGTGGCTCGAGCCGGGCTGGAGCCTGAACCGCCCGCCTTCGTAGACCCGCTGGTCGCCGCTGCCGGCGATCTCCCCGCCGTTGCTCGCGTCGATGGCGTGGATCCTCGCGTAGTACTCCCGATGCGGGAAGAGGTAGGCGATGCGGGAGGTGTGGTCGGCCAGCGTGAGGGGGTCGGTCGCCACCACGTCTCCGGCCGGAATGGTGGTCGGCCAGGTCTTCACGACCGTCTTGGCTTCCAGGTCGACGAAGGAGACCCAGGTGTCGTGGCCGACCGCGGCGGCCTTTCCGTCCGGGCTCACGCTGACGCAGGTGGGCGCCACCGGGAGGGCGATGACCTCGTCCTGGCCCGCCGCTGCTTCGTAGAGGTGGAGCGCCGGGGGCTTGTCCGAGACCGCCACGACCCGGTCGAGCGGCCGGTCGTACTCGGCGTCGATGGGCCGGAAGGTCACCGGGTCGAGGGCGCGCCAGACGGTGACGGTGATGTCCCGGCTCACCTCCTTGGCGCCGGTCACCACGAGGTGGACCGTGTACACGCCTTCCTTGTCGGCGGCGAGGCGGACCACGCCTTTCCTCTCGTCGGCGAGCGCCGCGACGCTGCCCTCCGGCTTGGCCGTCAACGTCCAGGCGAAGCTCACCGCGCCCCCACCTACCTCGTGGCTGCCGCTGGCATCGAGGGTCACCGGCTTGCCGAGGTTGCCGTAGAGGGCCGAGGGGATCGCGACGACGGGTTCGGTCGGGCTGGCCGTGACGGTCACCATCGCGTCGCTGGTGCAGGAGCCCAGGACGCGGAGCCGGACCGTGTAGTCGCCCGGCACGTCCGGGACGAGGGAGGTGAAATAGCCCTGGCCCCCGGCGGGATCGAGCGAGGTGGCGCTGCCCGCGGGCCTGGAGACGAGCTTCCAGGAGTAGCTGAGGCTGCGTCTGTCGGTGGAGGTGGTGCCCTCCGCACTCAGCATCACCAGGGTGCCGACCGTGACGGCGCGGTCGTCACCCGCGTCGGCCGAGATCGTGCGGCAGACGCCGCTCGAGCAGCCGGCGGCGAGGACCGCCACCGCGGTGGCGAGGCGAGCGAAGTGAACCATGGGGCGTCCCTCCGTGCGTGCGCCGCGAGGCGACCATCGCGCTGGGGCCGAGTCAAGCGCCAAGGTTCCTCTCTGTGACTTCTACGCGCGGCAGCAAGAAGATCAGGCCGCGAGGGCGAGAAGGTGGGGGAAGTTGAGTTCGCGTCTCTGGAGTGATGTCGCCGTCAGCCGGCGGCCGAGGTCAGCCGTACGTCCTGAAGTGCCCCTGCGGCGGCAGGCGCAAGGTCGTCGTGCTCCTCTCCGAACCGGAGACGATCCGCCAAGCGCGACACCTCCATGCGCCTCGGGCTCGACCTCGCCTCTCGCCTTCGGGCTCAGCGCCCCCTGGGCTTGCTGAGCTTGGGGGCCGGAGACTCGATCTTCGCCAGCGCGCTCGCGAGCAGAGCCCGCGCGGCGTCGGAGCGGTTGAAGTCGACGCCCGGCCTGGCGGCGCACATGCGCTGGACGTGCCGGTCCAGGCCGTCGACGAGTTCTTGCGGAAGGCGGAGAGCGAGCTGAACGGATTCACCCATGAGGAACTCCTCGGCGGTCCCAGTACCATTCCGCGGCGCGCACCCGCAATTGGAGAATCCAATTGCCCGCCGGCCACCATGCCTGCGATCGCCCGGTTGTAGCCGGCGTCGACGAGCACGGGCATGCCGAGGTCGTCCCGTCCACCGCCGGGCCCTCGCCGCCCCAGCCCCGTCAGGGTCCGGGAGAGGGCTGAGCCTCGGCAGGCGGCGGCGCGCCCATTCCCGGCGACTGCCCCGAGCCCTTGAGCGCGAAGAACCCGAGCGTGCCGACCGCCACGGCGATGGCGAGCAGCGCGGCGGCGATCGTCCAGCCCCGGCCCGCCTTGGGCCGCTCGGCGACGGCCACCGACTCGGAAGGAGCGGGGGCGGGCGCGGCCGCCGGTGCGGCAGCCGCGGGCCGCTCGGGCGCCTTGAGCACCGTGGCCTCTTCCTCGATCTCGGCGAACTTCATGAAGCCGCCGTCCCCGGCCTGGGCCGCGCGTCCCGAGCACTCGGCCATGAGCGCCACGACGTCCGCCTGGCGCTTGAGGGGGTCCGGGTCGAGCGCGCGGCGCAGCGCGGCGATCACCCGCTCCGGCGCATGGCCGGAGAGGGCTTCCAGCGGCTGCGCGGCGTCCGGGCCGCCTCCGGCGAGGGGCTGCTCGGCGAGCATCTGCTGCACGAGCTTCGCCAGCGCCGGCACGTCGGCGCGTGCCTCGGCGTCGGGAGCGCAGAGGCCGAAGCCCAGGAGCTTGACCTGCTCAGGCGCCGACTCGCGCGGGCAGAGCAGCACGCAGTCCCCGGTCAGCCGGCCGTGGACCACCTTCTCGCGGTGGGCGGCGGCGAGCGCCGAGGCGATCTCGCGGCCCACCCGCAGCGTCGTGTCCAGCGTCAGCGGTCCCTTGGCCAACTTGGCCGCCAGGCTCTCGCCGGGCAGCGCCTCGAGGACCAGCACCGGCGAGCCCGAAGGCAGCACGTCGGCGGACAGGACCTGGGCGATGCCGGGGTGGCCGGTCTTCGAGGCGGCCTGGGCCTCGCGGGCCAGCCTCTCGGCGGCGCCGGCATCGGCGGCGGGCACGAAGACGCTGAGCTTGCGCGGCGCCTGGAGGTCCTGGGCCTCCCAGAGGGTGCCGGCGGGGCCCTGGGACACGGGGCGGAGCAGCTCGCAGATCTCGCCGAGGCGCGCGCCGGCGACGAGGGGTTCGGGGGCTCGGAGGCTCATGGGCCGCGGAGCATAGCAGCGGCCGCGGGCGCAAGGCGCACCGGCGCAAACCGCGCAAGGCGCGCCTGGCGGCCGGCTCGCGGCGCGCCTAGCATCGCCCCATGCACGACTCTCGCTCCTCCGCCTCCCGCTCCCTGGCCGCCCGCGCCGGAAGGCTGCGCCGGCGCGCCGGCTCGCTGGCCATCGAGGCCTTCTTCGAGGGCCTCTCCCGCTCGACGCAGCTCCTGCCCCAGGCGCGCCGCGCGCTGTCGCTGGCCGAGGTCGTCCGCGACCTGCCCTACCGTCCGACCGGGCTGCTCGAGCACACGCTCGACGTCTGGCGGCCCCGCGAGCGCCGGCCCGGACCGCTGCCCACGGTGCTCTACGTCCACGGCGGCGGCTTCTCCATCCTCTCCAAGGAGACGCACTGGTCGATGGCGCTGCGCTTCGCGGCGGCCGGCTACCTCGTCTTCAACGTCAACTACCGGCTCGCGCCCCGCCACCCGTTCCCGGCGGCGCTCGAGGACGTCGGCGAGGCCTGGGCCTGGCTGGGCGCGCACCTCGCCGAGCACGGCGGCGACCCGCGGCGGGTGGTGCTCGCGGGCGAGTCCGCCGGCGCCAACCTCGTCACGGCGCTCACCGTGGCCACCTGCTACGAGCGCGCCGAGGGCTGGGCGCAGCGCGCGCGCGCGGTCCCGCTGCGGCCGGCGGCGGTGATCGCCGGGTGCGGCTACCTCCAGGTCAGCGACCCGGGCCGCTTCGGGCGCCGCAAGCGGCTGCCGCCCTGGCTCGAGGACCGCATCCTGGAGACGAGCCGGGCCTACCTCGGGCGCGCGACCCCGGACCCCGCGGGCGGCCTGGAGCTGGCCGACCCGATCTCCGTGCTGGAGAAGGACGCGCCGGCGCGGCCGCTGCCACCCTTCTTCGCCTTCGCCGGGACCGCCGACCCCCTCCTCGACGACACCCGCCGGCTCGGGGCGGCGCTCTCTTCGCGCGGCGCGCCGCACCTGCTGCGCATATACCCGGGCGAGCCGCACGCCTTCCACGCGCTGTCCTGGCGGCCGCAGGCCGAGCACTGCTGGCGCGAGACCTTCGACTTCCTGCGCGTGCACCTGCCGCCCGCCACGACGACCTGACTTCCACCTGCCTGGTCGGTAGCGTCCAGCCGGACGCTACTAGCGGATCTCAACCCAGCACGCGCCCTCGCGGACGAACTGCGCGACGCAACGCGAGAGAGGCTCGAGGCGGGTGTTGATCATGTCGTGCCGCGAGTAGGGGGGCATGACCAGGGTCGCGCCGGGGATCGCCTTGGCGATGCTCCGCCCCATCGTCGCCGGCACCACCTCGTCCTCCTTGCCGTGGACGATCAGGGTGGGGACGGCGATGCGCGGTGCCTTCTCCAGCGTGTCGAAGCGGTCCCGCACGAACCAGGAGACCGGCAGGTACGGGAACATCCTTCCCAGGGCCTCGACGGTCGAGGTCATCGGCGCCAGGAGCACCAGCCGCTCGCCGTGGCCGCGCAGCGCCATCTCGGCGGCGACGGCCGCGCCCAGCGCGTGGCCGACGAGAACCGTGTTCTCCCGGGGGACGCCCTGGGCGCGCAGCCAGGTGAGCGCCGCCTCCGCCGCCGCGTAGCAGCCCGGCTCGCTGGGCGGGCCGGACGACGCCGCCAGGCCGTAGCCCGGGTACTCCACCGCGAGCACCGCGAAGCCCCGCCGCGTCAGCTCGAAGATCCAGTCCTCGGTGTCGATGAGCTGCTCGCCATTGCCGTGGAAGTAGACCAGCGTCGTGACGAACCCGCGGCCGGGGAAGTAGAGCGCCACCGCCTCGCCCCGGGCCGAGGGCAGCCGCAGGATCTGCCCGCCGCGGAAGAACTCGGACTGGCTCTTGCCCGGCGCCGGGAAGATCACCCGGTCCTGGAACAGCGCCAGGGCGGCCAGCGCCAGCAGCCAGGCCGCCGCGACGGTGGACACCACGATGGTCGCCTTGCGGCGCACCTGTCGCGCGAGGCCGGAGGACGGCGAGGGCGCGCGGGCGGCGCTTTCGGGCGAGGAGGCAGAGGTCATGGCGGGCGGCCCGGCGGGAGCTTAACCCGCGGGCGAGGGTGGCGCTTGACGGGCGCGGGCGCTTCGTGTCCATTGCACACGCGCTCGAGGAGGCCGACCGTGCCCTACACCTACGACTACTTCCACCCGGCGGTCACCGTCGACTGCGTGGTCTTCGGACTCGACCTCGACGAGGCGGAGCTCGAGGTCCTGCTCGTCCGCCGCAAGGGCGAGCCGTTCCAGGGCAAGTGGGCGCTGCCCGGCGGCTTCGTGCGCGAGGACGAGTCGCTCGAGCAGGCGGCCCGCCGCGAGCTGGCCGAGGAGACGGGGCTGAAGGAGGTCTACCTCGAGCAGCTCTACACCTTCGGCGCGCCGAAGCGGGACCCGCGCGAGCGCGTGATCTCCGTGGCCCACTTCGCCCTGGTGAAGTCGCGCGAGCAGCACGTGCACGCCGCCACCGACGCCGAGGACGCGGCCTGGTTCCCGGCGTCGAAGCTGCCGCACGTGGCCTTCGACCACGCCGCCATCCTCGACGCCGCGCTGGCGCGGCTGAAGGGCAAGGTGCGCTACCAGCCGGTGGGCTTCGAGCTGCTGCCGCCCAAGTTCACGCTGACCCAGCTGCAGCGGCTCTACGAGATCGTGCTCGGCCGGCCGCTGGACAAGCGCAACTTCCGCAAGAAGGTGCTGGCGACCAAGCTGCTCGTCGGGCTGGGAGAGAAGCAGCAGGGCGTCGCCCACCGCGCCGCGCAGCTGTACCGCTTCGACCAGCGCGAGTACTCGCGCAAGTCCAAGAGCGGGTACTTCTTCGAGATCTGACCGGCCTTGCGGCGCGGCGGCGACGCCGGTAGGTAACTCGCCTCATGGATTGGGCCTGGCAAGAGCTGGTCGGCTACGCCGCGTCGCTGCTGGTCGCCGCGTCGCTGATGCTCAAGAGCGTCGCGCGGCTGCGCTGGGTGAACCTGGTCGGCGCGCTGTGCTTCGCCTCCTACGGCGCGCTGGTGCACGCCTGGCCGGTGCTGGCGGTCAACCTCCTCATCGCCGGCATCGACACCTGGTTCCTGGTGCAGATGTACACGCGCCGGGACTTCTTCACCCTGCTGCCCATCCACGGCTGCGACGCCTTCGGGCGCAAGTTCCTGCGCTTCCACGAGAGGGACATCCGCCGCTTCTTCCCGGACTTCGACCCCGAGCAGATGCAGGACCGGCCGGGCTTCTTCGTGCTGCGCAACATGTTCCCCGCGGGCGTCTTCTACTACTCGAGCGCGGAGGGCGGCGACGTGGCGGTGAGGCTCGACTACGTGGTGCCGGAGTACCGCGACGGGCGCAACGCGGAGTTCCTCTTCCGCATCCTCAACGAGCAGTTCAGCAGCCGCGGCGCCCGGCGCTTCACGGTCCGCACCGGGGTGCCGGCGCACGTGAAGTACCTGCTCACCCACGGGTTCGAGCGGACCCCGGCGGAGAAGGACCTGTTCCAGAGGGCGATCATCTAGGCCGCCCGCGCCCGGGGCCCGGGGCTCAGAGCTCCCCGCGGTGCCCGATCCGATACAGCGTGGTCACCTCGCGCGAGCGCGCGGGGTACAGCGGGTCGTCCGCGTCCTGGCTCTTCTTGTGCCGCGCCGGCGTGGAGCTCTGCCCGCGGATGGCCAGGTTGGCCGCCCCCGCCGCCTGCACCACCAGCCCCCGCGGCCGCAGGCCCAGCAGCTCCGCGAGGTTGGAGATGACCAGCCACGCCTCGCCGCCGGGAGAGAGGTGCTCGGGCAGCTCGCGCAGGAAGCGCAGCAGCAGCTCGCTGTCGGGGTCGAAGATGGCCCGCTCCACCGGCGTGCGCGGCCGCGCGGGGATCCACGGGGGGTTGAACACCACCAGGTCCGCCAGCCCTTCGGGGAAGAGGTCGCGCTCCTCGACGCGCACCTGCTGCGAGAACCCGAAGCGCTCGACGTTCTCCCGGGCGCAGGCTACCGCCCGCGGGTCCAGGTCGGTCGCCACGACCTCGGGGACGCCGCGGTGCGCCAGCAGCACCGAGAGCACGCCCGTGCCGACGCCGACGTCGAAGGCGCGCCCCACCTTTCCCAGCGGCGCCGCGGCCACGAGATCCACGTACTCGCCGCGCACCGGCGCGAACACCCCGTAGTGCGGGTGGACGCGCCCGCCGATGGCCGCGACCTCCACGCCCTTGGCGCGCCACTCGTGCGCGCCGACCATCCCCAGCAGGCCGCGCAGCGGCGTCAGCGACGGCCCCTCGGCCCGGCCCCAGACCTCCTGGCACGCCTGCCTCAGGTCGGGCGCCTGCTTCGCCTCGACCCGCCACTGCCCGTCCAGCCCCACCAGCAGCCGCGAGGTCACCTGGTGCACCGTGGACTGGTGCTGGCGGTGGGCCAGGAAGGCGCCGCGCAGGTCGAGCTCGCCCTTCTCGGCCGGCCTCTTGCCCGCACGCTCCTCCAGCCGCCGGGTCAGGGCCGCCAGCAACTGCCGCGCGTTGCGCCAGTCGCCGCGGTAGAGCAGCGAGGTGCCCTCGCAGGCCTGGCGAAAGGCGGCGTCGGCCCGCGTGACGTCCCCGACGAGCTCGATGCGCTTGGGCGGCTGCCCGCTCTCGGCGCGCCACCGCGCCGTCCGGGCCGCGCCGTCCTCGTTCCACGTCGCAAAGAGCGCCTGCGCCATGCCTTCGACCGCCTCCACGTCCCCCTTCTTTCCTCCCGGCCTCGCGGCCGGCCGCCTCGGGCGAGTGTCGCACAAGTCCCGCACCGACCCGCCTGCTTTGTCCAGCAACACCCCGCCCCGGACGCCTTCTGCCGCCCGCCCCGGCCCGGGATCCGCCCGGCCGCTCGTAGCCGGCGACGGACGGGGGCGGCCTGGGCTACCCTGTCTGCGACGGGAAGGGCATGGATCAGCCGCTCATCTTCGACAAGTACGAGGTCCTCAACCGCATCGCCGTCGGCGGGATGGGGGAGATCTTCCTCGCGCGCCAGCACGGCGTGGCCGGCTTCGACCGCCTGGTCATCCTCAAGAGCCTGCTGCCCGACCTCGCCGAGCAGCCCGGCTTCGTGGAGCAGTTCTTCGACGAGGCGCGGCTGCTGGCGACCCTGAACCACCCGAACATCGTCTCCATCTACGAGGTGGGCGCCTGGAAGGGCATCTACTACATCGCGATGGAGTACATCGCCGGCGAGACCCTGGCGGTGCTGCTGCGCGCCTCGCTGGTCACCGGGACGCCGCTGACCTACCCGGTGATGGCGCGCATCGTCCACGACGCCGCGCTGGGGCTCGACCACGCCCACAAGGCCTGCGACTCGCAGAACCGCAACCTGGGCATCGTGCACCGCGACGTGACCCCGCAGAACCTGATGGTGCGCACCGACGGGGTCACCAAGGTCGTCGACTTCGGCATCGCCATGGGCGCGCTGCGCTCCACGCGCACCGCCTCGGGCGTCCTCAAGGGCAAGCTGCCCTACATGCCGCCGGAGCAGCTGCAGCACGGCGAGCTCGACGCGCGCGCCGACCAGTGGTCGCTGGGCGTGGTGCTCTGGGAGTGCCTGGCCCGCCGGGTGCTCTTCGACACGACCAACGAAGTCGACACGATGGTCGCGGTGCTGCACAAGAAGATCCCCAAGCCCTCGTCGGTCGTCCCCGACATCCCGCCCGAGCTCGAAGACGTCGCGATGCGGATGCTCGAGCGCAAGCGCGAGGACCGCTACGAGAGCTTGCAGGAGGTCGCCGACGACCTGCGCGTCTACATGGACGCCGCCTCGGCCGAGGCCACCCCGGCCGCGGTCGCGGCGTTCGTGCAGCAGGCCGCCGGCGAGCGCATCCGCAGCAAGACCCCGGCCGCCGCCTCCAAGCCGCGGGGCGACTTCCTCTTCGCGCTCACGCCGAAGGGCACCTCGCTGCAGCCCAAGGGCTCTCCCGCGCCCGCCGAGCCCGAGCCGGCCGAGCCGCCTTCGTCCTCGGGCAAGCGGGTCGGCCTGCTCCTGGGAGCGGCGGTGGCCCTGCTCGCCGCCGGGGGCGTGGCGGTCTGGGGGCCGTGGCGGGCCGCCGCCCCGCTCGAGGACGAGGCCGACGCCGCCGCGGCGGTCGCGCCGGACGCCGCGCGGAGGCGGCCGGGGCCCGACGCCGCCGCCCCCGGCCCGGACGCCGCACCGCCGACGCCGCCCGAGCCGCCCACCGCGGCGCTCATCTCCAGCGAGCCGTCCGGAGCGCGCGTGTACCTGAGCAATCGCCTCATCGGCGAGACGCCGCTGCGGCTGGACACCCTGCCGCCCGACACCGAGCAGCAGCTGGTCGTGGAGAAGGACGGCTTCGCGCAGGAGATCGCCCGGGTGAAGCTGGTGAGGGGCGAGACGACCGAGGTGAACGTCAAGCTCAGGAAGGGCGCGGGCAAGCCCAAGCCTCGGACGCAGCCCCCGCCTCCGCCCGCGAACGCGCAGGCCGACGCCAAGGAGGGCTTCCTCAGCCTGAACACCACCCCGTGGACCGAGGTGACCATCGCCGGCCAGCCCTTCGGCACCACGCCGCTGTTCCGCATCAAGCTGGCCCCCGGCTCGCACGTGGTCGAGCTCGTCAACGGCGAGGAGGGCATCCGCCAGAAGCGGACCGTGGCCATCAAGGCGGGCGAGACGACCAAGCTGGACCTGGTCCTGAAGTAGCGCCCGGCCCGAGGCGGACCGCGCCGGCCTGCCAGGGCAGCGCCGTCCAGATGAGAGCAAGGCAAGGAGGCGGGAATGGCGTCCGCGGAGGCCTGCCTTTTCAGCGCCAAGGCGCCAAGCGGGCCAAGGCGCCAAGGGCTTTTCTTGGCTTGCTCGACCCCAACGGCTGCAATGCGTATTGCGTCTGGCCCGTACGCGCAGCCGCCAGTGGAGCCGATCTCGACGGCGCTGCTCTAGCTTGCTAGGGCAGCCGGTAGCGGACGGTGGCCTCGAGGTAGTCGGTGACCACCTCCGCGGGCCGCGACGCGTTGGTGCCCCGGGGCACGATCGCGAAGTGCAGGCCGTCCTGGAACTTGAGGTGCGCCAGCCGCGCGGCGTCGTCCACTTGGGCGTCGACGCTCTGGAGCGCGTCGGGCGAGGCCGCGGGCTCCTCGGCCAGCGTCTGCCAACCCTCGGGCAGCCACCCCCACAGCTCCACGCCGTCGGTGGTCCCCGAGCCGCGGCCGCCGGCCACCGCGTGCACCTGGACCCGGGTCAGGCTCGCCTCCGCCGGGAGGTTCGAGCGGGCCAGCGAGACGCTGAAGACGTGACCGGGCCGCTGGCCCAGTCCCATGTCCAGCTCCCAGTGCTCCCGGCTGGACTCGGTGGCGGTCTGGCCGCCGAAGTAGACGAAGCGCTTGCGGTCGCGGTCGTAGGCCCCGGCGCGCCCGAAGGCCGGCGTGGGGACCTGCCCGCTGTCGGGGTTGATGGGGTAGCGCCGCTCCCACTTCTGGGCGGTGCCGTCCCAGTCCCAGTAGTCCACCATGGGCCCCGCGCCCCAGCCGTCGGAGAGCAGCGCCCGGCCGCGGTCGGGGTCGAAGATGAGCGAGTGGCCGAAGCGCGCCTCGGGCCTGCCCGGCGGGGCGAGCGTGACGTCGTGCAGCTGCAGGCAGGTCCAGGCCTTCCCGTCCCATAGCCAGGTGTCGTTGCGGCGCGCGCCCTTGAACGGGTCGGGCTCGGGGTTCGCCCCGGTGGAGGCCTCGCCGCCGAAGAGGACCACGTTGCCCTGCCCGTCCGCGGCCATCGCCGCCATGTGGCGCGGGCTGGGACGGGTGGGCAGTCCGGCGGCGATCGACCAGCCCGCCCCGGTCCAGAGAGCGGTCTCGGCGCTGCGGGCCAGGGTCGGCCCGCCGGGAGCGAGGAAGTCCAGCGACAGCCCCCCGAAGCGCAGGGTCTGCAGCGCCCCGGAGTAGTCGAAGGAGGTCATCGCGGTGGTGATGCAGGGCTGCACCCAGGTGGCGAGCACCTTCGTCCAGGTGCCGGTGCTGCCGTCCCACTCCCAGGTGTCACACTGCGAGTTCCAGCCGCCGAAGACCAGCATGGTGCCCCGGCCCGGGTCGTAGGCCATGCCGCAGCCGCCCCGCCCCGAGGGCCAGTCCCCGGCCTTGGGGACCTGCTTCCACTGCACGCCGTCCCAGCTCCACAGGTCGTCGAGCGCGTCGCCGAAGGTGTAGTCGGCCTGCTCCAGGCCGCCGGCCCCGCCGAAGAGCAGCGTCTGGCGGCGCTGCTCGTCGTAGACCATGCCCCCCATGAGCCGCTTGCCCGGCGTCGGCGGCAGGTCGGTCGCGGGGTCCCGCTGCGGCGTGAGGTTCCTCCAGCTGGGCTCGGTCGGGTCCCACTCCCACTGCTCCTCGAGGCTGTAGTCCTGCGACTTCCCGCTCGCGTCCAGGACCTCGATGTAGCCGCCGTAGAGGACCACCCGGCGCCGGAACGGGTCGTAGAACGTCGCGGAGTTGGCGCGCCCCGCCAGGATGGCGGGCACGCCGGGGACGGTCCGGTCCAGCGGCGTGGGGGTCACGGTCCGCTTCGACCACGCCGTCCCGTTCCACTCCCAGATCAGGAGGTCGGGGTCCTTGTGCGCCGCCGCGCGGCCGCCGAAGAGCAGCGCCTTGCCGCGGCCGGAGTCCTCCAGGAACGCCGGCAGGGCCTTGGCCGGCGGCCAGGGCTCGCTCGTGCTCGCCGGCTTGATCTCGGTCCAGTCGGTCCCGTCCCATCGCCACAGGTCGCCGATGTAGTAGTTGACGACGTCGTCGTCGGTGGTGATGCCGCCGAACATGAGGATCGACTTGCTCGCCGGGTCCCAGGTCATGCCGGCCCCGTATCTCCGGGGAGGCTTGTGGGCGGGCTTGCGCTCGACCCAGGACTTGCCGTTCCAGACCCAGGTGTCGCCCTGGGTGCCGGAGAGGAGCGGCGAGCCCCCGAACAGCACCAGCTCCCCGCGCTCCCGGTCGTAGGCGGCGCCGGGGTAGGTGCGCGGCGAGGGCCCGGCGCCGCTGGCCGCCCTCCGCCAGCTCGAGCCGTTCCACTCCCAGACCTCGCCGATTTCGCCCAGCCCGCCGGCCATCACCACCACGCCGCGCCGCTCGTCGTAGACCAGCGCCGAGCCGCAGCGGGGGCTCGGGTCGCCGTCGCCCTCCGGGTCGGCCACCACCGCCGGGCGCCAGGAGAGGCCGTTGAAGATCCACGTCTTGCCGTTGCCGGCGACCAGCACCGCCTGCTCGTGCGCCAGGTCGTAGGCGACGGGCGAGCCGCCCAGCGTGACCTCCCCGAAGCTGCAGCGGTAGGGCGGCCACTGCGTCACGTCGCGCAGCGACCAGGAGGGCTCGCCGGTCTGGCGCACCACCGTCGGGGCGACGCCGCCCGCGTCGGGCGCGCCCGGCCCCGGCCCCGACACCGCGTCGACGCGCGCGAGCGCCTCGCCGGTCTGCGGGTAGGCGCCGTAGCCGGGCCCGATGCGGCCCAGCAGGCCGTGGCCCATCCACGAGCGCGAGACGAACTGGTGGGGGTTCTCGGTGTCGCTGCCGGCGACCTTGCCGGCCATGGTCGCCACCCACTCCAGGTCGCGCACCAGCACCTCGCCGGAGGCGTTGCCCGCCCCGTCCACGGCCTGGACCCACACCTTGGGCAGGTCGACGTAGATGAGCGGGACCTGCACCGCCCCCTTGTCGTCGGAGACGCCCCGGCCCAGCTCGCCGTGCGGGTCGTGGGTGAAGGTGACCAGCGTCTCCCGGGGACCCACCGCGCCGGCCAGGCCCACCAGGTTCATGCGCCGCGCCCCGCCGCTGGCCTCGGTGCCCCAGGGCTCGCGGCGGAAGACGATGCGGCCCTCGGTCGCCACGTCGGGGTCGTCGGGCGCCACGGTGTCCACGTCGAAGAAGGCGTCCGCCAGGGTGTAGCTGGCCTCGTTGCCCACCGCGTCCTTGGCGGTGGTCTGCAGCAGGTACCGGCCCTGGGGGCGCGCGCCCGCGGCCGCCAGGACGTGCTCGAAGGTGAAGGTGGTGGGCCCGCCGCCGCGGCGCAGGAAGGAGAGCACCTCGTCCGCCTGCGGGTGCAGGGGGTCCGCGGCCTGCTCCCAGACGGCCTCCACCAAAGGCTCCTCCCCCAGCGCCTCGTCGAAGGTCAGCTCGACGCTCACCGCGGCGCCCACCCCGACGCTCAGGACCGGATCCACCAGGCTGTGCGGCGGCGGGGTGATCATGACCACCGGGGTCCCGGAGAGCGCGGGCGCGACGAAGTCGAAGCCCACGCTGCCGGCGGGCAGGCCGTTGGCGGGGTTGCCGTTCTTGTCCACCATGTCCACGGTGACCAGCGCCTTCTCGGTCTGGGACTCGCTGCCGTCGGCGAAGTACAGGTAGCGATAGCGCCCGCCCTGGGTGCGCACCGTCCCCTCCTCGTCCACCGTCGCCAGCCGCGCGCCCACCTTCACCGTGGGGTCGGCGAACAGCTCCTTGGAGGCGCGGAAGGAGATGGCCACCGGCAGGCCCTTGCGCCCGACGGCCGGGGAGATCTCAGGCAGGCCGTCGAAGGTGGGCGGATCGGAGTCCTTGGTCGCGTCGATGCAGCGCCCAACCGCGGGGCGGCACTTCAGGCCGGCCGGGCAGTCGCCGTCGGATTCGCAGTTCAGCTGCGCATCCCCGGGCACCTGTTCGCGGAAGCACCCGGCGAGCGCGAGGAGCGCGAAGAGCGGGAGGAGGCGGAGGCGGCGGGCCATCAGGGAGCCTCCGAGCCCGTCGGAGCCGGCTCCGTGAACGGCCAGCAGGCCAGAGCGGCCGTCAGCAGCACCCCGGTGGCCACCGCCATCCCCAGGGCCGCGTCGGAGAGGGCGCGGCCATTGGCGCCCATCGCGACCAGCGGCCTGCCGTCCGCCGCCTTGTTGACGCTCTGCGCGGCGTAGCGATCGTAGTTGGTCTGAGCCTGCAGGGTGGCGACGCCCAGGCCGCCGGCGGCGGCGGCCGAGGCCACCGCGCCCGCGGAGAGCACGTACAGCGCCCAGCGCGGCACCGGCTTGGGCAGGGCGTGCTCGACCTGGCCGGGCGACACCGCCAGGCGCAGCGGGCTCGCCGCCTCGCCGCGGCCGACGAGCGGGCCGGCCTCGTCGTGGGCGGACAGGTAGTACTCGAGCTCGAAGCCGCTCTCGCTGGCGGTCCACTCCGCGGGGATGGTGCCCTTCCAGGCGCCCTCGGGGTCGCGCTGCAGGGCCAGCACCGAGTAGCCGCCGTCGCCGTGGCGCCGATAGGGCACGTCGAAGATGGTGACCGCCGAGGTCGGGTCGCGCAGGCGGAAGGAGAACGGCAGCGGGCGGCCGCCGACGGCCTTGCTGGGCGGCTCGCCGACGAGCTTGAGGCCCTCGACCAGCCGCTTGCGGGCGACCGAGCGCACCTGATCGGCGATGGCGTTCTCCTCGGCCTTCACCTTCTTGAAGACGCCGAGGATCTTGGGGGGCGTCGAGCGCGGCAGCTCGAAGTCGGGGCGGGCGCGCAGGAGCAGCCGGAAGGAGACCTCGGAGGCCTGGGTGTCGGCGGCGATGGCGAGGCTGGAGGCCTGCACCAGGTAGGCGTCGAGGCGGGTCTCGGAGTCCAGTCCGGGGGTCGCCAGCACGCGGCTGGCCAGGGTCGCGGCCTTGTCGAACTCCAGCGCCTCGTAGGCCGCCCGCGCCTGCCCCAGCAGCTCGTTGGTCGGGCCGGGCGGGGCCGCAGGCTTGGGCTCGGCCGGCTTCCCCTCGCCGGGCTCGGGGGGCTTCTCGGTCGTCGCCACCTTCGGCTCGGGACCCGCCTTCTTGGGCTCAGTCGCCCTGGCCGGCTCGACCACGTCGGGGTTCTTGGCCGGCTGCGAGTCGAGAGCAGGAGGCGGCGGGGCGACCGGCCCGGTGCGGTCCGCAGCGGGATCGAGCTTCACCGGAGCGCCGCCCGGGACGAACCTCTGCAGCGCGGTGGCCGGGCGCGGCAGATCGGGGAGCGAGCCGCTCCAGGGCACGCCCAGCAGCGCGGTGCGGGCGACGATCGCCTCGGAGGCCGCCTCGACGATGGTGAGCTCGATGTCGACGCCGCCGGCGTTGGTGACGGCGACCGCGCCGATGACGAAGCCGGTGTTCATCCTCCGGCCGACCTTGGCCAGACAGGCGGGCGTATCGCGGCAGTAGGGGACCGCCTCGTAGCGCTTGCGGTACTCGGCGGCGACCTTGGGCAACGCGACGACCTGGTAGCCGGCCTGGACGAGATCCTGCTCGGCCGCTTCCAGCACCCGGGTGACGACGGCCTCGGTCTTCTTGGTGTCTTCCGGGGCGATGAGCGCCACCCGCTTCTCCACCGGAGCGGGGGCCGGCTCGACCGGAGCCTTGGGCTTGGCCTTCTTGCGCGCGGCGCCCTCGGCGATTGCCGGAAGCAGCGCAAGGAGAGCGACCACCAGCAGCGCCCGGCGCAGGAGGCCCGGGGTCGAATGAGCCAGTCTTTTCGGTCTCATGGAGCCGTTTCGCCTCTCGGAGCCAGATGCTCCAAGACTACACCAGCCCCGACACGGCGGGCGGCGGGCGGCGTGCTCCCAGCGTCCGAAGAGCGTGATGCCCACGACGCAGCACTCGACCGCGACCAACGCCGCCGGCGCGCCCGGAGGTCGGCTCGGCCTGCCGAGCGCCCGCGAAGGACCGCTCCGCAACCGCGCCCGGGGCGAAGCCGTCCGTCCATCGCCGCCACTCCGATCGTCCGCCAGCGGTCATTCCGCCCCGGCTGCAGCTTTTCTTTCGTGGCTGCAACGCGAACTGCGGTCCGGCGGCCCCCTCCATTTCACCGGTGAAACGCCCCGATCCGCCTAACCGGCCGTAATCAGGCCGATTCGCGATTGGCAGCATCCTTGCTGAGCTCGATCCCCGCGGAGGAGGCACCATGCAAGCGATTGCGACCCTGACGATCGAGCACCGCGTGGTGGAGCGGGTGCTGGCCGCGCTGGAGGGCCTGGTGGAGAAGGTCACGGGCTCCGGCGTCGACGGCCGCGAGGACCTCGGCAAGCTCATGGGCGTCCTGCGCTCCTTCGTCGAGGAGGTCCATCAGCCCAAGGAAGTGGGAATCCTGCTCGCGCACCTCTTGGAGACCGGGCTGCCCGCGGCGCGCGGACCGATGGCGGCGATGCTGGGCGACCATGCCTCGGCCCGCCGCGCCATCGTCCGCCTCGAGGTGCTGGCGAACCGGCCCGAAGCCTGGAACACGCGCGCCATCGAGCTGCTCGAGCAACACGCGGCCGACCTGGCGGTGCTGCTGCGCGGCCACATGTCGCAGGAGGAGGCGCTGCTGTTCGCGCTGGCCGACCGGACCTTCACGCCCGAGACGGCCGACCGCGTCGAGTCGATGTTCGACGAGCACGCCAGCAGGACCGATGCGCGGGCGCTCGAGCTGACGGCCCAGGCCGCGGTCCTCGTGGAGCGTTGGGCGCCGGCGGACGAGTGGCCCTCCGCGGAGCGGCAGCGCCCCCACGGGCGGCGCGAGGTGGCGTCCCAGCAGAGCCTGCTGCTCGGGTGACCCGCGCGCGCAGCCTCAGCCCTTCAGCGCGATCTGGCAGTTGACGACGAGCGAGCCCGAGACCTTGTCGACGGTGTGCTCGCCCACGGCGTAGTCGAGCGTCTGAAGCCTGAGCTGCGTCTTGGTCTGGCTCACGAGCTCGTCGACGCAGGCGCGCTCCACCTCCTCCACCGCGACGTCCTGGCTGCGGATGCAGGTGTGAACGAAGATCGCCTGCGGCCTCGGCGGCTCGTTCGTCACCGCCGCCTCGATCGAGTGGTAGAGGTCCTTGCCAGCGTCGACGGTGTCGGAGACCAGGTGCTCGGGCAGGTTGACGTGGACGCAGCCGGTGAGCGCGAGCAGAGAGACGAGGCTCGCGAGCCTCACGGCGATGGCGGCCGGGCGTCGGCTGTGGGTCGTCATGGTGCACTCCTTCGGGCTGGCGCCGGCCTCTCTTCCGGCGGCTGCTCTTTCCCGGTTGGTTGCCCAGAGACGGCATGACGATCCGGGTGCCGGCCCACGGCCCTGGAGCCTTCCGGGATCGACGTGCGGCTACCGGTGCATCCTTCGCCGCGCGCGGACGACGCCCGCAAACACCAACAACGCCGTTAGCGGAGCCACGCCGCCGGCCGCCGAGCACCCGCAGCCCGCCGGCGGTTCGGCGGTCCCCGCATCGGCCTTCGGGCTGCCAGCATCGGGCGCCGAGGCGGCGGCGTCGGGGCGGACCGCAGCGTCGAGCGGCTCGTCGACGCCCGCGTCCGGCAAGCACGTGCCTTCGGGATCCGTCGCGCCGTCGCAGTCGTTGTCCACGCGGTCGCACGCCTCGGTCGCGCCCGGGTGGACGCCCGGGTTCGCGTCGTCGCAGTCGCCGCCCTCGGACAGGCGGGCGGGGTCGTTCTCGAGGAAGAGCGAGAAGCTGTCGTCCTTGCCGTAGCCGTCCTGGTCCTGGTCGACGCTCCAACCCCTGACGAGGGTCGCGCTCTTCGAGTTGTTGCACGAGTCGAGATCGTCCTCGAAGGGCACCTCCACCGCGAGCGTCTGGGGGCTGGCGACCCAATTGGCGACCCCGGAGATCTCGATCCTCGCGACGCTGTCGATGGGGAGGTCGACGCTGGGCGGCGTGCTCGCCGCGCCCGAGGCCGCAGAGCAGGCCGCGGGCTGGACCGGGCAGGTCCAAGTCAGGTCGCCGAGGCCGGTCGGGAGGCTCGTGAGCTTCAGCGGCGCGCGGCCGACGCTCGTGCCCCCAAGGTTGCCGACCTCCACGACGTAGAGGACCTGCCGCGACGACGTCACGGCAATCGGCGTGTTCGAGCCGATGGAGACCCGGAGGTCCGCCGGCTGGTACTTGGCGTCGAAGTGCGAGGTCTCGAGGGCCAGCGTCGGGTCCTGGGTGCCCTGGCAGAGCGAGGTCGTACGCATCTGCCTGGCGGAGTCGACCTCCGCTACCACGAGGACCCCGGTCACGGCGCTCCGCGTGATGGTGACCCGGAACGCGTCGGGGTCCGTCCCCAGAGCGCGGTAGCTGAATGAGTAAATGCCCGCCGCGTGGTCGACGGAGAAGACGACCCCCTGGAAAGTGTCGGGGGTCCCGCTGGTCCAGACCCCGGTCGGATGCCGGCGCAGGTAGGTCCCGTTCATGTCGATGCGGAAGACCTCGCCGCGGGCGCGGACGGCGACGCTCGACGCGATGGTCGCCCCTCCGGCGCAGCACCCGACGATCTGCTGCACGTCGATGCGCAGCGCGTAGTCCGCCGTCTCCAGCATCGGCCGGTACGAAGTGGCCTGCGGCGGACCGAACGCGGGTCCCGAGAAGGGCGTGACGTTCAGCCCCTCCTTCACCGTGCACGTCGCCGTCGCGCCCCACGCCTCGAAACCCGCCCCGAGCGCACCGAGCGCCACGAAGACCGTCGTCCACAGCCGCATCGCACCCTCCTGGCGGCGAACGACGCGCCGGGTCCTGCGCGGGTCGGACTCGCCGTTGATCGCGGGCGCACTCTAGCCGCGCAGTGCGTGGGAGTCGACCCGGTGTGCGCGAAGGGCCTGCTCCCGTTCCCCCCGCTCGCGGCCTCCCCGGGACCGCGAGCCCCAGTGGGCGCGGCTTGACTCCGCCGGAGGTAGTGCGATCTTGCTCTCTCCTTCCCGACGGCCCGTGCCGTCCGACCCCACGGATCCCGCCATGCCCTCTTCCCGTCCGACCCCCATCCCTCCCGACGTGGTGACCCGCCACACCAAATCGCTCGGCCTGCAGGACCTCGGCCGCGCCTCCATCCGGCAGATCAAGCGCATCGTCGACCTCGTCGAGCAGGACACGGGCGTGAAGTTCGTGCGCATGGAGATGGGCATCCCCGGGCTGCCGGCGCTCCAGCTCGGCGTGGACGCGCAGATCGCCGCGCTGCGCCAGGGCGTGGCCTCCCTCTACCCGGACATCCAGGGCATCGAGCCGGTGAAGAGGGAGATCGCCCGGTTCGTGAAGCTGTTCCTGAACATCGAGACCGCCCCCGAGTACTGCATCCCCACCGTGGGCTCGATGATGGGCGCGCTGGCGGCGTTCATGACCATCAACCGCACCTGGGCCAACCGCGAGGGCACGCTCTTCCTCGACCCCGGGTTCCCGGTGCAGAAGCAGCAGTGCAAGCTGCTCGGCCACGGCTACATGTCGTTCGACGTCTCGGACTTCCGCGGCGACAAGCTGGGGCCCAAGCTGGAGAGCTACCTGGCCACCGGCAAGGTCTCGTCCATCCTGTACTCGAGCCCCAACAACCCGGCGTGGATCTGCCTGACCGAGGACGAGCTGAAGACCATCGGCGCGATGGCGACCAAGTACGGGGCCATCGTCATCGAGGACCTGGCCTACTTCGCCATGGACTTCCGGCAGGACTACTCCAAGCCCGGCCAGCCGCCCTACCAGCCCACCGTCGCGCGCTACACCGACAACTACGTCCTGCTCATCTCCAGCTCCAAGGCCTTCAGCTACGCCGGCGAGCGCATCGCGATGATGGTCGTCTCCAAGAAGGTCTGGGAGCTGAAGAGCCCGGACCTCCTGCGCTACTTCAACTCCGACCAGGTGGGGCACGCGCTGCTGTACGACGCCGTCTACGCCATCTCCTCGGGCACCAGCCACTCCGCGCAGTACGCGCTGACGGCGATGCTCAAGGCCGTCAACGACGGCGAGATCGACTTCGTCTCCCTCGTCCGCGAGTACGGCGAGAAGGCGAAGGTGATGAAGAAGCTCTTCACCGAGAACGGCTTCAAGATCGTCTACGACAAGGACCTCGACGCCCCCATCGGCGACGGCTTCTACTTCACCTTCTCGTACCCCGGCCTCTCCGGCAGCCAGCTCCTCGCCGAGCTCATCCACTACGGCATCAGCGCCATCACCCTGGGCATCACCGGCAGCGCCCACCCCGAGGGCCTGCGCGCCTGCACCTCGCTGGTGCGGCGCGACCAGTTCCCGGTGCTCGAGGAGCGGCTCAAGCGCTTCCACGAGGACCACCCGGTGGCCAAGAGCGCGGCCTGAGCCGCGAGCGTCAACGCGCGGGCATCCTTAATCCCTGGCAGTGATGGGAGCCGCGTCGAGCTCGGGCCGACGCGACCGACCGACACGACCCCGGCACCCTTCGGCGAGCGTAGCGCTGGCTTCGCCCGCAACCCAACGCCCGGTTGGGATTCACCGCGCGCTGCGAGCCCCGGCTCACGCCTGACAGATTCGTGCCACGGACGGCTCTTGATACAGACCACGCCGGCGTGCGTCTCTGCGGGGCGTTCTTTGACGCCAAGGTCGCCAAGATGGGATGAGAAGGCCGCTCTCTCCAGCCGGCAAGTAGTCTGCCGGTGGAACCCAAACCAACGCACGCGTGAACGTGCGAGGAGAGAGCGACCATGGTGGAAGATACTCTGGAAACGATTGGCTG
>DASXVQ010000165.1:0-5799 GCA_036504155.1 Myxococcales bacterium
GCTGTTCCTCCCCGACCGCAGGGGAGACCGACGCTACCCGCGCCGCCGCAAGTTCAAGGACACGCGGTACCCGGCCAAGAAGCCCATCGCTCGGACGGACCCAAAGTGATCGGCATTGGGCACGGAGGCCGGGCTCTACCCAGCTCGCCGGCTAATTGGTGGAAATCATCCGAAGAGATGTGGGGTGACAGCAGCCCGCGGCCGCCGAGCGACGGCGCTGTCTCCCGCTCGACGGATTGCCGGGCCCCGGCCCACGTAGGCGCTTGAGGCCCAGGTGCCTCAGGCTCCAGACTCCTCGCCCACCAAGAGAGGGGCCATGGAATTGGAAACCGCCGCGACCGTCGCGTCGCCCGTGAACCGCCGCGCGCACCAGGCGCTGGCCTGGACCCGCCGCATCCTCGACGCCTGCGGCCCGCGCCCCGCCGGCAGCGAGGCCTGCCGCAAGGCCGCCGAGCTCATCGCGGCGGACCTGCGCGGGCACTGCGACCGCGTGGAGATCCAGCCGTTCGAGTGCCACCCGCACGCCTTCATCTGGCACCACGTGCTCACCGCGCCGGTGACGCTGGCCGCCTCGGTGCTGCTCGCGCGCGGTTCGGCTCTGCCGGCGTTTGCGCTGCTGCTGCTCGTCCTGGCGCTCTCGATCCTGGAGTTCGGCTTCTACCGCGAGCTGCTGGACCCGCTCTTCCCCAGGCGGCGCTGCACCAACGTCATGGGCGTCCTCGAGCCGCAGGGCGGCCAACCGGTGCGCCGCCAGGTGGTCTTGAGCGCGCACCACGACAGCGCCTACGAGTTCCGGTTCCTGCGCCACTCCAAGGCCGTCTACATCCTGGCCCTGGGCTGGGTCGCCCTCACGCTCTACGCCTTGCCGATCGCCGCTGGCCTGGTGGTCTGGCTGGGCGCGGGCCTCCCGTCGACCGTCTCGCTCCTGCTGGGCCTGTTCGGCGCCGTCGGCTCGGCGATCGGCCTGTTCCTGGTGAGCCCGCGCTCGGTGCCCGGGGCGGGCGACAACCTCGTCGCCAGCGGCATCCTGGTCAGCGTCGCCTCCCAGCTGCGGGAGAGGCTGGGCCAGGACCCGGGGTTGCTCCACGGCACCCGGGTGATCTTCGCGAGCTTCGACGCCGAGGAGTCCGGGCTGCGCGGCGCGCGGGCCTTCGTGCGCGACCAGCAGGCGCTGCTGGCCTCGGCGCCCACCTCTGACGTCGACCTCGACAGCTTCTTCCACCTGGACTCGCTCAGCGCGCTCGTCTCCGACCTCAACGGCTTCGTGAAGCTCTCGGAGGAGCTGGTGGCGATGCTCGAGGAGGAGGCCAAGGCGCTGGGCGTGCCGTTCTGCCGCCGCCAGATGTTCTACGGAATCGGCGCCACCGACGCGGCCGAGTTCGCCCGCGCCGGCATCCCCGCCACCTGCATCGTGGGGATGAGCCCCAGCCCGCTGCACCCCAAGCCGCTGCCCTACCACACGCGCGACGATCTGCCCGAGAACCTGGAGCCCGAGGTCGTCGAGGCCGGCATCGAGCTGTCGCTGCGGATGATCCTCCGGCTGGCTCGCCAGTAGCGTCCGGCCCGGGAGCCCGAACGGCCGCCGGCAGGCCGGGCGGGCAGGAGCGGAATCGCACGCCCGATCTGCGACCCCACGCTCTGCGAGCGTGGCGCCCTGCGAACGTGCCCGCTACAAAAGGGGGTGGGGTGCGAGGTGCCGAGCATGAAGCGTCGACTGACCGTCTGCCTGGTGCAAGTGCTCGTCGCCATTGGCCTTTTGTCGAGCGCCCGCGCCGCGTCCCTGGAGGGCGGCTGGCGCTACCGCTGGGACGACCCGGCGCCGCTGGCGGACGGCAAGCCCGGCTGGACCGCCCCGGACTTCGCCGCCTCGTTCCAGCCGACCGTCGCCAACCTGGAGCCGCCGGACAAGAAGGGCCGCAACCTGCTCTGGCTGGCCATCCCCATTCCCGCCGAGAGCCTGCGCGACCCGACGCTCTACGTCGACAACGCCAACGCGGCCGCGCTCGAGGCCTACCTGGACGGCGAGCGCTTCTTCCGCAGCGGCGAGGTCCGCCCCGGGAGCGGCGAGTACACCGAGGAGATCGGCGCGCACCTCATCCCGCTGCCGCCCAAGGCGCTGGGGTCGACGGTGCTCCTGCGCCTGCAGGCCTCGGGCGCGGCGGTGGCCGTCACCGGCCTGCGGCTGGGAGAGCACCACCAGCTGGCGCTGGAGACGATGCGCAGCGGCCTGCGCGGCACGGTCGTGGGGATCATCGCCATCGTCATGGGCCTGGTGGCGCTGGTGCTCTGGTTCGGCCGCCGCCGCCAGGTCGAGTACCTGGGGCTGTGCGTCTTCTCGGCCTCGCTGGGGCTGGTCCTCGTCTTCCAGAGCAACGTCCCGATGGTGCTGTTCGGCTCGTCGCGCGTCTACCCGGTGGCGATGCTGGTGGCCTCGTTCTACTCGGTGCCGGGGCTCATCCTCTTCGTGGCGCGCGGGGTGGCGCTGCGGCGGCGCCGCTGGTTCGAGCTGTACGGGCAGGCGATGATGGTCATCTCCACCCTCTGCTCGCTCGTCCTCCTCGCCGGCGGCAGCATCTTCGCCGGGCTGCTCCCGTGGATCGCCTTCGGCATGGGGGGCAGCATCGCCTCCGCGCTGGTCGCCTTCCTGGAGGCCCGGGCCGGCAACCGCAGCGCCCGGCTGGTGCTGCTGGGCCTGGGGTTCATCGTCCTGACCGCGCTGGGCGAGTCCCTGTCCGCGGCGGGCATCGACTCCATGCGCGGCGCGCTCGCCTTCGGCGTCCTGGGGCTGACGGCCTCGCTGAGCCTGCTGGTCTTCCTGCGCTTCGGCGAGCTGCTCGCCCGCTCCGAGAGCCAGGTCGCGCAGCTGGGCTCGCGCGAGGCGGAGGTGGCCTCGCTCGCCGCGCAGCTGGCCCAGGGCGGCCACGGGCTGACCGAGGCCATCGGCGTGCTCAAGGGCGCGCTCGACGCGCAGTCCGAGGTGGTGCAGCGCCAGGCCGGCGCCATCGCCGAGACGCAGGTCTCCGCCACCGAGGTGGGCCAGGTCTCCTCGCGCGCCAGCCAGAAGGCCAACGAGGTCCGCGAGGTGGCGACCCGGACCGAGTCCGCCGGGCGCGCCGGCGGCGACGGCCTGACGAGCATGGTGGCCGACCTGGACGTGGTGCGCGGCGAGGTCGGCGAGATGACCCGGCGCATCGTCGCGCTGGGCGAGCGGGCCCGGAAGCTCGACGAGATCGTGATGGTCATCGAGGAGCTGGGCGACCAGACCAACGTGCTGGCCATCAACGCCAACATCGAGGCCGCCCGCGCCGGCGAGCAGGGCCGCAGCTTCGCCGTCGTCGCCCAGGAGATGCGCTCGCTGGCGCTGCAGTCCGCCGACGCCGCCGGGAAGATCCGCCGGGACCTGCAGTCCATCGCCAGCGGCGTCGACGATGCCGCCGTCCTCTCCTCCAACGGGCTGAAGAAGGTCGAGGAGGTGGTGGGGCGCGCCCAGGCGAGCACCGACCACCTCAAGGAGATCGTCGACCTGGCCGTCTCCACCGCGGGCATGGCCAAGGAGATCGCCGCCTCGGTCGAGCAGCAGCACGGCGGGGTCGGGCAGATGGTGGAGGCCATCCGCGAGTTCGCGGTCCAGGCCGAGCGGCTGCGCCAGGCGATGACCGAGGCCGAGAGCGCCGGCGCCAACGTGCGCGAGGTCGCCTCGGTGCTGCTCCAGGCCGCCAAGCGCGGCGGGGCGATGGCGGCGGGGGCTCCCGGCCAGGCCGCGTAGCCTCCGCGCTCCGCGCCGCTGCGGGCGAGGCTCCTCCCGAGGCGGGGAGGTGGCCAGGGCATGTCCCATATCTCGAGGACGCGCCGCGCTGGCGAGTGGAACGCTCCCGTGGGCGCCGGGCTGTGGCGGATGCCTGCCCTCGCCCGGGGTGGTCCGGCCCGACGACCTGCGCGCGACGAGGGAATGGCCCCGTGTGCCGAGTCGCGCCCCGGCCCCTTGACGGCGTCCCGGCCGCGCTCCAGTCTCCGCGCGGCCTGGGGTTCGGCTGGGATCCGCCCGTCACCACGAGAGTCCGCATGGTCCGCTCCAAGAGGCTCGTCCTGGTCCTGCTCGCGCTGGCAGCGATCGGGGCCGCTGGCTGCCGCACCGATCCGGGGTCGCCGTCGGACCGCCCCGATGCCGGCGAGGCGCCCGGACCGGGGCTGGATGCCTCCCGGGTCGCCACCGACGCCGCCTCGGGCCTCGACTCCGGGCCGGTCGGCAGCGCTCCCGACGCCTCCGCGCAGGCCGATGCCGCCTCGGCGGGACCCGACGCCGCCGCCCCCGGGCCCGACGCCGGCGTCTGCGAGGGCAACGAGGACTTCGAGATCGGCGCGGGGACGTACGACCTCACCGGGCCGGCGGCCGAGCTGGGGATGATGGGCTACTCCCAGGTCGCGCAGAAGACGGCGGGCATCCACACCCGGCTGCGCTCCCGGGCCTTCGTCATCGGGAGCCCCTGCAACGGCCAGCGCGCGGTCTTCGTCAGCGCGGACCTGGGGATGGTCTTCCAGGGGGTGGAGCAGGAGGTGTTCCGGCGGCTGCGCGAGACCTTCGGCGGCCTCTACACCGAGCAGAACGTCTTCCTCTCGGCGACCCATACCCACAGTGGGCCGGGGGGCTACTCCTACTACGCGCTCTACGACCTGAGCGTCCTGGGGTTCAACCCGCAGAACTTCGACGCCATCGTCGAGGGCCTCTACCAGTCCATCGCCCGGGCGCACGCCAACCTGGCGCCCGGACGGATCTTCGTGGCCGAGGGCGACCTGCTCGACACCTCGATCAACCGGTCCCGGGCCGCCTACGACAAGAACCCGCAGGTGGAGCGCGACCGCTACCCGTACGACCTGGACAAGCGCATGACCCTGCTGCGGCTTCAGACCCTGGCCGGCGACGAGATCGGGCTCGTCGACTGGTTCGGGGTCCACGCCACCTCGATGGGCAACAAGAACCGGCTCATCAGCGGCGACAACAAGGGCTACGCCTCCTACCGGTTCGAGCGGGAGAAGGGGACCGACTACTCGGCGGCGAGGTCCTTCGTGGCCGCGTTCGCCCAGGCCACCGCGGGCGACTCGAGCCCCAACATCTTCGGCGGCGAGGACGGGGGCGGGGCCGACGACTTCGAGAGCACCGCCCTCTCGGGAGAGAAGCAGCTCGCCAAGGCCCGCGAGCTCTACGCCGCGGCCAGCGAGCCGCTGCGCGGGGCGGTCGACTCCCGCCACGTCTACGTGAAGATGGACGCCGTCGATGTCCCGGCCAGCCTGACCGACGGCACGCCCCACGTCACCTGCCCCGCCGCCATGGGCCTGTCGGCCATCGCGGGCGCCGAGGACGGGCCTGGCTACGGGGTGGAGGGCGCCAGCTGCGAGGTCGTCGCGCTCCTTTTGCCCGGCTTGATGTGCACCCCCGTCCAGACCGAGTGCCAGGCCGAGAAGCCCATCGTCCTCGAGACCGGAACCAAGAAGCCGGTCCCGTACACGCCCGCCGTCCTCCCGTTCCAGCTGGTCCGCCTCGGCTCCCTCGCGCTGGTGGGCTCGCCGTTCGAGGTGACCACCACCGCGGCGCGGCGCATCCGCGAGACGGTCGCGCCCACGCTGGCCACGCTCGGCGTGACCCGGGTGATCGTGGCCGGGCCGGTCAACGCCTACTCGAGCTACGTGACCACCCGCGAGGAGTACTCGACCCAGAACTACGAGGGCGCCTCGACCCACTTCGGTCCCTGGCAGCTCGTGGCCGTGCAGCAGATCTACGACCGGCTCGCCGTCGCGATGCAG
>DASXVQ010000166.1:0-7569 GCA_036504155.1 Myxococcales bacterium
CGCTCTCGCTTGCGCCGCCTTGGGCGCCTGCAACCCATCCGTGGAAACCCGCCCGGTCGAGCCCTGCGGAGACGGCGGCGTGTGCTTCGTGACCGCGCCGCCCTACGCCGGCATCGCCACCTTGCGCCCCCACACCTCCGACGCCGACTACCTGGGCTCGGTGGTGAGCTTCAAGCACGCGACCACCGTGGATGACGGCGAGGTGAACAACGACTGGGACCTGAGCCTGGACAGCGTGGACCTCCGCTTCCGCGTCAACACGGTGACCGACGACACCTCGTGGATCGTCGACCTGGGGCCCATCTCCCTCGAGGACGTCCCCGAGACGGTCGACCCGAACGACTTCCCGGTGGGCATCGACGGCACCCACGACTTCGTCCCCGCGGCCCTCGAGCACGTCTACCTCGTGCGCAATCAGGACCCGGACACCGAGCAATTCGCGGCGTTCCGCGTGGTCGGCCTCGAGCGCGGAGCCAGCGTGACGCTGCAGTGGTTCCGATCGAAGGAGGCGGAGCGCTTCGTCTTCCCGCGCGGCGAGACGCTCTGAAGCGCGAACTTGCCGCAGCCCTCGTTCTAGGTCATTCCTAGGGCGTGAACGCCCGGTTCTCGACAGTCCTCGCCCTCGCGCTCGCTTTCTCTCCCGGGACCCGGACGTGGGCCGCCGCACCCGCCCCGGCCGCCGGCGCCCCTGCTCCGGCCGCCGCCGAGCCCAAGAAGGCTCCGCCCGCCGCCGAGGACGACCTCGCCGCCCTGCTGCTCGCCACGCTGAGCCTGGAGGACCGGGTCGCGCAGGTCATCATGTCGTACCCGCCGCTCGACCCCGAGGCGCCGGTCACGGTCGGCTCGGTCATCTTCGTCGGCAACCTGCTGCGCTCCACCGACAAGGTGCGCACCCGCATCGAGAGCCTGCAGAGGCGCGCCAAGGTCCCGCTGCTGGTCTCGGCGGACATGGAGGGCGGCAAGCTCAACCGCCTCAAGTTCTTCAAGCCGCTGCGCGGCGTCCCCTCCGGGCGCGAGCTGGGCCAGGGCGACGAGAAGAACGCGCGCCGCTGGGGCAAGACGGTCGGCTCGGGGATGAAGTCGCTGGGCTTCAACTGCAACCTGGGCCCGGTCCTCGACCTCGCCGACAGCGGCCTGATGTTCGAGTCCGGCCGCTCCATGGGCGCCGACCCGGCCCTCGTCGCCAAGCTCGCCAAGGCCTACGCGCAGGGTCTGTCCTCCGAGGGCGTGATCCCCATCGGCAAGCACTTCCCCGGCTACGGCGACCTGGACAAGAACTCCGACCACGCACTGGTGGTCACCGACCGCGCCCTCGCCGAGATCCAGCGGCAGATCGGGGCGTTCTCGCAGGCCGGCGACGCGCTGGGCGGCGTGATGCTGGCCAACGTCGGCTTCAAGTCCTACGGCTCGGTCCCGTCCATCCTCTCGCCGGAGCTGGTTTCGCTGGCGCACCAGGGCGGCTGGCTCACGGTCACCGACGACCTCGCCATCCAGACGCTGAGCGAGGCGACCGGCGGCGACCAGGAAGAGGTCGTGCGCAAGGCCTTCCTCGCCGGCAACGACATCCTGCTGACCACCGCTCCCTTCGGCTGGGACAAGGGCATGGACGTCCACCGCGTGATCGTCGCGATGGTGAAGTCGCAGCCGGACCTGCAGCGCCGCCTCGACGAGAGCGTGCTGCGCGTCCTGCGTCTCAAGCAGCGCATGGGCCTGCTCGAGCCGCTGCGCGCAGGCCTGAAAGCCACCACCCCGCCTGCCGAGACCCAGTCGGCCGCCGCCCCCGCCGACTCGCCCAAGGCGGAGTGAGACGCGGTCGGGGCGGACTCCGCGCCCGATGTCGCCGAGGCCGCTGCCCGGTCCCCGGAGTCCCTGCGGTGCCGGGCGGCACGGGAAAGCCCGAGAAGGCCCACTCGCTGCTCGAGTCGCTGGCCATCGGCCATCGGCCGGCGGATCGCCGGATACGCCCCCTGAATCGGGGAAGCCCGCGTCGGCTCTCTGTTGGTAAGATGCCGCCCTCCTGCACCCCGAGGAACCGATGAACCGACTTGCCCTGATCCCGCTCTTTGCCAGCCTCGCCCTCTGGTCCTGCAAGCCGCCGCAGGAGACCTCCGCGGCCACGCCCGCAGCGCCCACCGCCGTGCGCACGACCCCGGCTCCGGCCGCGGCCCCTGCCCTGGCGCAGCCCCAGGCCGCCGCGGCCGAGCCCAAGAAGGGCCACTCCTGCTCCGACGACGTCGCGGTGACCCCGGCCAGCGACAAGATCACCGAGATCAAGGACGAGAAGACCGGCGCGACCATCCTCGCGGTGGGCACCAAGCTGACCGGGACCGCTCCGGTCGCCACGGTCGCCGAGCTGACGCAGCTGCCCGAGAGCCTGGCCGGCAAGACCGTGCGCGTGGAGGGCAACGTCTCGGCGATGTGCGGCCACCGCCGCAGCTGGTTCGCCCTGCAGAGCGAGGACAAGAGCGGGGATGCGCTGCGGGTGCTGACCGCTCCGGCGTTCCTGGTGCCCGAGGGCTCCATCGGCAAGCGCGCCCGCGCCGAAGGCGTCGTCGAGCTCATCGACATCCCGCTGGAGACGGCGCAGCACTACGCCGAGGCGCACAACCTGCCCATCCAGACCAAGGCGGCGGTCGTGCGCGCCACCGGCGCCGAGTTCCTCTAGGCGATGCGCTGGCGCGCCCGGCTCGTCACCCTCCACCGCGACCTGGGCTACCTGGCCTTCGGGCTGACGTTTGCCTACGCGGTGTCGGGCATCGCGGTGAACCACCGCCACCACTGGAACTACAACCAGTCGGCGGAGCGCAGCGAGACCCGCGTCGGCACGCCGGCCCAGCTGCTCGCCTCGCTGCCCCAGGCCCGCCGGGACGAGCTCGCGCGCGACCCCGCCTCGCTCACCAAGGACGAGGAGCCGGCGCTGGTCGCCGCGCTCGGCACGGCGCTGGGGCGCAGCGCGCCTCCCAAGAACGCGTTCTGGCGCGGCCGCGACCGCTTCAGCCTCTTCTTCGAGACCGGCGACCGCGACACCGTGGACTACGACCCGGCCACCGGCCTCGCCCGCCACCTCGCGCTCGCGGATCGCCCGCTGATCCGCGACGTGAACTTCCTGCACCTCAACGAGCGGCACGGCGCCTGGACGTGGTTCGCGGACGGCTACGCCCTCGCCCTGCTCTTCCTGGCGCTCTCGGGCGCGATCATGATCCGCGGCCCCAAGCAGCTGGTCAGCCGCAAGGGCGTCTTCCTGGCGCTGGGGATCGTCGTGCCGGTCCTGGCGCTGGTCTGGATGCGCTACCTGTGACCGGGCGCCCGCCGCGCTCCTCCTTCCCCTTCGACCGGCCGAGCCGCCTTCGCTGACCGGCGCCACCTTCTCGTGAGCACGAGGAGGCTGAGGACATGGACGCCCTGACGCTGCTGGCCCAGGACCACAAGGCCGTCGACCGGCTCTTCAAGCGCTTCGAAGCGACCGACGAGGACGACTCCAAGCTGCGCCGTGAGCTGGTCGACCGGATGATCGCCGAGCTGTCGCGCCACGCGGCGATCGAGGAGGCCCTCTTCTACCCGGCGGTGCGCGAGGCCGTCCCCGACGAGGAGGACCAGGTCCTCGAGTCGCTGGAGGAGCACCACATCGTCAAGTGGACCCTCGACGAGCTCAGGAACCTCGCCCCGGACGCCGAGCGGTTCGAGGCCAAGGTCACCGTGCTCATGGAGAACGTGCGCCACCACGTCCAGGAGGAGGAGTCCGAGGTCTTCCCCAAGCTGCGCAAGGCCTTGGGCCCGGTGCGCCTGCGCCAGCTGGGCGACCGGCTCACGCGGGCCAAGAAGCTCGCCCCGACGCTGCCGCACCCGCGCAGCCCCGACTCGCCGCCCGCCAACCTGGTAACCCTGCCGATCGCCGCCGCCGTGGACCGCGGTCGCGACTTCATCAAGAAGGTCTCGCCGCGCAAGGCCTCCAAGAAGGTGCGCGAGACGATTGCCGGGCTGGCGGCCCAGCGCAAGAAGGCCACCTCCACCGGCAAGGAACGGCGGCCGCCGCGCTGAGCGGGCTTGTCAAGCGCGGCGCGCCCGCCGCCCCCTCTTCGCCCCCCGTTGGCTGGTTGACACCCCTGATCCAGGTCGCTACGACAAGCGGGCCCACGCGCCGAGAGGTGGTCCCGCATGTCCTTCGTCCACCTGCATCTGCACACCCTCTACAGCCTGCTCGACGGCGCGATCCGGATGAAGGATCTCATCAAGACCGTCACGGCGATGAAGATGCCGGCGGTGGCGGTGACCGACCACGGCAACATGTTCGGCACCATCGACTTCTACAAGAAGGCGAAGGAAGCCAACATCAAGCCCATCATCGGGATGGAGGCCTACGTCGCGGTCAAGGGCCACCTCGACAAGACCGAGCGCTCGAGCCACCACCTGGTGCTCCTGGCCCAGAACGCCGAGGGGTACGCGAACATGCGTCTCCTCGCCTCGCTCGCCTACACCGAGGGCTACTACTACAACCCGCGCATCGACAAGGAGCTCTTGGCCAAGCACTCCAAGGGCATCTTCGCCTCCACCGCCTGCCTGGGCGGCGAGGTCCCGCAGAACGCGCTGCGCGGCAACATGGACAAGGCCCGCGAGGCCGCCCTCCAGTACCGGGCCATCTTCGAGCCCGACCACTTCTTCCTGGAGATCCAGTCGAACGGGATGGCCGACCAGCTCAAGGCCAACGACGCGCTCAAGCAGCTCTCCCGGGACACCGGCATCCCCCTGCTGGCCACCGCCGACTGCCACTACGTGGCCAAGGAGCAGGCGCGGGCCCAGGAGATCCTGATGGCCATCGCCAGCGGCAAGACGCTGGCGGACGAGAAGCGGCTGCGCCACGAAACGGCCGAGCTCTACATCAAGAGCCCCGAGGAGATGATCGCGGCGTTCTCCGACTGCCCGGAGGCGGTGGCCAACACCCTGCGCATCGCCGAGCAGTGCAAGCTGGAGATGAAGCTGGGCGCCTCGCGTCCGCCCTCGTTCCCGCTGCCGGAGGGCATCAGCGAGGACGAGCTGATGGCCAAGCTCGCCCGCGAGGGCCTGGACCGGCGCTTCGCCGAGAAGAAGAAGAAGGGCGAGCCGTTCGACCCGGACCAGTACCGCGCCCGGCTGGAGCTGGAGGTCGGCGTCATCCTGAAGATGGGCTTCGCCGGCTACTTCCTCATCGTCCAGGACTTCATCAACTGGGGAAAGACCCACGGCGTGCCGGTGGGCCCGGGACGCGGCTCGGGCGCGGGCTCCATCGTCGCCTGGTCGCTGCGCATCACCGACCTCGACCCCATCCCCTACAAGCTGCTCTTCGAGCGCTTCCTCAACCCGGAACGCGTCTCGATGCCCGACTTCGACGTCGACTTCTGCCAGACCAACCGCTTCAAGGTCATCGACTACGTCAGCGAGAAGTACGGCAAGGACAAGGTCGGGCAGATCATCACCTTCGGCTCGCTCAAGGCCAAGAGCGTGCTGCGCGACGTCTGCCGCGTCTTCAACCTGCCCTTCGCCGAGGGCGACAAGATCGCCAAGCTGGTCCCCGACATCCTGGGCATCAGCCTCAAGGACGCCATCTTCGGCAAGAAGGCGGTCAAGGACGGCGAGAAGGACATCCCTGGCGAGCCCAAGCTCAAGGAGCTCATCGACCAGCCCAAGCCGCTGGGCGTGAAGATGATCTCCCCCGGCGAGAAGGAAGAGAAGGAGATCACCACCAAGGACCTGCTCGAGATCGCCATGGCGCTCGAGGGCCTGCACCGCCAGCCGGGCATGCACGCCGCGGGCATCGTCATCGGCGACAAGCCGCTGACCGACTACGTGCCGCTCTACCAGCCGCCCGGCGAGACCACCGTCGTCACCCAGTTCGCCAAGGAGGAGGTGGAGCTGGCCGGCCTGGTGAAGTTCGACTTCCTGGGGCTGAAGACCCTCACCGTCATCCAGCACGCCATCGACCTCATCAACCGCAAGCTGCCCGCCGACCAGCAGCTCGAAGCGAGCATGCTGCCGCTCAACGACGACCTGTGCTTCGAGATCATGGCCAAGGGCGACACCGCGGGCATCTTCCAGATGGAGTCCTCGGGCTTCACCGAGATGGTCAAGGCGCTCAGGCCCAGCTGCTTCGAGGACATCATCGCCGCCGGCGCGCTCTACCGCCCCGGCCCCTTGAAGCAGAAGCTCCCCGGCACCGACGTGACGATGGTGGAGCTCTACATCAAGCGCAAGCACAAGCAGATGCCGGTGGAGTACGACCACCCCAAGCTCGAGCCGCTGCTCAACGAGACCTACGGCGTCATCGTCTACCAAGAGCAGGTCATGCAGATCAGCCAGGTGCTGGCCGGCTACAGCCTGGGCCGCGCCGACATGCTGCGCCGGGCGATGGGCAAGAAGAAGAAGGAGGTCATGGAGAAGGAGCGCGCCGGCTTCATGGAGGGCGCGATCAAGCTGGGCGTCGACGAGAAGGTCGCCGGCCGCGTGTTCGACGGCATGGAGAAGTTCGCCGAGTACGGCTTCAACAAGAGCCACTCCGCCGCCTACGCCGTCATCACCATGCAGACCGCCTGGCTCAAGGCGCACCACCGCGTGGAGTTCATGGCGGCGCTGCTCTCCAGCGAGAAGGACAACACCGACAAGGTGGTGCCGCACATCGGCGAGGCGCGCGCCTCGGGCATCGAGGTCTTGCAGCCCGACGTCAACGAGTCGGAGTTCGACTTCGCGGCGGTGGAAGGGAAGATCCGCTTCGGACTGGGGGCCATCAAGGGCGTCGGCGAGGCGGCCATCGAGGCCATCATGGCCGCGCGCAAGACGGGCCCGTTCAAGGGCCTGTTCGACTTCTGCCAGCGGGTGGACCTCAAGAAGGTGAACCGCAAGGTCGTCGAGTGCCTGATCAAGGCCGGGGCCTTCGACTTCACCAAGGTGGCGCGGGCGCGGATGTTCGCCACGGTGGACCGGGCGCTGGAGCGCGGCCAGGCCGACCAGCGCGACCGCGCGGTGGGCCAGTCGTCCCTGTTCGGCGCGCTGGCCGCCAAGACCGGCAAGTCCATCGACGCCGAGGACTACGTCAAGGGCGAGGAGTGGGGCGAGAAGGAGCGGCTCAAGCTGGAGAAGGAGTCCATCGGCTTCTACATCACCGGCCACCCGCTGGAGCAGTACAAGCGCGAGGTCGAGCGCTACGCCCGGCCCTGCGCCAAGGTCCAGCAGATGCGCAAGGACGACAAGGCGATCATGGCCGGCATCATCGTCGGGGTGCGCGAGAAGGTGACCCAGAGCGGCAAGAAGATGGGCTGGGCCACGCTCGAGGACCTGTCGGGATCGGTGGGGCTGGTGTGCTTCCCGCCCAAGGACGGCAGCAAGCCGATGATGGTCGACGGCAAGTGGCAGAAGGGCGTGCCGCGGGCCGGCTTCGAGAACTGGGAGCCGCTGCTCAGAGGCGACGAGCCGGTGCTGGTCAAGGGCACCGTGCAGATCGACGCGCGCGACGAGGAGAACCCCAAGCGCGAGGTCATCGTCGACTCCATCGAGAGCCTGTCGACGGTCCGCGCGCAGCGGGCCAAGCGCCTGGAGATCCGC
>DASXVQ010000167.1:0-58783 GCA_036504155.1 Myxococcales bacterium
ACCTCGGCCATGACCCACAGCTGGAAGCTGGGCCCCGGGCGCAACCCACTCTCGTCGACGAGGCGCTTGCACTCCTGGAACTCCCAGGCCGTGCGGACGAAGGGGATCATCAGGTGCAGGTTGGGCAGCTCGGCCCGGACCTTGCGGATGACCTCGAGCTCGATCGCGAAGAGGTCGGCCTCGCGCGTGTACCGATAGCAGCCGCGGTAGCCGATCATCGGGTTCTCCTCCGCGGGCTCGTAGCGTTCCCCGCCCTCCAGGCCGCGGAACTCGTTGCTGCGGAAGTCCATGGTTCGGTAGACCACCGGCCGCGGGTGGAACGCCCGGACCATGGCCCGCAGGCTGGCCACGAGCCGCTCGACCATGGCAGCGCGCTGGCCTCGCTCGACGAGCAGCCGCGGGTGCGTCCCCTGCAGCGCCTCGAGGATCATGAACTCGGCGCGCAGCAGTCCCACCCCGTCGACGTCCAGGGCCGCGACCTCGGCGGCGCGCGCCGGTTCGCCCAGGTTGACGTAGAGCCGCGTGCCGGTCACCGGCGCCGCCGCGCGCACGGGCGCGAGCTTGGGTTCAGCCGTCGGAGTTGCCACCGGCCTCACCTCGCCGCGGTAGACGACCCCTTCCCCGCCGTCCACCGTCACCTTCGTCCCCTCGAGCAGCGCGGTCGTGGCCCGCTGCGTGCCCACGATGCAGGGCACGCCCAGCTCGCGCGAGACGATGGCGGCGTGGCTCGTCATCCCGCCCTCGTCCGTCACGATGGCGGTCGCCCGACGCATCAGGGGCACCCAGTCCGGCTTCGTCATCCGGGTGACGAGAACCTCGCCCTCCTTGAGCTTGGCGCCCTCCTCCGGCGAGCCGAGGACCCGCACCGTCCCGACCGCGACGCCGGGGCTCGCGCCGAGCCCGCGCACCAGCTCCTCGCCCGGCTTGGCCGCCTTGGACGCCTTGGCGGCCTCGGTGGCGCCGGCGCGCGGCTTCAGCGTGGTCACCGGGCGGGTCTGCACCAGGTAGATCTGCCCGCCGGCGACCGCGAACTCGCCATCCTGCGGCGACCCGTAGTGCTCTTCGTCCCGGCGAGCGAGCTCCGCGAGCTTCTGGATCTCGGCGTCGTCCAGACACGGCGCGGACATCCGCTCGGGGCGCACGGCGCGCCGCGCGGTGGCCCCGGTCTGGGGATCGCGCACCAGCTCGAACTCCTTCCTGCCCGGCTTGTTCTCGATGATCTTCTTGGTGCGCTTGCTGACGACGACGTGATCCGGCTGGACCAGGCCGCCCACCACGACCTCGCCGAGCCCCCAGGCGGTCTCGATGACGAGGTCGTCGGGGTTGCCGGTGGCGGGGTTGACCGTGAAGAAGACACCCGCCTTCTCGGCGTCGACCATCTGCTGCACCACCACCGCGACGACCTGCTCTCCGAGCCCGATGTTCTGCTTGACCCGGTAGAAGAGGGCGCGCGGCGCGAAGAGCGACGCCCAGCACTGGCGCACGCTGCGGGTCAGCTCGTCGCTGCCGCGCACGTTGAGGAAGCTGCGGAACATCCCCGCGAAGGAGTACTGGGCGTTGTCCTCCATGGTGGCCGAGGACCGCACGGCCACGGCCGGGTCCGATCGGCCTGCCCGCCGACTCATTTCGGAGTAGCCCTCGGCGATGGCCGCGCGCACCGCGGCGGGCACTCGGGTCTCGGTCACCAGAGCCTGGAGCGCCTCGGAGGCCTTGCCGAGGGCCTGGGAGTCGTCCACGTTCAGGCCCTTGAGCGTCTTGGCGATCCGGTCCTCGAGATTGGCTTCGCGCAGGAACGCGCGAAATCCATCGGCCAGCACGACGAAGCCGGGGGGCACCGGCAGGCCCGCGCGGAGCATCTCGCCCAGGTTGGCTCCCTTGCCCCCTGCTTGTGGCACATCCCGGCGAGACAGGGCTTCGAGCCACGCGACGTAGGACATGTCCCCTCCTGCAAGCCGGTCGAGCCGGCGCGTGCAAGTTGGGCACGTGGCCGAGCCCTTCACTCCCCCGACTGGCGCGCGGCCCCTTCTGTTCTGCGCACCCGAGCCTTATCCCCGGCAGGCGAGTGATTAACCCCAACCCAGGGCGCATTGCCTCGCGTTGCGTGCGCGCTCAGGGGACGCCATGAGCTGGGCGACCATCACCAAGCCGCACACCTGGAAGGTCACCCCCAACCTGCTCGATTACCCGGCCGCGCGCGCGGCGTTCGACTGGGCGCAGGCGCGCCGCGAGCTGAGCGGTCTGCCCCAGGGCCGGGGCCTGAACATCGCCTACGAAGCCGTCGACCGGCACGCCGAGGGCCCGCGAGGCGGCCAGCTCGCGCTGCGCTGGATGGGCCGACGCGGCGAGACCCGGGACTTCACCTTCCGCGACCTCCAGGAGCAGACGAGCCGGTTCGCGAACGCACTCCGCTCGCTCGGGATCGGCAAGGGCGACCGCGTCTTCTCCCTGTGCGGCAGAATCCCCGAGCTCTACGTCGCCGCGCTGGGCACCCTGAAGAACGGCAGCGTCTTCTGCCCGCTCTTCTCGGCGTTCGGCCCGGAGCCGATCCGCGCCCGCCTGCAGCTCGGCACCGGGCGGGTGCTCGTGACCACGCCCGCGCTGTTCCGCAAGAAGGTCGCGGCGCTGCGCTCGTCCCTGCCCGCGCTGGAGCACGTGCTGCTCGTCGGCGAGGAAGCCCCGCTCGAGGGAACGCGGTCCCTCCGCGCCCTGATGGATTCCGCCTCCGCGCAGTTCGAGATCCCGCCGACCCAGCCCGAGGACATGGCGCTGCTCCACTTCACCAGCGGCACCACCGGCACGCCCAAGGGCGCCATCCACGTCCACGAGGCGGTGGTGGCGCACCACGCCACGGGGCGCTTCGCCCTCGACCTCCACCCCGACGACATCTTCTGGTGCACCGCCGATCCCGGCTGGGTCACGGGGACGTCCTACGGAATCATCTCGCCGCTCACCAACGGAGTGACCAGCCTCGTCGACGAAGCGGACTTCGACGCCGAGCGCTGGTACCGGCTGCTCGAGGAGCAGCGGGTGACGGTCTGGTACACGGCGCCGACGGCGATCCGGATGCTCATCAAGGCTGGGGCCGACCTGGCGCGCCGCCGCGACCTGAGCGCGTTGCGCTTCATCGCCAGCGTCGGAGAGCCGCTCAACCCGGAGGCGGTCGTCTGGGGGCAGCGGGCGCTCGGGCTGCCCATCCACGACAACTGGTGGCAGACCGAGACCGGCGGAATCATGGTCGCCAACTTCGCGGCCAGCGAGATCCGTCCGGGCTCGATGGGCCGGCCCTTGCCGGGCATCCAGGCGGCCATCGTCCGGCGCACCGCGGATGGGGGCGTCGAGGAGATCGCGGAGCCCGACCGCGAGGGCGAGCTCGCCCTGCGCCCCGGGTGGCCCTCGATGTTCCGCGGCTATCTCAACGACGACGCCCGCTATCGCCAGTGCTTCGCCGGCGGCTGGTACCTCACGGGCGACCTCGCCCGGCGCGACGCGGACGGCTACTTCTGGTTCGTCGGGCGCGCCGACGACGTCATCAAGACCTCGGGGCACCTGGTCGGCCCGTTCGAAGTCGAGAGCGTGCTCATCGAGCATCCCGCCGTCGCCGAGGCGGGCGTCATTGGCAAGCCCGACCCCGTGGCCTACGAGGTGGTCAAGGCCTTCGTGTCGCTCCGGCAAGGCTACGCGCCCACCGAGGACCTTCGGCTGGAGCTGCTCGGGCACGCGCGCAAGCGCTTGGGCACGGCGGTGGCGCCCAAGGAGATCGCCTTCGTCGATGCGCTGCCCCGGACTCGCAGCGGAAAGATCATGCGCAGGCTGCTCAAAGCCCGGGAGCTCGGCCTGCCCGAGGGGGACCTCTCCACCCTGGAGGCTGGGACATGAGCACCGACCTCGACGCCAACCACGCCCGCAAGCTCCTGGGGCAGATGCTGCTCATCCGCCGGTTCGAGGAGAAATGCGCCGAGCTCTACGCCGCGGGGAAGATCCGCGGCTTCCTGCACCTCTACATCGGCGAGGAGGCCGTGGCCGTCGGTGCGGTGCAGGCCTTGAAGCCCGAGGACGCGATCGTGGCCACCTACCGCGAGCACGGGCTCGCTCTGGTGAGGGGCGTGTCGGCAGACGCGGTGATGGCGGAGATGTTCGGAAAGGCCTCCGGCTGCAGCCGCGGGCGCGGCGGGTCGATGCACCTGTTCGACGCGGCGAGGCGCTTCTACGGGGGCAATGCCATCGTCGCCGGAGGGCTGCCGGTCGCCGTCGGACTCGCGCTCGCCGACAAGCTGCAGAGCCGCCCCCGCGTCACCGCGTGCTTCTTCGGCGACGGCGCGGTGGCGGAGGGCGCCTTCCACGAGTCGCTCAACCTCGCGTCCCTCTGGAAGCTGCCCGTCCTCTTCGCCTGCGAGAACAACCGCTACGCGATGGGCACCGCGATCGAGCGGCACCAGGCGCAGCTCGACCTGCCGCTCAAGGCTCGCGGCTACGGCATCGCGGGCGAGTCCGTCGACGGGATGGAGGTGCTGGCGGTCGAGGAGGCCACGCGCCGTGCGGCCGACCGGGTCCGCCTCGAGGGCGCGCCCTACTTCCTCGAGTTGCAGACCTACCGCTTCCGCGCGCACTCGGCCTACGACCCGGAGCTCTATCGGTCCAAGTCGGAGGTCGAGGAGTGGAAGAAGCGCGACCCGGTCGACACCTTCCCCGCCAAGCTTCGCTACGCGGGCTTGATGACCGACAAGACGCAAGCGGAGCTCGAGGCGCAAGCCGCCGCGACCGTCGACAAGGCGGTGGCCTTCGCCGACGCGGCGCCCTGGGAGCCGGTCGAGGACCTGACCCGCTACGTGTGTGCCGAGAAGGAGCGCTAGATGCCACGCTCGACCTACCGCGAGGCCATCCGCGCTGCGCTGCGCGAGGCCTTGCAGCGCGACCCGCGCGTCTTCCTGATGGGCGAGGACGTCGGGCGCTACGGGGGAACCTATGCGGTCAGCCGGGGGCTGCTCGAGGAGTTCGGCCCCGAGCGCATCCGCGACGCCCCACTCTCGGAGGTCGCCTTCGTCGGCGCCGGCATCGGCGCGGCGATGGGCGGGATGCGCCCGATCGTCGAGGTGATGACCGTCAACTTCAGCCTGCTCTGCCTCGACCAGATCGTGAACAACGCGGCGACCCTGCGGCACATGTCGGGCGGACAGCTCGGCGTGCCGCTCGTGATCCGCATGGCCACCGGCGCCGGCCGTCAGGTCGCCGCCCAGCACTCGCACTCGTTCGAAGGCTGGTACGCCCACGTCCCCGGGATCCGCGTGGTGGCGCCGGCGACGCTCGAGGACGCGAGGGGGATGCTCCCGACGGCGCTGGAGAGCCCGGATCCGGTGCTCATCTTCGAGCACGCCGCGCTCTACAACTCCGAGGGCGAGCTCGCCGCCGACGCAGGAGCCGTCGACCTCGATCGCGCCGCGGTGCGCCGCCCAGGCCGCGACGTCACCCTCATCGCCTACGGAGGCTGCGTGGGCAAGGCGCTCAAGGCGGCCGGACAACTGGCGAGCGAGGGCGTCGAGGCCGAGGTCGTGGACCTGCGCACCCTCCGCCCGCTCGACAGCCAGACGTTCCTCGCCTCGGTGCGCAAGACCCATCGCGCGGTGATCGTGGACGAGGGGTGGCGCACCGGAAGCCTCTCCGGCGAGGTCTCGGCGCAGATCATGGAGGGCGCCTTCTACGACCTGGAGGCGCCGGTCGCGCGCGTGTGCACCGCCGAGGTGCCGATCCCCTACCCCCGCCATCTCGAAGAGGCGGCGCTGCCTCAGCCGGAGACGATCGCCCAGGCGGCGCGCGGGGTGGTGAACGGCCATGGCTGACTTCTTGATGCCCTCGCTGGGGGCAGACATGGAGGCGGGCACGCTGGTGGAGTGGAAGGTCAAGGCCGGCGACTCCGTGAAGCGCGGCGACATCATCGCCGCGGTCGAGACGGAGAAAGGACTGATCGACCTCGAGATCTGGGAGAGCGGGGTCATCGAGGAGATCCTCGTCTCCCCGGGAACTCGGGTTCCGGTGGGCGCGGTTCTCGCGCACGTGCGCGGCGAGAAGGCTGCCCCCGCGCCGGCTCCGCCCAGGCCCGCGGCGACGCCTCCTCCGCCGCCCGTCCCTCCCCGGGAGCCTGCCGCTTCCGAGGCGGGCCGCGCGGTCTCGGTGCGTGCCACGCCAGTCGCTCGCAAGCTCGCCAAGGACCAGGGGGTCGACCTGAGCCAGGTCCATGGCAGCGGGCCAGGCGGAGCCGTCACCCGCGAAGACGTGGAGTCCTTCATCGTGACCCGTGCGGCTGCGCCTTCGGCTGGGCCCGCGGCGACGCCTCTCCAGGAGCCCGCCGCGGCGATGCGTCGGGCGATCGCCGCCGCGATGACCCGTTCCAAGCGCGAGATCCCGCACTACTACCTCGGCACGCACATCGACATGGGCCGGGCCTTGGCTTGGCTGCATGAGCGCAACCAGAGCAGACCGGTCACCGAGCGCATCCTCCCCGTGGCTCTGCTGCTGAAGGCGGTCGGGCTCGCCGTCCGCGCCGTGCCCGAGCTGAACGGCTTCTGGGAGAACGGGTTCCGTCCCGTCGAGGCCGTGCACGTGGGGTGCGCGATCTCGCTGCGGCAGGGCGGCCTGGTCGCGCCGGCGCTGCACGACGTGGACCGCACGGACCTGGACGAGCTCATGCGTCGCTTCAACGACCTCGTCACCCGCGCCCGCTCCGGTCACCTGCGCAGCTCGGAGCTGGGCGACGGGACCATCACCGTGACCAACCTCGGCGACCGAGGAGCCGAGAGCGTGTTCGGAGTGATCTTCCCGCCGCAGGTGGCGCTGGTGGGTCTGGGGAGAATCGTCGACGAGCCTGCCGCGGTCGAAGGTCGCGTCGAGCTGCGCCCGCGCATCTTCGCCAGCCTCTCGGCCGATCACCGCGCCAGCGATGGCCATCGCGGCGGCCTGTTTCTCGAGAAGCTGGACCGCCTGCTGCAGGCGCCGGAGAAGCTATGACCCGCGAGGCGATCAAGGCCCACGTCATCAGGATCCTCGGCAGCATTGCGCCGGAGGCCGACCTCTCACAGGTCGATCCCGACGCCGACCTGAGGGAGACGATCGACCTCGATTCGATGGACCTGCTCAACTTCGCCACGCGCATTCGCGAGCAGCTGGGAGTCGACGTGCCGGAGGCTGACGAGCTTCGGCTGGTCACCCTCCGCGGCTGCGTCGACTACTTGGAGCGCCGGCTGGCCTCCTCGCCGGCCACGCTTTGGCCTCCGCGGGCGGACTGATTTCTGGGGCACGAGGCCGTCGTTCGTCCCCGGGAAACCCCCGCCCCTCGCCGGACGTTGAGACCGCGCGCTCCCGGAGCCAGCGGGCGCCAACAAGCGCGCGTCCGCCTCGGGGTCCCTGCAGCCCTCGAGAACGACCGCGCTGGGAGAGGCGTCTTGGGGGACGGGACGGCCGCCCGCCCCGCAGGAGCCTCTACTTCGAGAACAGCGTAGGGCGCTCGGTCTGGGGCACGCGGCGATTCATCCTCCCCTTGGAGCCGTACTTCGGCTGGTAGCGCGAAGCCACGCTTGGGGAGAACTGCGCCTGCCGGCCTACGAGCTCGAGCAGGTCGGTCAGCGTGACGATGCCCACCAGCCGGCCGTCCTCCATCACGGGAAGGCAGCCGATGGTGCGGGCGCGCATCAGGTTTGCCGCCTGGCGGATGGTCGTGACGGGCGAGGCGGCGACGGCCTGTTTGGTCATCAGGTCGTGGACCGTCTTTCCCATGCGCAGCGCACTTCCCCGCGGTCCGCCCAGATCCCGCTCCGAGAGGATCCCCACCAACCGACGCCGGTCCATGACCACAAGGTGGCGAATGCGTTGATTGCGCATGCGCTGGAAGGCCACCTCTGCCCCTTCATCGGGCGACGCGACCTTCACATCCGTGGTCATGATCTCCATCAGCCTCATGGCGACCTCCCGCGCGAGAGTTGAGGTCAGGGCGGGCCGCAAGCGACTTTACGTTTGGGTGCGGAGGACGCGTCCCATGGCGGCGAAGAAGACGGGCTCCCCCGTCGATTGGCCGCGGAGAACGCACCCCGTAGCGTGCCTGCCCGGCATCGACGGAAGTCCGCACTCGGCTCGGCGCGGCACAGGGCGCACGAAGCCCGCGCTCCAGCGGGGCTCACGACGCAAGTGCGCAGTCCTGCCGGGCGGACCCGAGATGGGACTCGGCGCGGGCCTACACGGTCGCCGAGCGGGCCAAGAACTCGTCGACGTTGCGCCGCAGCCGAGCTGCCGAAGCCGCGCTCATCCACGGGTTGTGGAGGTGCTCGAGAATCTCCTCGTCGCCCATCCCGAGGCGGATCCCCTCCTCGACCGCCACCGCATAGCCCTCGATCTCGGTGGGCCGGTCGACGTAGCCGAATTCTGGGTCCCAGAGCTCCGCGCCCTCGGAGAGCTGGCGCAGATGCGTCAGCTCGTGCAGCAGGTCCAGGTAGAGGTCCCGGTCCCGGCCGCGCTTGAGATAGAACCAGCTCAACTCGATGCAGGGCTTGCGCACGTTGATGAACGCGTAGCCCGGGATCGGAAGCACCCGCACTCTCGCCTCCTGCAGAAGGGCGGCTCGGACGCTCTCCTCTCCGGCGATCCGCCGCAGGGCGGGGCTGCTCGCCGCCCCGGGCAGGAGCTCGAGATAGGGGTGAGTCCCCAGCCCGACGGCGCGGTTCACCAAGGCGTACTCTGGCAGGCTCTCGTTTGGCATCTCGACCATCATTACCCGCGAGTGTTCGCGGGGGCATCCTTCAACGCGCCCCACTCCGCCGGCCGGGGACGTAGGAGCCGCCTTGGCGCCAGGGTAGGCCCCATGCGCTATGGCTCCGTACCCACGACCTTGCTCGAATGGCTGGCGTTGAGGCTGCGCGCGGTTCCCCTCCCCGTCCTCGACATCCTGCTCGGTCCGATCCAGGCGCGAGCGCTCTCGGCCGCCGTACGGATCGGAGTGTTCCGAGCGCTTGCCCGCGGCCCCCAGTCGCTCTCGAGCCTGGCCGAGGCTTGCCAGGCCGATCCCGAGACGCTCGAACTCGTGCTTCGCGTGGTCCGGGCGATGGGCTACTTGCGCTACCAGCACGAGCGATGGTCGCTGAGCAAGCGTGGCGAGCGCTACTTCGGGGTCCACGCCCTCGAGCCGTGCAGCGCCTCCGCGGAGTACGGCGAGGCGCAGTGGCGAATGATGGAGAACCTCGAGGGCGTCTTGCGCAGCGGCGTGGGCATCGACCTTCACTCGACCCACCGACCGGACGAATGGAAGGCCTATCAGCGCGCCATGCTCGAGCATGCCCAGACGTTCGCCTGGTTCATCGCCGACAACATGCCGGTGCCGGCTGGCGCGAAGCTGTGCCTCGACATCGCCGGGGCGCACGGACTCGTCGGAGCGGAGCTCTGCCGCCGTCACCCACCGATGCGCTCCACCGTCCTCGACCGACCCGAGGCACTCGAGACGGCGCGCGAGCTTGCCCGATCGCACGGTCACGCCGACCTGCTGACGTTCCGCGCCGGCGACGTGCTGCACGACGACTTCGGCACCGACGTGGGGGTGGCGCTGCTCTGCAACATCCTCCACCACTTCTCTGCCGCGACGAACGCGGACATCCTGCGCAGGGTCCATGCGGCGCTCGCGCCCGGAGGCAGTGTCGGGATCTTCGACATCGAAGCCCCGGAGCCGACAGCGCCCCCCGAAGCCGCAGGAGCCGCCCTCGCGCTGTACTTCCGAATCACGTCGACGTCCGCGTGTCGGCCCAGCCGGGACTACGAGCGATGGCTGAGGGCGGCCGGGTTCGGCAGGGTTCGCACGGTTCGGAGCGTCAGGATGGCGTCTCGAATGCTGGTGGTGGGCGAGAAGGTCCGCGAGCGCGGGTCCTCGCTCTCGCCTGCGAGGTGAAAGAGACTCGAAGCCTGCTCAGTGCCCTGTTCCCTTGGGCTCCGAGGGGGAGCGGCCACCCGGCGCGCGGGCAAAGCTCCAACGCGAGCGGATCAGCTGGCCGAGCAGGCGCAGCGCCGTCACGGGCCGCGGTGGCTGGAGCGCGCCGAGGAGCAGCAGCCGTCGCGCCTCCGCGCGCCGGATCTTCCCGCTGGAGGTGCGCGGCAGCGTGCCTGGTTCGAGGACCCGGACGCCGGCCGGGACGAGGCCGGTGCGCTCGCTGATCTGGCGGCTCGCCCGCGCGGCGAGGTCCCCGTCGTCCTCCGGGCGGGCACCGTGGCCGCGCTCCACCAGCACGACCAGCTCCTCGCCCTCGCCGCTCGCGGCGAGGACCCCCACCGCTGCCACGCAGCCCCTGCGCGCGCCGGGACAGTCGTCGAGGGCTTGCTCGATCTCCTGGGGTGCGTGCTTGCGGCCCCGCAGGATGACCATGTCCTTCGACCGCCCGTGCAGATAGAGCTCGCCGTCGAGGAGGAAGCCGAGGTCTCCCGTGTCCAGCCAGCCGTCCCGCAGCACCTGGGCCGTCGCCTCCGGCTGTCCCAGATACTCGCGGAACACCGACGGGCCCTGCACTTGGACCCGGCCGACGCGGCCCTCCTCCCGAACCTCCACCCCGGCCTCGTCCACCACGCGCAGCGCGTATCCGGGCAGCGGGCGGCCCAGGCTGACCAGCGGGTGCCCGACGCTCGCGCGGCGCGCCACGCCCTCCTCCGCGAGGGCCCGGCGGTCGAAGTTCGCGGCGCGGAACGGCGAGCGCAGGTCGCTGAAGGTCACGGCGAGCGTCGCCTCGCCCAGGCCGTACACCGGCGTCAACGCCTCGGCGCGCAGGCCGTGCGGCCGAAACCGCTCCGCGAAGCGCTCGAGCACCGTGGGGGTCACCGGCTCGGCGCCGTTGAGGGCCACCCGCCACGAGGAGAGGTCGACCCCCTCGAGATCGGCTGCGGTCACCCGGTCCACGGTCAAGCCGTAGGCGAAGTTCGGCGCCGGGCTGATGGTCGCCCGATAGCGGCTGATCGCACGCAGCCAGAGCGCGGGCTTCGCGAGGAACTCCTCCGGCGGCAGCAGGGTCAGCTCGCCAGGGAAGCACAGGGCGACGAAGACGCAGCCCACCAGCCCCATGTCGTGGTACAGCGGCAGCCAGCAGACGCCGGCGTGCCGCAGCTGTGGCGTTTCCGGGTGGGCCTCCAGGATGGCGCCGAGGATCGCGCGCACGTTGGCCATCACCTGACGGTGCGTCAGCGCGATCGGCTTCGGCTCGACGGTCGTCCCCGACGAGAACTGGATGAAGGCGAGGTCGTCCTCGCCGACTGCGACCGGCGGCGCGCCGACCGCCGCCGGCAGCCTGTCGACGTCGCAGCAGCCGAGGGGCGGCCGGGCCGCGAGGATCGTCGGACCGAGGACCCGCCGCACGCGTGCGTTCGTCAGCACCAGGCGGGCGTCGACGCTGCGGATCATCTCCGCGGTGCGGCGGTGGTACTCCTCGAGCCGCCCCAGGCGGAACGGCGGGTAGACCGGGACGGGGACCGCCCCGCAGAGCACCGCGCCGAAGAAGCCGTCGTAGAACTCCGGCCCCGTGGGGAGGATCAACGCGACCCGCTCGCCGGGCCGCACGCCGAGTTGCGCCAGGCCGCTGGCCGCGCGGCGGGCCCGCTCAGCGATCTCGGCGTAGCTCAGCGTCGTCTCCTGCTCGTTCCGGTCGAGGAACCGCACCACGGTCGGGAACCGCTCCGCGCGCCGCAGCGCGGCGGCCAGGGTGGGCGCGGGGGCTATCCTCGGCTCGCCGCTCATCGGTCCCGCTCCCGCAGCGCCACGATGCGTGCCGCGATGTCCTCGAGCGTCGCGAGACCGGCCTCGTCCCCCGGCTCGAAGCAGAGCTGGAAGTGGTTCTCCAACTCGACGACCAGGGTCAGCAGTTGCACCGAGTCGAACTGCAGGTCCCGCAGGAGGTTCGTCTTCGGCCCCAGGGGCGCCTGGACGCGGAGCTTGCTCCGCAGCACGGTGACGACGCCCTCGAAGACCTCACGTCCATCGGCCTTGGCCATGGTCAGCCTCCCAGCAGCCGCGGCAAAAAGCGCGGACGCTCGCCGAACCGCTCGGCGTACCCCATGTGCGTGGCGAGGGCGCGCTCCTCGCAGCGAATGCGGACCACCAGCAGAGCGGCGTTGAGCACGGTGAAGGCGAGCGCGGTGATCCAGGCGGTGTGCAGCAGCGGCACTGCGATCCCCTCGACGACCACCGCGACGTAGTTCGGGTGGCGCACCCAGCGATAGGGGCCACGCTCGACGGCCACCGTCCCCGGCACGACGATCACGCGCACATTCCACAGCGGGCCCAGCGTCGCCACCGCCCAGTAGCGCAGCCCTTGCGCCAGCAGCCCGAGCACCAGCAGCGGCGCCGCCAGGAACAGGTAGAACGGACGCCCCAGCAGCAGCACCTCCGCCGCGCAGCCGACGAGGAGGCCGGTGTGGAGCAGCGCCATGAAGCGGAAGTGCCCTCGTCCTACCTCGATCCCGCCACGGGCCTTGGCCCACGCGGCGTGACGCCGGCTGAGCACCAGCTCCACCAGGCGCTCGCCGGCGAGGACCGTGAGCAGCACGAGGTAGGCGGTCACCATTCCAGCAGCACCAGCTCGGAGCAGAACCCGGGGCCCATGGCGAACAGCAGACCCGCAGCACCGGGCTGGGGACGACGCTCGGCGATCGTGTCGCCCAGCACCATCAGCACCGAGGCGCTGGACATGTTGCCGACGGCAGCGAGGTGCTTCCAGCTCAGCGCCAGCGCCTCCGGCGGCAACGACAGCGCCTCCTCCACCGCCTTGAGGATCTTGGGGCCGCCAGGGTGGCTGACGTAGCTGGCCACGTCCGCGAGCTTCAGCCCCTGCGCGGTGAGGAGACGCTCCACGTCGCCGCGGACCATGCGCCCGATCAGGCGCGGCACCTCGTCGGAGAGCACGATCTTGAAGCCACGCTCGGTGATCTCCCAACCCATGGCGCCCTCGGTGCCGCGATAGAAGGTCGATTGCGTGGCACGCACGGTGGGGCCGTCCGTGCGCGTGGCCGCGGGGTGGTGCTCGCCGAGCAGGAGCACGGCCGCCGCCCCATCGCCGAACAGACCGCTGGCGATCAGGTTGGGGACCGAGAAGTCCTCGGGCTGCAGCGTCAAGCTGCACAGCTCCACCGAGAGGACGACGGCCGCCTGCTCGGGGTAGGCGCGCAGATAGTCCACCGCGCGCGCGATGCCTGCGGCTCCGGCGACGCACCCGAGCCCGAAGATCGGCGTGCGCTTGATGTCGGTCCGCAGCTCCAGGCGGTTCACCAGCCGGGCGTCGATGGACGGCGTGGCGATGCCGGTAACCGAGACGAAGAACAGGTGGTCGATGGCAGTCGGCGGCAGGTCGACCTTGGCCAGCACGTCGCTCACGGCGCTGGCGCCCAGCTCCGTGGCGCAGCGGATGTAGGCAGCATTGCTTTCCTTGAAGGAGCGCAGCCGCGGGTACTCCTCCATGGGCAGCGCCAGGTGTCGCCCGCCGACGAGCACGTTGCGGTGGATCTGCTCCAGGCGCGCGAGGTTGAAGAGGTGCGGCGCCCACTGCGATCGGAGCGCGGCCAGGAGCTGCTCCTGATCGTAGTAGTGCTCGGGGAGCGCGCGTCCTACGGCGGCGATCTGGGTCATCACGGGTTCCCAGGCGGGAAGTGCCTCAGTCCTTGCGTTCGTCGCTCCGACTTGGAGCCGTCCGGCTTCACCTTCACGGCGCGCAAGCATTCCCGATCGAATGCGGTCCGGACACGTTGGGATCCGATGGCCGCTCCTCCCGGTTGGCAGATAGACAGATCGGCAAGGCCCGCCTGCGCCTTGCTGCGCGAGAACGGACATCGCGGGCCGCCCGTCGTGCGCGGTCCGCGCGAAATCGCGCGTCATTCTCTAGCTTGGCGAAGCGACCGTTTCCCCCCTCGTCCCTTCGCCGGCTGCCGCCGGCCCCCGCCGACAACAGGAGCAACGGGCCCTGAAGATGGATGAGCAGACGCGGGTGGCGATCATCGGAGGAGGGCCCGTTGGGCTGTTCCTCGGATTGCAGCTGCGCGCTGCCGGCGTCGAATGCCTGGTCCTGGAGCGGCGCTGCGATTCGCACGCCCACTCGCGCGCCATCGGCATTCACCCGCCGGCTCTCGAGCTGCTGCAGGGACTCGGCGTCGCGGAATCGCTCCTCGCCCGTGGGCGGCAGGTCCGCCGCGGGCACGCCTTCCTCGGCTCCACCCTGGCCGGGACTCTCTCCTTCGAGCGCTGCCCCCCGCCCTTCCGCTTCGTCCTCTCGATCCCCCAAGAAGTGACGGAGCGCGTGCTCGAGGAGCGCCTGCGCGTCCTCGGCCCGGACGCGCTCCACCGCGGCTGGGAGGTGCTGGCCGTCGAGAATGGGGCGCCGGGCGGGGTGGAGCTTCTGGTCGAGCGCGTCGGCGGCGAGCGGGGACGCGTGCGCGCGGACCTCGCGGTGGGCTGCGACGGGCGCGACAGCCTCGTGCGCCGCGGCGCCGGCATCCCCTTCGCCGGCGACTCCTACGACGACCCCTTCGTCATGGGCGACTTCGAGGACACCACCGCCTTCGGCGACGACGCCGCGCTGTTCCTGCATCCGGATGGGGTGCTGGAGTCGTTCCCGCTCCCCGGCGGACGGCGGCGCTGGGTCGCGCGCGTCACCCGACTGGTCGACGGCGACCTGCGAACGCAGTTGGCCAGCCTGGTCGCAGAACGCGCGGAGCACCCTGCCCTGCTCGACGCGGCGTGCTTCATGACCAGCCACTTCCGGGCCCAGCGCTTCCTCGCGAAGACGCTGGTCCATGGCCGCCTGGCGCTGGCCGGCGACGCCGCCCATGTGGTGAGCCCCATCGGCGGCCAGGGAATGAACCTGGGCTGGCTCAACGCCGCGTTGCTCGGCCGCACGCTCATCTCACTCCTGAAGGCGCCGGGGGGAATCGACCTGCGTGCCTTGAGCGCCGCCTACTCGGCCCCGGCACGGCGGCGAGCCCGGAGGGTCGCGCGGCGGGCCGCATTCAACACGCTGATGGCGTCCCGCTGGCGTCACCCCACGCCCCGCGACGCCTTGGTACGGCTCCTGCTCCGCACACCGCTGCGCGAATTGGCGGCGCGCGTGTTCACGATGCGCGGCCTGGGCGCATGAAGAGACGACGAGCGACGTCGAGGGCGGAGCCGCTGCCGCCGCCGCCTCGCGGCCTCGTCGGACCTGGCGCAGCGCCTGGACGAGGACCGCGTCGCCCGTGCGCCGACGTTCGCGTCGCGGCTGCCTCCGATGCTCGGAAGGCGGCTTGGTGAGGCACCGTTCACTCGACGTTCACCTGCGGCAGACCGCCTAGAGCGCTCGGCGACGCGTCGCTACATTCGCCCTCGCCAGACGAGGGGGACCTTTCGCGTCCGGACATAGGAAGGAGTCGACCATGGGGAGCGACCTCATCATCATCGGTGCGGGCATGGCCGGTTTGTCGGCGGGCTGCTACGCCCAGATGAACGGCTATCGCAGCCAGATCTTCGAATCGCACGCGCTGCCCGGGGGCCTGTGCGCCGCCTGGAAGCGCGGCGGCTACGTCTTCGACACCAGCATCCACATGCTGATGTCGTCGACCTCGGGCATGTTCCATTCGCTGTGGCGGGACCTCGGCATCGTCCAGGGCAGGCAGTTCGCTCACCGCGACGTCGTCCTGCACGTCGAGACGATGGGAAAGAAGGTCGACGTCTTCGCCGACCTCGACCGTCTCGAGCGCGAGCTGCTGGCGCTGTCGCCCGGGGACGCGGACCGGATCCGCGAGCTCATCCGGATGGCGCACCAGCTGACCCGCTTCGAGCTCCCGCTGGAGAAGCCGAGAGAGCTCTGGGGGCCGCTGGATCACCTCAAGCAGCTGCGGACGATGGCTCTGCCTCGCGGGATCCTCCGCCGCGCCGACTGGTCCATCCAGGGCTTCGCCAGCCAGTGCCAGGATCCGAGCCTGGCAGAGGTCGTTCGCCTGTTGATCGACAGCCCGGGCTGGCCGATGCCCGAGGCTCCGCTCATCAGCGCCCTCGCGGTGCTCGGGGCCTATCACGAGAGAAACGCCGGAGCGCCGCTCGGAGGGTCGTTCGAGGTGGCCCAGGCCGTCGCGAAGCGCTACCGCACCCTCGGGGGCTCCATCCACTTCAACTCCAAGGTGCAGACGATTCTGGTGGAGCACGACCGAGCCGTGGGGGTCCGGCTGGCGGACGGCACCGAGCACCGAGCCGACGCAGTCCTCTCTGCCGCCGATGGTCGGGCGACGATCTTCGACATGCTTTCGGGCCGCTATGCCAGCCCGGAGATCCGGCGGGCCTACGCCGAGTGGAAGGTCTATCCGCCTCTCGTGCAGGTGATGCTGGGAGTCGCCCGAGATCTGTCGGCCGAGCCACGCCACGTGATCTTCGACCTGCCGCGCCCGATCCTGGTGGCGGGTCAGGCCCGGACCAAGCTGGACGTGATCCACTACTGCCACGACCCTTCGATGGCCCCGCCGGGCAAGTCCGCGGTGCAGGTCTGGTACTCCAGCAACTACGACTACTGGGCCACCCTGCACCAAGACGAGCAGGCCTATGCGGCCGAGAAGCGTCGCGTCGCCGACCTGAGCATCGCGGAGCTCGACCGCCGCTGGCCCGGCCTTGCCCAGCAGGTGGAGGTCGTCGACGTGGCGACGCCGGTGACCTTCGAGCGGTACACCGGGAACTGGCAGGGCTCCCCCGACGGCTGGTGCATCACCACTCACAACATGGGGTCGCAGCTACCGCAGCGGCTTGCTGGCCTGCGCCGCTTCTACATGGCGGGGCAGTGGACGGTCCCCTTCTCCGGAGTGCCCGGGGCGGCGACGAGCGGCTGCCACGCGATCCAGTTGCTCTGCCATGACGACCGGAAGCGGTTCCGCAGGCTCGCCCCGCCCGCCGTCGAGGCGGCCGCCGGCGCCGAGCTTCGCGGGATGCCCGTCGGCCTCCCGCCCGGGCCGATCCGCCTCGACCCTTCGAAGCTGCGACGTCGAAGCCTCGCCAACGTCCTCGCGGTGGGCCACTGCGCTCCCACCGTCATGAAGACCCTCCTGGACGGCGCCGGGGCCGACGCGCCGTGGCTGGTCGCGCTCGTCGCTGGGCTGCCTGGGGGCATCGGGGACAGCGGAGCCGAGTGCGGCGGGATCACCGCGCCCCTCGTCTTTCTGGGCCTGCGCCACGCGCGAGATCCCGACGAGGACGGCGTCCCGGTCGTCGTCTCGAAGGGCAGGATTCTCCTGCGGGAGTTCCAGGCGCGCCATGGCAGCTACGCCTGCCGCGACCTCCGGCTCTTCGGCCGCCTGCCCCTGCGCTGCGTCGGCATCGTCCGCCGGGCGCCCGAGCGATGGCTGGCGGTCGATGCTCGACCCTGTGCCGAGGCGCTGTCCTCCGAGGAGCGACGGGCCTGCGCCCGCCTGCACGCCCACTTCGTGGAGAAGGACTTCCACTGCGCCCAGGCCGTGCTTCGCCAGGCTCGCGGGACGGAGGCCCCGGAGCCGGCCCTGCTCGACGCCGCCTCGGCCTTCGTCGGCGGGACGGCCCACGCCGGCCTGACCTGTGGCGCGCTCACCGCCGGCGTGATGCTCCTCGGGCTGGCCTACGGACAGAGCGAGCACGGCCCGCGTCGCGTCCTGCGAGCCATGGCCGGGATGGCGACCGGCGGCCAGGCATTCCCCGACGACGTCGACGCCGTGAACCGGGCGATGGACGAGGGACGCAAGCTGGCGACGTGGTTCAGGAGCGAATTCGGCAGCACCCAGTGCCGCGACGTCTCGGGCGCCGACTTCTCGTCCCTGCCCGGCGTCGTCCGGTACGTCGAATCCGACGGCCTCAGCCACTGCCGGGAGGTCGCTCGAGCCGTGGCGACCCGCACCCGCGGCCTGATGCACCGCGCCTAGGCTTCGCCGCCGCCGCCTCCACTGAGCGGCGACCCGCCGCGCGGCGCATCACCCGCGCCCGCGGCGGACCTCCTCCAGCAGGGAGGCGGCGCGCGCCAGGCCTGGCTGCGATTCCACCAGCCGCTCGAGCCCCTCGCGCAGCGCGTCGTCGGCGCCTCCGAGAGCGAACGCCACCTGATAGACGTCCGCGGCCGGCTCGAAGGCCCCCGCCAGGCGCAGCGCCTCGGCTCGGCCCAGCAGGAAGCGGCGCCGGCGATCGGGCTCCGGGACCAGCTCCGCGAGCCGGTCCAACACCTCGGCCTGCTCCCGATGGCGGCCCAAGGCCCCGAGGAGGCGCCCGAGCTCCTCAAGGGTCTCGGGCACCGGGTCGACGGCGAAGACCTCGCGCAGCGCGTCGACCGCCCCCGCCTCGTCGCCCGCCTTCCGCCGAGCCTCGGCGATGCGGGTCCAGAGCGCGGCGATCTCCTTGGGGTCGGTCGCCGCCGCCAGGCGCCGCTCCAGCAGGGAAGCCAGGTCGGCCCACCCGCTGCCTCGGGCCAAGAGCGCTTCTAGGCTCTTCTGGGCGTCGAGGTCGCCGGGAGCCAGCTCGAGCACCCGCTGCCAGCTCCGGCGGGCGCCTCCGTCGTCGCCCGCGCGCTCCAGCTCGGCCGCGAGCATCGCGTGCAACCGCGCCCCGCCCGTGCCGCCTTCCGCCGTCTCCGCCAGGTCCTCGAGGAGCGCGCACAGCTCGTCCCGCATCCCCGCCTTCGTCGCCAGCTCGCGGCAGCGCGCGAGGAGCGGCTCGTCGGTGGGCGCGCCGCGGAGGGCCCGGGCGACGAGCACGAACGCGTGGCCGGGGTCGCCGAGGCTCGCGCAGACGCCGGCCGCGCGCGCCAGGAGCCCGCCGCGCTCCGCCGGCGGCGCCGCCGCGGCGTGGACCTCGAGGATCCGCACCAGGCGCGGCCAGTCGCTGGCGGCCTCCAGCGCCGGCTCGAGGCGCGCGAAGGCGCCCAGCCGCTCCGGGTCGTCGGAGAGGGCGAGCTGCTCGAGCTCCTCGAGCGCGGGCCGGTACCCGGGGGAGAGCTTCAGCGCCTCGTCCCACAGGGCGAAGGCTCCGGCCGCGTCGTTGAGGTAGTCCAGCCGGATGCGCGCCAGCTCGAGCCGGCGCTCCAGCCCGGCCGGCAGGTCCCCTCGCGCCGCGGCCAGGGCGATCTCGCGCTCGATCACCTTCGCCAGCGCGCCCCGGGGCCCGCCGGCGGAGACGAGCGCGCGCAGCGCGTCGAGGGCGCGGCGGTCGTCCGGGAAGAGGTCGAGGATGCGCTGGTAGCACCGCACCGCCAGCCCCTCGTCCTTGCCCCGGTCCCGGGCCATCTGCGCCGCCTCGTGGAGCCGCGCCGCCTTGGCGCCGGGCGTCGGCTCGAGCTCCGCCTGCCGGGCCAGCACGTCCGCCAGCCGGCGCAGGTCGCCGGCCCCTCGCCAGAGCGCCGCGAGCGCCGCCAGGGCCGCGCCCTCTCCGGGGGTGCGCTGCGCGACCTGCTCCCAGGCCGCCGCCGCCGCGTCGCGGTCGGTCAACGGCTCCGAGCGGATCTGGGCGATGCGCCGCCAGAGCGCCAGCGCCAACTCGGAGCCGATGCCCCGCTCGAGGGTGTCCTCGTAGGCCGCCAGCAGCTCCTCGCTCAGTCCCGCGCCCACCGCCAGCCGCTCCAGCGCCGCCCGCGTCTCGGCGTCCCCCGGAGCCTCGGCGAAGAGCCGGCGACGCGCGGAGAACGCCAGCGTGGCGTCGCCCAGGTCCTCGCGCAGCACCGCGACCTCGGCCAGGAGCGCGGCGCGCTCGGCCGCGGGCGCGCCTTCCAGCCGCAGTTCCAGCATCTCCACCAGCCGGCGCGAGTCGCCCCGGGCGCGGTAGGCCGCCTCGAGCAGCCGGCCCGCCGCGGAGCGCACCGCCTCGCCCGCGGCCTTCCCAGAGAGCACGCCCTCCAGCCCCGCGACCGCCTCCCCGTCGCCGGGCCAGCGAGCGAGCACCTGCTCCCAGGTGCTCACCGCCTGCTCCAGCTGGCCCGCGGCCGCCAAGGCCGTGCCGCGGCGGCCCAGCAGCTCGCGCGCGTCCTCGGGCGGCATGCCCTTGGCCAGGTCGCGCAGCGCATCCGCCTGCTCCTCGAACCGCCCGAGGCGGCCCAGCATGGGCTCCAGCTGCGCGAGCAGCGCGGGACGGGGATCGAGCGCCAAGGCCTCGCGCAGCGCCTCGGCGGCGGCGGCCTCGTCCCCGGCGCGCTGGCACAGGCCGGCGATGCGCTCCAGCAGCGCCACCCGCCCGGCGGCCTCGCGCACCGGGACCAGGCGCCGGCGGAGGAGCTCGACCTGGTCGCGCGGGCGCCCCAGGCGCTGGTAGACCGCTTCCAGGGCCTCGCTCGCCTCGCGGTCGCCGGGCGCGGCCTCGAGCAGCTCGCGCAGGCTCTTCTCGGCGCCCGCGTCGTCGCCCGCCTTCTGCTGCAGCCGGGCCAGCGCGCGGAAGAGCGAGACGCGGGTCGCGGCCCCGATGGCCAAGGGGGCCAGCTCCTGCAGGAGCGCCTCGAGGTCCTCCCCGGCTCCGGCCTCCTCGGAGAGCTCGGCGCACAGCTGCAGCGCCGCGGCGTCGCCGGGCGCCGCGCGCAGAGCCTGCGCCGCGGCGAGGAAGCCGAGCTCGGGCTCGCCCTGCCGGCGGGCGCGGATCACCGCCAGCTTGCGCAGGAGCACCACCCGCTCGGAGTGCGCCGGCTGCGCGGCGAGCCGGGCCTCGAGGACGCCGACGAGCCGGCCCGGGTCGCCGCCGCCCTCGAGCATCGTGTCGCGCAGCCGCACCGCGTCCTCCCGCGCCGGGCCGTCGCCGCCCGCCAGCGCCTCGACCAACTCGCTCGCGCCGCGGTGGAACGGGCAGGCCGAGAGCACCTGCGCCAGCAGGCGCACCGCCCCGCGCGGGTCGGCCAGCTCGCGGGCCTTCAGGCGCGCCAGGGCGACCTGCAGGGGCGCGGCCTCCTCCGGGGTCCCGGCCGCCAGCCGCACGTCCTGGTCGAGCAGCGCGGCCAGCGCCTCGTGCTGGCCCGTCGCGGCGAGCAGCCGCTCGAGCAGCTTGATGGCGTTGCGGTCGGCCGGCTGGAGGTCCAGGACCCGGCGGTAGCTGGCGATGGCCAGCGCCTTGTCGCCCAGGGAGTCCTCGGCGACCTGGGCCGCCTCGAAGAGCAGCTCCACCTTGGTCTCGACCGCGGGCTCGAGCGAGGCCAGCCGCCGCAGCGCCTCGACCAGCGGCCGGTGGCTGCCGGTGCGCCGGTGCGACTCGGCGAGCCGGCGCAGCAGCTCCGGGTCGTCGGGGCTGCGGCGCGACAGCTCCAGGATCGCGCGGGTGGCCAGCTCGGGGCGCCGCAGCCGCTCGGTGTAGAGGGCCGCGACGCGACCCCACAGCTCGGTCGCCAGGGGCTCGGCCGCGCCGCGCTCCAGCGCCTCCTCGTAGGCGCCCACCAGCGCGTCGAAGCCGCCGCCGGACTCGGCCGCGCGCTCCAGCTCCGCGCGGACCGAGGAGTCCTCGGGGCACTCGCGGAAGGCGCGCACCCGCGCCGCGAAGGCGGCATCCCGCTCGCCGAGCTTCTCGCGCAGCGCCGCGACCTCGGCCAGGATCGCGCCGCGGTCGCGCGGGGGGACGCGGTCCACCTTGAGCTCGAGCACCTCGGCCAGCTTGCGCAGGTTGCCCGCGCGCCGCCAGGCCCGCTCGAGCAGGCCCGCCGCCTCGCGGCAGACGTCGTCGCGCTCCAAGAGCCGCTCCAGCCCCGCGATCGCCTCGGCGTTGGAGCCCTCGTCGGAGAGCACCGCGGCGTAGGAGCGCAGCGCCGCCGGCCCCGTCCCCTCCTTCTCCTGCAGCCTCGCGCAGCGCAGGCGCAGCCCGCGCCGCTCGGCCACGTCGACCGTCAGCGCAGCGAGCTGGGCGACGACCTCGGCCTGCTCGGCGTGGCGCTGCGCGCGCCCCAGGATGCGGTCGAGGGCGACGAGCGCGGGGACGCTGGTCTTGAGGGCGAGCACCGCGCGGTAGTCCTCCGTCGCCGCCTCGTCGTCGCCGGCGGCCTCGCGGGCGGCGGCGGCCCTCTCCAGCAGCACGGCGCGCTCCGCGGGGTCGGTGGCGAGCCGCGCGTTGCGGGCGTTGACCTCGGCCAGGCCCTTGGCGTCCCCCGAGTCCTTGTAGATGAACGCCAGCCGCTCGAGCGCCTCGCGGTCGCCCGGGGACTCCGCCAGCAGCTCCTTCCACATCCGGGCGGCGACCTCGGGCTGGCCCAGCCTCTCGCGCATGCCCGCGGCGGCGCGGCACAGCGGGGCGGCGAGCGCGTCGCCCGGCATCAGGGCGTTGGCGGCGGCCTCGAAGACCTCGACCAGCTCCTCGAGGGAGTCGGAGAGCTCGGCCAGCCGCTCGAGCTCGGGCCGCAGCTTCTCGCGGTCGACGCCCGCGGCGAACACCTCGAGGCCGGCCTGGAAGGCGCGGGCCGGCTGCCGCAGCGGCCCGTCGCACAGGTCGCGGATGGTGGCGAAGAGCGCGCTCCTCTCCTCGGGCGCGGCGGCCCCGGCCAGGCGCCGCTCGCACAGCGCGACCCGCGCCTCGTGCAGTCCCTGCCGGGCGTAGCGCCGGTCGACGACGGCGTGCGCCGCGGCCCCGTCGTTTCCCGGGCGCAGGGCGCAGGCCTCGGAGATCTGCCGGGCGACCGCGTGGGAGGCGTCCTGGGCCAGGGCGAGCTCGCACAGGTCGAGCGCCGCGGCGGCGTCGTTCATCCTCTCCAGCTTCACCTGGGCGAGCCGGACCACGAGCTCGCGGTTGCGCGGGCCCGGCTCCTCGGTGAGGCGCTGGTACTGGAGCGCCGAGGCGAGCTCCGCGGGCCGGTCGAGCTGGACCGCCAGCCGCTCGAGCGCGAGCGCCGCCTCGCGATCGCCGGGCTCGCGCCCGAGGATCCCCTGCCAGCACTCGAGCGCGCTCTCCTTGTCGTCGAGCCGGATCTCGTGGACGTTGGCGGCCTCGCGCAGCGCCTCGAGCCGCGAGCGCTCGTCGGGCAGGAGGAGGCTCGCCTTCTCCTGGGCCTCGGCGAGCGCCGCCCACTGCCCCCGGGCCCGGTAGATGCGCAGCAGCGCCTCCAGCGTGCCGGGGTTGCGCGGGTCGGCCTCGACCGCCAGGCGCAGGTGGCGCAGCGCGGCTTCGCCGTCCCCCAGCTGCTCCTGCAACTCGGCGAGCTCGCGGTGCACCGAAGCGTGCGCGGAGGACGGGGACTTCTCGAGGAGCTCGCCCAGCAGGTCGGCGTAGGTGTCCAGGAGGCCCGCCTGCTCGGCTGCCTGGCGGGCGGTGGCGAAGAGCTCCGGCTCGGCCGGCGCCAGCGGCAGCGCGCGGGCCGCGGTGGCCAGTGCGAGGTCGGGCTGCTTGAGGTCGAGCAGGTAGACCTGGGCGGCGTCCCGGAGGGCCAGGGCCCTCTCCGCGGGGTCGGGCGCGGCACCGGCCAGCGCGTCGAGGGCGGAGAGCAGCTTCGCGGTGTCGCCCGCCTCTCGATAGACCTCGACCAGCGCTCGGGCGGCCTCGGCGCGGCGAGCGGGATCGTCCAAGTCGCGCTCGAGCGCGGCGCGGGCCTCCGGGCTCAGGTTGGCAGTGTTCAACTCGTGTCCCTGGGAGACTCGCGCGTCATGGCACCCCGTGGCAGAGCAGCCACGAGAGGCGTCAGCCCTTCAGCGAGATCGGGCGTGTCCATCACCGCTGCGGACGGTAAATCACCCGGCCTCCGCGGCGCAATCGACCTGCCATCGGGCGCGGGGCCTGCGTCCCGGGAGCGCGAGGGTCGGCGGCCCGTAGCGCCATCGTCCAGGCGCGGGTCGCCCTGGCCGGGTGCCAGGCTGGTGCGACGAAGGAACGGGCCGGCGCTCACCCGCTCGTGCCGCACACCGCGGTCACGTGGTCATGAGATCGAAGGGGTCGGCCGCCGGCCCGAGGTCGCGACCTCGACGACCTGGAACGCGCCCCGCCCGTCCCGGGTCGGATGGGGCCGGACTCGCCCTAGAACTCCTCGGCCCCGCCGCGGTCGAGCCTGCCGAAGTGCCTCTCCAGCCTCGCCTTGTCCTCCGCCGAGAGCCCCGCCAGCTCGCACAGCTCGAGCGCCCGCGCCTTGCTCGCGCGCAGGTAGCGGTAGCTGGCCCAGAGCGCCGCGCCGCACAGCGCGCCCGCCGCCAGCAGCCCGATGCCGGAGGAGCGGTCGGACTTTTCCCCCAGCATCACCATCCCCGCGATCAGCGCGATGCCCCCGCCGACGATGAGCGCGGTGCGCGCCCAGCAGGCCAGCACCGAGCGCCACTGGACCGAGCCGAGCTCCACGCCCTGCTCCGGGCCGAACATCAGGAAGCTCGCCACGGGCACCAGCGGTAGGAAGTTGACGTGGAAGAAACGCGTCCGCACCGAGAAGAACCCGGGGACCGAGTCGACCTCCCCGAACAGCCGCGTGCCGAAGATGATCATGGCCAGCCCTCCCTGCCGCCGGTATGGGCCGGATAATAGCAGACGTCTTCCCGCCCCCCGGGCCGATCGGCTAACCTCTCGCCGGGATGGGACGCATCGTCGGCATCGACCTCGGCACGACCAACTCGTTGGTGGCCCACCTGGCCGGCGAGCGCCCGGAGATCATCCCCAACCGCCAGGGGCGCAGGCTCACCCCTTCGGTGATTGGCCTGGATGACGCGGGCCACCTCGTCGTCGGCGAGGCCGCGCGCCCCCGCCTGGCCACCCACCCCGACCGGACCGTGGCCGAGGTGAAGCGGCTGATGGGCAGCGGCACCAAGGTGCGCCTGGGCGCCCACGAGTACTCGCCCACCGAGCTCTCGGCGACCATCCTCAAGCAGCTCAAGGACGACGCCGAGGCCTTCTTCGGCGAGGCCGTCCCCGAGGCGGTGATCACCGTCCCGGCCTACTTCACCGACGCCCAGCGCCAGGCCACCAAGGACGCCGGGGAGATCGTGGGGTTCAAGGTCGAGCGCATCCTCAACGAGCCCACCGCGGCGGCCCTCGCCTACGGCCTGGACCACCTCGACGCCGAGTCGATGGTGCTGGTCTTCGACTTCGGCGGCGGGACCCTCGACGTCTCGGTGCTGGAGATGTTCCAGGGCGTGCTCGACGTGAAGTCCTCCTCGGGCAACACCCACCTCGGCGGCTCGGACTTCGACCGCGCCATCGTCGACTGGGCCTGCGACCAGATCGAGCGCGAGCAGCAGGTCTCGCCGCGCGCGGACCCCGGCGCCATGGCGCGGCTCAAGCGCGCCGCGGAGCTCGCCAAGATCGACCTCTCCACGAGCAGCGCCGCGCGGCTGTCGCTGCCCGAGCTGCTGCGCCGCGGCGACAAGCCGCTCTCGGTCGAGCTCGAGCTGACCCGCGAGAGGTTCGAGCAGATCGTGGGCGCGCTGGCCCGCTCGACGCTGGTCCCGGCGGAGACCGCGCTGCGCGACGCCAAGCTCAAGCCCCGCGACATCGCCGACGTGATGCTCGTCGGCGGCAGCTCGCGCATCCCGCTCGTTCGCCGGCTGGTGGAGGAGTTCTTCGGGCGCACCCCGCGCACCGGCGTCGACCCGGACGAGGCCATCGCGCTGGGGGCCGCGGTGCAGGCCGGGCTCAAGAGCGGGGCGGTCTCCAGCGAGAAGGGCATCCTCATCAGCGACGTCTCGCCCTTCACCCTGGGGGTCGAGGTGAGCACGCGCGCCGGCAGCGCCCTCCAGGGCGGGCACTTCTCGGCCATCATCCCCCGCAACTCCACCGTCCCGGTCTCGCGCACCGAGATCTACTCGACCGTCAGCCACTCGCAGGCCGAGGTGACGGTGCGCGTCTTCCAGGGCGACGCCCGCCTCACCCGCGACAACGTCTTCCTCGACGAGTTCACCCTCGGCGGCATCCCCCCGGGCCCCGCCGGCTCCGAGAAGATCGCCATCACCTTCACCTACGACATCAACGGCATCCTGTCGGTGACCACGCGCATCGTCTCCACCGGCAAGGAGGCGACCCTGAAGGTGGAGCGCAACGCGCTGCGCCTGTCGCCCGCGGAGCGCCAGGCGGCCGAAAAGAAGGTCGTCGCGGCGTGGGCGCCGGCCGCGGGCGAAGCAGGCGGGTCCGGCGGGCCGGGCGCACCGGCCTCCGCGATCGACGCCCCCGAGGACGCCACCAAGGCCCGCGACGAGCTGCTCGAGGCGGCGGGGCGGCGCGCCGCGGCCGCCGCGCCGGAGGTCCGCGCTCGCGTCGACTCGCTCTGCCAACAGCTGCGCGAGGCGCCCCTGGGCTCGCCGCTGGCCGAGGCCGCGGACCGCGCCCTGGTCGATGCGCTGCTCGAGCTGGATTGATGCCCACCGTCCCCGAGCTCAAGCGACGGCTCGCCCTCGCGCCGGACGACGCTTCCGCGCGACTGCAGCTGGCCGAGGTGCTCTTCGGCGAGGCCGACTACGCGGCGGCAGCGGCGGTCCTCGAGCGCGCGGCGCAGCCGGACGGCAACGCTCGCCGGCTCCTGGTGGCCTGCCACCTGCGCCGCGGAGCGCGGGGCGCCGCCCGCGAGGTCCTCGAGGCCGCGGCGCTGGCGCGCCTGGACGATCCCGCGGTGCGCGAGGAGCTGGCCGAGCTGCTGCTCGAGGACGAGCGGGTCGACGACGCCCTCCTCCTGCTGGAGGAGGCCGACGAGCTGGCGCCGGACCCGAAGCGCGCCCGCCGCCGGGCCGGCCTCTTCCTGCACCTGCGGCTCGAGCGCCGCGCGGCGGAGGTCCTGCGCCAAGCCGCCCGCCTGGCACCCCGCGACCCCGAGCTCGCCGCCGCTCTGCGCGCGGTCGAGGAGCTCCTCGGGCTCGACCCGCTCTCGGCGGCGCTGAGCGATCCCGCCGTCGCCGGCAGCCAGGGCCGCGTGGCGGAGGCCCGCGAGCTGCTCCGCTGCGGCGAGCTCGACAAGGCGAGGCGGTCGCTGGCGCTGGCCACCCCCGGCGACCCCGGCTACCGCGAGCTCCGCGAAGCCATTCGCAAGGCGCAGGCCGGCAGCGCGGGGCCCAGGGGAGCGTCCGACTCCGGCCAGCCCGGGCTCATCGGCGTCCTCGGCTGGAGCCCCCGGGGCGGGAAGGTTTCGCCGCTGCAGGCCGTGGCGGTGCCCGGCAACGGCACGCTCTTCGTCACCGGCAACGTCGGAGAGACCGGCCAGGAGGCCGCGCGCGTGGCCTGGTCCTGCCTGAAGGCCCGCGCCACCGAGCTCGCGCTCAGCGTGGAGGTCACCCGGCAGGACCTGCACCTCCACTTCGCCGACACCGAGATCTCCAAGGAGGGCGCCTCCTCCGGGCTGGCGCTGGTGCTCGCAGGCATCTCGGCGCTGCGCCGCGAGCCGCTCCCGGAGAACCTGGCCGCCACCGGCGAGATCACGTTGGCGGGAGAGCTCAAGCCGGTCGCCGGAATCCACGAGAAGCTGGTAGCGGCGACGCTCGCGGGGGTCACGCAGGTGCTGCTGCCGCGGCGCAACCTGCGCGACGCGCGCGACCTGCCGCGCCTGGTGCCGGCGCGGGTGCGCCTGACCTTCGTCGACACCATCTCGGAGGCGGCCGCGGCCGCGCGAAGGGAGAACTAGATGTCCGACCCATACCAGGCGCTCGAGCTCGAGCGCGGCGCCGACACGCGCGCGATCAAGTCGGCCTACTTCCGGCTGATGCGGCTGCACCCTCCGGAGAAGGAGCCCGAGGCCTTCCAGCGCATCCGCGCCGCCTACGAGCTGCTCTCCGACCCCGAGCAGCGCGCCGCCTTCGACGCCGAGCAGAAGCTGCACGACGAGCACGGCGAAGAGGCGCAGGCGGTGCTGCGCGCCTCGCGCGAGTGCCTCTCGAACGAGGAGCCGGGCAAGGCGCGGGACATGCTCGCCGAGCTCCTCTCGAAGAACCCGGCCATCCACGAGGCGCGCGAGCTCTTGGGCTTCGCCTTCCTCCGGCTCGACCAGGCCGGCCCGGCGCTGCAGGAGTTCGAGCGGCTGGTGCTGGCCGAGCCGAAGTCGGTGGAGTACCGCATCCACGTCGCCCAGACCCTGCGGATCCTCGACCAGGTCCCCAATGCCACCGCCTCGGCGCGCGCGGCGCTGGAGATCGAGCCGGCGCACGTGGAGGCCTCCATCCTCCTCGGCGAGCTCCTCGGCGCGGCCGGGAAGTGGGACGAGGCGTTCGCGCTGTGGGAGAAGACCCTGGCCGCGACCAGCTCCGCGGTCGACGTGCTCCGCCTCCGGATGTGTTTCGTCGAGGCCCACCTCGAGCGCCACGAAAAGGAAGCGACCGAGGTGGTCTTCGACCAGCTCGCGCAGGAGCTCGAGAGGCGCGGCGACAACGACCTGCGGCGCTTCGTGGTCGATCGTTTGTCGGCCCTGAGCGCCCAGATGTTCGCGACCGAGCGCGCGCTGGCCGGCAACGTCCTGCTGCGCGCGGCCGGACGCCTGAGCGCGTCGCCCGTCTTCGAGGCCTTCCTGCCGTCGCGGATCGACGTCCTCCTCGACGACCTGCCGGAGGCGTCGCGAAAGACCTTGGCCAAGATGGTGGAGAGCGCCCCGAAGGCCTCGTTCTCCTGGACCCACCCCTGGGTCCTGCTCACCGGAGCCGCGGCGGCGCTCGGCCTCTATTGGCTCGCCCTCTCGTCGGCCACCGACCCCGAGCCCTGGGGGCAGGGCGAGGTCCTGGGGATGGCCCTGCTGGCGGTGCCGGCCGGGCTCTTCCTGGCCCTGGGCGCCCTCGGGCTGTGGCGCCGGCGCACCACCACGCAGCTGGTGCCCTACACCCTGCTCCACCCGCTGTACCTGCTGCGCACCGGCGGGGAGAAGGTGGAGGCCTGGCCCCTCATCCGCCTGCAGTCCGCGACCGTCTCCGACCAGCACAGCAATGGGGCCTACGTGAGCACCGTGGTCGACCTCGACTTCGGCAGCCTCACCTGCCGGGTCCCCGTCGCCGGCGCGCAGCCGGCGCGCGAGTTCGCGCAGTCGGTCCTCGACGGCCGGGGGCGCGCGCTCCAGCTCCTCGCCCGCGGGCTCTTGGCCGCGGAGCCCTCGGCCGACCTCATCCCCCACGCCCTGCTCCCCGCCGACCGCAAGCCGACCGCCACCGAGCGCGCCCGAACCTGGGGCCGCCGCAAGGCCTGGGCCGCCGGGCTGGCGGTGGCGGTGGTGCTCTGCGCCGTCAGCCCCTTCGCCGCCGGGCGGTCGGCCGACTCGAGCTTCGGCCAGAAGGCCCTGGAGAGCGGCTCCCCGCGCAAGCTGCGCGAGTACCTCTCGGCGCGCCCGCGGGGCGCGTCCGTCCCAGCCGTCGGCGCGGCCCTCGACCGCATGTACGCCGACAGGCAGAGCAGGGCGGAGGCGCGCGCCGGCGTTCCCCTGCCCCGCCTCCAGAAGCTCCTCGCCACCCTCCGCGCCGATCCCCGCCTCGAGCTCCAGGTCGTCGACGAGAGCCCGTGGGCCGAGGGCGACCCGGGGATGGCCGTCGTCGCGCAGTCGTTCAAGGACCCCAAGCAGCGCAACAACCACCTGGTCGACCAGCTTCGTGCGGCCCTCGTCACCGCGGTGGGGCTCGAAGGCTACGAGGAGGTCAAAGGGAGCGGCACGCGTCTCACGGTGCGCTACGCGATCCTGCCCTCCGGCGAGTGGCTCGAGGCTCCGGGTCAACAGCGCAGCCCCGGCCTCGCCATCCGGTGCAGGGCCGACCTCGTGCTGGGCCGGGAGCCGCTCGTTTCGGCCGAGAGCCTGGCCGGCCCCGACCCGAGCTTCACCACGACTGCGCGGACCCTCCGCGAGGACCCGGCCGTGCTCCAGCGCGAGATGATCCTCTCGGGGCTGGACGCCTGCACCTCCAAGCTCTTCTCCGAGCTCGCGCTCTCGGCCGTCACCATCCCCAGGCATGCCTCGGTGCTGATCAAGCCGGCGCCTGCCCGCGAATCGCCCTATCGAGGTGTGCGATGAAGCCCGCGCTTTGGAAAGCCGTGGTCCCGGGCGTCGCGGTGGTCGGACTCATCTTCGGCGGCGTCGCCTGGTGGAACCGCACCCATGCCACGGTGCACGTGCTCGACGGCTTGGGCAGCCCGGTGACCGTCACCTTCGGCGAGCTTCCTCCGCTGACCGTCAACAGCGGCGGCCGCGCCACCCTCGAGGTGCCGACCGGGCCGGTGAAGGTGGTGGTGCGCCTCGGCGAGAAGGTCCTCTCGACGGAGGAGGTCGTCATCCCCAAGGGCCGCGACTTCGTGGCCTACAACGTCCTGGGGGCGGCCCCGCTCTTCCAGCTCCGGGCCCACTACACGTCGAACCCCAACAAGGACGCCAAGCCCGACATCGAGGTCCTCGCCGGCAAGACGCTCTCCTCGGTCGAGCTCGTCGACTCGCTCTTCACGGACCTGCCGCAGTCGATCACCACGAACAGCCAGTACGGCGAGACGATCCGCGTCCAGGTGCAGGTCGCCGGCAACGGCGGCTGGGAGACCGGGGCGGGCATGCTGCTGACGTTCAAGAAGAACGCGGAGGCGGCGCAGACCCTGCGCCAAGTCATCCGCGTCGAGGACGGGGCCGTCGACCTGACCCTCGCCGCCATCGAGCGGGCCGAGGGTCGCCCGGCCGCCATCGCCTTCGCCAAGGACCTCGTCCGCGAGCGGCCCGACTTCTACAGCGCGCACCGCGTGCTCCAGTGGCTGCTGCGCGAGACGGACGGGATCGAGACGGCCCGCGCCTTCTACCGCGCCCGCGCCGCCGAGCACCCCGACTCACCGTTCGAGCAGCTGCTGCTGGCGCGGGTCGACGAGAACGCCGCGGCCGAGGCCGCGCTGCGCAGGCTCCTGTCCGCGGTGCCGGACGACGAGCGGGTGCTGCGCTACCTGGCGGTCGTCGTCGCCCGCTCGCAGCGCTGGAAGGAGGCTGCGGAGCTGCTGGACCGTGCGCCCAAGAACGCCGGGGCCCGTTCGTACCAGGACCTCCACGTCGTCGCGCTCGCCGGCGCGGGGAGGGCCAAGGAGGCGCTCGAGCTCCTCGAGCAGTCCCTGGAGCAGAACCCGACGGAGGAGGAGCTGCTCCTGGCGGTCTCCACCGCCCAATCTCTGGGGGACACCGACCGCGCGAAGGCCCTGGCCGACAAGTACGAGAAGAAGCTGGAGGTCGACGTCGTCCGCGCGCTCGCCGGGCTCCCCGCGAAAGGCGCGGAGAGCCTCGCGGCGAAGGTGGTCCGCGCAGCCGAGAAGGGCCCCGCCGAGGCCTGGGACGCGATCCCCAAGGGACAGGAGTCTTCCTTGAACGCGCTCGGCGACCAGATGCTGCTGCTCCTGGCGACCGAGTTCCACCGGATGGGAGACCCGTCGCGCGCCGAGGTGCTCTACGCCGCCGTGGAGCAGCGAGTCCCTTCGGCGACGATCTACGCCTACGTGGAGCGAGGCGAGGAGGGCGCCGACGTGCTGGCCTCCGAGTCGCGCTTCCGGGCCCCGCTCTACCTCGCTCGGGCGCTCGCGGTAGAGGCCTCCGGCGGCAATGGCGCCAAGCTGCGCGAGCAGGCCGCACGGGCCGATGTCCCTGCCGGCTTCGTCGCCTGGGCGGCCTCCGCGTGGGCCAAGGGCGTTCGTCCCGCGCCCCGCAGCGACGAGGACAACCCCATCACCTTCGTCCGGACCCGGATCGCGGGCCGCTGAGCCAGGTCAGGGTTCGAGCCAGATCGGGTTGCTGACGACCCAGAGGAAGTCGTGGTCGGCGAGCTGGGTCTCGCTGCCCAGCGCCTGCGTCAAATGCAGCGGGCGGATCCAGATCTCCACGTGGTAGGGCCCCGGCACGCTGACCGTCCCGGAGACGAGCTCGCCTGGTTGCGTGGTCTCGCGGACGACCACCGGCCCCGACGCCTCGCCGCGGATGATGCGCACCTTGATCTGCGCCCTGTCCGCCTGGGCCGCCGTGAAGGCCGCGCCGTCGAGCTGGACCGGACGGGCCGGGACCTGCACTCGCAGCTCCAGCGGCCCCGCACCCGAGCCGCCCATGGCGATGGTCTTCGCGTAAGAGCGCGCCGTGAACGCGAAGCCCTCCGCGCCGCCGAAGACGGCGAAGAGCCCGTAGTTGCGCCCCGCGCGCAGCGCCTCGGCGAAGCCCTCCGGCGTCAGCGAGGTGACCTGGAGGCGGTTCTCGAGCCATCGGCCGATGCGGCCGTAGGAGTCGAGCCGGTCGCCGTCGCTGAGGACCACCGGGCCGCCGTTGACCAGGAGCGTCAGCGTGTTCGGGTAGAGCGCAGCCGCGCCCTGGCACACGTACTTCCAGGCGCCCGAGCAGACCGGATCCACCGAGACGTTGCGGTGGATGTCCGAGCCGAGCATCCCCGACACCCGGCGCGTGAGCTGGACCTGGTTCCATTTGTCGAAGCCCCCGGCGGGCATATTGGGGAGGATCGAGAGGAAGAGCAGGTCCGGGTTCGCGCCCGACTTGGAGCCCAGCAGGAACGGCTCGAAGCTCTTGAGCAGGTCCAGCACCGCCAGCGCCTCGCCGCCGATCTGGTCGCTGCCGGTGAGGGCCAGGATGCTGGCGTGGACGTTGTACCACTCCATCGCCTCCACCCCGGAGTCGAGCAGCCGCTGCGCGCTCAGGTCCGGCTCCTCGGAGTGGACGATGGCGGCGACCGCGCCGAGGTCCTTGAGCCCCTGGACCGTGGCCTGGTTCTCGGCGAGCGGGGCCGAGTCCACCAGCGAGCCGAACAGCGCCGGGTCTTGCGGCACGCGGTGCAGCCCCAGCGGCGCGGTGTGTGTCCCCTCGAAGCCCACCATGAAGAGGACCTGGTGCCCGTCGGGACAGGTGATGAGGTTGCCGATCGGCTCGCCCTGCCCGTCGAGCGCGAGCTGGTCGCCGGCCTGGTAGAGCAGGTCCTCGAGCAAGGTGTGCTCCTTCATGTTCGAGGGGTGGTCGGTGAGCGCCACGAAGGAGAGGTGGTTGTCGCACGGCATGGCGCGCAGCTCGTCGACGCACGAGCGGTTGAGCACTCCCGCGTCGTCGAAGCCCTGGCTGTCGCAGCCGTCGTGCGAGTAGGCGGAGTGCATGTGGACGAGGCCGCGCACCTCGGTCCAGGCGGGGCCCGCGTCGGGCCCGGGCTCGGCCGCATCGAGGCCGGGCGTGGCTGCGTCGGAGCCGGCGAGGGCGGCGGCATCGGCCGAGCTCGCGGCGTCGGCGTGCTGCGCCGCCGCGGCGTCCGTTGGGCCTCCCGCTGCGTCCGGGCCCGGCGTCGCCGCTGCGTCCGAGCGCATGACCTGGCCGGCATCCAGCCCGGCGGACGGCGCGGGGTTGGGACAGGCCGAGAGAGCAACGAGCAAGAAGGCGAGCGCGAATCGCATCCACAAGCGGGTAACACAGGTCGGCGGGAGATGGCGACCCGGCTCCCGTTCGGAGTCGTTGACCGTCCCGCTGCGCGCGTGCGAGCTTGCGCGCACCCATGAGCCTGCCCAAGGCCTACGCGGGGAAGATCCTTCGGGTCGATCTCTCCACGGGCCGCAGCGAGACCTTTGACACCGAGCCCCACGCCAAGCGCTTCCTGGGAGGCCGCGGCGTGGCCACCTCCATCCACTGGGCCGAAGTCCCTCCGGAATCGCGCTTCGACGACGAGCGCAACCGGCTGGTGATCTCCTTCGGCCCCCTGTGCGGCATGGCCAACGGCCTGGGCGGCTCGCGTTGGGGCATCTATTCCAAATCGCCCTACCCCGCCTCCGGCCGCACCGGGCGCGACCACTTCTGCTACGGCAACCTGGGCGGCTCCTTCGGGGCAGAGCTGCGCTTCGCCGGCTACGACGGCCTGGTGGTGCAGGGCCGCGCCGAGAAGCCGGTGTGGATCGGCATCGAGGACGGCAAGGTCGAGCTGCACTCGGCCGACGAGCTGTGGGGCCAGGGCACCGTCGAGACGATGGCCGCGGTCAAGAAGCTCGCCGTGCCCGGCTCGAAGGCGATGGCCATCGGCCCGGCCGGCGAGCACCGCGTCCCGCTCGCCACCGTCTTCGCGGACGGCGACGCCTCGTGCTCCGGCGGCATGGGCGCGGTGATGGGCGCCAAGAACCTCAAGGCCATCGCGGTCCGCGGCACCTCGCGCAAGGTCCCGGTGGCCGATCCCGCCAAGCTCAAGGAGATCGACGCGCACATCCGCGGCCTCCAACGCGGCAACGTGAAGGTGTGGGGCATGGACTTCATGGCCCACGGCCCCCGGACGCAGAAGATGCCCTGCTACGCCTGCATGGGGCACTGCCTGCGCGTGCGCTACACGCCCGCCAACGGCGACGCCGGCAAGTTCATGTGCCAGTCGCGGTTCTTCTACATGCACCACGCCTGGGGCCACTACGGCGAGGAGAACGACGTCGCCTTCTACGCCAACCGCCTCTGCGACCGGTTCGGCATCGACACCTGGGAGGTGCAGGGGCTCATCGAGTGGCTGCTCCTGTGCCACGCCGCGGGCGTCCTGACCGAGAAGGAGACCGGCCTCGACCTCTCCAAGGTGGGCAGCCTCGAGTTCATCGAGTCCCTCATCAAGATGACCTCGCTGCGCCAGGGCTTCGGCGAGCTGCTCGCCCTGGGCGCCCACGGCGCGGCCCGGAAGCGCGGCGGGCGCGCGGAGGAGCTGTTCACCCGCACCGACCCGTACGACCCGCGCTACTGCACGGTGAACACGCTGCTCGTCCCCTTCGAGACCCGCGAGCCGATCCAGCAGCTGCACGAGGCGGGGCTGGTGCTCTCGCAGTGGTCGAGCTGGGCCAAGGGCGTCGCCGAGGCGCACATCTCCAGCGACGTGGTGCGCGGCATCGCCGAGCGCTTCTGGGGGAGCGCGGCGGCCGCCGACATGACCACGCTGGACGGCAAGGCCGAGGCCGCGCGGCGCATCCAGGAGCGCCAGCTGGCCAAGGAGAGCATGGGCCTGTGCGACTGGATGTTCCCGCTCATCGACGTCCCCAAGAGCGAGGACCACGTCGGCGACCCGTCGTTCGAGAGCCGCATCCTCTCCGCCGTGCTCGGCGAGCAGCACTCCGAGGCCGACCTGTACCGGGTGGGCGAGCGGATCTTCAACCTGCAGCGCGCCGTGCTGCTGCGCGAAGGCCACCGCGCGAAGGAGCACGACTGCCTGCCCGACGAGTGGCACGACAAGGCGGTGCAGACGCACGTGGCGGACCCGGACATGCTGGCGCCCGGGCCCGGCGGCAAGATCGTCTCGCAGCTCGGGCGCAAGGCGCACCGCAAGGACTTCGAGCGCATCCGCGACGACTTCTACGAGCGCCGCGGCTGGGACGTGCCCACCGGCCTGCAGAGCGAGGAGAAGCTGCGCGCGCTCGACCTGGGCGACGTCGCCGAGGATCTGAAGAAGCGCGGCCTCATCGTCGAGAAGGCGCGCCGCATCGGCATCCTCCAGCGGCTGGACCACGCCCTCGGGCGGCTCGGCGAGGACCGGCGGTGCGGCGGCCGGGCCGAGGGCGCCGAGGCGCGGAAGGGCGTCAGCGTCGCCGGCGAGGAGCTGCGGGCCATCCTGGAGACGGAGCAGGCCAAGTTCGGCCTGGAGTCCATCCGCCAGAACTTCGCGGGCTGGAACAAGCAGATGCAGTACCACTTCCCCGACCTGGGCGAGCACTGGCTGCTGACCTTCGTCGACGGTCAGGCGCAGAAGCCGGTGAAGCTCGACGCCCCGCTGCCCAAGCCGGACATCAACTACGAGATGGACAGCTGGACGCTCAAGTCGATGTCCGCGGGCGAGCTGAGCGGCGAGAAGGCCTACCTGACGCGGCAGCTGCGCATCAAGGCGAGCTTCGGCGACATGCTCAAGCTGCAGTCGCTGAACAAGAAGTAGCCCGCCCGGCCGCCGCCACCGCCGCCGGAGGCCGAAGCCTCCGGCGACTCCTGCAAAACCCGCTTCGCGGGTTCAGAGAGTCCAGAGATTGAGGAGCCCCGAAGGGGCTTTGCAGACGTAGCCGGAAGCTTCAGCTTCCGGCGCGCACGATCGCCAGCGACCGCGCCTGCCCGACCTCCACCGGCTCCTGCAGCGCCTTGGGGTCGGGGCACTGCGAGCAGTCGAGCAGCGCCGCAGTCCCCAGAGGCCGCGCGCTCGGCCCGAGCGTGAAGGTGTCGTCGGAGGAGAGCAGCAGGGCCAGCAGGAGGGTGAAGTGCGTGACCACCGCGATGCGCCGCTCGGGGCGCGAGAACGCGAACGCCAGGAAGCGCGCCGCCCGCTCCTCGAGCTCCTCTCGGGGCTCGGTCTCGGGGCTCCACCGCAGGTCCTCGTCGCTCGCGACGTGCCGGAAGTCCACCTGGGGGAACCGCTGCAGCAGCGCCGCCCGCGGGCTGCACTTCGAATGCATGTGGCGGCCGACCCGCGGGCGGAGCTCGGGGAGCGCGACGACCGGCACGTCCGGCGCGAAGGCGAGCCGTGCGGTCTCCAGGGTCCGGGACATCGGCGAGGCGAGCACGACCTCGACCGGGCCCAGCCCCAGGCCGCGCCCGGAGACCTGCTCCCGACCGAGCGCCGTCAGCGGCGCGTCGGTCAGCGCCTCCGACCAGTACGGGCAGACGTATCCAGGCGGCGGACCGGCCGGCCCGTGATCGAAGCAGGCGCACCCCGCTCCCCTCTTCTTCGCCTCGGCGTTGCGGACCTGCTGCAGCGCCTCGCCGTGCCGGAAGAAGTGGAACACCCGGGCCCCGGAGCGCACCGCTCCCGCCGGAGGATCGAATGGAAGGCAGCGGTAGCGCCGGTCAGTTCCCATGGCGTGTCGCCATCCAGCGCGCCTGGTGCGGCGCGAGCTCGAGGTCGCCTTCCCACCGCCCGGTCTCTCCCGTCAGCAGATCGCGCCACTCCTCGCCGCGGGCGCCCTGGGCCGGGCGGACGCGCTTCGGACGCGCCGAGAAGTTGGTCAGGCAGAGCACGCTCTGGCGCCCCCCGGGGACACCGCCGGGAGGCGTCCTCTCGAGCGCGAGCACCTCCCGCGCTCCCGAATCCAGCACCCGCTGCGCTCCTTCCGGGTGGAACGCCGGCGTCGTTCGGCGCGCCCGCAGGAGCCGCTTCATCCCCGAGAGCGTCCTCGCTTCGACCGAGCCCTCGTCGGCCACGGCCGTCTCCCAGCGCCCGGCCTCGAGGCGGCCCCGGTTGATCGCCCGGTTGTCGCCCGTCGCCTCCACGCGCCGCTCGTCGTTTTGCGCGGCCAGGAGCACTGGCAGGTAGAGCGCGGGCACTCCGCGCAGCGACAGGACCACGCTCTGCGTGGCCAGCAGGCGAGCCACCTGCTCGTCCGCCGAGGCGCCCGCGCAGGCGCTGAACCAGGTGGCGTTGATCTCCCAGGGGTGCGATTCGCCGGTCGCGGTCGGCCGCCGGCTGGAGACCCGCGCCCCTCTCGCCACGGCGTCGGCCACCAGCGCGCGGATGCTCTCCTCGGGGATGAGCCCGTCGAGCCAGGTGAGGCCGATGCCGTCGTGGGTCGCGGAGACGTTGAAGTAGGCGCGCCCGGCGGGCGCCTCCGGCAGCCCGGTGAGCCAGCGCGAGAGCACCTGCGCGTCCTCTTCGTAGAGCGCGAGCAGCAGCAGGCCGGACAGCGGCAGGTGGTAGACGAGGTCGGCCTGGCGCACGGGCTCGCCAAGGCCCAGGTACGAGTAGTTGTCCGCCTGCGTCGTGTTGGTGATGGACGGCAGGAGCGCCACCTCTCCCGCGCCGGCCTGTCGCAGCGCTTCTTGGAGCAGCCGGAGCAGCTCGTGCGTGGCGGGCAACGCCACACAGCCCGTCCCCGCCTCCTTCCAGGCGTAGGCGAACGCGTCCAGCCGCACCGTCCGCGCGCCCAGGACCACGGCGTCGAGCATGATCTCCAGGAACTCGAGGCAGACGCCGGGCTCGCGCCAATCGAGGTCGATGAGGTCCGGCGAGTAGGTCGTCCAGACGTGCCGCCGCCCCGCCGCGGTCTCGAACGAGTGCACGAGCGGCATATCGCGCGCCCGCCGCACGCTCTGCAGCCAGGCCGCCGCGGGATCCGCGACCGTGAGCACGTAGCGCCGCCCCGGCTCGCGATCGTCCAGGAACTGGCCGAACCACGGGTGCGAAGCGGAGCAGTGGTTGAGCACCAGGTCCACCATCAGGCGGAAGTCGCGCGCGAGGTGCGCGAGGTCCTCCCGAGACCCGAGCGCGGGGTCGACCGCGGTGTAGTCGCGGATGGAGTAGCCCTCGTAGCTCGTGCTGGGGTGGTAGGGCAGCACGTGGACGGTGGAGACGAGCCCCTGGACGTGCTCGCGGCACCAGCGCCCCAGCGTCGCCAGCGGCGCCTCGCCGCCGCGCAGGAGGTGATCCGGGTAGGCGATGAGGACCACGTCCCGCTCGGTGAGCTCCGGTCTCTCCCGCGAGCCGTCGCCGCCGAGCGCCGCGCGGACGGGACCCCGCCACCGGTCGATCAGGCGACGGAAACGCGGCAGCGCCTCGGCGTTCCCGTACAGGCGCCGCAGCCGATCCTCGAGGAGGGCCTCCCGGTCGGCGTCCGGCTGCGTCTCGAACATTGGACTTTTATACCCGCCTTGACGGTGCGGTGACACGCCTGCAACGCTTTGTGAACCATGCCCAACGAGACCATCCAGAAGTTCGGGTACCCGGCCAACGTGCTCTGCGAGTACCAACACTGGACCGTGCTGCTGCGGGGGGTCCAGAACACCGCGGGCTGCCTCATCCTCGCCTGCAACGAGGAGGCGGCGGCCGTGCCGGAGGTCTCGGCGGCCGCGTGGGCGGAATTCCCGAGGGTGACCGCGGACCTCGAGTCGACGCTCAAGGCGGCGTTCCACTTCGACAAGATCAACTACCTGCTGCTGATGATGGTCGACAAGCACGTGCACTTCCACGTGCTGCCCCGCTACGCCGAGCCGCGCACCTTCGAAGGCGTGGAGTTCAAGGACGCGGGCTGGCCGCGGGCCCCGGCGCTGGGCGAGGCGGCGAAGGTCCCCGACGAGGTCTTCGCCAAGCTGCGCACGCACCTCAAGGAGCGCTGGCCCCAGCGATGACCCGGAGCCTGACGCTCGGCGTTCACGTCGGCCACGACGCGGCGGCTGCCGTCTTCGCCGACTCCCGGCTCGTCCACGCCGTGGAGGAGGAGCGCTACTCGCGGGTCAAGTCGCAGGGCGGCTGCCCCTGGAAGTCGATCGAGGCCGGCCTCGAGGCCGCGGGCCCGGGCGAGGTGCGGACGATCGCTCTGACCTGGAAGCTGGCTCCCTACCTCGAGTGCCGCCGCGCGCTCGCCGAGCACGCTCGGAGCGTGGGAAACGACGCCTGGTGGGGCAAGCGCCAGCGCGAGATCTCCACCATGAACGAAGCGGTCGAGGCGCTGCGCACGCGCTTCCCGAGAGCGCGGGTCCTCGACTTCCCGCACCACCACGCGCACCTCGCCTGCGCCGTGCACTTCGGCCCTCGCGCGCCGGCGCGGCGCCAGGCTCCCGTGCTCGGCGTCGTCGCCGATGCGCTGGGCGATGCCGAGGCGCTCACCGCATACTCCGCGGCCGATCCGGGGAGCCTGCTCGGATCCCCTCGCGTGCTCCTCACCCGGCCACCGGAGCAGTCGGTCGGCTTCTTCTACAAGCGCGCGGCGGAGTCCTTCGGCTTCGCCGGCAGCGAGGCTCCCGGGCACCTGATGTCCCTCTCCGGCTGCGCGCGGAGGGACGCCTCACCGGTGGCGCAGCTTCGCCAGGGGCTCTTCGGACGCGACGCCGAGGGCTTCTTGCAGTTCCGGCAGGACGGCTTCGATCCCTTCAAGGGCCACTGGGAGACGGCGGCCCGGTGCTTCTCGACGGCGCTTCTCGCCGAGCTGGGGCTCGACACGCCCTGTCCCCGCGAACGGCTGGTCGAGCGGGCAGCGCAGGCCCAGGCCATCCAAGCGGTCGTCGAGGACTATCTCGAGGAGCTGCTGCGGCACCTGGTGTCCGAGCATCGGCCCGGCACGGTCTACCTCTCGGGCGGCGTCTTCCTGAACTGCATCGCGCTCGAGAAGCTCGCTCGCACCTTCGCCGGCGTGGACCTGGTCGTCTGCCCGGTGAAGAAGGACTCCGGCACGGCGATCGGCGCGGCGGTGCTGGCGGAAGCCGCGGCGACCGCCAGGGCCGGTCTGTTCGGTGGAGCCTCCAGCCTGCGACTGGGGACCGCGGTCACCGGCGACGAAGCGGAGTGGAAGGCGAGCGGCCGCTACGAGGTCTTCCAGAGCCCGTCCATGCAGATCTCCGAGCTCGCGAACGACCTCCGGCGCGGGGAGATCGTGGCGCTGGTGGACGGCCGTGGCGAGTTCGGGCCCCGGGCGCTCGGCGCGCGCTCGATCCTCGCGGATCCGTCCAACGAGGCCCTCTCGGCCCGGCTCAACGCGACCGTCAAGTGCCGCTACCCGTTCCAGCCGTTCGCCGGCGCCTTCCTCGCCGAGCCGTTCCGCGAGCAGCACCCCGGCATCCCCAGCGACAACTACATGAGCTACGCCGTCCGCTTCGGCACCGAGGGGAGCCACGGCCTCGCCGGGATCCTCCACCGCGACGGCTCCTGCCGCGTCCAGCTCGTCCCTGGAGGCGAAGGCTCGGTGCTGTGCCGACTTCTCGAGGAGCTTCGCGCGCGAGGCGTCCGCCCGGTCGTCTTGAACACGTCCCTCAACGCCCGCGGCGAGCCGATGCCGCGCGCGGCCGCCGACGTCCTGAAGACCTGCGCCGGACTGGGCCTCGGTCGCATCTACACGCCGGTCGGGAGATGGACGCCATGACGGTCATCCACGACATCGGCGTCTTCCTCCAGTTGGACGAGCAGGGCTTCTTCCGGAGCGCTGCCGCCGACACCCCGGTCCAGGAGGCTTGGCGTCCGGCCCTCGAGCTGCTGACCAGGGAGTGCCGGCGCGAGGCCGGAGAGCGCTTCAGCGGCTTCTACGTCCGGGGATCCGTGGCCTCCGCCACCGCCGTGAAGGGCTCGTCCGACCTGGATACCGTCGTCCTCCTCGACGACGACGAAGGCGAGCGCCGGCCCCGGTGGCAAGTCCCGTTGGGCCGGCGGCTGCTCGCCGAGCATCCCTTCATCACTGAGCTCGAGGTGGTGGTGCTCGGCCGCGGAGCCTTGCGCAGGGCAGTCGAGGATCCGAGCGCCGCGGGCCCGGTCATGGCCCAGTGGTGCTTCCTGCTGGCGCTCTGGGGACGCTGCCTCGCAGGCGTCGACATCCTCCCCGAGCTCGGCCGCTTCCGGCCCGGCCCCGGTACGGCCTACGTGATGTGCTACCTGCCGGCCGACCTGCGCACGTTCGAGGAGCGGCTCGCGCAACTCCGCGCGGCCGAGCCGTCTCCCGAGGTCGAAGGCCAGCTTCGCCGCCTATGCGTCTGGACGTGCAAGAAGCTCCTCCGGTCCGGAGCCGAGCTCGCCATGGTTCGCGACGGCCGCTTCACCCGGGACCTGGCGCCGAGCGCCCGGCGGTTCTCCGAACGGCTGCCAGGGCATGCCGCCGACGCGCGCCAACTCCTGGAGTGGGCGATTGCGCCGCCCTTCGACCTGAGCGGCCTCGAGCGGGTCGTCCGCCGCCTGGAGCCGGTCCTCGTCCGCGAGGCCCTGGCGGACGGGCTCACGCTCGAAGGAAGCCACTGAGGGTCGGGCGCCAGCTACACCCCGGAACCGGAGACCTCGATCACGACGAGCGGCCGCGCGGGATCATTGGAGTGGATCCTCAGGTTCGCCTTCCTCGCACCGGGCCCGGCCGGCGCGAACTGGTACTTCACGTCGATGCTCTCCCCGGCGGGGATGCCGGAAGCGTCGTAGCCCGAAGGCGGCCACTGGAGGGTGAACTCGGCCGGATCGCCCTCGACGACCTCGATCTCCACCTTCTTCTCGCTCCAGCAATGACCTCTGAGGCAGAAACCGCCCGGGCACTGAGCCCTGCCGGCACAGGTCGTCGCGGGGTCGGGCGCGGCGAGTTTGAGGCTGTCGTCGGTCGTCCCGGTGATCTGCGTCCCGATGTTGGCGATGGTCAGGACCCCGTTCACGGATCCATTCACGGTTCCGAGGTCGATGGGCCCGCCAGGCTGGACGTCGACGACCGGGCCTCCGCCGGTGCCCCACAGCAGGCAGTAGCCCGCCGGCAACCTGGCTTGACCGGTGGTGGTGAAGATGAGCTTGCCCTCGTGCCCTCCGAGGAGGAGCGGGGCGAATGCGACCGGCAGGTCAACGGCTTGCCCCGCGGGGACGGTGACCGTCGCAGGCAGCGTCAGTTCGTCGAGGGTGAATGCCTCGCCCATCGCCGGGTCCTGCTCGAGGCTCCACCCGCTGACCTTCACGTCGATGGTCCCCAGATTCTCGAAGACGACGGACGCGACGGCCTTGGCGTTCGTCTGCACGAAGCCGAAGTCGAGGACGCACTCCCGCTTCTCGTGGCCGGTTCCCGGATCCACTGTCACCACGCTCGGCCCCACCAGAAGCCCATCGCCCGCGTCGGATGGCGTCAGCGCAGAAGCATCGGCGGCGACCGAAGCGTCGGGCCCATCTGCTTGGGGAGCCGCGCAGCCCAACGCGAACCACGCGAGCGCGCAGGCAGCCAGCGATCGAGCTGTCATGTTCCACCCCTCCTCTTCGAGAGGCGACAGCATACGCGCCCTCCGGGTGATGGCGCTCTCGAGGCTCGGACGCTGGAGCGAAGCCGCCGACGCCATCCTCCTCGCCAAGGCCATCGACGCCCACGACGAGTACGTCGTGGAGCTCGATCGGCAGGTCGCAGCCGGGCTGCTCGTAAAGGCGAGGCCCTTGGCGGACACAAACCGCGCGGCGGCGCGCAAGCTCGTCGACAAGGCGGTGGAAGTCCTCCCCGACGACCCGGACGTGCGCCTCTGGCTCGACACGTTCAAGAAGGCCGAGCGCTGACCGGAGTCGCCAGCGTCTTCAGTCCCCCTCCCCGAGCGCTCTCCGGAACAACACTTCGTACATCCCCATGCGGCTCTGGAACTTCGACGCCGCGGGTGCCTCCCTTGGGACGACCTGCTCGGCTCCTGGTCCCGCCGTAGTCGGCGGCGCCTTGGAGCCGCCAACCATCCAGCCGCCCAATGCCAGCAGAGCGCCCGCCGCCGCGACTGCTGGAGCGAGCCAGCGTGGCGCGTTCGCCTGCCGCCCTCTCACCTTTCTCACCTTTCCGAGCTCTGCCAGGGCGCGCCGGGCAGTGGGAATGCGCTGCGTACGCTTACGCGCCGCGAGCAACTCCAGGAACCGCCGGAGCGGGGGCGAGGCACGGAGGCGCTTGGGGAACACGTCGGGATCGTCCGCGAACAGCTCCCACGGCGGCCGCCGCGTGAGCAGGTGCAGCGCGGTCATCCCCAGGGCGAACAGATCGCTCGTCTCGTCCACCTGCCCCGCCAGCTGTTCCGGCGGCATGTAGCCGAACGTCCCCACGAGCGTGGCACTGGCAAGGGTCGAGCCGCCTTCGCGCGCGGCGCCGAAGTCCACCAGTACCACCGCCCCGTCGCTGCGTCGGATGAGGTTGGCGGGCTTGAGGTCCCGGTGGAGCACGAGAGGTGACAGGCCGTGCAGGTACGAGAGCACCCGCAGCACCTGCTCGAGGAGGTCGATGATCTCGTCCTCGCTATAGCGGTGGCTGCGCAGCTCCTGCTCGAGCGAGCGGCCCTCGACGTACTCCTGGGCCAGGTAGAAGCGGGTCTCGGCGCCCTCCCCTTCGCGGAAGGAATCCAGGAACCGCGGGATCTTGGGGTGCTCCAGTTGCCGCAGCAGCTCGGCCTCGCGCTCGAAGGCCGCGAGCCCGGTCGCGTCGGGCACCAGCGCGAAGGCCAACTCCTTGAGGACGAAGCAGCCGGCGGAACCGTCGGCCAGGTAGGTGCGCGCGTGTGGCTTCTGCGAGAGCACGCGAAGCATCCGGGCGCCGTGCACCCGCCTCGCTGCGCCGCACGCCGCGCAGCGTGCGGCCTCTGCGACGGCTCCGCAGGCGGGACAGGCGTTGGTCGGCGGAGCCTCGGGCTTCGCCACCCGTGGCGCTGCCGCGCGTTCGGTAGCCCTGGGTGGTGGTTCCGCGCGGGGCGGTTCCCCACGGAGCTCCGGCTCGGATCGCGAGGCCTCGCGACCCGATTGCTCCCACGCGCTGTCGAGACGTCGCTGTCCCTCGAGCGCGTAGAGCCTGCGATCCTCGGCCTTGACCTCCCAGAGGAGGAACAACCCCTTGAGATAGGCGGCTGCACCGGTCAGGCACAGCAGGCACTCGAGTACGAAACCCGGCCTGCTGAGCGGCGGGTTCGTCCGAAGGACGAAGGACGACCACGCGAGCCAGCCGAGGAGGCAAGCGAGGGCGAGAAAGAGGGTGCCGAATCCCCCTGCGCCCAGCGGCGATGCGGCACCACGCGCGGCCGAAGCCCGACAGGTGGAGCCGAGCAGCCGCCACAGCGCGAAGGCGGCGGCCGCGACGAGAAAGACCGTGAACCGCCGCGGGTCCGCCAAGTAGCGTGCGATGGTGATCTCGAGCGTGACGGCGTCCAGGGCCGCGGCCGCCGCCGCGTAGCCCTCGATGATCGCCCCGAGCGTCAGCGCCCCGGCGGCCACGGCGCCCGCAAGATCGGCAGGGTGCAGTCCGAGGCTGAAGCCGGCTTCTCGTCGTGGGGGCTCCTCCGTCACGCGAGGAGGCGCGACGCGGACGACCGGGACCGTGGCGCTGGGCAGCGGCGCGGCCTTCGCGCTCGGCGTCGGCGGCGCTCGATCGCCCCAGTCGAGCTCCAGGTCCGAGGCGCCCTCCTGCAACAGCGCCAGGCCGTCGACCTGCGTCGCCTGCCCGCACCTCCCGCACGGCACGTCCATCTCGCGAGGCTCCAGCTGCCCGGGGACGAGAACCACGGCTGCTCGGCAGTGCGCACAGGTGACCGTCGGCATCGGCCGCCCCTCCTCTTCGAAGTCCTGGCTGCGCCCGGTCCGGTAGCAACCCACATACCAGGGGTGAATCCAGCCCAAGCCCAGGGGAGGACGACGCCCGAGCGCGCCAGTTCGGGTGACGAGCTAGGGCGGCCAGCGACAAATCCGGTCACACCATCAGTAAGCAGGTGTCGCACCCGCCACCACCGGGTAGGCTGCGGGCGTGTTCGTCGGCAACCGCCAGCGCGGGTTCATGCTTTCCCGCATTCCGGTCCCCAGGCCGGCGATGGCCGTGCATTCCTTCGCCTGCCCGGCCTGTGACCACATCCTGGCGGACGGACCTGCCTACTCCCGGTGCCCGGCGTGTGACGAGCAAGTCGACTGGGTCGACCTCGCCTTGCCGGTCTGGGCATGCCCGGGCTGCGACGGAATGAGGAACTCCCAGCTCGCCGAGCTGCCTTGGTGCAGCCCATGCGACCGACCGTACGTCCAGATCCACGACCCCGAACCGTTCACCGCACGCGGTGACGACGCGTCGTCCGGCCTGCTTCGGCGGGTGGCGGACGCCTCGACCGGCCCGCTCGGGACCGCGCTCCTCTTCGCCATGGCTCTGATACCCGTGCTCTCCCTGGCGGCCGACCCGCATTGGCGGCAGCTCGCCTTGGCGCTGCTGGGCCCCGTCCTGCTGATGCCGCTGGTCCTGGGCGGAATCGTCGTCGGCTCCCTCGTCCTCGCCGTCAGGGAACTTCGCGATCTCGCCAGGGATCCCGGGATGCGGACCATCCACGGCCTCGAGCACGCCACCGCCCACATCCTCGAGGAGAGAGGCGTGACGGTGCTGGGCGGCTACACCGGCCCCTCCTACTTCCGCATCCAGCTGGCGTATGGCGACCTGTCTTGCAACGCGGTCCACGATGCGTTCGACGAGGCCGTGCGGCGCGTCCTCGGCGGCGAGAAGCGCCTGGCCTTCCATCGGCGGTGCGGAACGAGCTATCTGGGCGTGGCGCTGGTGGGCGCAGTCCTCGCCCTCTTCGCAGGCGCCGTAGCGTTCCTCGCGCACCTCAGCCTCACCATGCTGTCTACCGCTGCGGCCGCCTACGTCCTCATTTTGGCCCTCGCCGGCGGGCGCCTCGGGGTCCTCCTTCAACGCGCCTTCACGGTCTCGACCGACTTCACCAAGGCGCATGCCGCGTGCGTGCTGCTGCGGCTGGACGAGGACGGGGGCGGCGCCGGTTACGACGTCCACGTAGAACTCGATGCGCGAAACCCCACGTAGATGAGGATGCTGCCGCGGCCGCCAGGTCCAGCGGAGAAGGCCGCGGCCCGGGGCGTGACCGTGCGCCCCGGGCGCCGTTCGCGTCCGCGCTACGCCGGCTTGCGAGCGTAGATCTTGGCGCTCCACACCTTCCCGGCGATGGTCCGCGCCGCCGCAGCGAGCAGCTTCTTGCCGTCCGCGCACTTGCAGAGGCTGTCGATGTCCGAGGAGGCGATCGCGGCAAGCTGGTCCGCGTCGTAGACCAGTCGGTCGCGGACCTCGGCATCGACGAGGCCCGCCGCGCGCAGCCCCGCCAGGTACTCCTCCTCGCTAATCGCCCCGCCGATGCACGATGCGTAGAGGTCGCCGACCTCGCGGATCTCCTTCGGCAGGTCCTTGGCCACGATGTCGGAGACGAGCATCCGGCCGCCGGGCTTGAGCACCTGGGCGATCTCGCGGAACACCTTGGGCTTCTCGGGCGAGAGGTTGATGACGCAGTTGGAGACGACCCAGTCGACCGAGCCGCTCTCCACCGGCATCTGCTCGATGATCCCCTTGCGGACCTCGACGTTGGTGAAGTGCCCGGCCTGGATGTTCGCGTTGGCCTTGGCGATCATCTCGTCGGTCATGTCGATGCCGATGACCCGGCCGCTCGGACCGACCTTCTTCGCCGCCAGCAGCAGGTCGATCCCCGCGCCCGATCCGAGGTCGAGCACCGTGTCGCCCTCGCGCAGGCCCGCGAGCGCCACCGGGTTGCCGCAGCCGAAGGAGTTGACGACCGCCTCCTCCGGGAGCGCGGCCAACTCCTCGCTCGAGTAACCGCCCAGCTTCACCGCCACTCCCTTCTGCGCCGGCTCGCTGCCACAGCAGCCCGCCTTTGCCGGCTTGCTCACCGCCTCGCCGTACGCCTTCGACACGTCACTCCGAATCTCTTCCGCTTGCTTGTTCACGTGTTCCTCCTTGCTCTTGTTCGGTTGCACATCCATGCAACCGTTGCGGCGCAGCAATCCCTCGGTTCCTCGTCCGGCTCCGTCGTTACCGCGGCCGCGTTGGCCCGGCCGGGCTCCGGTTCGGACTCACGCCTGCGCCCAGTTCCACGGACCAGCTCTCAGGGCAGCAGGCCTCGAGCGCGTCGGCGAGGTTGCGCAGGACCGTCACCAGCGGCTTCGTCTGCACCCTGCACAGCACTTCCTTGCCCTGCTTCTCGCACCGGATGATCCCGGCGTCCCGCAGCGTCGCCAGGTGCCGCGAGACCACCGAGAGATCGATCCCGCTCCCCTGCGCCACCTGCCCCACGGTGCAAGGCCCTCGCTCCTCCGCCAAGCGGATGAGCAGAGCGATGCGCCTGGGGTCCGACAGCGCCTTGAACAGCTTCGGGGAGAGCAATCCCTGCAAGCCGCTGCAGCAGGGACCCGCGGCTTTCGGCCCAGCACTCTTGTTCGTTTGCACCATGCTGCAAGCATAGCCAGCGGAGGAGATCTGTCAACCGCCCCTTCCCGCCTGACGGCGCCGCCCGTCCAAGACGGCGCCGTCAGCTGTCCGCTCGGGGCTTTCGGGAATCAGCCCCTGCGCCTGCGAACGAGCGCGAGGGCGGCGAGCGCCCAGCCCAGCATCGGAGCCGCCGAGGATCCCGCGCTGCAGCCGCAGCCCGAAGCCTCCTTGGCCGGCAGCTCGCTGTCCCCGCTCCCGGTTCCCTTCACCCGCACCTCGACCGTGCGCGGCTCGCTCGCCAGCGTTCCATCGGTGGCTCGGACCTCGTAGGTGAGGGAGATGTCGAAGTCCACCTTGGGCGCGATGAGCTGCACCGAGTCGGTCTCGACGCCCTCCGGCACGACGAAGGCGCCGCCCGTCTGCTTCCAGCGCCAGGAGAGGGGGTCGCCGTCGGGGTCTGCGCCGGTGGCTTGGATCTTCACGAGCTCGCCCGCCTTCGCCAGCACCACCTTCGGCGCGAAGACGACGGGGGCGCGGTTCACGTTCCTGACGGTCACCCGCTGCGTGACCGGCGCGCTGGTGAGCTCGCCATCGGACGCCGTGAGCGCGAACTCGAGGACGGTGTCCTCGACGACCTCCGGGGCGGTGAACGCGCCGTCGGCCGAGAGCACGACCTTCGGGCCCGAGAGCTGCGTCCAGGCCAGGGTCACGGGAGCGCCATCGGGATCCGAGCCCGAGCCGGCCAGCCGTGCCCCGGACCGCTCGTCGACCACGAGGTCCGGGCCGGCGACCGCGACGGGCGCCCGGTTGGCGCACAAGTTGGGATCCTCCACGACGGCCGCGAACGGCAGCGCGGACAGGCCGGTGAACGAGATGTCGTCGACCTCCCAGCCTTTGTCCGCTGCGGCGTCGTCGGATCCGATGCGGAAGCGGACGAGGACGGTCTTCCCCTCGTACTTGGCTCCGAGATCCGCCGAGACCGTCTTGAACTCCGGGTAGTCGGGGCTCTTGCCTACGAAGGCCATGCGGCCCGCCAGGGGATTGGTGCTCGGGCTGACGACCTGGCCCGGGTAGCCGCCCGTCAGCTTGGTCCCGATGTCGACCCACGTCCTGCCGTTCTCGCTGAGCTCGAGGACGCCGGCGTCGTAGTGGACCGACGGGTCGTTCACGTCGTCTTCGAACGCGTACCGGTGCTTGAAAGAGATCCCGAACGAGCCCGACGCGCCGACCTTCAGCGGCGGCGAGACGAGCCAGGTGTCTGCGGGCGAGGCCGGATCGGGTCCGTACCACCAGTGCGAGGTGGCGGTGTCGGCGAAGACGCGGAAGTTGCTGCTGGTGTTGCCGTTGGGGTCGGCCCCGGCGGTCCAGAGCGACCTGGGCGCCTCGACGTCGTCGGCGGCCGAGCCCGAAGGCGTGGTGTCGAAGTTGACCCGGAACGAGCGCTTCTCGGGAGCCGGCCCGGGTGCGGTCAGCGACGGGTCGGTCAGGGCGATGCCGAACTCGACGCCCACCGTGCCGCTCTCGCCCCGGAGCGCCACCTCGACGCTGGCCGTGGCGCTGCCGAACGGCGGGATCGGCTCGAAGCCCGCCACGGCGCCCTTCGGGAAGGTCAGCCCGGGGTCCGAGCAGGTGACCGTGACCTTGGTCGCCGCCAGCGCCCCGGTGCCCACGTTGCGCACCGTGAGAACCAGCTTGCCGTGCTCGTCGTTGTCCAGCGCGCCGTCCTGGTCGCAGGTCAGCAACGAGTCATCGAGCTTGGCGCTCACCAGCATCACGTCGTTGCCGGTGGCGAAGCTCTCGACCAGCCCGCTGTTGTCCTGCGAGTCGCGCTCGGGAGCCACGGCCCGCAGGCCCAGGCCGCGGCGCGCGAACGCCTCGGCGAAGAGCCTGAAGTCCACCTCGTCCTTGGCGGCGGCCACCGAGAGCAGCGCGTCGCGCGCCTCGACGAAGGTGGGCATCACCGGCGTCGCCTTGTACGAGGCGACGAGGTAGGCGCGCATCCGGTCCTGGGCCTGGGAGAAGCTCAGGCGCGCGCCGTCGCGCAAGAGCGAGGCGTAGCACTCCCAGAGCATGGTCGCCCAGACCTCGCCGGTGGCGTGCACCTCGGAGTTGCCCCACCCCTCTTGGCCCCAGGCGGTGGGCACGCCCTGCGGGAGCGCGACGCCTTCCTGGATGTGCTTGAAGGTCAGCGCGTTCTTCGCGAGGTCGGTGGAGTACGGCACCCGCCGCAGGCCGAAGTAGTACCCGGCCGGCCCCATGCTGCTGGCCGCGACGTAGGTGGCGACCGGGAAGACGCCGCTCCAGGCGGGGCTGCCCGCCCCGTCGCCCTCGCGCACCGCCATCAGCAGGGAGTGGAAGTCGCCCCAGCCCTCGCCCATCCCCACGCCCTGGTTGTTGGACAGGCCGTTGGCGTCGCCGATGAGGCGGTTGGAGATGTAGTGGCCCCACTCGTGGGCGATGACGGTGTTGTCGATGGTGCCGTCGCGGTCGACGGAGCCGACCCGGCTCAGGGTCAGGTGGACCGCCCCCGCCGCCATCCGCTGCTTGAGCGCGGCCCCGTCGGCGAGCGACAGGCCCACCACCGGGATGGTCACCTGGCCGTCGCTGCCTCCGAGCTCGGGCGCGCCGCCGGCGACGTTGTTGACGACCACCAGGGCGACCGCGCCGGCCGCCTGCGCGGCGAGCGCCTTGCTGACGAAGGTGCACAGGCCGCGGTCCGCGACCGCGATGGCCCCGGCCGCGAGGGTGAAGCTCTCGCAGCCGTCGCTGGCCGTGCCGCTCCCGTCGTCGACGAGCTGGGCCTGCGCCGACTGCGCGTAGCGGGCCGGGCCGAACTGCGCCGCCGAGGCCTCGAACGTCGCCGTCGGCGCGTCGTCGATGGCGACCTGGGCGGAGGCCGCCCCGCGGAAGATGTACATCTGCATCCGCGGGCTCTCGCCGTCGGAGGGGGTGGACATGTCTGCGTTGTCGAGCCCCGAGAAGTCCTGCCCCTGCACCTCGAGCGCGTCGCCCTCCACGCCGCCGCGGCCGTAGTTCTTGGCCTGCGCGTTCCCGGACGCCTCGTCGAAGCCCGCGTCGTAGAACCAGTCGTGGAAGAAGTTCACGTCGTAGAAGAGCTGGGTCACCGCCGCCTTGCTCTGCTCCACGCTGACGTTTGGCGCCTGGGTCACGTCGTAGGTGCGGTCGAAGACCCCGGGCGAGGTCACGTCCGGCACGACGTCGCCGAGGTCGTAGAAGTCCGGGTTCGAGACGTCGGCGTAGGCGTTGGCGTTGTTGCCCATGGTCTGGGTGGCGCCGGGCGCGAGCCAGGGATCGTTGGTGGAGATGGGGCCGTTCTGCAGGGTGATGAGGCTGGGGGCGACGAAGTCGGGGGCCCAGTCCGTCGGGGTCGGGTACGGGTACGGGCACGGCGCGTGGCCCATGGGCCCGCTCAGCGGGACGTGCGCTCCGGTGGCGTCGGCCCAGACTCGGTAGGAGAAGGCGTCCTTGGCCGTCAGGTTCTTGCGGAACAGGATGGCGCCGTCGCGCGCGGAGACGACGTAGGAGAAGTAGTCGAACCCGGAGGCGGGCCGCCTGAGCTCCAGCTCGGCGTAGAAGGCCGGCTCGAGCCCGTCGGAGCGGGGGAAGTAGACCCTGCGGACGCGCGCCGCTCGCCGCTGGCCCTCCAGCGGGTAGCGGCGATAGCCGTCGGACGACTCCCGTGCGGCCCCGAGCTCGGTGGGCTCGAGCGGACGGCCCGCCAGGTGCTGGAACGCCGTGGCCAGCGCCGCCTCCTCGCGCAGCGCGAAAGCGCCCAGCGGCGCCGTCTCCGGCGTCAGGTAGCCGGAGAGGGCGACGAGCGAGAGGTCCTGCCGCATCACGACCTTGGCCTCGTCGCGGAAGACCGGCACCCCAGAGATCGCGCGCCGCAGGTTCACGATCACTGCGCCGTCGCCGGTGTCGTGGACGCGGGCCCGAGAGCTCTCGAGGAGCGAGCCGGCGGTGGCGCGGTACAACTCGGCGTGGCGGGACAGGTGGAAGCGCGCGGCCTCTTCGGCCTGCATCCCCAGCGAGCGCGGAGCGGGCTCCAGGTCGCGCGTTGCCCAGAAGAAGGTGGGGACGCCGAAGCGCGGCTCCAGGGAAGACACGCGCCCCTGGAGCAGGCGCTCTCGCACCTGAGCCGGCAACGCAAACGGATCGACCAGCGGCTTGGTGCTGCGGTCCCGCAGGAAGGCGTCCTTGAGGTGGGGATGGGCCGGCGGCGGGACCCCGCCTTGCGCGGTGAGGAGGAGGAGGAGCAACGGAGCTGGGAGAAGCATCCTGCGCATCGTCTACCTGCCTGAATGGGGGAAGCGTTAAGAAGTGGGCGATTCGGTTAGCAAGGCACGGACCACCCGCGTGCGCGGTCTCTGGCAGGACCGCGCGCGGTCGCTGTGAGGGCGGCGAGGGTAACTTCCTCCGTCACACTCGGGCCACGACGATTACGGCCGTGTTAGTGCGCTGGCACTCCGCCTGCGCGCGGGAGTTTCCCGGCAGCAACTGCGGACTCGGTCCCGCGACCGTAGCCACGAGCCACACCCCGATGGATGAGGGCTGCCGACCCGCGCTTGGGCAAATCGACGGCAGGAGTTCTGCTTCTGGCTCCGTCCATGAGCGCTCAGGGCGCAGCCGACGCGCCGGCGGGAGCCACCTCCTTCTTCTTCCAGAGGAAGTAGATCGCCGGGTACACGAGCAGCTCCATCAGGAAGCTGGTCACGAGGCCACCCACCATCGGCGCCGCGATGCGCTTCATCAGGTCCGCCCCGGTGCCGGTCGACCACATGATCGGCAGCAGACCGAGCATGGCGGCGCTCACGGTCATCGCCTTGGGCCGCACCCGCTTGACCGCGCCGTGGATGATGGCTTCGACCAGGTCCGGCTGCGTCTTCAGCAGGCCCTTGCGCCGGTACTCGTCGTGCGAGAGGTCGAGGAAGAGGAGCATGAAGACGCCGGTCTCGGCGTCGAGCCCCATCAGCGCGATCAGCCCGACCCAGACGGCGATGGAGACGTTGTAGCCCAGCGCCCACAGGAGCCAGACCGCGCCCACCGCCGAGAACGGCACCGCCAGCATGACCACGCCCGCCTTGAACGCCGAGCGGGTGTTCAGGTAGAGCAGCCCGAAGATCAGCACGAGCGTGACGGGGAGGATGAGCTTCAGCCGCTCGCGGACGCGCAGCATGTTCTCGTACTGCCCGCTCCAGGTCAGGGCGTAGCCGGTCGGCACCTTCACCTCGGCCGCGACCGCCTTCTTGGCCTCCTCCACGAAGCTGCCGACGTCCACCTTGGCGGTGTCGAAGTCCACGTAGACGTAGCCGGCGAGCAGCCCGTTCTCGTCGCGGATCATCGAGGGCCCCTGGGCCAGCACCACGTCGGCAATCTCCTCCATGGGGATCTGCCCCTGGCCGCTGGGCAGCGGCAGCAGGACCCGCCGGAGCGCCTGGAGGTCCTCGCGGTAGTCGCGCGCATAGCGCACGTTGATGCCGTAGCGCTCGCGCCCCTCGACGGTGGTGCTCTGGTTGTCGCCGCCGACGGCGGTCATCACCATCATGTTCGCGTCGTCGACGCTCAGGCCGTAGCGAGCCAGCTGGTTGCGCTTGAGCACGAAGTCGAGGAAGTAGCCCCCGGCGACGCGCTCCGCGTAGGCGCTGCGGGAGTCGGGCAGCTTGGAGACCGCCGCCTCCGTCTCCGTGGCGATGCGCTCGATGGTGCCCAGGTCGGCGCCCATGATCTTGATGCCCACCGGCGTGCGGATGCCGGTCGACAGCATGTCCAGGCGGCCCTTGATGGGCATGGTCCAGGCGTTGGAGATGCCGGGCAGCCGCAGCGCGGCGTTCATCTGCGACTCCAGCTCCTCCTGCGTGATGCGGTCGCGCCAGCCGCTGCGCAGGACCCGCTTGAGCCATGCCGGCGCCCACGAGGAGTACCAGCGCGGCCTCTCGCGCCACTGGCTCTCCGGCTTGAGCAGGACGGTCGTCTCCATCATCGACAGCGGCGCCGGGTCGGTGGGCGTGTTGGCCCGCCCCGCCTTGCCGAAGACCCGCTCGACCTCGGGGAAGGTCCTGAGGATCTTGTCCTGGATCTGCAGGACCTTCTGCGCCTCGGAGACCGACATGCCCGGCTCGACGGCCGAGGGCATGTAGAGGATCGTCCCCTCGCGCAGCGGCGGCATGAACTCCGAGCCCAGGTGCAGGTAGACCGGGATGGCGGTCAAGACGATCAGGACTGCGACGGCGAGGGTCGCCCGGGCGTGGCGCAGCACGAAGCGGCACGGACCCTCGTAGGCGAGGTGGAGCAGCCGGCTGATCGGGTGGCGCTCCTCGGAGTAGTAGGTGCCCACCAGCACCTTGGTCGCCAGCCACGACAGCCACCGCGGGCGGAACGTGAACGGGTCGATGCGCGCGAAGAGCATGCGCAGCGCGGGGTCGAGGGTGACGGCGAGGACCGCGGCGATGGCCATCGCGAAGTTCTTGGAGAAGGCCAGCGGCCGGAAGAGCCGTCCCTCCTGGTCCACCAGCGTGAACACCGGCAGGAACGCCACGGCGATGACCAGCAGCGAGAAGAAGACCCCGGGCCCCACCTCCAGCAGGGCTTCGAGGCGCACCTTGTGGAAGTCGCCCTGCCTTCCGTCCCGAGTCCAGTGGTGGATCTTGTTGTAGGCGTTCTCGACCTCGACGATCGCCCCGTCCACGAGCACGCCGATGGAGATGGCGATGCCGGAGAGCGACATCAGGTTGGCGTTCAGCCCAAAGAGCTTCAGCAGGATGAACGACAGCGCCACCGAGACCGGGATGGTGACGATGGGGATGATCGACGACGGGAAGTGCCACAGGAAGACGAGGATGATCAGCGAGACGATGAGGATCTCCTCGATCAACTTGTCCTTCACGGTGCCGATGGCGCGCTCGATGAGGTCCGAGCGGTCGTAGGTCGTGACCACCTCGACGCCCTTGGGAAGCGAGGGGCGCAGCTCGTCGAGCTTGGCCTTGACGCGGTCGATGACGGTCAGCGCGTTCTCGCCCTGACGCATGACCACGATGCCGCCGACGACGTCTCCCTCGCCGTCGAAGTCGGCGATGCCACGGCGCATCTCGGGCCCCAGCGCGACGGTGGCCACGTCCTTGATGGTCACCGGGGTCCCGCCTTCGGTCTTCAGGACCAGGCTCTCGATGTCGCCGGTGCCCTTCACATAGCCGCGGCCGCGCACCATGTACTCGCGCCCGCTCATCTCCACCAGGCGCCCGCCGACGTCGTTGTTGCCCTTGCGGACCGCGTCGATGACCGTCTGGAGCGGGATCCCGTAGGACGCCAGGGCGTTGGGGTTCACCGTCACCTGGTACTGGCGGACCTGGCCGCCGACCGTGGCCACCTCCGAGACGCCGGGCACGCTCTGCAGCGCGTAGCGCAGGAACCAGTCCTGGTAGGAGCGCAGCTCGTCCGAGGAGTGCTTGCCGCTCCGGTCGACCAGCGCGTACTGGAAGACCCAGCCCACGCTGGTGGCGTCGGGGCCCAGCTCGGTCTTCACCCCGGCGGGGAGCTGCTGGCCGATCTTCGAGAGGTACTCGAGCACCCGCGTGCGCGCCCAGTACGGGTCGGTGCCGTCCTCGAAGATGACGTAGACGAAGCTGTAGCCGAAGTCGGAGAACCCGCGGATGGCCTTGACCCGCGGCGCCCCGAGCAGCGCCGTGGTGATCGGGTAGGTCACCTGGTCCTCGACGAGGTCCGGGCTGCGATCCCAGCGCGAGTAGACGATGACCTGCGTGTCCGAGAGGTCGGGCAGCGCGTCCAGCGGGATGTTGCGGATGGACCACCAGGCCAGCGCCAGCAGCACGATGGCGACGGCGATGACCAGGAACTTGTTCTCGGCGGAGAAGCGGATCAGGCGTTTGATCATGGCGGGTGGCCTTGATGGCCCGACGGCGCCTCACCCGTCCCGCCCTGCCCGGACTGCGGGGGCTCCGGCGAGCCGGGCAGCACGCGCGCGCTCTCGGGGACCTGCGGGGCCTCGGGGTTGGCGGCGGTCATCCCCGCGAGCGAGGCGCGCAGCTTCGACTCGGAGTCGACGAGGAAGTTGGCGCGGGTGACGACCTCCTCGCCGGCCTTCAGCCCCGAAGCCACCTCGACGAGGTTGCCGTCCGGCGCGCCGAGGCGCACCCGCCGCGGCTGGAACTTGCCGCTGCCCAGCGCCACGAACACGTACTTCTCGGTCCCCGAGTCGACCACCGCGTCCTGCGGGATGCGCAGGCCCTCGCGCGGCCGGCCGTGCAGCACGACCTCGCCGAACATCTCCGGGCGCAGCGCGCCCTCCGGGTTCGGGAAGGCCAGCCGCACCTTCACCGTGCGCGTCTTCGGGTCCAGCAGCGGATCGATGAACAGGACCTTGCCCCTGAACTCGCGGTTCGGGAACGCGTTCAGGGTGAGCGTCGCCGGCAGGCCCTCGTGGACGTACTGCAGCTCGCTCTCGTAGACGTCGGCCAGGACCCACACCACCGAGAGGTCGACGATCTCGTAGGGCATCGCCCCGGCCTCGAGCTTCATGCCGTCGACGACGTCCTTCTTGGTGACGACGCCGGAGGCGGGCGAGGTGAGCGTGAGCGCCTTCGAGGGCCGGCCGGTCCGGGCGATGCGGTCCAGCTCCGGCCCGGGGATGTCCCAGAGCTCGAGCTTGCGGCGCGCCGCCTGGACCAGCGCCTCGCCGTCCTGCGAGAGCGCGCCGCCGCCTGCGAGCGCGCCCCGGGTCCGCAGCGCGAGCAGGTACTCCTCCTGGGCTGCGAGCAGCTCCGGGCTGTAGAGGGAGAAGAGCGGGTCGCCCTTGCGCACCGCCTTGCCGACGAAGTTCACGTAGACGCGCTCGACGAAGCCCGGGACCTTCACGTTGACGTGGCGCACCCTCGTCTCGTCGACCGCGACGCGGCCCGTCGTGCGCCAAGAGCCTCCCACCGGGCCGGGGGTGACCCGGGCGGTGGTGAGCCCGATGAGCTGCTGGCGGGCCGGGTCGATGTCGACCGTGGCCTGGCCCGGCACCGAGGTCGGCTGGCCTCCCGCTTCGTCCTCGTAGACCGGCAGGTAGTCCATCCCCATCTCGTCCTTCTTCGGGGTGGGCGAGGTGACCTTCGGGTCCATCGGCGAGCGGTAGAAGAGGATCTTCCGCTGCGGGCTGCCCTGCCCACCGGCGCCGCCGCCGCCGCCGGGCTCGGGCTCGCGCATCTTCACCAGCTTCATCCCGCAGATCGGGCAGTTGCCCGGGTGGTCCTGCACGACCGAGGGGTGCATCGGGCACTGCCAGCGCTCTCGCGAGACCTGGGCCGTCGCGGCCTCCTCCGGGGCGCGGGCAGGGGTGCCGCCGCCCGAGGAGCTGCGTCCCAGCCAATAGGCTCCCGTGCCCGCCAGCGCGGCGGCAGCCAGGGCGACGAGGAGCACGGCTCGTCCGCCGAAGCGCCTCCGGATGGCTGGTGATTGGTCGCTCGGTTTCGCGCTGGTCATGGCACTCCTCGCCTCACATTCCCGACGGTGCCCCCGCGCCGGCCGGGGCCGCGCCGGGCATGGCGCTCGTCCCCATGGCCTGGCCGGGGGCGCCGACGGCCGCCAAGCTGACCTCGGCGGCTTCGATCTCCAATTGGTGCGCCTGGGCCGACGCGAGCAGGTGGCTCTCCTGGTCGGCCAGGAAGCCGGCGTTGGCCTCGAGCACCGAGGCGAAGGTCACCTTGCCCACCTCGTACTGCGCCAGCGTGGACTCGACCGTCGCCTCCGACTGCAGGAGCAGCCCGTCGCGGAAGAGCCGCAGCGTCTCCAGGGCGATCGCCAGCGCCGTCTGTCGCTGCCGCACCCGGAGCCGAAGGACCTGCTCGACCGCCTCGGCGTTCTTCAGCCGGGAGGCTGCTCGCGCCTCGCTCTCGGCGACCGCCGGGCCCTGCCTCGAGCCCGCGAAGACCGGAATCGGCGCCCCCAGCGTGACCTGCCACATCGGCGGGAAGTCCCCGCCGCGCGGCATCACCGCCAGGCCGAGCGTCACGTCGGGGAAGTAGCTGCGGTGTGCCAGCGCGGTCGAACGCTCCGCCTGCGTCAGCCCCAGGCGCGCCGCCGCGAGCTCGGGGCTGCGCTCGAGGGCGTCCTGGAGCACCCCGGCCGCTTCGCGCAGCGCAGGCAACCCGAGGTCCACCACGTGCGTCTCGGGCTCGATCGGCTCGTCGAGCGGATGCCCGCGCAAGCGGTTGAGCTCCTGCCTGCGCGAGGCGGCCTCGCCCTCCAGGGCCCAACGGCGCTGCGCGATTCGGTTGAGCTCGAGCTGCGCCCTGAGGAGGTCTGACTGCGCCCCTTCGCCTGCCTCGTAGCGCGTGCGCGCCACCGCCGCCGACTTCTGCCAGACGGCCTCGAGCCGCTCGAGCAACGCGAGCCGATCGCGGGCGACGACAAGGCCGAGCCACGCCCGCCGCACGTCCGCCTCGACCGACAGGCGAGCGCGCGCGACGTCCTGATCCGCCTGGGCCGCCCCCAGCTCCGCGACCTCGCTCCGCAGGCGCAGCTTGCCTGGCCAGGGAAAGGTCTGCGACGCCATGATCGAGTAGAAGCTGGTCTCCATCTTCCCGACCTCCCAGCTCGTGAAGCCGTCGTTCTGCACCCCGAGCTGGAGCATCGGCTCCGGCCAGGCGCCGACCTGAGGCACGCGCTCCCGCTCTGCCTTGGCGGTCGCGAGCGCCTGCGCCAGTTCGGGCCGAGCGGCGAGGCTCTCCTCGATCAGCCGGGCCAGACCGGGATCGGTCGGGAGCCGAGGCGCCTCTGCCGCCGCCGGGCCGGCCGCAAGCACGAGCGCCAAGCCGGCCCAAGCGGAGAGGCGTGCCCAACTCCCGTCGCGTCGCATCGGCCCCTCCCCGCCTTTCGGCCTCGGGCGAGGTTCTGCGCACGTCGCAGCAAACCGCCAGGGCCGCCGCCCTCCCGGGGCTCTCTGCGTTCTGGTCGGGACGAAGCGCGGCACTGAACGCTCGACGCCGTGCCGACGGGAGCACCTGCGCACCACCAATCAACCGCCGAGGATTGCTGTCCCTTTTGGCCCGATGCCTCGGGCTTCAAGCCTGCTGTCAGCCCACATCTCTTCGGATGATTTCGACCAATTTGCCGGCGAGCTGGGTAGAGCCCGGCCTCCGTGCCCAATGCCGATCACTTTAGTGTCCAAAGCACACTTAAGTGATCGTATTTGTTGGGTTATTTTGACTATCTTGTGCTGGTCCCTCTGTGGGTGTATCTAGCCGGTCCCCCATGGAGGGACCGATGCTCAAGGACGACCTGCCGGAAGTTGCCGAGCTCACCCCGCAATCCTTTGCCTGCCTGTGTGCGGCATTCCGGGAAGAGTGGATTGAGCAGGCG
>DASXVQ010000168.1:0-78475 GCA_036504155.1 Myxococcales bacterium
CTCGCTACTACGACAGGCAGGGCCTGCCGAGGCTATCTTGTTGAACCTCAACCAACCGAACCGCCGGATGCGGACCCGCACGTCCGGTGGTGTGGCAGGGGACTGACGGGGACGAACCCCGTCAGCCCCTATGCCGATCGGTCGGCGCGGCAGGTCGGGGGCGCGGGGCGGCCTCTCGAGCACGAAGGCCGGCAGCTGCCCCTCGTCGGGCGCGGCGTTGGTCGCGGGCGGTGACGAAGAGCACGCCGACCCGCCAGAGCGCGCCGCGGGCTTCGTGGATGATGTGGCCGAACACGTTCGAGAGCGGCCGCACGGCCTGGATGCGGTCGAGCAGGTCCGGGCAGCCCACGCTCTCTCTCGGTCCACCTCGTCCAGGATGCGTTCCGGAGGCGCGTGAGAGACGAGCAGGTCGATGCGCTCGGGACGGGGAGCCGGTGGTGGAACCCGTGAGCGTCGCCGAGGAGGGACGAGCGTCGTCACTGCTTCGGGTTCTGGATCTCGACCAAGTCGATCTCGGTGTGGCCCTGCGCGCAGGTGATCTCGAGCTTCTGGAGCTTGAGATCCGGCGGCGGCGTCGCCCCGTCGGGGCCCGAGAACTTGTTGAGGGTCACCACCTGCTTGGCGTCGGCCTTCAGGTCCGCTAGGGCGTGGGTGTAGGTGTTGTTGACCTTGAGCAGCGTGTCGCCCCAGTCCTTGCCACTGCGGTTCTCGATGTAGAGGGCGGTCAGCTGCTTGTCGAGCGCCGGCACCTGCTTGATGAGGATGCGCGCGTCGAGGTCGTTGGAGGGTTCGCTGTCGAAGCGGGGGTAGCTGACGTAGAGCGCCGCGATGGTGAGCAAGACCCAGCCGATCAGGACCGACACCTTGTACTTGAAGAAACGGTCCGAGGCGCGGAAGTCGTCGACGAGCTCCATGCCCATCGACTTGGCGTTGAAGACGACGTCGAGGAACGCCTCCTTGGCGGCGTCCTGGCGGGTCTCGGGCGCCTTGGGCGCGATCTTCGGCTGCGGCCGAGTGGCGAAATGGGGAGGGGTCGGGGTCGGCGACATTGCGAAAGGAAGAATAGCAGCCGCGAGGCCGGCGGGCGACAAGCGTTCGGTCTGCCTCAGGTCGCGGGCGGCTTGACTCCGCCGCTGGGGGGCTTGGCCTCGTCGAGCCGCGAGCGCAGCTCCGCCAGCTCCCGCTCAAAGCGCTTGGTCATCTGCGTGGCGTAGAGCGCGACCACGCGCAGCTCGGTGAGCACGTCCTTGGCCAGCCCCTCGAGCCGGTCCATGCGCCCGATGACCTGGCGGACGGTGTCCGCCAACTCGGCGGTGGGCGCGTCCACCGCCCCCAGCCGGCCCTCGAGGCGCTCCAGGCAGACGTTGGTCTTCTCGGTCTCGTTGACCAGGATGGTGAGCAGCTCGGCGACCTCGTTGCCCTTGGTCCGGTCCATCGGCGGCCTACTTGAGATCCTGGAGCGTCTTGGCGGCGAAGACGTTCTGGGGCTGCAGGTCGAGCACCTGCTCCAGCCGCTTGGTGGCGCGCCCGCGCGCCGCCGAGGCCATCGCCGGGTCCTTCTCGCGCCGCGAGCGGGAGACGTCCACCATGGCCGAGCGCAGCATGGCCTCGATGTTCTTGGGGTCCCTCTCCAGGATCAGCTCGAACTCGCGCGAGGCGGCGTCGAGCGAGCCCGCGCCCAGGAGCGCCATGCCGTAGCTCTGGCGCACCTGCAGGTCGCCCGGGCGCAGGACCACCAGGGTCTTGAGCCAGTCGGCGGCCTCGGCCGGGTTGCTGCGCTGCGCGGCGATGGCGCCCAGCCGCTCGTAGGCTCGGTCGGCGAGCGGGTCGCGCTGCAGGACGGCTTTGTAGCCGTCGGCCGCGCGGTCGAGCCGGTCGCGGGAGAAGTACAGGTCGGCGACGTAGAGGTGGTTGCGCGGGTCGTCGGGGTTGAGCGAGAGCGCGCGGCTGAACTCGTCCATGGCGCGCCCCGAGTCGTCCAGGCGCTGGAAGCACAGGCCCAGGGCGGCGTGCACCACGGCCAGGTCGGGGAACTTCTCGAGGATCTCCTCGAAGGCGACGATGGCCTGCTGCGGCGCGTCGAGCTTCTCCAGCGACTCGAGCCCGCGCTCGAAGTCGGACTGGATGGCCTTGGGGAACTCGTGGAACGGGTCGGTGATGCGCGCCATGACCTTGCGCGCCACCTCGAGGTCCCGCGGCTCGGGGGAGAGCGGCAGGATGGCGCGGATGGCCTCGATGGCCCCGGCGCGGTCGCCGGTGCGCGAGAGCGCCAGCGCCAGCGGCACGTGGTGGCGGGCCGCCGACGGCTCGAGCGCGCGCGCCTTCTTCAGGGCCACCACCGCCTCGGCGAACCGCTCGGCCTCCAAGTGCGCGACCCCGAGGCGGAACGGGTACTCGGCGATCTCGGGGCGCAGCTCGGCGGCCCGGGTCAGGTGCTCGAGTGCCTTCGCCTCGCTGCCGGCGCTCTTGGCGTAGTAGGCCAGGCCCAGCCCGTAGTGGGCCACGTCGTCGGCCGGCCGCTCGGCGCACTCCTGCTCGAGCTCGCGGATGGCCTGGTCGGTGCGCCCGGAGCGGAAGTGCGCCTCGACGTAGGCGCGGACGGTCGCCGGGTTCCTCGGGTCGGCCATCCGCGCGCGGCGGAAGGCGGCGATGGCCTCGTCGGTGCGGCCCTCGCGCATCGCGCGCTGGCCCTCGTAGAGGGCGGCCTCGGCGGGCGTCGCTCCGGCGGGCGCGGGCGTGGGAGACGGGCGGGCGGCGGCGCAGGCGGCGAACGCGAATGCGAGGAGGAGGGAAGCGGCGCGGTGCTGGACTCTCATGAGGTCTCCCGGTCGGCGCCTCGGCAGGCGCGCCGCCGTTCCAACACGCGGGGAGCTGGAAGCCTTCGATGGCGGGGCCCGCGACGAAGGCGGTTCTACCCGGCCGGGGACAAACCAGCAAGGCGGGTGGGTTGCGCTCCCACCGCGGAGGCGGCCAGGCGAGCGGGCCTTTGAAAGAAAGCGGCGCGTGGCGTAGAAAACCAGACCATGAGCGGGCGCAAGAAGTTCGTGGCAGTGGCGGGGAACATCGGCGCGGGCAAGACGGAGCTGGTGGGGTTCCTCTGCAAGAAGTACGGGCTCAAGCCGTTCTTCGAACCCAACGACACCAACCCCTACCTCGAGTCCTTCTACAAGGACATGAAGGCCTACGCCTTCCGCTCGCAGATCTACTTCCTCACTCACAAGTTCCGCCTGCACCGCGCGCAGGAGCAGGAGCCGGGGACGGTGGTGCAGGACCGCACCATCTTCGAGGACGCGGAGATCTTCGCGCGCAACCTGCACCGGCAGAAGTTCATCGACAACCGCGACTGGAAGACCTACTCCGAGCTGTACGAGACCATCGCCAGCGCGCTCGCGCCGCCGGACCTGATGATCTTCCTGCGCTGCCCGGTCAAGACGCTGCGCGAGCGCATCGCCATCCGCGGCCGGGCCATGGAGCAGGACATCCCGGTGAGCTACCTGACGCGGCTGAACGCGCTCTACGAGGAGTGGTACGGCCGCTACAAGCTCTCGCCGGTGCTCACGCTGTCGACCGACAAGCTCGACTACATCACCAACCTCGTGGACCGGCTGGACCTCTTCAAGCAGATCGAGCGCTTCCTCTAGGCGCCTCCTCGGGACGTCCATGGCATCGCTGCTGGCCGCCACCGGCCCTCACGCAGGCGCGCGCTTCGAGATCGGCCAGGAGCTGGCCATCGGGCGCTCGTCGGCGTGCGAGGTGCGCCTGCCCGACGACACCAAGGTTTCGCGCCGCCACGCGCGCCTGTTCGCGCACGCGGGGCGCTTCTTCCTGGTCGACCTGGGCAGCCGCAACGGCACCGTCCTCAACGGCGAGAAGCTGGAGGGCGAGGCCGCACTGCAGTCGGGCGACCGCGTCCAGGTGGGGGACACGCTCTTCGTCTTCGACCCGCCGCTGCGGGCCTCGGTGGAGGACTCGCCCGAGGAGCTGCTCAAGGCGGGGGCGGTGGAGCAGTTCCTGCCCTCCACCGGCGAGAGCGGGGCGCTCTTCCGCGCGGGGATGGCGCTGCTGGCCTGCCCGTCCGAGTCGGCCGCGCTGCGGCGCGGGGCCGAGGAGACGCTGAAGATCCTCGAGGCCGACGCGGTGGCAGCGCTCTTGCCCGGCGAGCTGGGCCTGGTGACGGCCGCGGTGGTCGGCGCGCCCGAGGTCAAGGTTCCCCGGCCCCTGCTCCGGGCGGCCGACCGCCGGGAAGCAGCCCGTACCAGCCGCGCGGCCATCGCCCCGGTCTGGGCGGGGGGCGCCTCGTTCGGGGCGCTGTTCGTCGAGCGGCACTCCGAGCCGATGGACGACCGCGAGCTGGGCCTGTTGGGCGCGCTGGGGCGGCTGGTGGGCGAGGCCGTGGCCGCGGCGAGGTCCCGGGTGCCGCCCCCGAGCGAGGGAGTGCTGGTGGGGACGAGCCGCGTCTTCCGGCGGGCGCTCGACCAGGTCCGGCGCGTCGCCGCGACGAACCACGCGGTGGTGCTCATCGGCGAGTCGGGCACCGGCAAGGCCCTGACCGCCCACTACCTGCATGCCCGGTCGCCGCGCGCGCTGGGGCCGTTCGTCAAGGTGGATTGCCGGGCGCCGGCGCCGGTGCTCGAGGAGGAGCTGTTCGGGCGCCAGCCGGGCCCGGGCGTGCCACCGCGGCCTGCGGCCTTCGTGCGCGCGGACGGCGGGACCCTCGCGCTCCTGGCGGTCGAGTCGCTGCCCCACGAGCTGGCGGTGAAGGTGGCGCGCGAAATCAAGGAACGGCGAGCGCCGGTGCCAGGCACCGGGGACAGCCCGGTAGACGTGCGGCTGCTGGTGACCGCTCGCGAGCCCGTTGCGCAGCTGGCGGCGACGGGACGGATCGACCTCGACTTGGCCCACGCCATCGAGGGGGTGGAGCTGGCGCTCCCGCCGCTGCGCGAGCGGCGAACCGACGTGGCCCAGCTCTTCGATCACTTCGCAGCCCACGCGGCGCGCGTGCAGCTGGGAAAGCCGCCGCAGCTCTCGCCCGAGGCGAAGGACCTGCTCCTGTCGTACGCCTGGCCCGGGAACGTGCGCGAGCTCAAGCTGTGTGCCGAGCACCTGTCGCTCTCGCGCGGGGGCGACGAGGTGATGAGCGCCCACCTGCCCCGCGAGGTGGCCGGCGCCGCCGGGCCCGCACAGGGACTGGAGAAGCTCGCCGACGCGGTCGCGCGGCTGGAGCGCGACGCCATCGCGCAGGCGCTGCGCAAGGCGGGCGGCAAGAAGATCCGCGCGGCGGCGCTCCTGGGCATCAGCCGGCCGACGCTCGACAAGAAGATCGCGACCTACAAGCTGCCGGTACGCTAGGGGCCGTTGCGCCCGCGCCGGTCGGTCACCACGTGTAGGCCCGTGGCGCGTCGCTTCGACACCTACCGCAGCAAGCGCGACTTCTCGCGCACGCCCGAGCCCGCGCCGCAGGAGGCTGCTCGCCACCCGGCGGGGCAGGCGCCCGCCTTCATGGTGCACAAGCACGACGCGCGCAGGCTGCACTACGACCTGCGGCTGGAGATGGCCGGGGCGCTGGCGAGCTGGTCCATCCCCAAGGGGCCGAGCTACGACCCGAAGGAGAAGCGGCTCGCAGTCCAGACGGAGGACCACCCGCTCGCCTACGGGCAGTTCGAGGGCCGCATCCCCGACGGCGAGTACGGGGCGGGCGACTCGATCATCTGGGACCAGGGGACCTATCGCACCGAGCCGCCGGGGCAGGAGCTGGCCCAGCGCGAGAAGGGACACCTGGCGCTGGTGCTCGAGGGCCGCAAGCTCAAGGGGCTGTGGCATCTGGTCCGGACGCGGCCCTCGGGCGGCGGCAAGGAGCAGTGGATCTTCTTCAAGGGCAAGGACGAGCGCGCCGGGAGCGTGGCCGACGTGGTCGCCGAGCGGCCCGAGTCGGTGGTCAGCGGGCGCAGGGTCACGCGCGGGCCGGTCAGCGCTCGGGTGCTGCGGGCTCGCCATCCCCAACCCATCGATCTGCTCCTGCGCGTCTGGCCGCCGCTGCGCGCGACCTCGGGGGACGTGAAGGCCTTCAAGGGCGGCGACGGCTGGGTCTACGAGGTCAAGTACGACGGCTTCCGCGCGCTCTCGTCCATCTCCGGTCGCCGGGTCGCTCTCCAATCCCGCAACGGCCTGGACCTCTCGCAGCGTTTCCCGGAGATCGCCGCAGCCTTGGCGCGCCTCGTCGTGGGCGAAGCGGTCGTCGACGGCGAGATCGTCGCTCTGGACGAGCACGGCAACTCGCGCTTCCAGAGCCTGCAGCAGGGCGGCGCCGCGGAACGCTTCGTCGCTTTCGATCTGCTCTGGCTGGAAGGCGAGGACTTGCGCCAGCGTCCATTGGAGGAGAGGCGCGAGCTTCTCGAGAGCCTGCTCGCAGACGCGCAGCCGCCGATCGTCCTCGCCGAGCGGATCGACGGTCCGTATTCGCGAGGGCTCGCCGAGGCGCGCCGGCGCAGGCTGGAAGGTTTGCTGGCCAAGAGGGTGGGCTCTGCGTATGCGGGCGGCCCGTCGCGCGACTGGCTCAAGCTCAAGCTGCAGAAGACCCAGGACGTCGTCCTGGTCGGCTACCTGCCCATCTCGACCGGCGGGAAGGAGATCGGAGCGCTGCTCACCGCCGTGGCCGACCGGGACGGGCTGCGCTACGCCGGGAAGGTGGGAACGGGCTTCGACGCCCGGACTCGCCGCGAGCTGTACGACGCCCTGGAGCGCTCCTGCGTGGACAAGCCCTCGGTTCATGGCGCGCCGCGGATGAAGGACGCCCGGTGGTCCGAGCCGCAGCTGGTGGGGCAGGTGGCCTTCACCGAGTGGACGACCGACCGCATGCTGCGCCAGCCGTCGTTCCAGGGGCTGCGCTCCGACAAGAAGCCCGAGGAGTGCGTCCCCGAGCCCTGATGCGCCTCAGATGCGCGGCAGGCGCTGGCGCAGCGAGAGCACCGGGGCGAAGAGGTCCCCTCGGCGCTGCATGCGCGCGAGCGCGGCCTCGGAGTCGAAGACCAGCGAATCCGGCTTCCGGTCTCGAGCGCATCGAGCGACCTCGTCCCAGTCGAGGGGTGTCGAGACCGTTGGGCGCTCCCTCGCGCGCAGCGAGTAGACGCAGATGGTCGTCTTGCGCGCGTCGTTCTGGCTCCAGTCGACCAGCACCTTCCCGGTGCGCAGGCTCTTCTTCATGTTCGAGACCACGAGGTCGGGCCGCTTTCGCTCCAGCTCCTCGGCGAGCGCCCTCGCGAAGGTCTTGGTGTGGTCATAGGTGACGCCGGCCGTGTTGAGCGGGACGTAAACCTGCAGTCCCTTCGAGCCGGAGGTCTTCGGGAAGGCCTGCAATCCGAGCTGGTCGAAGAAGGCGCGGACGAGCAGCGCGACCTCGCAGCACTGCACGACATCCGCCGGCGCGCCCGGGTCGAGGTCGAACGCCAGGATGGTCGGGCGGCCCACGTCGGAGGCCTTGGAGAGCGAGGTGTGCAGCTCGAGGTCCGCCAGGTTGGCCACCCAGACCAGCGTGGGCAGATCCTCGGCCAGGCAATAGTCGATGTCTTTCTCGTTGCCTTCGCTCCAGACGGGGGCGGTCTTGACCCAGGGCGGGCGGAAGCGAGGGCAGTTCTTCTCGTAGAAGTACTCGCCGTCGACGCCGTCGGGGTAGCGCTTCATGGTCAGCGGACGGCCCGCCAGGTGCGGCAGGAGCGCCGGCGCGATGCGCACGTAGTAGTCGATGACCTGCGCCTTGGTGAAGCCGACCTTCGGGTAGAGCACCTTGCCCAGGTTGCTCAGCGCGAGCCGCCTGCCCTCGATGGTGACCTCGCTGGTCGTCGCCACGCGCGGACGGTGGCGACGGGCAGGCGTGCGCGCAACGATCAGCGGCGATCGGGCCTGCCGTCCGGGCGGTCGGCCGGCCGGACGAAGTGCCAGACGTGCGAGCGCCAGAGCGACGGCTGCCTGCGCTTCACCCCCGCCGGGTAGCCCTCCCGCAGGTCGAAGGTCGGATGCGCCGGCTCCCCGAACTGCTTGGCCCCCGGCTGTTTGCCCCCCGCGGCGGCGTGCTCGATCACCGCGTTCAGCTCGCCGCCCAGCATGAAGACCAGCGAGGAGAGGTAGAGCCAGGTGAGCAGGACGATCACGCCGCCCAGCGAGCCGTAGGTGACGTTGAAGCTCGAGGCGTTGTCGGCGTACTGCGAGAAGCCCCAGGTCGAGAGCAGCCAGAGGAGGGTGCTGACCACCGAGCCCGGCGACACATAACGGAAGCGCTGGTCGACGTCCGGGAGCCAGTAGTAGGTGAGCGCGGCCCCCAGCATGATCACCAGCGCGGTCGTGGGCCAGCGCAGCCAGGTCCAGATGAAGGCGAACTGGCGCTCGATGCCCACCCGGTCCGCCAGCCAGAGCCCGCCCTTGCCACCCAAGAGGATCATCGCCAGGCCCCCCAAGACGAAGGTGGAGGTCACGACGGTGGTCCAGACGGCCAGCCACTGGGTGCGCAGGTACGTGCGCGCCTCGCTGACGTGGTAGGCGAGGTTGAGCGACTTGCGGAAGAAGTCGAGGCTGCGCGAGGCGCTGTAGAGGGCGACGAGGAGGCTGACGGTGAGGAGCTTGGGCTGCTGCTGCTCGAGCAGGGACCGCAGCTGGCCCTCGATGAGCTGCATCGACGAGACCGGCATCAGCGGCCGGATGCGACCGAGCCCTTCCTCGAGCGCGCCGCGCAGCGGCAAGTAGGCCGTCAGCAAAACCAGGAAGAAGAGCAGGGGGAAGAGAGAGAAGAGGAAGTAGTAGGCGAGCGTCGCAGCGCCATCCAGGACGGCATGGTCGCCGAGCGCGTGGAGGAACCGCTTCCACAGCAGCTGCGGCGAAACTCCCTCGAATCCCGGCACACGCATCGGCTTCGAATGTGGCGCGCGGGAGCCAGCCCCGCAAAGCGACGGCCCGAGGCCTCGAAGGCTCCAGGCCGCCGGTGGTCCCACCCTTTGAGCGTTCGCGAGACTGCGCGGTCACGAAGCTGCTGACCGTGCCCTGGCAGGCCTGGGCGCCGCGTCGAGCTTTGAAAGCCGGCGGTCGACGCCCGGGCCTGATGGCTGGCTACGCCTTGGCGTGGCCCTCGCTCTTGCCCTTGCCGATGGTGACCTTCTTGGGCTGCACCTCGGGCTTCTTCGGGATGTCGATGGAGAGCACGCCCTCCTTCATCGACGCGTTGACGCTGTTCGGGTCGATGCCCTCGGGCAGGGTGAAGCTGCGCGTGAAGGTCCCGTAGCTGCGCTCATACGCGTAGTAGGTCTCGCCCTCCTTGCGCTCCTCGTCTTCGCGCTTGCCGCTGACGGTCAGCCGGTTGCCGGTCAACGAGATGTCCAGGTCCTCCTCTTTGACGCCCGGCAGGTCGGCCTTGAAGACGTACGAGTTAGCGGTCTCCTTGACCTCGAACTGCGGCACGAACCCGAGCCCGTAATCCGGCAGGGCCAGAGTCCTGCCCACGTCCTGCAGCGGGTCCCAGTGCATCATCTCGCGCATCACGCCCCACGGGTCCCAACCCTGCAGGGAGCGCGGAGACAGCGACGCCGGCTGCCCTTGCTGCGTGTGGCCTCTTCGAACGATTGCCATGGCTCAACACCTCCTCTTTTGAGGTGGGGCCTACGCTTCGGTTGTCAACGGCGAGTGGGTGGGCGGTCCGTCAGGGCACGAAGCCCGGGACCGCGCGCGGGTCGTAGAAGCCCTCGGGGCCCAGCTCGGGGCGGCGTAGGTCTGTACGTGGACGCGGGTCGAGCGCGAGGCGTCGTCGGCCCAGCCCGGCAATCGACCGGCGCAGCAGCGCGAAGGACTGCACGTCTGCAGCCTGGCCGTCCCGCCGGAGGGGCCCGCCGCCGTACAGGCAGGGGCAGCAACGAGAAGGGCAGCGGTAGCCCAAGACGAGCCCGCCGCCCTCCAATTTCCCGGCACTGCTGGCGACTAGCGCTTGGTGATGCGCGCCTTCTCCAGGCGCAGCTTCTTGCCGTCGCGCTCCTTGCCGTTGGCCGAGAGCACTGACTCCACCAGCTCGGGCTCGACGAACACGTAGGCGCTGGTCGGCCGCAGCTCCACCGCGCGGATCTTCGAGCCGTCCACGCCCGAGGCCTGGCTGATGGCCTCGACGACGCTGCCCTCGTCCAGCTTGTCGGCCTGGCCCAGGTTGCACCACAGCTTGGTGCCTCGCGGGTCGGGCTCGGGCGGCAGCTGGGGCATCGCCTGGATCTCGGTCTTCTCCGCCAGCGCTGCGGGCTGGGCGTCGACGTTGGTGCGCTCGCGGGCCGCCGGCGCCGGCTTGTTCCGATCGGTGCGCTCGCGGTCCTTGCGCCGCTCGCGGTCGTCACGCCGCCCACCGCGATCCCCTCGATCGCCCCGGTCGCTGCGCTCGCCGCGGTCGTGGTCGCGCTCGGCGTCGTGGTGCGAGTGGCGGACCTCGGCCTCGGCCTTCGCCGCCATCTTCTCGATCCGGTGGTGGGTGAAGAAGTAGCGCAGCAGGAAGCCGACGGTGGCGTCGCCCTCGGGCATCGCCTTGAGGTCCTGGGCCAGCGGGATCATCGCCTCGTAGACCGCCGAGCGCGACGCGTCCTTGATCTCCGCGAGGTGCCGGTCCGCCCAGCGCTTGCGGGCCTCCTCCGGCGTCGGCAGCTTGCGCTCCTCGAAGTGGATGCCGTAGCGCTTCTCCAGCGCCGTCAGCGTCACCATCTCCTTGCCGCCGATGAGCGAGAGGGCCACGCCCTTCTTGCCGATGCGCCCGGTGCGCCCCACGCGGTGCAGGTAGACCGCCGGGTCCTCGGGCAGCGAGTAGTTGATGACGTGCGACAGGTCGCTGATGTCGATGCCGCGCGCCGCGATGTCGGTGGCGACGAGGTAGGTCATCTCCCCGCGCTTGATCTTGCCCATCACCCGCTCGCGCTCGGACTGCGGCAGATCGCCGTTGAGCACCTCGGCGTCGAAGCCGTTGCGGTTGAGCACCGCGCACACCAGCGAGGTGTCGTCGCGCGTGTTGCAGAAGACGATCGCCGACTCCGGCTCCTCGAGCTCGAGCAGGTAGATGAGGCTGCGGGGCTTCGGGTAGGAGTCGACGGTGTAGTAGAGGACGTTCTCGATGTTCTCGACGGTGAAGTCGTCGCCGGAGAGCAGCAGCGTCTCCGGGTCCTTGCAGAAGCGCTTGATGAGCCGGTCGATGTCCGGCGGGACGGTGGCCGAGAACAGCAGCAGCTGCCGGCCCTCGGGCAGCCGCTCGAGGATGCGGGTGACCTCCTCGTAGAAGCCCTGGTTGAGCATCTCGTCGGCCTCGTCGAGGACGGCCGCCTGGGCCTTGGACAGGTCGAGGTTCTTGCGGCGGATGTGGTCGTAGACGCGCCCGGGCGTGCCCACGATGATCTCCGCGCCGTTCTCCAGGGCGTCGGTCTGCGCCTTCATCGGCGCCCCGCCGTAGATGGCCACCACCCGCAGGTCCTTGTGGCTGGCCAGCACGGTGATCTCCTCCGCCACCTGGATGGCCAGCTCGCGGGTGGGGCAGAGCACGATGGCCAGCGGGTGGCGCGCGCCCGCGGGCAGCCGCTCGAGCAGCGGGATGCCGAAGGCCGCGGTCTTGCCCGTGCCCGTCTTGCTGCGGACGATCATGTCCTTGCCCGACAGGGCGACCGGGATGGCCTTGGCCTGGACCGGCGTGGGGCGGGTGTAGCCGCGGTCGCGGATGCCGGCGCGCAGTTCCTCGGAGAGGGCGAGGTCCTCAAAGCCGATCTCGGCGTAGGTCTCTTGCTCTTGTTGGATGGTGGGCAACGGCTGCGTGCTGTTGATGACCGGATCGGTCCCGTTTTCGGACATTGTCGTTGTGACCTCTTGGGGGCAGGACGGGCGGAGGACACCCGCCGCTGCCTGCTGCAGGCGTCGAGGGCGGGGGCGCTCGGCGCGAAGGCGGCTCTATATCTCGTCGGTGCGTGGCGATGCAATCGCTCAAACGCGAGGGAGTTCCCAGTGTTGCAACACCCGGGAGGGCCATAGCTGCCGTGGACGCTTGCCGCAGGGCCTTTCGAGCAGACGGTTGCCCCTCCCGCGTTTCGCCAGTAGAAACGTGCCCGTGAGCAAGGACCCCAAAGCCCCGGCGACCGAAGCCGGACCGGCCCGCGCGCCGGAGGTCATCGTCGAGCCGGCGGCCAAGCGCCCGCGTGCCGCCCGCAAGCCCAGGGCCACGAAGGTCGCAGAGCCGGCGGTCGAGCCGCCGGAAGCCGACGAGAAAGAGGACGCCGAGCCGGAGGAGGACCTCTCCGACGCCGAGGTGGAGGAGAGCTTCTCCAAGAACAAGGACGAGCCCACCGACGCCGAGGTGGTCGAGGAGAAGCCCAAGGCCCTGGCCAAGGCCGAGAAGGGGCTCGCGCCGCAGGACGCCCTGCAGCGCTACATGCGGGACGTCGAGAAGCACCCCCTGCTGACGCGCGAGCAGGAGCTGGAGCTGGCCATCCGGCTCAAGGAGAAGGGCGACGTCGACGCGGCCTACAAGCTGGTGACCGCGAACCTGCGGCTGGTCGTCAAGATCGCCCACGAGTACCACCGCTCGGCCTTCTCGCTGCTCGACCTGGTGCAGGAGGGCAACGTCGGGCTGATGCACGCGGTCAGGAAGTTCGACCCCTACCGCGGGGTCAAGCTCAGCTCCTACGCCGCCTGGTGGATCCGCGCGTACATCCTGCGCTACGTCATGGAGAACGCGCGGCTCGTGAAGCTGGGGACCACCCAGGCGCAGCGCAAGCTGTTCTTCAACCTGCGCAAGGAGCAGGCCAGGCTCGCCGCCGAGGGCTTCGACCCCACGCCCAAGCTGCTGGCCGACCGGCTCAACGTCACCGAGCAGGACGTCACCGAGATGGACCAGCGGCTCAGCCAGGACGAGTTCAGCCTGGACGCCCCGGTCAACGGCGACGAGTCGCCGCGCACCACGCGCGGCGACCGGTTCACCGCCGTCAACGTGCCCGCGGACGAGAGCCTGGCCGACCACCAGATCAAGGAGATCCTCCGGGCCAAGCTGGCCGAGTTCGGCAAGACGCTCAAGGACAAGGAGCGCTACATCTTCGAGAAGCGCCTGGTCGCCGAGGAGCCGATGACGCTGCAGGAGATCGGCGACCACTACGGGCTGACGCGCGAGCGGGCCCGGCAGATCGAGGCCAAACTCGTCCGCGAGCTCAAGGAGTGGATCCAGTCCGAGGTCCCGGACTTCAAGGACCTGGAGATCGGGCCGCGCGAGGACTGAGCCGGGCACCCCGAGCCCGTCGAGGGGCCGTCCGCTTCTTGACTTCGGACGTCCGGCGCGGCTTTATCCGGCGCCTGCCTTCGTCCGAGAACGACCCCGAGGGAGCCGATGGCCGAGCCAGCAACCGCGACCCCGACCCCCGCCGCCGAGACGTCCGCGCCGGCGGCGGCGAAGGAGCCTGCGCGCCCCGGGGACGTCCTGCCCGGCCTGTCCGCCAAGCACCTCGTCGGCCTGGTCGCCGCCGTCGTGGTGGCCCAGCTGCCGTTCATCGTCTACTTCCTGCGTGGCCAGGCCCCGACCACCGTCGAGATCGGCCAGCAGGGCTTCAGCGACGACTTCGAGCGCGAGCTGGTGGGTCCCAACTACTTCACCACCGGCGGGCACTGGCGCATCGAGAAGGGCGTGCTCCACTCCCCGGGCTCCAAGAACAACCCACTCTGGCTCAAGGCCAAGCTGCCGGCCGACGTGGCGGTGGAGTTCGACGTGCGCAGCGAGTCCGCCGAGGGCGACATCAAGGCGGAGATCTTCGGCAACGGCCGGGACCACGCCTCGGGCTACATCATCCTGTTCGGCGGCTGGTCGAACTCGACCTCGGCCCTGGCCCGGCGCGACGAGCACGGCCGCGACCGCAAGGAGAACCGCAACCTCAAGGTCACCAAGGGCAAGACCTACCACTTCAAGGTGCAGCGCAAGGGCACGCTGCTGCAGTGGTTCTCCGACGGCGCGCTGATGATGGAGTGGGACGACCCGGAGCCGCTCAAGGGCTCGGGCAACGACCGCTTCGGCTTCTCGAGCTGGGAAGCGGACATCTACTTCGACAACCTGAAGGTCACGCCGCTGTAACCCCCTGAGATTCGGCGGGGGCGGGAAAACGGCGTTGCCAGCGCTCGCAACGGCCTTCACCGGCGGGAAGACGGCGTCGTGGCGCGCGGAACGGCCTCACCTCGGCGGGCGCCCGGCGTTGCGGCGCGCGCAACGGCCTAGTCCTTGGCCTCTTCCTTCGCCCGCTTCGTTGCCGCGTCGACCTTCTTGCCGTACTGCTTGAAGCGCTTGTCCCGGGCCTTGGCCTCGACCGCCAGCTCCTTGTCCTTGAGCTTGTTGGCCTTCTTCTTGGCGCGCGCCTCGTCGTCGTCCGCGGGCGCGAACTTGAACTGGAAGGCCATGCCCGTCACGGCGATGCAGCCGGCCAGGCCCAGCGAGAGGGTGGGGACGCTGAAGACGAGCCCGGCCAGCCGGGTGAAGGAGAGCAGGGTCAACAGGCCCAGCACGAACATCACCCCGCCCATCGCGGCGCTCACCAGCACGGCCACGATGCGCGAGACGACCAGGGCCAGGGTGCCGCCCAAGATGAAGCCGGGGATGAAGCCGACCCAGAAGTCCTTCTCGCCCGCCAGCTCTCCGCCCACGCTGCCGCCCAGCGCCCCGAAGGCCAGGAAGAGGACGGTCGGCGGCCAGATCACGGCGCCCAGCCCCAGCAGCCCGGCGCCGGCGTAGGACGCCAGCTTGGGCGAGAGGTGCACCATCTGCGCGAGCTGCGGGGCGAGGGTGTAGCCGGCCATGACCGCGATGGGCGTCAGGATGAGCCGGAAGACGTAGCGCTGGCCGCCGACCAGCGTCGAGACCAGGCCCGCCACCACCAGGGCCACCCCGACCATCAGCGGCAGATCCTTGGCGATGTTCACCAGCGCCGACGGGTCGAGCGTCTCCAGCCGGAGCTGCCCGAGCTTGTCGAGGAGCTTGAGGTAGGTCCCGTACATCGCCGTGCCCTGCTAGTGGAAGAAGACGAGGGCGAGGATGACCAGCAGGATGGCCACGCCGATCAGGCCGATGGCGAGGGTCCCGCGGTCCAGGCCGGTGCGTTCCAGCACCTCGCGCGCGGCGGCCTTGTCCTGCTCGCTGGCGGCGGCGTCGGCGAGCACCTTGGAGGCCTCGGCGCGCGCCGCCCGGTTGTTGCCGGAGAGGAGCAGGCCCATCAGCCGCTGGTTTGCCAGCAGCGGACTGGCCTCCACCTTGTCCTTCTTCTCCTTGTCCTTGTTCTTCGCCATGGGGCGCGCAGTCTAGCAGAGTTCCCCAGGTGGCCGAGCGTGGAATTCGAGCGAGCACGGCCCGGGAAACTTGAGTAGATTCGCCCGGCCGGAATGGTGCCGGCCGCGCCCGCGTTGAACGGGCCCGCGCTCGGGTCTTCAAGGGGCTTCTGGACAGGCACATGCGCCGCCGCGACTTCCTCAAAGGCCTCGCCCTCGGCGCCGCCGCCGCCACTCTGGCCCCCACTCGGGCGTTCGCGTTCGGAGACAGCTCCAAGTTCATCCCCGCCATCGCCCGCCACGGCGGCAACTGGGACCGCCGCGGGCACGGACTGCGGCGGATCTGCTGGGAAATCTCCAACCGCACCAGCGCCGAGGTCTTCCCCGAGGCGCGGCCCTTCGGCCTGGCCGAGCGCGCGCTGTTCAAGTACCCGTTCCTCTACTTCGGCGGGGAGGGCAGCTTCCCGGCGCTCACCGACGACGAAGTCGCCAACCTGCGCCGCTACCTGACCTACGGCGGCTTCATGCTGGCCGACGCCAACGACGGCTCGAACGGCGACGGCTTCGACGCCTCCTTCCGCCGCGAGATCGCCCGGGTCCTGCCCAGCTCGCCGCTCACCCGGCTGCCGCCCGACCACGTGGTGTTCAAGACCTTCTACCTGCTCGACCGCAACGGCGGCCGGCTGATGACCCGGCCGTTCCTCGAGGCGGCGACCGTCGGCAAGCGCGTGGCGGTCGTCTACTCGCAGAACGACCTGGCCGGCGCCTGGAGCCGGGACGAGCACGGGGACTGGGAGTACGAGTGCAGCCCGGGCGGCGAGAGCCAGCGCGAGGTCGCCATCCGCACCGGCGTCAACCTGGCCTTCTACGCGATGTGCCTGGACTACAAGGACGACGCGGTGCACCTGAAGTACATCATGAAGAGGCGCCGGTAAGGCCTTGGACAGCACCGTCTACAACGACTGGCGCCTGGTCAGCCTCTCTCCCTTCCCGGCCTGGGCCCTGGTCGCCATCGCCTTGGCCGTCGCCGCGGGCGTGTGGCTGTCGACCCTGGCGCTGCGGCGCGAGACGCGAGCCGGGCGGCGCTGGCTGCTCTTGGGGCTGCGGGCCGTGGCCGCCCTGGCGCTCTTGTCGCTGCTGCTGGAGCCGGGCCGGCGGCTGATGCAGACCACCCGGGTGAAGAACCGGGTGGCGATCCTGCTCGATCGCTCCGGCTCGATGGGGTTCCCGGTCACCCCAGGCGGCGAGCCGCGCCTGGAGGCGGCGCGGAAGCTGATGGCGGCCTCGGCCCCGGCGCTCGCCGAGCTCTCCACCCGCTTCAGCCTGGAGACCTACGCCTTCGACAAGGACCTGCAGGCGCTCGACCCGCAGCGGCTGGCGGAGCTGACGGCGAGCGGCGGCACGACGGACCTCTCCTCCGCCATTCACGCCGCCGCGACCGGGGGCGGAGGCACCGCGGGGCGCAAGCTGTCCGGCGTGGTGGTCCTCTCCGACGGCGCCGACAACGCCGAGCTGGCCGAGGGGATGACCGCCAAGACCAAGGCGATGCTCAAGGACCTGGGCGTGCCGGTCTCGACCCTGGCCATCGGCACCGGCGGGCTCAAGGACCTGGCGATCGAGAAGGTGAAGGTCGACGACTTCGCCTTCGTGCGCAACACGCTGGAGATCACCGCGACGCTGGGGGCGCACGGCTTCGGCGGCGTCGAGGTGCCGGTGGTGCTCAAGCGCGAGGGCCGGCCGGTGGCGACGCGCACCGCCCGGATCGCGGGCGACGGCAGCGTGCAGGTGACCTTCTCGTTCGCGCCCGACCAGACCGGCCAGTTCGTCTACACGGTCGAGGCGCCGGTCTTCGAGGGCGAGGCGGTCGCCTCCAACAACGCCCGCTCGTTCGTGCTCAAGGTCATCCGCGACCGCGTCCGGGTGCTGATGGTGGTGGGTCACCCGAGCTGGGACGTGCGCTTCCTGCGCAACCTCCTGCGGCAGGACCCCAACGTCGACCTCGTCAGCTTCTACATCCTGCGGACCGACCACGACGACGCGCACATCGTCAACCAGGACGAGCTGTCGCTCATCCCCTTCCCGGTGCAGGAGATCTTCAAGGACCAGCTGCACACCTTCGACCTCGTCGTGCTGCAGAACTTCGGCTGGAACGACAGCGCCTACCGCGACATGCCGATGTACATCGCCGGGATGCGCGACTACGTGCTGAACGGCGGCGCGCTGGTCATGGTCGGCGGCGAGAACTCGTTCGGCGAGGGCGGCTACGAGCGCACCGAGCTGCAGGAGGTGCTGCCGGTGGAGCCCACGGGCACGCCGCCCGCGGTCGAGCCGCTGCAAGCGAGGCTCACCGAGGAGGGCAAGCGGCACCCGGTGACCGCGGTGGCGACCTCGGCCGAGTCGTCGGAGAAGGCCTGGGCCGACCTGCCGCCGATCGACGGCATCAACGTGACCCGGGCCAAGGCCGGCGCGCGCGTGCTGCTCGACCATCCGTTCCTGGCGCAGGACGGGAAGAACGCGCCGGTGCTGGCGCTGGGCGAGTTCGGGCGCGGGCGCAGCCTGGCGCTGTGCACCGACGCCTCGTGGATGTGGGCCTTCGGCGCGGCGGGGGCGGGGAGCAACGCGCGCGTCTACGACCGGTTCTGGAACAACGCCATCCGCTGGCTGGTGCGCGACCCCGACCTGACGCAGGTGAAGGTGGCGGTCGAGAAGCCGGGCATCGAGCCGGGCGAGCCGGTGGCCGCGGTGATCACCGCCCGCACCCCGGACTGGGGACCGGCCGCGGGCGCGGAGCTCGAGCTGGAGCTGATCCACGCCGACGAGAACCGGCTGGTCGCCAAGCAGAAGGCGGTCGCCGGGCCGGACGGGACGGCGCGCATCGAGCTCGTCCCGCCCAAGCCGGGACCGTACAAGATCGTCGCCAAGGCCTCGCGGAACGGGACCGTGCTGGGGCAGGGCGAGGACGCGGTGGCGGTTCGCGCCGCGGGCCCGGAGCTCTCGGACGCCACCCCGCGGCCGGAGCTGCTCAAGTCCATCGCCGACGTCACCGGGGGCCTGTTCGCGGAGTCGCCCAAGTCGCTGCCCAAGCTGCCGCTGGTCGACCCCGAGACGGTCGAGGTGGGCCGCCGCAAGGACGTGCCGATCTGGGATCGCGCGGAGATCCTCGCGGTCCTGGCCCTCGCCATCGCGGCCGAATGGTTCCTGCGCAGGCGCTGGGGCTACGTCTGAGCGGGTCGCGCTCGCGGCTCACAGCCCGTAGAGCCCTCGCAGGGCCTGCTCGGCGGCGTCGGGCAGCGTCTGTCGTTGCTGTAGTCGTCGCGCGGCCTCGACGACCTGACGCGCCGGCCCGATCGTCTTCTCGTCCAGGCGCGGGATGGGCACCTCTTCGCTCGCGCCGACCAGCGGAGCGAAACGCTCCTGCACGAGTTTCGAGTTGATGCAGGCGCAGACGTAGAAGAGCAGGTCCGAGGGGTCGTCGAAGCGCCCGGCAGTTTCGGCCCACTCGGGCGTCAGGTTGAGCACCGGCGAGCCGAGATCCTCCCTGCGCGCCTTGAAGAGCCCCCGCTCCACCAGCTTGGCCGGCGCGCGCAGCGGCGCGAATCGCGAATGGCGCCAGTCGTGCACGCAGGCGGAGCCCTGGACTACCGCCGAGACCAGGGGGATCTCGCGGGCGTTGTAGACCAGCTTGGGGCCCGACTTGTGCGGGTCGTAGGCGCCGTGCATCCGCGAGTCGCCCCGGGGGATGAGCGCGGGGTCGACGTAGGCCCAGGCCATGGCTTCGCGCGGCACGCGGAAGCGGTGCTTGGGGCCGGCGAACTGCGCGAACGGGCGGATGGCCGACTTGTCGAAGGCGGTGCCGGCGCGCGCGGCGAAGGCGGCCTCGAGCTTCCCCATGGCCTTGGCCGGGATGACGTGGCGGGCGGCGAAGGCCTCAAGGTCGGTGGCCTCGAAGAACTCGCGCATGCGGGCCTGCAGCCGGCCGCCATCGTCGTCCACCAGCAGTGCCTCGAAGCGCGTCTTGAGGCCGGGGAAGGAGAGGGGGAACAGGTCGCCGACGGGGTCTCCGCTCCGGCGCATCGTCTCCAGCAGGCGGGCGTCGGCGGCCTTCGGGGCGTTGAGCAGCAGCGCCTCGCCGCTAGGGTGCGCCGGCTGCAATGCGAGCGGAGCCTCGAGGATCGCCAGCCGTTCCTGCACGGTCCCCTTCAGCTTCAGGTGGCCAAAGGGCCGCCCGGCCTGCCCCTGCGCGTCGCGGACCCAGACCGAGAGCGCGGTGGCGACGCGGGTGCCCTCGAACATCTCCGGCCCGAGCTCGACGAGCGCGCTCAAGCGGTAGCGCGACAAGAGCCAGCGCCGCAGCGGGGAGTAGAGGAAGTTGTCGACGAAGGTGGCGCTGGTGACGAAGGCGATGGCACCCCGGCCTCCCGCCGCCTCGATGAGCCGGTCGGCGACGCCGAAGAAGAGCACGTAGTCGTCGCGGACGCTGGTGCCCTTGGCCACGTCGCGGGCGAAGGGCAGCAGGGCGTCGCGGACGGCCTGGTACCGGCCGCTCTTGAGCAGCTCCGAGTTCGCCACGTACGGCGGGTTTCCCACGACCGCCAAAGGGCCCGCCCCGGAGAGGCTCCGGCAGAGCGCCTCCAGGCCGTCCCCGTAGGCGTCACCGTGCACCAGCGAAGCGCGGGGGGCCGCCCGCGCCGCCTGGGCGAGGGCCTGCGCATCGAGGTCGAGGCCCCACAGGGCGCGCAGCGCAGCCGTCTCGGGCGCGCCCAGAAACGCGCCCGCGCCGCACGAGGGGTCGACCCCGGCGCAGGCCTGGAGGTTCATCCCGGCCTCGTCCAGGGCGTCCTTCAGCAGCCGGAACAGGGCGCGGACGAGGGGCGGGGGCGTGTAGTACTGGCCGAGCCGACGGCGCTGGTCCGCGGCCTCTGGAAGATCGTCCATCCGGGGCCTCTTAGCGGGGGTGACTGACCGCTGTCAAACACTGCGTGGCGAGGCGCGGCTCGCGCCGTTATCCCAAGGAAAACGAGGACTTCCCTTTCGATTTCCCGAGCGGCGCCGCTTCTTGACCCGCCCGATAGCGCCACGTAGAGTTTCGAACCTCACGCGCACGAACAACCCGAGGTGAAGATGAGCGGTCGACTGGGCGAACTGCTGGTCCGCGAGAACCTCATCTCGATGGCCCAGCTGAAGAAGGCGCAGGACCAGCAGAGCAAGGATGGCGGCCGCATCGGCTACCACCTGATCAAGACCGGCGCCATCGAGGAGTCCAAGCTCACGGACTTCCTCTCCAAGCAGTACGGCGTGCCCGCCATCAACCTCAAAGACTTCGACATCGACCCGGAGATCATCAAGCTCGTCCCGAAGGAAGTCTGCGAGAAGCACCTCATCATCCCCGTCAATCGCGCCGGCGCCTCGCTCATCATCGCCATGAGCGACCCGTCGAACATCTTCGCGATGGACGACATCAAGTTCCTCACCGGCTACAACATCGAGACCGTGGTCGCCAGCGAGATGGCCATCCGCGAGGCCGTCGAGCGCTACTACGCCCCCAAGGGCCCGACGATGGAGGAGATCCTCGGCGACGTCGACGACTCGGGCGTCGAGGTGGCCTCGGACGGCGAGGCGGCCGAGGACGCCGACGACCTGGCCAAGGCGGCCGACGACGCGCCGGTGGTCAAGCTGGTGAACCTCATCCTGCTGGACGCCATCAAGAAGCACGCCTCCGACATCCACGTCGAGCCGTACGAGAAGGACTTCCGGGTCCGCTTCCGCATCGACGGCGTGGCCTACGAGGTCATGCGGCCGCCGATGAAGATGAAGAACGCCATCATCAGCCGCCTCAAGATCATGTCGAGCCTCGACATCTCCGAGCGCCGGCTCCCCCAGGACGGGCGCATCAAGCTCAAGCTGGGCGGCGGCAAGGAGATGGACTTCCGTGTCAGCGTCTGCCCGATGCTGTTCGGCGAGAAGGTCGTCATGCGACTTCTCGACAAGTCCAACCTGCAGCTGGACATGACCAAGCTCGGCTTCGAGGCCGAGCCGCTCAAGTGGTTCAAGGACGCCATCGACCGCCCCTACGGCATGGTGCTCGTCACCGGCCCCACCGGCTCGGGCAAGACCACCACGCTGTACTCGGCGCTCCAGGAGCTCAACAAGGTCAGCGACAACATCTGCACCGCCGAGGACCCGGTCGAGTTCAACTTCGCCGGCATCAACCAGGTGCAGATGCACGACGAGATCGGCCTGAACTTCGCCGCGGCCCTGCGCTCGTTCCTCCGGCAGGACCCCGACATCATCATGATCGGCGAGATCCGCGACTTCGAGACCGCGGAGATCGGCGTCAAGGCGGCGCTCACCGGCCACTTGGTGCTCTCCACCCTGCACACCAACGACGCGCCAGGCACCGTCAGCCGCCTCTTGAACATGGGCATCGAGCCCTTCCTGGTGACGGCCTCGCTCAACCTCATCCTCGCCCAGCGCCTCGCGCGCAAGCTCTGCCAGGAGTGCAAGAAGCCGATGGAGGTCGAGGAGCAGGCGCTGCTCGACGCCGGCGTCCCGCCCGACAAGATCGGCACGTTCCAGGTCTTCGAGCCGGGCGGCTGCAAGACCTGCAACGACCGCGGCTACAAGGGACGCGTCGCGCTCTACGAGGTCATGCCGCTCTGGGACGGCCTGAAGGACCTGGTCATCAACGGCGCCTCCGCCGCCGAGCTCAAGCAGGAGGCCATCCGCCTGGGCATGCAGACGCTGCGCATGGCCGGCCTGAACAAGATGATGGGCGGCATGACCAGCCTGGAAGAGGTGGTCGGCAACACCGCCCCCGACAAGTTCTAGAGAAGGCCACCCCCCACTCCTCCTCTCGCCGCCCCCCTGAAGAAAAGGAACTCCCGTGCCCAACCTGCATCAGCTGCTCAAGGCGATGGTCGAGAAGGGCTCCTCCGACCTCCACATCACGACCGGCTCGCCGCCCCAGCTGCGCATCGACGGCCACCTGGTTCCGCTGAAGACCGCGCCGATGACGCCGGTGGAGACCAAGCAGCTGTGCTACTCCATCCTCACCGACGCCCAGAAGCACAAGTTCGAGGAGGAGAACGAGCTCGACCTCTCCTTCGGCGTCAAGGGCCTGTCGCGCTTCCGCGCCAACATCTTCATGCAGCGCGGCGCGGTGGGCGGCGCGTTCCGGACCATCCCCTTCAAGATCCTCACCTTCGCCGAGCTGGGCCTGCCGACGTCCATCGGCGACATGACCAGGAAGCCGCGCGGGCTCATTCTGGTGACCGGCCCCACCGGCTCAGGCAAGTCCACGACGCTGGCGTCGATCATCGACAAGATCAACACCGATCGGCACGAGCACATCATGACGATCGAGGACCCGATCGAGTACCTGCACCCGCACAAGAACTGCCTGGTCAACCAGCGCGAGGTGGGGGCCGACACGCAGTCGTTCAAGAAGGCCCTCAAGTACATCCTGCGCCAGGACCCCGACGTCGTGCTCATCGGCGAGATGCGCGACCTGGAGACGATCGAAGCGGCGCTGGTCATCTCCGAGACCGGCCACTTGGCCTTCGCCACCCTGCACACCAACAGCTGTGTGCAGACCATCAACCGCATCGTCGACGTCTTCCCGCCCCACGCGCAGCCGCAGGTCCGCGCCCAGCTGTCGTTCGTGCTCGAGGGCGTCATGACCCAGGCCCTGTTGCCGCGCAGCGGCGCCCCGGGCCGCGTGCTTTGCCTGGAGATCATGCTGCCCAACCCCGCCATCCGGAACCTCATCCGCGAAGACAAGATCCACCAGATCTACTCGCAGATGCAGATGGGGCAGCAGAAGTACGGCATGCAGACCTTCAACCAGAGCCTGTTCGCGCTCTTCCAGCGCAAGCTCATCAGCCTGGAAGAGGCGCTCACCCGCTCGTCCGACCCCGAAGAGCTCAAGAACATGATGGGCGGCAATGCCGGGGCGGCCCGCGGCCCAGGCATGGCCCCGCCGCGAGGCTAGCCGGAAAAGTTGCCCTGGTCTGGTAAGATGAGAAGGGTCAGCCGCCCCTAGAAGGATGGAAGGGCGGTGTGGCCAGTCTCGCCGGAGGTCTCATGTCCCCAGCGCCCGCCACGCAGCAGAAGTCGGCAGCCAAGAAGGTGCCGGTCTGGTCGTATGAAGCGAAGACCAAGAACGGCGAGACGAAGAAGGGAGAGATGGAGGCGTCCGACGCCGAAGCCGTCGAGCAACGTCTCCGCCAGCTCGGCTACCAGCCAGTCAAGGTCCGCAAGAAGATGGCCAGCATGTCCTTCTCGCTGCCCGGCGTGGGCGGCGTCAGCCAGAAGGACATGGTCGTCTTCACCCGAACCTTCGCGGTCATGATCGACTCGGGCCTCCCGCTGGTGCAGTGCCTGGACATCCTCGGCAACCAGAGCGAGAGCCCGGCGATGCGCAACATCCTGCTGGCAGTGAAGACCCGCGTCGAGGGCGGCTCCACGTTTGCCGACGCGCTGCGCGAACACCCCAAGACCTTCGACGAGCTCTACACCCAGCTCGTCGCCGCCGGTGAGATCGGCGGTATCCTCGACACCATCCTCAACCGCCTCGCGGCCTACATCGAGAAGAACCAGAAGTTGGTCCGCAAGGTGAAGGGCGCGATGACCTACCCCACGATCGTCGTCATCGTGGGCGGTATCGTGTTCGCCGTCCTGATGCTCAAGGTCATCCCCATCTTCGAGAAGATGTTCAAGGACTTCGGCGGCACGTTGCCCGGGCCCACCCAGTTCGTCATCGACATGTCGGCCTGGATGCAGTCGAACATCTTCTACATCGTCGGCGCCCTCGTCGGGATCTTCTTCGGGTTCCGGGCTTTCCTGAACAACCCGAAGGGCCGGATCATGTGGGACACCTTCGTGCTCAAGACGCCCATCTTCGGTCCGCTCATCCGCAAGGTCGCGGTGGCCCGTTTCACCCGCACCCTGGGGACCATGGTCTCCTCGGGCGTGCCCATCCTCGACGCGCTCGACGTGGTCGCCAAGACGGCCGGCAACAAGGTCATCGAGGCGGGCATCCAGCACGTGCGCACCAAGATCAGCGAGGGCAAGACCATCGCCGCCCCGCTGCTCGAGACCGGCGTCTTCCCGCCCATGGTCGTGCAGATGATCGGCGTCGGCGAGGCCACCGGCGCCATGGACCAAATGCTCAACAAGATCGCCGACTTCTACGACGACGAGGTAGACGTGGCGGTCGATGCCCTCACCAGCGCCCTGGAGCCCATCATCATGGTGTTCATGGGCGGCGGGGCCGGTGGATTCATCGTCGCCATGTACCTGCCCATCTTCAGCCTCGCCGGCGCGATCAAGTAGGGACGTGGATTCGCCCACAGCGCTAGCGCAGTTCCCGGTCGAGAACGACGGCCTGTACCGCCGCCTCGTCTGGACGACGCTGTTGCGCATCGCGCTGGTCAGCGCGCTCCTGTCGGTGGCCGCGGCGCTGCTGTTCCGCGCCGAGGAGAAGCGCCTCACCGCCGTCGAGCAGGCGCTCTTCGCCATCGTCATCGGCACCTACGCCGCCTCGCTGGCGTACCTGCTCATCCTGCGGTCCGCCAAGGCCTGGCGCGGGCGGCTGGCCTATGTGCAGGTGGTGGGCGACGTCCTCATCGCCGCCTGCCTGGTGTGGCTGACCGGCGGCACCGAGAGCATCCTGCTCTTCATGTTCCCGCTGGCGGTGGTGACCGCCGCGGTTCTCTTGTACCGCCGCGGGGCGATCTTCGCGGCGCTGCTCTCGAGCGTGGCGCTGGGCGTGGTGGCCTTCGGGCTGCGTTCCGGGTTCCTGCCCGCCCCCAGCGCCGCCGAGGGCCAGGCGCCGATGCCGCTGCCGCGCATGGCGTTCTTCCTCTTCGCCCACGCCAGCGCCGTCTTCCTCTCGGCGGCGCTGGCCAGCTACCTGGCCGAGCAGCTGCGCTCCACCCGCGAGCGCCTGACGGTGCGCGAGCATGACTACCTCGCCCTGGAGCGGCTCAACGAGAGCATCGTCCGCTCGGTCTCCAGCGGCATCGTCACCGCCGACCGCGATGGACGGGTGACCTACCTCAACCGCGCCGCCGAGGAAATCTGCGGATTCATGCTCGACCAGGCGCAGGGCGAGCCCATCGAGAAGCGGCTGCCCGCCCTGGCGACGCACCTGCGCGTGTCGGGCCCGGAGCGTTTCGAGGCCGAGCACCACACGGCCTCGGGGGAGCGGCGCCGGCTGGGCTTCGCCGTCGCCGCCCTCTACGACCGGGACGGGACGAGCCAGGGCCACGTGGTGGCGGTGGAGGACCTGACGAGCATCCGCGCCATGGAGGAGGGCCTCAAGCGCAGCGAGAAGCTGGCCGCGGTGGGCGCGCTGGCGGCCGGGCTGGCGCACGAGCTGCGCAACCCGCTCGCCTCCATGTCCGGGTCCATCGAGCTGCTCCACGGCACCGCTGCCTTCGGCGACGAGGAGCGGCGGCTGATGGGCATCGTGCTGCGCGAGGCCGACCGGCTCAACGCGCTAGTGCGCGACTTCCTGCGCTTCGCCAAGCCGACCCCGGGCCAGCTCGAGCCGCTCGACCTGGGCGAGCTGGCGCACCAGACGGTGACGCTGTTCCGCAACGACCCGCAGCGCAGGCAGGTGACGGTCGAGGAGGCGCTCGGCCAGCCGTTGCCCGTGGTGGCGGACTCCGGGCAGCTCAGCCAGGTGCTCTGGAACCTCCTCGTCAACGCGGCCGAGGCCATGCCCGGGGGCGGCACGGTTCAACTGAGGGGGCGGGTCGCCGGCGGCTCGGTGCTGCTGGAAGTCCAGGACGAGGGCCCGGGCATCGCCGACGAGGACCTGCCGCACGTGTTCGAGCCGTTCTACACCACCAAGGTCGGCGGCACCGGGCTGGGCCTGGCCATCGTCCATGCCATCGTCCAGAGCCACGGCGGCGAGGTGCAGGTGCAGGTGCTGCGCGGCAAGCGGAAGGGTGCGATGTTCGTCGTGAAGCTGCCCCTGCACCCGCCGGCGGCGTCGGCCCTGGCAGGCTGAGGTCTTTCGAAGAGCAGTCGGGGGCTTGGAGAGCGAGAACGATGGCGCGCATCCTGGTGGTCGACGACGAGCGCTCGATGCGGGAGTTTCTGGAGATCCTCCTGCGCAAGGGCGGCCACGAGGTCAAGACCGTCGCCGACGTGGCCGGGGCGCTCGAGCGCGTCCAGTCCGACGAGGAGCTGGACCTGGTCATCACCGACCTGCGCATCGGCAACCGGAGCGGCATCGAAGTGCTCAAGGCCTGCAAGCAGGCGCAGCCGCAGGTCGAGGTGATGATCATCACCGCCTACGCCACCACCGAGAACGCGGTGCAGGCGATGAAGCTGGGCGCCTACGACTACGTCACCAAGCCCTTCAAGAACGACGAGTTCTCGGTGCTGGTGGACAAGGCGCTCGAGAAGCGCCAGCTCGCCCGCGAGAACGAGTCGCTGCGCATCCAGCTGGGCACGCGGGCGCGCGTCGAGGGCATGGAGGGCTCGGGCCCCGGCATGCGCGAGGTCTTCGGGTTGGTGGAGAAGGTGGCCGCCAGCCGCACGACCGTGCTGGTCATCGGCGAGTCCGGGGTGGGCAAGGAGCTGGTGGCGCGCGCGGTGCACCAGAAGGGGCCGCGCGCCGGGGCGGCGTTCGTGCCCATCAACTGCGGCGCCATCCCCGAGGGGCTGGTGGAGAGCGAGCTGTTCGGGCACGTGCGCGGCGCCTTCACCGGCGCCCACGCCGACCACCCCGGCCTGTTCAAGGCCGCCGACGGCGGGACGGTGTTCCTGGACGAGGTGGGCGAGCTGCCGCTGCCGGCGCAGGTGAAGCTCTTGCGCGCCATCCAGGAGCGGCGCGTCCGCGCGGTGGGCGGCCAACGCGACTTCGAGATCGACGTGCGGATCATCGCGGCCACCAACCGCGACCTCGAGGAGGAGGTGCGCGAGGGACGCTTCCGCGAGGACCTCTACTACCGGCTCAACGTCATCCAGATCCGCGTGCCGCCCCTGCGGCAGCGCCGGGAGGACATCCTGCCGCTGGCCCAGCACTTCGTGGAGCGCTTCAGCGCCGAGACCGGCCGTGGCCCGCTGGTGCTCGCCCCGGAGGCGGCGGCCCACCTGCAGGTCTACGAGTGGCCGGGCAACGTGCGCGAGCTGGAGAACGCGATGGAGCGGGCGGTGACGCTGGCCGAGGGCGCGATCATCTACCCCGACGTGCTTCCGGCGACCATTCGCGGCCTGTCGCCGGCGGTGCCGCAGGGCGAGCTGGTGCTGACCCCGGGAGGGATGGACCTGCAGGGCGTGCTCGACGGCCTGGAGCGGCGCTACCTGCAGCTCGCGCTGGAGGAGGCCGGGGGCGTCAAGACCGAGGCGGCCAAGCTGCTGGGGCTCACCTTCCGCTCGATGCGCTACCGGCTGGCGAAGCAGGGCATGGCCAAGCCCGGGCGGGACGACGGCGAGAGAAGCGGCCCCTAGCCGCAGCGACGAGCCGTCCCCCCCGCCGCCGTGCGCCGCGGGTTGCAAACCGGCGCAGGGAACGGGAGTCTAGGGCGCCATGAAGAAGATCATCGGATGCGGCGTTCTCCTGGCCCTGGCCTCCTGCGACTGCGGCGGACCGCAGACCCATCTGGCGGAGGGCGAGCTTTCGTTCGGCCCCGATCTGCAGTTCGGCATCCTCGCGGTGGGCGAGACGATGACGAAGACCGCGACGCTCAAGAACGTCGGCGGCGCCTCGGTGGTGGTCGACTCGTTCGAGGTGTCGGCGCCGTTCTCGGCGTGCATCCAGCACTCGGACGGGACCTGCACCAAGGACGCCGAGCTGGACGTCGGGCAGGAGGCGACGGTGGGCGTGACCTACGCGCCGACCGCCGTCAACGCCAGCGACTCGGAGAACCACTCCTCGGACGTGGTGGCGATCAACGACTCGCCGACCAGGCCGCGGGTGCAGCTCCGCGTCGTGGGGCACGCCATTCCGCTGCGCCTGCTGGTGGAGCCGGCGGCCCTGGACTTCGAGACGATCGAGGCGGGCGACCTCAGGGACCTGGTGGTTCGGTTCACCAACAAGGGCAGCTCGCCCATCGCGCTGACCGGCCCGGCCATCGACAGCGCGGCGTTCACGGCGGACCTCGCATCCTTCCCCGCCGCGCTGGAGCAGGGCGCCACGGCCACGCTCAAGATCACCTACGCCCCGCAGACGGGCGCCGACGACGCCGGCAAGTTCGCGGTCGGCACCGACATCTCGGTGCAGAGCCAGATCGAGGTCCCGCTCACGGGCAAGGCGCTCCTGGCGAAGATCAAGCTCTGCTACGGCTTCGACGGCGACGTGCCGCAGTGCCTGGACCCGCAGGCTGGGCTGAGCGGCGAGCTGGACTTCGGCGCGCTCGAGGTGGGGACGACGAGGAAGGCGACCCTCACGCTCGTCAACGAAGGAAACATGCAGGTGGAGCTGCTCGGGCTGGCCAACACCAAGAGCGCCCAGGCCGCGGACACGACCGCCGGCAAGAACCCCTGCGGCCTCGCCGCGCCGGTGCCGGCCGACTTCACCTTCGTGCCGCCCTCGTTCGGCGCGAAGCTGCCGGAGGATGCGACGGCGCAGGTCCCCGAGCCGCCCAGGCAGGTCTCGATGGAGCTCACCTACTCGCCGACCTTCCACTGCGCGCCCGAAGGGGCCAACGCCGGGGACGTGGCCGACCGGGGCCTCGTCAGCCTCCGGGCGGGCAACCGTCCCAGCTCGCCGTCGTTCTTCATCGACCTGAAGGGCTCCGCGAAGGTCGGGCTCGCCCAGGCCTTCAACCTCGCTTGGAGCACGAAGGCCCCGACCCCGCAGAGCTACAAGGTCTTCAACATCGGTCCGGGCCCGCTCAACGTCACCGGGGTGGAGTTGGTGGAGGCGGACGACAAGGACTGCGCGGTGGGCTGCGAGGCGCGGCCCGTCTGCTCCGCGGCCCGACCGGAGTGCGCGCTCTTCACCTGGGACGACGGCCCCAGCGCCGTGCAGGTCGCGGCAGCGCCGCCGGGCGGCAAGGCGGAGGCGGTGGCGGGAACCATCACCTACGCGCCGGGCGTCTTCTGCGGCGCCGCGGATGCGGGGTCGTGCTTCCCCTCCCAGACCGTGAAGGTCTGCGCCCGCGTCGCCAGCGACGACCCGTTCCGACCCAAGGTGTGCGGCGAGCTGAAGGGCAGCACTTTTTGACCGCAGCCCCGGCCGGGTTAGCATTCCCCCGTGGACTCGAACCTGGCTCTCGCGCTCTTCGCCGCCGCACCCGTCCCCGAGACGTGGCGCAGCCTGCTGCTCGCCGGGCCGCTCGACATCAAGATCAAACCCGACCTGTCGTGGCTGGAGCAGAACTCGCACATCCTGTACCCGCTCTTCGCCATCGGGACCATCGCCCTGCTGGTGATGGGCATCTTCATGGCCTGGAAGTCGGACGAGGTCTCCGGGGTCCTCAAGGTCGAGTACAAGCGCGAGATCATCACCATCCTGCGGCGCGAGCCCGGCGGCGTGAACGTCGCCCGCCTCGCCAAGGAGCTCAAGCTCACCGTCCACAAGACCGCCAAGATCGTCGAGGAGATGGTCAACGACCGGCAGGTCCTCGCGCAGGCGCACAAGGGCGTGACCCACGTGCGGCTGCGCTTCTGAGCCGCAGCCCGCGAATCTAGGTCTAGGGGTGGCACGCCAAGCACATCCGCTGCCTGCGGATGTCCTCGCGCGTGTGGCTGCGCACGAAGCTGGGCGGGTGCGGGGAGCCTCCGGGGCCGCCCACCCTGTGGCAGCCGACGCAGTTGGAGGTCGCGCCCTGGTCGTGGCACGCGGCGCAGGAGACGATGTCGCGCCTGGCCGCCGTGCCGTGGGCCGAGGACCAGCCTGCCGGGTGGGGCTCCCTCGGATCCTTGGATTCCGGCGTCACGCCCCGGTTCTGGTGGCAGCGCTCGCAGGAGGCAGGGCCGTGGCAGCGCTGGCACAAGGTCGGGTCGCTCCGGGCCTCGATGGCGTGGCGTCCCAGGTAGCCGTTGCGGTGGATGAACTGGCGGTCGACGCGCTCGGGGAACTTCAGCTCGACGGGGGTGGCGGCGGTGCGGGCGTGGCAGTCGGCGCAGAACGCGGGCTCGTGGCACTGGGCGCAGGTCTCCGGCGAGGTGCGCGCCGGCAGCCGGTGCTCGCGCAGGTAGTCGCCCTGGTGCGAGAAGTAGGCGAGCGGGCGCAGCGGCAGGCGGGTGAGGTCCACGTGGCAGGTCGAGCAGCGAGCCTGGTCGTATTGCCTCTGGTGCTCGTGGCACGACAGGCACGTCCCCATCGGGGCCGAGACCTTGGCCGGGGAGCTCGGCTCGGGCAGCTCCAGGTGGCAGCGCGCGCAATCGCCCCCCACCTGCGGCAGGTGGTCCTGGTGAGAGAAGCGCACCAGCCGCTCGACCGGGGGCCACGTCTGCAGCTCCTCGGTCAGGTGGCACGCGCTGCAGCGGCCGGCGAGCTTCCAGTCGGCGTGGCACTTGAGGCAGGTCTGCTCCTGGGGCAACAAGCGCCCCTCGAGGCTGCTCGAGGAGACGGCTCGGGCGTGGCACACCTCACAGTCGACGTCGGCCGCGCGGTGCTTCTGGTGCGGCATGCGGATGACGTCCTGGTCGCTGACGGCCTTGCGCGCCGCGAGCGTGGCGCAGGCGGCTGCTCCCAGGAGCAGCGCGGCGACGCCGAGACGGCGCGCGAGGGACGCGGCGCTCACGGGACCTCCTCGCGCTGGCGCGTGGAGAAGTTGTAGACCAGTCGCGCCAAGCCCTCGAACCGGCTCTCGAAGTAGGGCGTGTACGTGGCGAGCCCGGTCAGGCAGGCGGCCCAGCGGGGGCCCATCTGCCAAGTCAGGCTCGCCGAGCCGGTGTACGAGTGCGTGTGGCCTTGGATGGGCTCCTTGAAGCGGTAGAGGTCGGCGTCCACGGCGAGCGCCAGGCTCTCGGTGATGGCCCAGGTGAGGAAGAGCCTTCCCTCGACGTAGCCGTTGCCGGGCGTCTCGAGCCAGCGCCCCTGCAGCCCGGCGGTGAGCCCGGGCTGTAGGTTGAAGGCCGCTCGCAGGGCGGCCTCGTGTCCCGCCTCGCCGGCGAGGTCGGCCCCGGCCTGCCCGCTCTCGGCGCCGAAGCGCAGGTAGTGGTAGCCGGCCTGCAGCCGCAGCAGCCGCACCGGGCGCCAGTCGAGGTCGGCGCCGTAGCCGTCGCGGGTCTGAGCGGCGAAGACCGAGAGGATGGAGTTGCGCGAGAGGAACAGGTCGGGCGCGGTGCGGCGCACGTCGACGCTCGCCTGCAGCTTGGCCGAGGGCTGCCAGGTGATGGCGAGGTCGCCCTCGGCGAAGCGGCGCGCGTCGAGGGCCCACGCCGCGTGGCCGCCGAAGGTCAGGGTGCGCCAGACATAGCGCCCGTCGATGCCGGCGAGCTGCCAGGCGACGTCGCCCCGCTCCCAGACCTGCTCGAAGCCGAGCCCCACCTCTGCGTCGATGGAGGCGCGGTAGAAAAGCCGCGCGCCCAGGACCGCATCGCCCTTGGCCATCGCGAAACGGGGGACGACGAGCAGGCCTCCGTGCGCGGACAGACCCAGGCCGCGGAACAGGTGCAGCTCCACCGAGGCTCCGTCCACCTGGCGCGCGCGTGCGGCGCCCCCGAAGGCGAAGTGGCGTCCGAGCTTGAGCGAGAGGTGGCGGTTGAAGAGCTCGCCCGCGAGGTAGGCGAAGTCGAGGTCCGCCGTGTTTCCCTGCGGCCCCAGGGTCAGGAAGGGATCCACCTGCCCCCAGGCCGACAGGTGCATGCTCAGGTCTCCCACGAGCGGATTGCCGACGTCGGTGGCGTTCAGGCCGATCGCCTCGATCACCGGGATGACCGTTCGCTCCTCGCCCTCCAAAAAGGCGGTGCGGCCCTGGACGTAGGTGGTGGTGCTGACCTCGACCGTGGCGCCGTGACCCGTGGCGGTGACCAGCGCGCTGGCAAGCGCGACGACGGTCGGGGTCATCCGGCCGGACACCACCTGGGGGCCTCCCTGTACGTCACGAACGAGGGGACTCGAAGCTCTGGGATCGAACGCCCCGTTGTGGTGAAGCGTCAAGTGAAGAAAGGGACAGACCCGAGAATCGAGAGCGCAGAGGGGCGTTGGCAGCGGTGATCAGGGTGGCCAACATGGGGGCCCGAAGGCCGCGGAAGGTCGCGAATTGCCGATGGGAAAGCCCGTTTCGCGAGGGGCCTGCCGCGCGCTTGACACGTGATCATGCCGATGCTAGCGTCCCGTACCCCTCAGCCAGGAAGCCTCTGAAACCTGCGGGGGAAATTGAAGAAAAGCCTGTTTTGGAATGGCTCGTTTGAGGGTGCCGGATCGAGCAGAACGAAGCCGCTCATCCGGATGTCTAAGGACTGGGATGTCAGGGCGTTCTTCCACGCACGCTCCCCGCATGGCGCGGTGAAACCAAGCGCGGAACCGGGGCTGTGACACGGCTGCCGGCGACTCCGGAGGTCACGCAATCATGGATGTGTCGATGCTCGCCCAATTCGCAATGTTCGCGGCCGCCGAGGCTTCGAGCTCCGAGGAGCTCGGGTTCTTTGGGAGCCTTGCCAAGAAGTTTGAAGGTGGCGGCTGGGGTATGTACCCCATCACCGTCTGCCTGATCTTCTTCATCGCGATCACGATCGACCGCTTCTACGCGCTCTTCATCAAGGCCTCCATCAACAAGGAAGCCTTCATGCGCGGCCTCAAGAAGCACATCTACGCGGGCGACCTCGACAAGGCCATCAGCTACGTCGCGGGCCAGAAGCAGACCCCGCTCACGGTCGTCGTCAAGGCCGGTCTGATGAACGTTCCGAAGGGCGACGCCGAGGTGCAGGCCGCGATGGACGAGGCCGCGCTTCGCGAGAACCCCAAGCTCGAGGCCCGCACCGGCTACCTCGCGATGATCGGCAACGCCGGCATGCTCTGCGGCCTGCTCGGGACCGTCTCCGGCCTGATCACCTGTTTCGAAGCCGTGGCCCACGTCAACCCGGCCGACAAGGCGACCATCCTCTCGGCTGGTATCTCCGAGTCCATGAACTGCACCGCCTTCGGGCTCATCACCGCCATCCCGGCGCTGGTGTTCTTCTCGCTCTTCAACGGCAAGACCCAGCACATGCTCGACGACATCAATGAGTCGAGCGTGGGCGTGCTCAACCTCGTCATCGCCAACAAGGACAAGCTCCGCATGCCCGAGGGCAAGTCCATCCAGACCGAGGAGTAGCAAGCCCGGTCGCACGTGGGGACGGGCAGAACGGCCGTCCCCTAGGCGATGTCTTGAATGATCGAGCTCACCTGGACCGGCGCGAGGCGCCGGGACGGGCTGTAGAGGAGGTTGAGCGATGGCTGGCGGAATGGATCTCGGCACGAAGAAGGGCGGCAAGAAGTCGCTCGATACCGCGATCAACCTGGTTCCCTTCATCGACCTGATGGCCGTGACCATCAGCTTCCTCATCATGACGGCAGTGTGGAACCAGATTAACCGGCTGACCGTCTCCCAGTCTGGCGGCCCGAGCGAGAACTCGGCGCCTCCGGACACGAAGACCCTGCCGCTGAACCTGCTGGTGACCGAAAAAGGCTTCACCATCAGCTCCGGCGGCAGCGCACTGGAGATCCCCAAGTCCAACGGCGCCTACATCTACTGCCACGCTTCGGGGCAGGACAAGATCGACGAGAAGTGCGAAGACAACACGCTCGTCGGCGCGCTGAAGAAGATCAAGGCGGACGTTCCGGATCAGCGAAACATCACGGTCCAGTGCGAGGACGGGGTCAAGTACAACGACCTCGTCAAGGTCATCGACGCCTGCAACCTCAAGGACTCGACCAACCAACCGGTCCTGTTCCCCGAGGTTGCGGTGAGCGCGGTAGGCTAACGAGGACGCCATGCCCATCGTCACCCCTGGCAAGCGAGTCTGTCCCCGGCTGCAGAAGAGCAAGGTCTTCGGCAAGGGCGCCCATGGCAAGAAGGGCACCTTCGCCGACCTGCTCATCACGCCGCTGGTCGACATGTTCGTCATCATCGTCATCTTCCTTCTCCAGAACTTCTCCGCCTCCGGAGAGATTCTGTTCATGTCCAAGGACATCACCCTGCCCGAGGCCATGAACGGTCGTGACATCGACCGGTCGCCAGTCATCCAGATCTCCAACGACGCGGTCATCCTCGAGGGCGAGCAGATCGCGCTCGTGGCCGACCTGGGCCGAGACGAGTACTGGAACATCCCGGCGCTGGAAGAAAAGCTGCGCGACCTGAAGAAACGCTACGAGATGATCCACCAGTCCGATCCCTCGGGCGGCTTCAAGGGCGACATCAACATCCAGGCCCACAAGGAAGTGCAGTTCAAGACCCTCAAGCGCGTGATGTACTCCTGCAACCAGGCCGGGTACCTCAACATCAACTTCGCGGTGATGGCGGCCGGTGTGGAGAAGAAGGAAAAGTAGCCGCGCCCCAGACTTTGTTCGAGCGCCCGCTCCCCATTTTCGGGGGCGGGCGCTTCGCTTTTCAAGGCGCCGAAGCGGAGGGCGAGGGCCAGCGGTGACTGACGACCTGGCGGGAGCGACAGGTTCGAGAGGCTGGCCAGGACTTCGGGGCTCGAGTTCGCGGAACGGCCACGAGGCTGGACGCTGCCGACCGAACCCGAGAGGCGAGGTGAAGCCGTTGGTGCGCGCCCTGGGTGCAGCGGGCTCCGTCCGCGTTCATTTCGCTGTGCTCGGCTGGCCGCGGCGGTGAGCCTCCGGGCACGAGCGAGCCCTTTGCCTCCTCAGTCCGCCCGCGCCAGCGCCGCCACCCGCACTGCCAGGGCTCCCGGGTGGCCAGGAGTCCGAGGCTCGAGTTGGCGGACAAGAACCTCGAGGCCGTGGCGCAGTCGACCGAATCCGAGGCGAGGATGGGCGAGGGGAAGACGTTGGTGGGCGCCCTGGGCGTAGCGGGCTCCATCCGCGTTCATTTCGCTGTGCTCGGCTGGCCGCGGCGGTGAGCCTCCGGGCACGAGCGAGCCCTTTGCCTCCTCAGCCCGCCCGCGCCAGGCCGCCACCTGCACTGCAAGGGCTCCCGGTGGCCGGGATTCCGAGGCTCGAGTTCGCGGACATGAGCTTCGAGGCCGTGGCGCAGTCGACCGAATCCGAGGCGGGGATGGGCGAGGGGAAGCGGTTGGTGCGCGGCCTGGGCGCAGCGGGTTCTCGCCGCGTTCATTTCGCTGCGCTCGGCTGGCCGCAGCGGTGAGCCTCCGGGCACGAGCGAGCCCCTTGCCTCCTCAGCCCGCCCGCGCCAGCGCCGCCACCCGCACCGCCATGGCTCCCGCCATCCGGCAGGCCCGCGCCGCCGCCTGCGCAGTGGCCCCGGTGGTGAGCACGTCGTCGACGAGCAGCACCTTCTTGCCCGAGAGCTCCGGGGAGGCCGCGAAAGCCTCCGCCACGTTCTGCCGGCGCTGGGCGCGGTCCTTTCCGACCTGGGGCGTGGTGTCCCTCACGCGGCGGACCGCGCGGGGCACCACCGGGCGACCGGCAGGTCCGGCGAGCGCGCGAGCGAGCAGCAATGCCTGGTCGTAGCCGCGGCTCTTGAGCCGGTGCGGGTGCAGCGAGATCGGCGCCACCAGGTCGCACCAGTCCAGCTCGGGCCGCAGCGCCGCGGCGACCAGCGAGGCCAGCGCTGGGGCCAGCTGCGGCCGGTCCTCGTACTTGAGCCGGTGGATGGCGTCCGCCAGCGCCCCGCCGTGCAGGAACGGCGCGACGACCCGTTCGTAGTCGGGCGGCTCGGCCAGGCAGTGGGCGCAGGGGCCCACGACGTCCGGCTCGCCGCAGGTGGGGCAGCGCGCCATCGGGACCTCGGACAGCGTCTCGCGGCAGCGCGGACAGAACGGGCCGGGGCTGCCCACGAGCTCCCGGCACCCCGCGCAGCGGGGAGGGAAAAGCAGGTCGAGCAGGCCCTTCATCACGGCCGCCCTGCGCCCGGACCCGGCGTGGCCGGGCGGGCGCGGGTGGTCTCCGGCACTACTGGCACATGCCGTTGAAGCACAGCTGGCTCGACTGGCAGACGTTGCCGCACTTGCCGCAGTTGTTGCGGTCGTAGGACAGGTACGCGCAGCTCGTCCGGCCGGTGGCGTCCGTGCACTGCGTGGCGCCCACCGGGCAGGTGCAGGCGCCGTTGGCGCAGATTTCGATGCCCGCGCAGGCCTTGCCGCAGGCCCCGCAGTTGTACTTGTCGAAATCGGTGTAGGTGCAGACCGTGCCGCAGGCCGTCTGGCCCACCTGGCAGGTGCAGCTCTTGCTGGCGCAGATCTGGTTGCCCGTGCACGTGGACCCGCAGGTGCCGCAGTTGAAGGGGTCGGAGTTCAGGTCGGCGCACATCCGGTTCGCCTCACACCACGTCTGGCCCACGTTGCACTGGCACGTGCCGCCGGCGCAGGTCTGCGTCCACTCGCACATGTTGCCGCAGGTGCCGCAGTTGTACGGATCGGCCGAGGTGTAGGTGCACATGCCGTAGCAGTCGGTCTGGCCGGTCTGGCACTGGCACTTGCCGTTGGCGCAGACCTGGTCCCAGTTGCACCAGCTGCCGCAGCCGCCGCAGTTGGCGTTGTCGGTCTGGGTGTTGACGCACACCCCGTTGCAGGTCTGCGAGCCGGGCGGGCACTTGCACACGCCGCCGGCGCAGGACTGGCCGGCGGGACAGGCGTGGGAGCAGGTGCCGCAGTTCCCCTTGTCGGTGGAGAGGTCGACGCAGGAGCCCGAGCAGTTGCTGGTGCCGGAGGGGCAGGGCGAGACGCAGGTGCCCTTGGAGCACGCCTGGCCCTTGCCGCAGGCGTTGCTGCACTTGCCGCAGTTGAGCGGGTCGGACGCCGGGTCGACGCAGGCGCTGTTGCAGGAGACGGCCGGCGGCGTGCACTGGCAAACCCCGCCGTAGCAGGGGTCGCCGCCGCAGGAGTTGCCGCAGGCCCCGCAGTTGGCAGGGTCCCAGTTCAGGTCGGTGCAGGTGCCGTTGCAGGGCACGCCGCCCCACCAGCTGCAGTCGGGCATGCACATGCCCCAGCTGCAGTAGTCGCCGGCCGCGCAGGCGACGCCGCAGCCGCCGCAGTTCTTCGGGTCGGTCATGGTGTCGATGCACTGCCCGCCCCCGCAGTCGGAGAGGTAGTCCTGGCACTGGCAGGCGCCCGAGTTGCACCAGGCCTTGGACCCGCAGGCGTAGTAGCACTTGCCGCAGTTCTGGTTGTCGGTCTTCAGGTCCACGCAGTTGCCGCCGCAGGTGGAGGTGCCGGCCGGGCAGGCGCAGGTGCCGTTGGAGCAGGTCTGCGCCGCGCCGCAGGCGTTGCCGCAGGCCCCGCAGTTGTTGCGGTCGGTGCTGGTGCTCACGCAGACCCCGTTGCACATCACCTGGCCGGGCGTGGGGCAGGTGGTGCCGGTGCACACGCCCGCCTTGCAGGTCTGGGCGGAGCTGCAGGCGTTGGCGCACTTGCCGCAGTTCTTGGGGTCGCTGGTGGTGTCGACGCAGGCCGCGCCGCAGGCGGTGGTCGGCGGCGGGCAGGGCGGGGTGCACACGCCCTTGACGCAGCTCGAGTTGGCGCCGCAGGCGATGCCGCAGCCGCCGCAGTTCTTGGGGTCGCTGGCGGTGTCGGCGCAGGTGCCGCTGCAGGAGGAGGTGCCCGCCGGGCACTTGCAGCTGCCGGTCTGGCAGCTCGTCCCGCCGGTGCAGGCGAGCCAGCACTTGCCGCAGTTCTTGGAGTCGCTGTTGAGGTTCACGCAGACCCCGCCGCAGTCGGTGGTGCCGGCCGGGCAGCCGCACTTGCCGGCCACGCAGGCCACGCCCACCCCGCAGGCGATGCCGCAGCCGCCGCAGTTGTTGGGGTCGGAGTTCAGGTCGGCGCAGCCGCTCTTGCACTGGGTCTGGCCGCCGGGGCAGACGCAGGAGCCCTGGTTGCACTTGGAGCCCGACGGGCAGGCGTTGCCGCACCAGCCGCAGTTGGACGGGTCGAAGCGGGTGTCGACGCACAGGCCGTTGCAGCTGCTGGTGCCGGGCCCGCACTGGCAGCGGCCCAGGGCGCAGGTCTGGCTGGGGCCGCAGGCGATGCCGCACCCGCCGCAGTTGGAGGGGTCGGTGGCGATGTCGAGGCAGCGCCCGTTGCACAGCTGCTGGCCCATCGGGCAGCTGCAGGAGCCGCCGCGGCAGACCAGGCCCGCCTGGCAGACGGTGCCGCAGGAGCCGCAGTGGTTGCCGTCGCGCGCGAGGTCGACGCAGCTGCCGCTGCAGTTGGTGAGCGGGCCGCAGTCGACGCGGCAGGAGCCCGAGCGGCAGACCTGGGTGGCCGGGCAGGCGTTGGCGCACGAGCCGCAGTTCTCGTGGTCGGACAGCGTGTCGACGCAGCGGCCGGCGCACATCGTGGTGTTGCGCGCGCACTCGCACTGCCCGAAGCGGCACAGCTGGCCGGCGATGCAGGCGTTGCCGCACTTGCCGCAGTTGCTGGCGTCGGTCTGGACGTCGATGCACTGGCCGTTGCACTGCTGCTGGCCGGCCGGGCAGGGGCCGCGGCAGACGCCCAGGTCGCACTTCTCGTCGGCGCCGCAGAGGCGCCCGCACCCGCCGCAGTTGAGGGGGTCCCAGTTGGTGTCGGTGCACACGCCGTTGGGGCACAGGGTCTGGCCGGGCCAGCAGCCGCCGCACTGGCCGGCGGTGCAGGTCCCGCCGGGGCAGACGTTGCCGCACCAGCCGCAGTTGGAGGGATCGTAGAGCACGTCGATGCACTTGCCGCCGCAGTCGGCGGTGCCCTTGGGGCAGCTGCAGAAGCCGGCGATGCACTGCTTGCCGCCGCCGCAGGCGAGGCCGCATCCGCCGCAGTTGGCGTTGTCCCACTGGGTGTCGACGCACAGCCCGTTGCAGTCCTTGGTGCCGGCCGGGCAGGCGCACTTGCCCAGCTGGCAGCTCTGGCCCGGCTGGCAGGCGGTGGGGCAGGCGCCGCAGTGCGCGGGGTCGAACATCAGGTCGACGCAGCTGCCCGAGCAGTTGGCGGTGGGGGGCGGGCAGGTGGTGACGCAGCGGTAGCCGGAGCAGGCCTGGCTCGCGCCGCAGAGGATGCCGCAGCCGCCGCAGTTCTTCGGGTCGTTCTCGGGGTTGACGCAGGCGCCGTTGCAGACCTGCTGGGGCCAGTTGCAGGCGCAGGAGCCGCCGACGCAGGGCTGGCCGGCGGCGCAGGACTTGAAGCAGTCGCCGCAGTTGTAGGGGTCGTTCTGGACGTCGGTGCAGCGCAGCACGCCGCTGCCGCACAGCTTCTGGCCCGGCAGGCAGTCGCAGACGCCCTTCAGGCAGCTCTGGCCCGCCGCGCAGGCGTTGCCGCACCAGCCGCAGTTGGCGGCGTCGCCGAGCGGGTCGGTGCAGCGGCCGTCGCAGAGGAGCTGCCCGCGGGTGCAGGAGCAGTTGCCGCCCACGCAGGCCTGCTCGTCGCCGCAGGCGTAGGCGCACTTGCCGCAATGGGAGTGGTCGCTGGCCAGGTCGACGCAGGCGCCGGAGCAGTCGGTCAGCCCGGGGTCGCAGGCGGTGACGCAGCGGCTCTGGCTGCAGCGCAGCCCGGGCTTGCAGGCCAGGCCGCAGCCGCCGCAGTTCGTCGGGTCGCTGGCGGTGTCGGTGCAGGCCCCGTCACAGAAGCTGCCGCCGGGGCAGAGGCACCCGCCGGCCACGCACTTGGCGCCGTTGCAGGAGAGGGCGCACTTGCCGCAGTTCCTCGGGTCGGAGGTCAGGTCGACGCAGGCCTCGCCGCACTGGAACGAGCCCGGCGGGCACGAGCACCTGGCGTCCAGGCAGGCCATGCCGTTCTGGCAAAGCGTGTCGCAGGCGCCGCAGTGCTGGGAGTCGGTCTTCAGGTCGACGCAGCTGCGGTCGCAGGCGGTGTAGGGCGGCGTGCAGGCGGAGACGCAGGCCCCGGCCTGGCAGGACTGGTTGGAGGCGCAGGCCAAGCCGCACTTGCCGCAGTTGGCCGGGTCGCTGTCCAGCTCGCGGCAGGCGCCGTTGCACAGCTGGGTGCCGGCAGGGCAGCCGCAGGAGCCGCCGGTGCAGGCCTGGCCCGAGGGGCAGGCGAGGCCGCACTGGCCGCAGTGCTGCGGGTCGTTGGAGAGATCGACGCAGTCGCCGCCGCAGGCGGTGAGGCTGCCCGAGCAGCCGCACTTGCCGGCGGCGCAGGCCTGGCCGGGGGCGCAGGCGGCGCCGCAGGAGCCGCAGTGGGCCTCGTCGCTGGTCAGGTCGACGCACTTGCGGTCGCACTCGGTCTGGCCCAGCGGGCAGCCGGCGAGGCAGGTGCCCTTCGAGCAGACCTGGGTGCCGGGGCAGGCCGTGCCGCAGCTGCCGCAGTTGAGCGCGTCGGCGGCCAGGTCGACGCAGGCGCCGTTGCACTCGGTCAGCCCCTCGTCGCAGGTCACCGGCGGGTTGCCCGGGACGCAGCGGGCGCCCTGGCACCAGGTGCCCTGCGGGCACTCGTCGGTGGAGGCGCAGAACATCGGCTCGGTGCGCGTGCAGCCGGTGGTGCAGAGGGCCAGGACGGCGAGCGCCGCCAGGATCAGCTTGGTGTGGGAGCGGGACATGGCCCACCTCGGTCTTCGAGTGAGGCAGAAGGCGCGCCTGGCTGCCGGCCAGCAGAGGCGTTGAACCCGATGATTCTACCCTGGAAACCGAGGCCTGGGCGACCTCTCGGCCGCCGGGCCGCCCTAGCGGTGGTAGGGCTCCCCCCGCAGCAGGGTGAACGCGCGGTACAGCTGCTCGGCGACGACCAGGCGCGCCAGGCGGTGGGGGAGGGTCATTGCCGACAGCGAAAGGACCAGGGAGGCCTTGCGGCGGACGTCCTCGCCCAGGCCCTCCGCCCCGCCGATGACGAAGGCCACGTCGCGCCCCTGAGAGGAGAGCTGCCCCAGCCACTGCGCCAGGGCGCGGCTCGAGAGCGGCTTGCCGCGCTCGTCCAGGGCGACCAGGGTCTCGCCCGGCCTGAGCTTGCCGAGGATGGTCTGGGCCTCCTCGGCGATGGCGCCGGCCGGGTCGCGCGCCTTCTTGGCGTCGGGCAGCTCGACCAGCTCGAAGCGGCAGTAGTGGGCCAGGCGCCCGGCGTACTCCTGCACCCCGGGCTCGAAGAGGCCGGAGCGGTCCTTGCCGACGCTGATCAGTCGCACCTTCATGGCGCCCGGGAGGGTAGGCCGGCAGCGCAGCGGACGCCAGCGGACATCTTGGAGCGCCGCGGGTGGCCGGCGGGGACCGCGCTGGCGACGCGAGGGCACGGGCCACACCAGGGGACGGGCGGCCTCGCACACGGCGAACCGCCCATGTATCCTCGGCTTTCGCGATGTCGCTGGCCTCGACCAAGAACTGCAAGAACTGCGGCAACCCGCTCACGGCTCCCGGGGCGGCCTGCCCGGTCTGCGCCGCGCACACGCCGGCGCTGCCCGAGAGCGTCCCGGACCCGGAGGGGCGCCCCGAGTTGCCACCGGTGCGGGTGGGCGACCTGTTCGAGGGCAAGTGGCGCATCGAGAGCAAGCTGGGCGCCGGCGGGATGGGCTCGGTCTTCCTCGCCCACGACCTGGCGCTCGACCGCAAGGTCGCCATCAAGGTCCTGGCCCGCGAGCTGTCGGCGGACGCCCAGTTCGTGGAGCGCTTCGAGCGCGAGGCGAGGCTGACCGCCAAGCTCGAGCACCCCAACGTCGTGCCCGTCTACGCCGTCGGCCGGCAGGGCGGGCGGCCGTTCATGGTGATGAAGAAGCTCGACGGCGACACCCTCGCCTACAAGCTCCAGGCCGAGGGGAAGATCTACCCGGCCGCGGCGCAGGAGTACTTCCGACAGCTGTGCGCCGGTCTGGCGCACATCCACTCGCACGGCTGCGTCCACCGCGACATCAAGGCCGGCAACATCATCATCAGCCCCAGCGGCCTGGCCACCATCCTCGACTTCGGCGTGCTGCGCGACCCCGACTCCGCGGGCAACACGCAGGCGGGGATGATGCTGGGCACGCCGCGGTACATGTCGCCCGAGCAGGCGCGCGGGGCCACCGGCGTCGACCACCGTGCGGACCTGTACGCCCTGGGCGTGCTGCTCTTCGAATGCCTGGTGGGACGGCCGCCATTCGAGGCACTCACGGACCTGGCGATCATTCACAAGCACGCGCAGGAGACGCCGCCGGACCTCATCGGGCTCGACGGGACGCTGCCGCGCGCGCTGGGCCCGATGGTCCAGAAGGCGCTGGCCAAGGCCCCCGAGGACCGCTTCCAGACCGCCGGGGAGTTCAGCGCCGCGCTCGACGCCGCGCTCGCCGGCGACGCGCCCCTGCCCGTCGCGATCTCCACCTCCGGGGTCATTCCGATTCCCGTTCCCGTTCCCGAGCCGCAGGCTCCGGCCGAGCCGCAGCCCTTCCCGTCGCCGGACCTGCCTCCTCCGGACCCGTCCTCGTTCGATCCCGCCTCGTTCCCGGACGCTGCCCCCGAGCCCCTCCTTGCACCCGAGCCGGCCCCGGTCGCGCAGCCCGCGCCGGCTGCCGTCGCCGCTGCGCCTGCCGTCGCCGACCCCGCGGCGGCCAAGCCGAAGCGGCGGCTGTTCTGGCCGGTGGTGACGGTGATCGCGCTGGCCCTGGCGGCGGCCGAGCTCTACTACCTGCGGTTTGGCGGCCTCGAGCCCGCGGTTCCCGCCGAGAGGCACGCGCAGCCCGCGGACGATCCACCGGAGCCGGGCCGGCCGACGCGGCCGGTGCAGCCCACCGGTCCGGCCAAGCCCATCAAGACCTACGGCACTCTCAAGGTCGTCTCGGTGCTCTCCGACAAGCCGTACGTTTCCACCGTCGAGGTCGACGGGGTGGAACGTGGCGAGACGCCCCTGACCCTCGAGCTGCTGAGCGGCAAGCATCGGGTGACGGTCTCGCGCCAGGGGTTCCAGACCTGGCGCAAGGACGTGCAGATCGCTCCGCGCAAGGTCACCGACGTGAAGGTCGACCTGTTGCCGTGAGAGGCCGGTGAGGCGGCCGGCACGTCTGGCGTGCGCGCACCGACCGCACCTATAGTGGCCCCGTAATGGGGACGGGCAATCCGCTCAGGTGTCCGAAGTGCGGGCGGTCGCTGGCCGCGGGCGCCCGTTTCTGCGACCGGTGCGGCGTCTCGGTGCAGGCCGCGCCCGTCGACCCGATGAGCGCGCCGCCCCTGCGCGTCGGCGAGATGCTCGAGGGCAAGTGGAAGCTCGAGGGCAAGCTCGGCGCCGGCGGCATGGGCGCTGTCTTCCTCGCCCGCGACGTGGCGCTGGACCGCAAGGTCGCCATCAAGATCCTCGCGGCCCAGTTGTGCGACGACCAGGAGTTCGTCACCCGCTTCGAGCGCGAGGCGCGCACCACCGCGGCGCTGGAGCACCCCAACATCGTCCCCGTCCACGCGGTCGGCCGGCACCAGGGGCGGCCCTTCATCGTCATGAAGGCGCTCGAGGGCCAGACCCTCTCCAAGATCCTCAAGGGCCGGCTGGCGGACGGCCGGCGGATGGGGCGCGACGATCTCCTGCCGCTGCTCAAGCAGCTTTGCGACGGGCTCGGCTTCATCCACGAGAAGGGCTACGTCCACCGCGACGTGAAGAGCAGCAACATCTTCCTGGGCAGCGACGGGCACCTCACCGTGCTCGACTTCGGAGTGCTGCGCGACGCCACCGCCGAGCGCATCACGCGCAGCGGCGTCCTGGTCGGCACGCCCACCTATGCCTCCCCGGAGCAGGTGGGCGGCGGCGACGTGGACTCGCGTGCGGACCTCTATGCCGTAGGCGTGCTGCTCTTCGAGTGCATCACCCTGAAGGCGCCGTTCGTCGGCGACCCGATCACCCTGATGAAGCAGCACTCCAGCGCGGAGCCGCCGGACCTGAGCCTCCTCGCGCCCGGGCTGCCGCCGGGGGTCCCGCTGGTCGTCAAGAAGGCGCTCGCCAAGAAGCCGGAGGACCGCTACCAGTCGGCCCGCGAGCTGTACGCGGCCCTGGAGGCGGCCTGGCCCGAGTCGCCGCTGGCGTGGAAGCTCGCGGTGTCGCCGGAGATCGTCGAGACCGTGCCGTCGCGGGAGCTGGCCGAGGTCACGGCCAGGGGCGAGCGCGCGTCGGTCGCCTCTAAATCCGACCGGGATGCCTCCGCCGAGACGCTGCCCGCCGACGCCGGTTCCCTCGCGGCGCTGCTCGAGGCTCGGAAGGCGGCGCACCCTCCAGCGACGGTCGCTCCCGCTCCGCTGCCAGCCCCGGCGACGGCACCCGCCAGCGTGGAGCCGGACTGGAGCCAGAAGACCGAGCCGGTGCACGCCGAGAAGGTGGCTGGCGACGAGGACGAGCCGACGGTGCGCATCCGCAACGTCAAGAAGGCGCAGGCCAGGGCCGCGGCCGCCGCAGGCGAGCGGCCGCCGGCGGCCGAGAAGCCTCCGCCCACGGAGAAGATCGACCCGAAGCTGCTGGGGGCGAATACGACCGAGACGACCGGCGAGATCCTGAAGAGGATCAAGCCGAGGCGTTGGCCCTATGCCGTGGGCTCGCTCGTCGCCCTCGCCGCGGCGGCGGCTGCCTGGCTGCAGTGGGGAGCGAAGTAGTCCGCCGAGAAGGCCGGGTCAGCCTTCGACCGGGACGCGCGGGGCGTCGGCCCACAGGCCCTCGAGGTCGTAGAAGCCTCGGGTGTCTTGGTAGAAGACGTGGGCCACGACGTCGCCGAAGTCGATGAGCACCCAGCGGCCGCCGCGCACTCCCTCGATGCCGATCGCGCGCTCGCCCTGGGCCTTCATCTGGTCTTCGACGTAGTCGGCGATGGCGCCGAGCTGCGGTTCGCTCTCGGCGGTCATCACCACCATGTACTCGGCGTACGAGGCCAGGCCGCGCACGTCGAGCACCACCACGTCGAGCGCTTTCTTGTCCAACGCAAGTCGGGCGATCTCCAGCGCAGTCCCGCGGGCGGGGCTGGGCGCCGGGGCGGCGGCCTTCGACTTGGGGGTGGCCTTCTTCGTGCGGGGGGCGGCTTTCGACTTGGCCATTGTGATCCTTCTCCAATCGGGCGGCCGCGGGCTCGCCCGGCCGGAACGCGTCGCACTCTAGCTCAGCCTCGCAGCGCCCGGAACGATCCAAACGCGTGATGTCGGCCCGGTATGCTGGCCGTGCTCCCTGGCGCGGGAGGTCGGATGCGCCGGATCGCCGCGGTCGTGCTGGGCGCTGGCTGCCCTCGGGGCGGTCGCCTGGCTACGCGCGTCTGGACGGATGGGGCACGCGCTCGTCCACCTGGTGGGCGCCTGCCTTCCCCGCACCAGGCGCGTGGAGGGCCGGCTGCTGCTGCTCCTCTTCGCCGTGTTCGGAGCGCCGGCGCCGCGATGGGATTTGGTTCGGCCCCAAGGGGCAAGAGCTGAAATCAGGGCCCCCCGGAGCCGCGTTGTGAGGTGCGGGGGCGGACCCTATACTCCGCGCGAACGAAGCTGCGGTGCCCGCCCGAAAGGAAGCCTCCCATCCAGCGCGACGTCCACGGCAACACCCTAGGCCTCAAGCAGAGCCAGCTCCAGAAGCTCCGCCACACCTACCGCCGGCGAGTCGGCGAGGGAGAGATCATCTCCCCCGAGCTCGCTCGGCACCTCACCGAGGTGGCGGCAGAGACCAACCGCCAGATCGGCGTCTTGCTCGACCGCAAGGGCGACGTCGAGGCGGTCATCGTCGGCAACGCCACCAAGCTCGAGCTGCCGGACATCGGCCGCGCCCGTGCCGGCCAGGTGCGTCTCCGCGGCCTGCGCCTGGTCCACACCCACCTCCACGGCGAGCCGCTCACCCGCGACGACCTGACCGACCTGGCGCTCCTGCGCCTCGACCTGGTGGCCGCCATCGCCGTGCAGCCCGACGGGCTCCCCGGCTCGGTGGAGTGGGCTCACCTGGTCGCCGAGAACCCGCAGAACGAGCTCTGGCACGTCAACCGCCTGCGGCAGGTGCACGACGCGGACGTCGGCGTCGACAAGCTCTTCTCCGACCTCGAGGACGAGTTCTCGAGGGCCGCGGCGCTGCGCAAGACCGACGGGACCGAGCGGGCCATCCTCGTGGGGATGAGCACCAAGGGCCGGCGCGTGGCCGAGGAGTCCATGGCCGAGCTCAAGGAGCTGGCGCGCTCGGCCGGCGTGAACATCCTCGACGCCATCGTGCAGGGCCGGCGCGACGTCGACCCCAAGTACCTCATCGGCCGCGGCAAGCTGGGCGACCTGGTGCTGCGCTCGATGCAGCTGATGGCCTCGATGATCATCTTCGACGCCGACCTGTCGCCCTCGCAGGCGCGGCACATCGGCGAGGAGACGAGCCTCAAGATCATCGACCGCACCCAGCTCATCCTCGACATCTTCGCCCAGCGGGCCCAGAGCGCCGACGGCAAGCTGCAGGTCGAGCTGGCGCAGCTCAAGTACCTGCTGCCGCGCCTGGCGGCCCGCGACGACTCGCTCTCGCGCCTCACCGGCGGCATCGGCGGGCGCGGCCCCGGCGAGACCAAGCTGGAGATCGACAAGCGCCGCGTGCGCGACCGGATCAGCTACCTCGAGAAGAAGATCGAGCGCCTGTCCTCGGACCGCGCGGTGCGCCGCCGCTCGCGCAACCGCAACGAGCTGCCCATCATCTCCATCGTCGGCTACACCAACGCCGGCAAGTCCACGCTGCTCAACGCGCTCACCAAGAGCGAGGTGCTGGTCGAGGACAAGCTCTTCGCGACGCTCGATCCCACCAGCCGCCGGCTGCGCTTCCCGCGCGACCGCGAGGTCATCATCACCGACACCGTGGGCTTCATCCGCGACCTGCCCAAGGACCTCAAGAACGCCTTCCGGGCCACGCTGGAGGAGCTCTCGGACGCCGACCTGCTCCTGCACGTCGTCGACGCCGCCGACCCGGCCTGGGAGGACCACATCCGCGCGGTGGAGGGCATCCTGGGCGAGTTGGAGCTGCTCCAGACGCCGCGCCTCTTGGTCTTCAACAAGGCCGACCGCGCGGGTCCCGAGGCCCAGGCGCTCGCCGCCCGCGAGAAGGGCGTGGCCGTCAGCGCGCTGAGCAAGGTCGGCCTCGACGAGCTCCTGCGCAGGGCCGATCGGGTCCTGTGGGCCGAGGGCAAGGCCGACGAGCCGGCCCAGACCGAGCCCGACCAGCCCGGGCCGATGAGCGAGGCAAGCCCGGGCGAGGCCCCCGGCGACGAGCCGAATCCGCCCTCGCTGGCGGTCTGAACCGCGGAATTCGTCAGTGGCGGAAGCTCGATTCCTGTGTTCAAGTGGCAGGTCGAAGGGGCTGCACGCATGGCAATCCACAACCTCCTCCTGCTCGTCCGCGCCTACCTGGCGGAGCCCTCCGCGTTGAAGAAGCGTTGCCCCCATCCGGTGCTGGTCTGGGAGCCTCCGACCCGCCAGCCGGGGCACATCGAGACCACCGACGTCAGCGGGCTGGAGTCCAACCTCGCCAAGGGCGAGCCGGTCGCCATCGAGATCGTCAAGGGCCTCGTCCCCAATGCGTTCCCCTTCGGAGTGACCATCGGCCACGCCGAGAACAACGACGTGGTGCTCCACCACCACCAGGTCTCTCGCTTCCATGCCTACTTCCAGGAGTCGAACCGCAAGCGGTTCCTGGTGGACGCCAACTCGCGCAACGGGACGTGGGTGGGCGAGGAGAAGCTGATCCCGTCCAAGGCCTTCGTGCTGCCCTCCCGCGCGACTCTCCGCTTCGGCAAGCTCGTCGTCACCTTCCTGGAGCCCGACCAGCTGGGCACCTTCCTGGACGAGCGGATGAAGTCGGACCCGCCCGGGTCGGACGATCTGTCGGGGTCGGGTTCGGGTCCGCCCGCGTAGCCGATCCAGCGCCTTGTCAGCCTTGCCGCGGGGGCGCTAGAACGGCGCCCTCTGGAGGATTCGCCATGCCCAACTACTGCCCCGTCTGCCGCACCGAGTACCGCGATGGCATCCAGCGCTGCGTCCACTGCGAGCAGGCGCTCGTGCCCCAGTTGCCCGAGTCGGACGAGGGCAAGGGCGACCGGCTGCGCGTGGCGGTGAAGGACGGGACCGCCGCGGCCATCCTCCGGGCCAACTACACGGACGCCTGCCAGATGATCGAGTTCCTGCAGACCCAGGGCGTGGACGCCATGGTCACCGGCGACCCGAAGACCTGCGGCAAGGGCGGCCAGTGCTCGCACTTCTTCGTGGCCGTGCTGCCCGAGGACGTCCCGCTCGCGGGCCAGGTGCTCAAGGCGGAGCAGAAGCGCCTCGTCGATTCCGACGAGGAGTGCAAGGGCGCCAACCTGGACGCGGTGGTCGACTTCGACGCCGAGGGGCAGAAGAAGTGCCCGGCCTGCGGCGCGAGCTTCGAGGGGACGCCCGAGGAGTGCCCGGACTGCGGCCTGTTCATCGGCGCGACCGGGTCCTGACGCGGCTATCGGTCGTCCCTCTGCCGGAAGTAGGCTGCTCATACCGGCCGTGCGCGAGGGGGACACCGATGAGGACCATTCTCGGCTTGCTGATGGCCGCCGCGGTTGCAGTGTCGGCGAGCGGCTGCAACCCGCTGTGCCTCTTCAGCAACTGCGTCGAGTCGTGGAACGACTCGACCGTCCATGAGTTCTTCAGCTCTCTGGACGACTACGAGACCAACGCCGGCGGCAGGCCCATCGGGCTCGGTGTCGGGGTCCGCTACGGGCAGCAGGTGGAGTCTCCGGAGGCTCTCGCGCAGGCGCTGGAGGAGGTGGAGTTGCGCGACTCGGCGGGGAACCTCGTGCCTTCCAGGATCGAAGTGCTCCTGCCTGCGAACACCGGCGTCGATGGGCTGGGGTGGTGCGACCGCTACTACGATTACGAGTCCGCGGGCACGCACTGCGCATCGGTGACACCCAAATCGCCGCTCGCCGAAGGTTGGTACACGCTGAACCCCGGGCCGGGGCTGGAACGCTGGAGCCAGGGGAAGCAGGTGACCTTGGCGGCGACGCACTTCCACGTGGGCTCCAAGCCGATGATCGTCTCGATGTACCTGAGCACGAAGGGCGGCTTGACGGGTGCGTTCGAGCTCTCCGAGGCGATGCTGCTGACGAGGATGGACGAGTTCATCTCGATTCGCGCGGTCCCGGGCCCGGGCAAGTGCTGGCGCTGGATCAGCGCTGGCGACCCGACGATCGACGACCTGCGCCTGGGCGAAGGACTCATGTGCGACTTCTCCATCGACCAGGAGGTCGAGGTGGTGGTGAAGCCCGGCCTCGTCTCTCCCAGTGGAGCTCCGCTGCAGGACTACGGCGGAAACGCGGAGTTCACGTTCCGGCTCGGGCCGAGGGAAGTGCTCGACGCGCAGACCAACCTGGCCATGCGCAAGTGGCAGCTCGGCAACCGGCTCTGAGGCGTCCAGAAACGCGAAGGCCGCGCCCTCGCGAGCGCGGCCTGCGGTCTGAAGTCGTCTGAAGTCTGAAGTCTGGAATGGTCCGCTTACTCGGAGAGCAGCGTCTGCGCCTGCGCCCAGGCGGTGCCTTCCTGCATGTTCTCCTGAGCCTCCTGCGGCAAGCCCATGATGCCGCCGCCGAGCATGCCGTCGACGCTGTGGAGGATGTCGTCGATCTTCCCGGCGGTGTTGGCGACGTTGCTGACCATGCTGAAGAAGCCGCCGAGCGGTCCGCCCGAGAGCCAGCCGATGGCGCTGTTGAGGAAGGTTCCGATGAAGGGCTTGACCACCTTGCCAAGGCCGAAGGGGAGCTTGTCCGCGAGCTTCTCGAGCGCGCCCTGGAGCGGCTTGGTGATGAGCTCGAACGGCTTCTTGACGATGTCGAGCGCCTTGCCGACGGTGCCCATCACGCTCTTGAAGGCGCTGCCGATCTTGGAGAAGAAGCTCATGGTCAATCCCTTTGGCTGCGAGGCGGTGCAGAAGGCTCTGTAGGGATTATCGCGAGAGGCAGGAGCAGGTTGCCCCAGTCGGCCCAACGCCGGGGCTGGTCCCTGTAATGTCCCGACATCCCTCGGGAATTTGAGCCGCCTACTTCTTGCGCCGCTGAGTCGGCAGAGTCTCTTCGAACGAGTCCTTCTCGCGCGCCGGCCGGATGTCGACCTTCCCGTCCGCCACGTCCTCCAGCCACTGCTTCACCTCGGCGGTGGTCGCGCCGCCCTGGGCCTTGGCGACGCCGTCGGGAACGACGTTGAACTCCGGCTTCTTCTCCGGGTGCTGGGCGAAGTCGAGTACCTTCTCGACGTACTCCTCGAGCGGCATTCCCAGCTTCTGGGCGATGCCCTGAGTCGCCGGATCGGCCAGGAGCTCGGCTCGGACCTCTTCGATGGGGCGCTTGAGCTTCTTCATGGCTCACATCATAGCCGGGGGGCGTCTTGACGAGCAGGCCGGCGCCAGATGAGCCTCGCAGGGAACCCGAGCCGAGGTGCCCATGCCGATCCGCATGACCGACGACGATCCACGCGACAGCGGCGGCGACGACGATTCCCCACGGCCCGGTGGCGGTGGAGGAGGCGGCAGTGGCGGAGGTAGCGGAGCCGGCGGCGCGGCGATCCTCGGGCTGCTGTTCTTCGCGTTCCGGCACCCGAAGATCACGGTCGTGCTGCTGCTGGTCGCCGGCGTCTTCTACATGTGCTCCGGACCCAGCACGAGCTCGAGCGGGGACCCGTCCGACGAGACGGCCTCCTCTTCCGGGGCCACGCCGAGCAAGGTCGCCGCGGAGGGGCAGCTGGGGACCGGCGCGGTGCTGGACCAGAAGGTCTACGACACCGCGCTCGTGCACGAGCCGCTGGCGGAGAGCGGGCTGCCCTCGCGCGTGTCGCTGCGCGAGTACGCCCCGGCGCGCAAGAGCCAGGGCCGGCAGGGCTCCTGCGTCGGCTGGGCGACCTCGTATGCCGCGCGCAGCATCCTGCACGCGCGCCAGACCGGGACGAAGCCGGCGGCCGTCGCCTTCAGCCCGTCGTTCGTCTACAACCAGATCGGCAAGAGCAGCTGCCAGGGCAGTTACCTGGTGCGCGCGCTGGAGACGATGGAGGGCACCGGCGACCTGCCGCTCAGCGAGTTCGCCTACGACCAGAAGTCGTGCACGCGAAAGCCGAACTCCGACGAGAAGGAGCGGGCGGCCGACTACAAGATCGCCGGCTACACGCGCCTGACCGTCGACTCCGAGGACTACCGCAACAACGCGATGGCGCTGAAGCAGCACCTGGCGCAGGGCGCGCCGGTGGTCATCGGCATGAAGGTCGGCGGGACCTTCGAGACCGAGATGCAGGGCAAGCGCGTCTGGCACCCCACCGAGGACGACCGCGAGTTCCGCGGCGACTGGGGCGGCCACGCCATGGCGGTCATCGGCTACGACGACACGCTGGAGGGCGGCGCGTTCGAGCTGATGAACAGCTGGGGCGACGACTGGGGCGAGGGCGGCGTCGCGTTCGTGAAGTACAAGGACTTCGACCACTTCGTGAAGGAGGCCTACGGCCTGTACCCGATGGGCAAGGCCGAGGCCGACGAAGCGCAGCACATCCGCTTCGGCCTGGTCGACAACGCGACCAAGAAGCACATCGCGCTCAAGCCGGTGGAGGGCATCGTCTTCAGGACGGTGAAGCCCATCAAGGCGGGGACGCGGTTCAAGGTGGAGTTCTCGAACAGCAAGCCCGTCTACACGTACCTGTTCGGCCAGGAGACGGACGGGACGAGCTACGTGCTGTTCCCGTACACCCCCAAGCACTCGCCGTACTGCGGGACGACCGGCGTGCGCGTCTTCCCGCGCAAGCAGAGCCTGGAGGCCGACGACAAGGGCACGCGCGACTCGGTGGCGGTGGTCATCTCGCCCAAGGCGCTCGACTTCAAGAGGCTCAACGAGGAGATCACCGGGGCGGCCGGCGCGAGCTACGGCGAGAAGCTGCAGGCGGCGCTCGGGGACAGCCTGAGCAGCGCGGCGAAGGCGCGGGTGGCCAAGGACATGGTGGAGTTGGACGCGGACGAGAGCGAGGACGGCAAGGTCCACGCGCTGGTGCTGGAGTTCGACAAGAACTGACCTCCCCCAGCCCTCCAGCGCACCCCTCGACAGGCTCGGGAGGGGAGCTCGCGCCAGCCCATCCGGCACCCGTAGGAGCTACCGCCACCGTCGAGCTGAAGCGGGAGGCCGAGCCAAGCTCCGAACGCGGCGGTGCCAGGAGCTCCTACCGGGTCGCCGAGAGCAACCAACGGCTCCCCCGCCAGCTCCGCTGGAGGGGGCGGGGGGGGAGGTTTTTCAGAGCCCCGTGTCGTGCTCCAAGAAGCTCCAGCCAACCCCGAACTTGCTCGCCAGCCTCTCCCCGACCGCCTTCACCCCGAACGTCTCGGTCCGGTAGTGCCCGGCCAGGATGAGGTGAATCCCGCGCTCCTCGGCCTCGATGGCCGTGTGGTGCGCCCCTTCTCCGGTCAAGAGCGCGTCGAGCCCAGCCCGCGCCGCCGCCGAGGCGTACGACCCGGCGCCGCCGCTGCAGATGCCCAGGCGGCGAATGCGATCCGGCCCGCGGCCCGCGACGCGGTGTTCGCCGACGGCGGCGCGAATCTTCGCCGAAAGCTCGCCCAGTGACAGGTCGCAGCCCGCGGTGAGGCCGATCTCGATCGCCTGGAACTTCCCGAACGTCCCGTCCGCGGTCAGCCCCAGTGCCCGGACGATGCCGGCGTTGTTCCCCAGCACCGGGTGCACGTCGAGCGGGAGGTGCGCGGAGTAGACCGACATCCCGGCATCGAAGCAGCGCTTGAGCTTTCTCCCGTGCGGCCCGACGAACGGCCGGTTGCCGCCCCAGAGCAGGCCGTGGTGGACGATCAAGAGGTTCGCACCGAGCTGGCAGGCTGCCTCCAGGCTGGCCTCGCCGGCGTCCACCGCGCAGGCGACGCGCGTCACGTCCTTGGTGCCGGCATCCAGCTGCAGCCCGTTCACCGCGTTGGGCTCGTCGGGGATCTCGCCGAGCCTCAGCTCTTCGTCGAGGTAGCGGGTGACTTCTCGCAAGGAGGTCATGGCCGCGGATGCTACCGCACCACCTTCACGCCGCGCTCCTTGCCTCGGCCGGAGGCCGGCCGCTATCGTCGGGCCCGCATGTGGGCCCTCGATCTCGGCACGACCAACACCCTTCTCGCGCGCTGGGAGCCGCAGGCGGACCGCCCCGCGCTGCTCGAGCTGCCCAACATCAGCCGCAAGCCGGGCCACGACGACGCGCTCGACGCGCCGCGGGCCGTCCCCTCCGTCGTCCACGTCCTGGACGAGCCGGGGCTGTGGGCGAAGCTCGGCAGCTCGGGGCCGCTGGCGCGCAACTTCTTCCTCGGCAAGCTCGCCCACATCGGCCGCCCGGCGCTGGAGCTCAACGCCGTCCAGCAGCGGCCGCAATTCGTCTCCACCTTCAAGCGCGTGCTCGGCACCGCGCCGCTGATGCCCCTGGCGCGCATCGGCAAGAGGAGCTTCTCCGCCCGCGAGATCTGCCGGATGTTCATGCGCGAGCTCCTGGCCGAGGCCAAGGCCGTCACCGGCGAGCGCATCCGCGACCTCGTCATCACCTCGCCGGTCGAGGCCTTCGAGACCTACCGCGCGGAGCTGGTCGCCTCCGGCAGGGCGCTGGGCGTCAAGAAGCTGCGCTTCCTCGACGAGCCGGTCGCGGCGGCGCTGGGCTACGGCGTCGGCCTCACCCGCCAGCGCAAGGTCCTGGTCGTCGACTTCGGGGGCGGCACGATGCACGTGGCGCTCATCAGGCTCGACCCGGCCGGCGTGCAGAAGGGCAGCAGCGAGGTCGTCGCCAAGGCCGGCCGGGACATCGGCGGGAACCTGGTGGACCAGTGGCTGCTCGCCGACCTGTGCCGGCGCCTCGAGTTCCCGCTAGACGACGACGCCAGCGAGGAGATCCTCCTCTGGCGGCGCCTGATGCTCGCCGACGCCTGCCGCGCCAAGGAGACCGTCTACTTCAAGGACCGGGCGATCTTCGAGCTGGCCCCGCCCGAGCACCTGCGCAGCCTCTCGGCGCGCATGCGCGGCGACGCCCGCTCGGTGGAGATCGGCCGGCAGGACCTCGTCGACCTGCTCCGCCAGCGCGGCGTCTACGGCGCCCTGGAGCACTGCCTGGCCGAGGTGCTGGCGCAGGCCAAGGCCAAGGGCCTCTCCGAGTCGGACATCGAGGACGTGCTGATGGTGGGCGGCTCGACGCTGCTGCCCGACGTGTACCCGATGTTCGAGGCCCGTTTCGGCCGCGCCAAGGTCCGCGCCTGGCAGCCGTTCGAGGCGGTGGCCTACGGCGCCGCGGTGTTCGCCGCCGGCCGCACCGAGCCGGTGGACTTCATCGTCCACGACTACGCGCTCGTCACCTACGACCTGAAGAGCAAGAAGGCCGAGCACACGGTCATCATCCCCAAGGGCACCCGCTTCCCGACCTCCCTCGACCTGTGGAAGCGCCAGCTCGTCCCCACCTGCGCGCTGGGCGAGCCGGAGAAGGTCTTCAAGCTGGTCATCTGCGAGATCGGCGAGGGCGGCGAGGGCCGCACCTTCGGCTGGGACGCCTCCGGCCAGCTGCACAAGATGGGCGGCAAGGACGCGAGCAAGGACGAGGGCCCGCTGGTGGTCAAGCTCAACGAGGCCAACCCGGCCCTGGGCTACCTCGACCCGCCGCACTCGCCCCAGGACTCGCGGCCGAGGCTGGAGGTGGCCTTCGGCGTCAACGGCGAGCGCTGGCTGTGCGCCACGGTCTTCGACCTGCGCACCAAGAAGCACCTGATGAAGGCCGAGCCCGTCGTCCGGCTGCTCTAGGCCGTGGCCGAGTTCCTCTTCCAGGCCGTGCTCGTCGGGGCGCTTTCCCTCGCGGGCTTCACCATGGCCGCGAGGTTCCTCGCCTTCCCCAAGCCGCCGCCCGGGCCGGACTCGGACGAGGTGCGTCTCGAGGTCATAGCTGCGCTCGCGCGGATGGGCTCGGTGCACTCCGTCGAGCCGCTGCTGGCGTTGGAGGGCAAGGCGGTGAAGGGCGCCGCCCGCGACGCCGCCCGCGCCATCCAGGCCCGTCTCGGAGATGCCGATGCGGGCCGGCTGTCGGTGGTCGACGCGTGCGCCGGCGAGGGTGCGGTGAGCCTCGAGGCGTCGCGGGTGGGCGAAAAGAGTGGCGAGCGCAGCCGAGGGCGATCATGGGCGAAGAGATCCTCCTGACCCTGCTGGCCATCGTGCTCGGCAGCGCGTTCGTCCTGGCGCCGATGCTCGTGGGCCTGGTCGCCGCGAATGTCGGCACGCGCGAGGAGGAGAGGCAGTGGGGCGCCGCCGCGAAGGCGCTGGGCTTGGATTTCGACGGCGGCATCATGAAGCGCCGGAGCATGGCGGGGACGCTCGCGAGCTTCCTGGTCCAGGTTCACGGCGAGACCGGAAAAGGGGAGGACCGCAGCATCTTCTTGGAGATTTCGAGCCCACAGCTGCCCTTGGCGGACGTCGTCGCCTTGCTGGACGAGGAGTGCCGCGAGCGGGCGTTGCGCCAGCCCGGCCGGAAGAGCGTCACCGTCGGCGACCACAAGGTCTGGGCGTGGCCTGGGGAGTCGAAGGACGCCCGGACGCTCGAGAGATGGGTGCGCGAGATCGTGGGTGCCGCCGAGGCACTGTCTCGGATTCCAATCCCCGAGGCCTTGGCGAGCAGGGCCACGGGCCGCGAGGACGTGCAGGTTCGCTTGAAGTGCCTCGAGATGCTGCTGGAGCGGTATCCGGACGACGCGCAGACGGCCCGGGCGCTGGAGGCGGGGCTCTCGGACGCCGACCCGCTGCTCCGGCTGCGGGCGGCCAGGTCGACGCGCGACGCGCGGGGACTCGCGGTCCTCGAGGCGCTCGTCTTCGGCCCGGAGGTGCCGGTGGAGATCAGGGTCGAGGCCCTCGGATGGCTCGTCCCCAGGAACCCGCCGCAGAGCGGTAGCGTGCTGCTGGAGCGAGCGCTCGAGGGGCCTGCGGCCGTCCAGTCGTCGGCGCTGATCCATGCGCTCGACGCGGGGCGCTCCGACCTGCTCGGAGCCGTCCGCCGGGTCGCGGCAGGCGAGGTCGTCGATGCCGGCTTGGCGCTCGCGCTGGCGAGGTTCCTGGGAAAGCACGGCGACGGGCGGGACGAGCCGGCGCTCTTGAAGCTCTTGGGGGTGGACTCCGGCGAGGCCCGGTTCGCGGTGGTCGGCGCGCTCCGGCGGTTCGGCACGGCGCGCGCGGTGGAGCCGCTCCTGGGGCTCGAGGGGAAGGTCGGGGAGCACGCGATCCGCGACGCCATCCGCGCCATCCAGGCTCGCCTCGGAGACGCGGACGCGGGTCGGCTGTCCATGGTCGACGTGAGCGCCAGCGTCGGCGCGGTCAGCCTCGAGCCGCCGAAGGCGGGCGAGAAGAGCGGCACGGGCGGTTGAGGTAGCCTCCAGGGGCATTCGCGGAGGGCACAATGGATTCGGTCCTCATCGATCTCGTCGCACTCGCGGCCGTCGGCGCCTTCACCGTGTTCCTGGGCTGGTACAACGCCCGGGCCGCGGCGCGCGACGCGGCGAGGGAAGCCGCCTGGACCTCGGCGGCGAAGTCGCTCGGCCTGAAGTACGTGCAGGGCGAGGGCCGGACGCTGGCCGGCAGGACCGACGGTTTCGACGTCCTGCTCGAGACCTTCAACGACGGCTCGGAGCAGAGCCCGCGCCCCGTGACCCGCGTGGTGGTCGGCGGGCGGGGGCGGATTCGCCCCGAGCTCGCGTTCAAGGCCGAGGCGGCGTTCGAGGGCCTGCGCAAGGCGCTGGGCAAGGACGATCTCCAGCTGAACGACCCGGAGTTCGACAAGGCCGTGAACATCCACGGTCCCGAGGACCTGGCGCTGGCGGCGCTCGGGGCCGAGGCGCGCAAGCTCCTGCCGGGCTTCGTCCGCGGGGGCGGGACGGTCCACGACGGCGAAGTCGTCCTGCAGCTGAACGGCGAGCTGAACGAGGCCGCGGCGCTCGAGGGCGCCGTGACGTCGGCACTCGCGATCGCCCGGGCGCTCGCGGTCGACTCCGTCCCGGCGGCGCTCCTCACGAACGCCTCGAAGGATCCCAGCCCAGGGGTGCGGCGGCTGAACCTGGCCGCGCTGGCCGAGAAGCACGCCGCCAGCGGCGAGGCGCGCCGGGGTCTCGAGGCGGGGCTGGCAGATCCCGACGTCGAGGTGCGCCTGCTCGCCGCCCGGCACCTGGAGGCCTCGGTGGCCGTCCAGCAGGTCCTGGAGAAGATCGCCGACGACGCCAGCACGGTCGAGGCGGCGCGTGCCTCGGCGCTCGATCGAATGGCGGAGATTTTCCCGTACTCGGTGGTGGCCCCGTTCGTGGCCCGCTCGCTGGCAAAGGACGCAGGGGCGGCGCGCCAAGCCGCGGCGATCCGAGCCGCGGGGAAGGCCAAGGATGCAGCGCAGCTGGAAACGCTCCTGGCCATGACCGGAGCCCAGGGCCTCGGGCTGGGAGTCGAGCTGGCGAAGGCCTTCGCCGAGTTCGAGGGAGCCCAGGCGGAGAAGGGGCTCATCGCGCTGCTCGGCCACCCCGAGCCGGCCGTCCGGCGCCTCGCGGCGGTCGGCTTGAGCAAGGTCGGCTCGGTCAAGGCCGTGGAGCCTCTGTTGCCGCTTGCCGAAGGGGTGCTCGCCGCGAGCGAGGTCAAGGACGCCGCGCGGGACGCCGTCCGCGCCATCCAGGCTCGGCTCGGAGATGCCGGTGCGGGCCGCCTGTCGGTCGTCGACGAGCGCGCCGGCGAGGGCGGGCTGAGCGTCGAGTCGCCGGACTTGCGGCAGCGAAGCGGGCAGGGCAATTGAGGTAGCCTTCCAGACCCATGGAAGCGTTCGCCTGGCTGTTCATCCTGACCCTCGGCGCCGTGTTCGGCGTCGCCTTCGCCGTCCGGCACTTCAAAGACCGTGCTGCCAACTTCGGCGCAGCCGCGAGCGGGTTCTCGGGCGGCGACGGTTTCGGTCCGATCGGAACGGGCGCGGTCGCCCACCGGGCCTTCGAAGGCGAGGTCGAGGGCTTCGACCGGTATGTCGAGACCATCGAGCGCGGCTCCGGCGACAGCCGGACGACCACGACGCACTTCGTCCTGGGCGGGCGCGGCCGCATCCCGCCGGAGCTCACCCTCGTCCGCGAGTCCACCTGGCAGGGGTTGCGCAAGGCGTTCGGGAAGGACGACGTCCGGCTCGACGAGGGCGAGTTCGACGCGCTCGTGAACGTCCAGGGGCCTGAGGACGTTGCTCTGGCCGCGCTCGGCTCGCAGGCGCGCAAGCGGGTCATGGACTTCATCGCCGCGGGCGGCGAGGTGCATTCGGGCGACCTCAAGTGGCCTCTGCGGACGCCAGCCGGGGCGAACGTCGAGGAGTTGGTGGCGTGGATGCTGCCCCTGGCGAGGTCGCTGGTGGCCGTGTCGGTTCCCGCCGCGCTCCTGGCCAACGTCGCCGGCGACCCCAACCCCAAGCTCCGGCTGCGCTGCCTGGCGGCACTGGCCACCGGCCACGCGGGCGCGCCCGAGACGAGGCAGGCGCTGGAGCAGGGGCTCGCCGACGGCGATCCGGAGGTCCGGGGGCTCGCCGCGCAGCATCTCGAGGCAAGCCCGGCTGTGCAGCAGACCCTGGAGCGGCTCGTCGAGGACCTCGAGGCCGGCGAGCAGGTGCGCGCCTCGGCGCTGGAGCGGCTCTCGCAGCTGTATCCCTATCCGTCCATCGCGCTGCTCGTCCGCCGCGCGATCCTCGAGGACGTCGAGCCTCTGCGGACGGTGGCGGTCGAGGCGGCAGGGCGTGGCAAGGACGCCTCCCTGGTCGTCACCCTGCACAACCTGGTCTCCACCGGTGACGAGGCCCGGGGCCTGGCGCTCGCTCGCGCCTTCGAGCAGATCGGCGGGGCGCAGGCGGAGGAGGGGCTCCTGGCCTTGCTCCAGAGCAGCTCGGATTCGGTCAGGCGCGAGGCCGCCGTGGGGCTCGGGAAGATCGGCACGATCCGGTGCGTCGAGCCGCTCCTGCCGCTGAGCGGGAGCGTCTTCGGCGATGCGGCGCTCAAGGAGGCCGCGCGCGACGCCGTGCGCGCCATCCAGGCTCGGCTCGGCGACGCGGGCGGCGGCCGCCTGTCGGTCGTCGACGAGCGCGCCGGCGAGGGCGGGCTGAGCGTCGAGTCGCACGCCGCCGAGCGGGAGCGCGGATGATGGACCACGAGCTCGTGCAGTTCCTGGCGATGGGCACGGGCGTGCTCACCGCGGGCCTGTCGATCGCCGGGTTCGTCTGGTGGAAGAGGAAGGTCGACGCCGCCTGGGGGCGGGTGGCCGCGCGGCTGGGGATGGAGGTCCAGAAGCGCGGATGGGGTCAGCGGGCCATCGCCGGCAAGGTCGGCGGGCACTTCCTGGTCATCGACACGTTCACCCGCGGCAGCGGCAAGAACGCGCAGACCTACACCCGCTTCACGCTGGAGGGCCGCGGGGCCTTCCACCCGGGCCTGGAGCTGAAGGCGGAGTCCACCTGGGAAGGGCTCAAGAAGGTCTTCGCCGGCGAGGACGTCCACCTCGACGACGCCACCTTCGACGCCGCGGTCAACGTCCAGGGACCGGAGGACGAGCTGCTGGCGGCGCTCGACGAGCGGGCGCGCATGGCGGTGCTCAAGCTGGTCTCGCGGCGCTGCCAAGTGAAGGACGGCAAGATCCTCTTCGAGACCGCGGGCGTGCTGCGCGATCCGGCGAGGATGGTCGCGCTCGCCCAGACCCTGGTGGCCGCCGCCGACGCGCTGCGCGTGCCCTCCGTCGTCCACGCGCTGCAGCGCAACGCCAAGGAGGACTCCAACCCGGGCGTGCGCCGGCGGAACCTCGCGGCGCTGGCGATGAAGTATCTCGATCGGCAGGAGGCCCGGCAGGCGCTGGAGGACGCCCTGAGCGACCCGTCTGCGGAGCTCCGCCTGTACGCCGCGAGCGTCCTGCGGACCGGCCCCCGGGTGCGCGAGGTGCTCGACAAGCTCTTCGACGAGGCGCGGACGCTCACCGACGCGCAGCGCGGCCAGGTGCTCCAGCTGCTGGTCGAGTGCTTCCCGTACGAGACCGTGGCGGGCCGGGTCGCCAAGGCGCTGGACCTGCCCAGCACGGCGATGAGGGTCGCGGCGGTGACGGCGGTGGGGAAGGCCAGGGACAGCGCGCCCCTGCTGGCACGGCCCGAGCTCGCCATCACCACGGAGGCCGAGCTCGGCATCGCGCTCGCCGACGCGCTCGGGCGCTGCGCCGGCGCGGAGGGCGAGAAGATGCTGCTCGACCTGCTCCAGTCCGACGCGGTGGCGGTGAAGGCCGCCGCCGCCAAGGCGCTGGGCCTGGTCGGGACGGTGCGGTCCGTCGAGCCGCTCCTGCCGTTCACCCAGGGCCTGTTCGCCGACGGCGCGCTCAAGGACGCGGCGCGCGAGGCGATCCGCGGCATCCAGTCGCGGCTGGGCGAAGCGCAGGCGGGCGGGCTGTCGGTGGTGGACGGGCGCGCGGGCGAGGGCGGCCTGAGCGTGCCGTCTCTTCCTTCCGGCACGAAGGAACGGGGAAACTAGGGAGCGTGGGCACGGCATCCCTGGTCATCTTGGCGGTGGGCGGCGCGGTCGTCGGGCTGACGGCGCTGCTGTGGTTCGTGGGCCGGCACGACGCGCGCTGGAAGCGGATCGCGCGCGGGGTTTGGAGCGACGCGGCGGGCGAGCTGGGCCTCGAGCGGTCGGATCCGCCCGGCGGCCGCGGGCTCGCGGGGGCCATCGAAGGCTTCGAGGTGTCGGTCCAGACCGACAAGAACCCGGTGGTCGTCCGGGCCCGGCTGAAGGGCGGCGGGAGGATCTCGAAGGATGTCCGCATGGACGCCGCGAAGTTCTTCCCGGACGAGAAGATCGGCCCGGTGGTGAGCCTGGGCGACGAGGACTTCGACGCGCTGGTTCGTGTCGCCGGGCGCGAGGACGAGGTGCTGGCCGCGCTCGGCGTCGAAGGGAGGGCAGCCGCCAAGGCGTTCATCGACGACGGCGGCAAGGTGTCCGGGGGAGACCTCGAGGTCGCCCTGGACCTCGACGAGGACCGCGTGGTCCGGGGCGTGCGGCGCATGGTCGCACTCGCCAAGTCGCTGGCGGTCGGGTCCGTCGCGGAGGCGCTGCTCGAGAACGCGACGAAGGACCCGAGCGCCGCAGTGCGCCGCCGGAACCTCGTCGCGCTGACGAGGAGCAAGCCCGACTCCAAGGAGGCGATCTGGGGGCTCCAGGCCGCGCTGCGCGACTTGGACCCGGTGATGCGCTTCTTCGCCGCCGAGCAGCTCGCGGACAACCCCGAAGGCCGGGACACGCTCGTGAAACTGGTGGAGAACCGCGCGTTGCCCGAAGCGCTGAGAGCGACCGCGCTCGAGCGGCTCGCGGAGGTCCATCCCTACCCGACCATCGCTCCAGTGGTGGCGTGGGCGCTATCGGCCGAGTCGGTGAAGGTGCGCTGCGCGGCGGTCTGGGCGGTGGGGGCGGGCAATGACGGGTCCAAGATCGAGGCGTTGGCGTCCGTGGCCTCGCTGACGCCGCCTCCGGAGCTCGGCGAGGCGCTGGCGGAGTCGCTCGGTCAGTTGGGCGGGCCGCGTGCGGAGGACGCGTTGATCTCGCTGCTCTCGCACGAGGCACGCGAGGTGAAGGAGGCGGCCGCGACGGCGCTGGGGAAGACGGGCTCCATCCGCGCCGTCGAGCCGCTGCTGCAATGGGCGAAGACCGGCGCCGTAGGCTCCGTGGCGCGAGACGCCGTGCGCAGCATCCAGGCAAGATTGGGCGACGCGGGCGCAGGGCGGCTGTCGGTGGTGGATTCCGTCGGAGCCGAAGGAGCGGTGAGCCTGGAGAACCCGATTCCCGACGAGCCGGAGAAGGCTGGCAGCTGATTCTGGAGGACGCCGGCGTGGAGCCGCTGACTCTCACGCTCATCATCGGTGCCGCCGTCACGGGCTTCGGCGCCCTGGTGGTGAAGGTTTGGAAGGCCACCGCGGCGCTCGAGCAGCGGCGCACCGCGCGCCTCGACGCCGTCTGCGGCGAGGTGGCCGAGCGGCTGCAGCTCCGGCGTCCCGGGAAGCTGGAGCTGGCGGGGATGTTCGAGGGCTTCCGGGTGCACGTCGAGCACCTGCCGGGCGGGGACGGGCGGCCGTCGACGAAGGTGGTCCTCAGCGGCGAGCGGATCGCCCCGGGCGTGCGCATGGCGCGCGAGTCGGCGTTCTCGGGCGTGCAGAAGGCGCTCTCCGGAGAGGACGTCCTGATCGGCCAGCAGAGCTTCGACCGGTTCGTGCAGGTCGCGGGTCCCGAGGACGTGGTCCTCGCAGTGCTGCCTGCGACCATCCGCAAGTCGTTCCAGGCCTGGGTGGGGCTGGGCGGCACCTTGAAGGACGGCGCGCTGACCTGCCACCTGCCCAACGACGAGACCGGTCCGGAGCGCATCCCCGCCGCGTTGCAGGAGCTGGCCGGCTTCGCCAAGGCCATGGCGGTCGACTCGGTCCCCGCGGCACTCCAGTCCAACGTGGAGAGGGATCCGGAGACGGGGATCCGGTTGCGCAGCCTTCGACTGCTGGTGCGCGACTACTCCCGCACCAAGCAGGTCAGCGCGGCCCTCGCGGCGGCGCTCTCCGATGCGGACCCCGAGGTGGTCCTCTTCGCGGCGCATCACCAGGTCGGTGCGGCCGCCCGCGAGGCGCTGGTGAAGCTGGTCGCGAACACAAAGGTGCCGGAGGAACTCCGTGCGGCCGCGGTGGAGCTTCTCGCGCAGGCGCACCCGTGGCCGGCGGTGAGGGAGTGCATGTCCAAGGCGCTCTACACGCGCGGCGCGACGATTCGCCGAGCCGCGGTCCGGGCCGCCGGCGAGGCGAAGGACGCCGCGCTGCTGGACGATTTGGTCTCGATGCTCCCGACGCAGGACGAGGACCTCGCCGAGGCGCTGGCGTCGGCGTTCCAGGAGATCGGCGGGCCCCGCGCGGAGAAGGCGCTGATCGAGCTGCTGGCGACGACGGAGGCGCCGCCGGCGCTCAAGGCGGCAGCGGAGGCTCTGGGGCGCATCGGGACCATCGCCGCGGTCGAGCCGCTGATGGCGCTGCTGGAGAAGGGGCTGGCCAAGGACGCGGCCCGCGACGCGGTGCGGGCCATCCAGGCGCGGCTGGGGGACGTCGGGGCAGGGCGGCTGTCGGTGGTCGAACCGGGCGCCGGCGGCGGGGCGCTGAGCCTGGGGGCGGAAGCAGAGGGAATCCCGGCCGACGCAGCCAAGGAGCGCGGGTGAACACGGTCTGGATCATCCTGGGCCTCATCGGGCTCGTCGCCTGCGCCTGGCTCATCAGCCGCTTCAGGCTGCAGTTCGACGTGGGCGTCTGGAAGGAGGCCGCGCAGGAGCTCAAGCTCGACTACGTCAGCACGCGCTTCCAGCGGCCGCAGGTGGTGGGCTTCATCGATCGGCAGACGGTGGAGATCGAGGGCTCGGCCGAGGACGACGACGCGCCGCAGACGCGCTTCCGGCTCAAGTCGCACGGCCAGATCTCGGCCAAGATCGCGTTGGGGCCGGCCGTCTCCGCGCTCAACTTCCCCGAGGCCGCCCCGGCGCCCGACCGGGTGCTCACCGGTGACGAGGCCTTCGACCAGCACGTGCGGGTCTCGGGGCCGGCGGACCAGGTGCTCGCGCCGCTCGACGCCGACGCGCGCTCCCTGATCCTCGACTTCGCGGTGCGGCTCAAGGGCCAGGTGAGGGCGGGCGAGCTGAAGGTCGACCTGGGCCAGGCGGTGACCGCCAAGGACGTGGTGGCGGTCGCGCGCACCATGCTCGCGGTCGCGGAGCAGCTGCGGGTCAACGCCGTGCCCGACGCCCTGTGCCACAACGCCGAGCACGACCCGGTCGCCAGGGTGCGCCAGAACAACCTGCTGGCGTTGGCCAGGTTCCACCAGGGCCAGGCCGAGCACATCGAGCGCCTGGCGCAGCGGGCGACGGCCGACGCCGACCCCGAGGTGATGCTCTCCGCGGTGGCCCACCTGCTCGATCCACAGAAGGGCAGGGAGGCGCTCGGGAGAGTCATCGCCGACGCGCAAGCCCCCGAGGGCACGCGCAAGAAGGCGCTGGAGTTCGTGCTGACCAAGTTCGCCTACAAGGACGCGGAGCAGGCGCTCACCGGTGCGCTCGAACGCCGGGCGCCGGGCTTGGCGCTGCAGGCGGTCGAAGCCATTGGGGCCCACCGCGACGTCCGCTTCATCGACGGGCTCTCGAAGCTCGCGGGCACCCCCGACGAGCCGCTGGCGAAAGCGATTGCCGAGGCGCTGGGGAAGCTGCGCGACCCTCGCGGCGAGACGGCGCTGCTGCGCTTGCTCGCCCGAGACGAGCTGCCCATCCGCCGGGCGGCGGTAGCGGCGCTGGCCCGGGCAGGGACCGCGCGCGCGGTCGAGCCGCTGCTGCCGCTGACGAAGGGCTTCCTGGCCGATCCCCACCTCAAGGACGAGGCGCAGGAGGCCATCCGCTGGATCCAGGGCCGCATCGCGATCGGCGGCGACACGGGCGGCTTGTCGGTGGTCCAGGAGGACGGCCGGGAAGGCAGCCTGAGCATCGCGGAAGGGCAGGGCGGCGAGCTGTCTCTGCCGAAGAAGTCCGAGAAGGGCTCCTAGCACGCCTGGGGTTGCGCGGACGGTAGTTGCCGGCATGCTTGCGTGGGGGCTGAGGGCCTCTTCGGGCCCCCGGATCGCCCGAATTACTTCATGGAATCCGTGTTCCTTCCGTGGTACCCAATCCCTTCTTTTTTCGCGGAGTTGGACGTCATGGCAGAAGAGCCGAAGGCCCCCGAGAAGGCAGCCCAGAACGACTACAAGGACACGGTCAATCTCCCCAAGACCGACTTCCCGATGAAGGCCTCGCTGCCCCAGCGCGAGCCTCAGGTGCTCGAGCGCTGGCAGGCCGGCAAGACCTACGAGCGGCTGATCGAAAAGAACGAGGGCAAGCCCCTCTTCGTCTTCCACGACGGCCCGCCGTACGCCAACGGCCACATCCACCAGGGCCACATCCTCAACAAGGTCCTCAAGGACATCGTGGTGAAGTACGCCAACATGTCCGGCCGGCTCTCGGAGTTCATCCCGGGCTGGGACTGCCACGGCCTGCCCATCGAGCTCAAGAGCGAGGAGGAGCTGGGGGGCCGCAAGATGGGCCTGACCAAGCTCGAGCTGCGCAAGGCCTGCCGCGCCTACGCCCAGCGCTTCGTCGACATCCAGCGCGAGGAGTTCAAGCGCCTGGGCGTCTTCGCCCGCTGGGAAGAGCCGTACCTGACGATGAGCTTCGACTACGAGGCCAACATCGTCCGCGAGCTGGCCCGCTTCGCCGAGCGCGGGGCGCTGGTGCGCGGCAAGAAGCCCGTCTACTGGTGCATCAAGGACCGCACGGCGCTGGCCGAGGCCGAGGTCGAGTACGAGGACCACAAGTCGCCGTCCATCTACGTCGCCTTCCCGGTCGTCGGCGAGCTGCCGGGCGACTCCTTCAAGGGCAAGAAGGCCGAGCTGGTCATCTGGACCACCACGCCCTGGACGCTGCCGGCCAACCTCGCCATCAGCGCCCACCCGGACTTCACCTACGTCGTCTACGACCTGGGCGGCCGCAGGCTGGTCGTCGCCAAGGACCTGCTCGCGAGCTTCCTGACCGAGTGCGCCCCGGGCGAGCTGGCCATCAAGGACGTCGCGCTGGCCAACACCTCGGCCGACGCCAAGGCCTCGCCGGAGGCCCCGGTCGCCTCGCTCGCCAGCCCGGGCAGGATCCTGGGCTACCTGCAGGGCAAGGACCTCGAGGGCGTCAAGTACCGCCACGTGCTCAACGGCAGGACCTGCCCGGTCATCCTCGGCGAGCACGTCACCGCCGAGAGCGGCACCGGCCTGGTCCACACCGCGCCCGGCCACGGCGCCGACGACTACAACGTCGGCCGCAAGTACGGGCTGGAGACCCTGAGCCCGGTCGACGCCGCCGGCCACTTCACCGACGAGGCGGGCGAGTTCGCGGGCCAGGGCATCTTCGACGCCAACCCCAAGATCGTGCAGAAGCTGGTCGACCTGAAGGCGCTGCTGTCCGACCCCAAGGCCCAGATCTCGCACAGCTACCCGTGCTGCTGGCGCTGCAAGAAGCCCGTCATCTTCCGGGCGACCGCGCAGTGGTTCATCCCCATGGAGGTCAACGACCTGCGCAAGAAGGCGCTGGCCGAGGTGGACAAGGTCCGCTGGATCCCCAAGTGGGGCCGCGACCGCATCTTCGGCATGCTCGAGACGCGCCCCGACTGGTGCGTCTCGCGCCAGCGCGCCTGGGGCGTGCCCATCCCGGTCTTCTACTGCGAGGGCCAGAACTGCGACGAGGCGCTGGTCGACCCGAAGATCATGGAGAAGGTGGCGCAGGCCTTCGAGAAGGAGGGCGCCGACGCCTGGTACGCGCACGGCCCGGAGGCGTTCCTTCCGGCCGGCACCAAGTGCAAGAAGTGCGGCGGCGAGAAGTTCCGCAAGGAAGAGGACATCCTCGACGTCTGGTTCGACTCCGGCGTGAGCTGGGCCGCGGTCGCCGGCGTGCGCAAGCACCTGCGGCTCCCGGTCGACCTGTACCTGGAGGGCTCGGACCAGCACCGCGGCTGGTTCCACTCCTCGCTGCTCACTTCGGTCGGGACCCGCGACACGGCCCCGTACAAGACCGTGCTCACCCACGGCTTCGTCGTCGACGGCGAAGGCAAGAAGATGTCGAAGAACCTGGGCAACTACGTCCCCTTCGACAAGGTCATCAAGGACCAGGGCGCGGAGATCGCCCGGCTGTGGGTCGCCTCCAGCGACTACCGCGAGGACATCCGCGCCTCGAAGGAGATCCTCGACAAGCTCGCCGAGGGCTACCGCAAGATCAGGAACACCCTGCGCTACGCCCTGGGCAATGTCGCGGACTTCAACCCCGAGACGGACGCCGTGAAGGTCGAGGAGATGCTGCCCATCGACCGCTGGGCGCTGGCGCGGCTGAACCAGTTCGTGACCAAGGTCCGCAAGGCCTACGACGACTACGAGTTCCACGTCGTCTACCACGCGGCCCTCGAGTTCTGCGCCGTGGACCTCTCCGCGGTGTACTTCGACATCCTCAAGGACCGGCTCTACACCACCGGGAAGAAGTCCCAGGCCCGCCGCTCGGCGCAGACCGTGGTCCACGAGGTGCTCGTCGCGCTCCTGCAGCTGCTCGCGCCCATCACCTCGTTCACCTGCGAAGAGGCCTGGGGCTACCTGCCGCACAAGAAGGTCGACAGCGTCTTCCTGTCCGGGCTGCCCGAGCCCAAGGCCCGCCCCGACGACGAGAGGATCCTCGCCGAGTTCGCCAAGCTGCTGTCCGTGCGCTCCGAGGTGCAGAAGGTGCTGGAGGCCGCGCGGCGCGACAAGCTCATCGGCTCGTCGCTGGAGGCCAAGGTCGTGCTCTCCGCCGAGGGCGAGCTGGCGGCGTTCCTGGCGGCGCAGCAGGCCGAGCTCCCGGCGCTCTTCATCGCCTCGAAGGTGGAGCTGGCGGCCAAGGCGCCCGAGGGCGCGGTCAAGGCCGAGACCCTGGGGCTCTCGGTCAAGGTCGAGCGGGCCCCCGGCACCAAGTGCCCGCGCTGCTGGAACTACAGCGAGGCCATCGACGCCGCGCACGCGGTCTGCTCCAAGTGCGCGGAGGCCCTGAAGGGATAGTTGGAATGCCCGGCCCGCCCGCCGGGTTCCTGCGTTCGGGCCCGAGGGCCTGATCGCCCGGCTCCCGGGCCGGGTCGAAGGTGGACTGGAATGCGAAGGAAGTACGGCCTGCTCGTCGCGGTCTTCTCCCTGGTCGTCCTGACCGACCAGGGGACGAAGTACCTCGCCGTGGCGAGCCTGACCAACGCGTTCGAGCACGCCGACCGGCGCACCTTCGCCGAGCGCGTCGCCGGCTACCTGACGCTCAAGAACCTGGACAACGACCCGGCGAGCCCCGGCGGCGTCGACCACCGCAAGCCGCCGGTGGTCGTGGTGGCCAGCTACTGGCAGCACAAGTACGTGGAGAACCCGGGCGCGGCCTGGGGCCTGCTCGCGCGGGTGAGCGAGACCTGGCGCCGGCCGTTCTTCCACGTCGTCAGCCTGATCGCGCTGGTCGTCATCCTCGGCTTCTACCGCCGCCTGCAGTCCGACCAGGCCCTCATGGCGGTGGCCCTGTCGCTCATCCTGGGCGGGGCGATGGGCAACTACTTCGACCGCGTCATCCACGGCTACGTCATCGACTTCGTCGACTGGCACTGGCGCCACCAGCCCGGGCTGCACTGGCCCACCTTCAACGTGGCGGACAGCGCCATCGTCGTCGGCGTCCTGCTGCTCCTGGCCGAGACGATGTTCCCCAAGCGGCTGGCCGGGCGTGAAGCCCTCGCCCAGGTGGGGACGCCCGTGGCAGGCACTGACCCCGAACCGCCCAAGCCTGATAGCCTCGCTCCCCCCGTCGAAACCCCGCAGGTCCCTCCGCCGCCGTCGCCGGGCGAGGGGCCGTAAAGCCGGAAGCACCCCAGAGAGTCCGAACGAATGCTCCCCATCCTCTTCAAGATCGAGTTCACCACCCCGGTGATGCAGGTCATCGGCGTGCTCCTCTGCCTGGCGCTGGTGGGCTACGGCTACTGGAGCGGCTGGCGCGGGGCCGAGTCCAAGGAGACCGCGGTGTGGCGCGGCATCCCGTTCGCCGTCTTCGCCGGGCTGGTGGGCCTGGTCGGCGCCATCTACATGGGCCCGCTGTTCTCGGAGTCGAGCGCGGGCATCATCAAGGCCCTGGTTTGGATCACCTCGGCGGCGCTGGTGGTGACCTCCGTCATCTACGCCGGCAAGGTCAAGGAGAGCCCGGCCTACTTCGGCGGCATCGCCACGGTCGCCGGCTTCCTGGCGATCAAGTACGGCCTGTACGACGGGGCCATCGGTCGCGGGCTGGGGGCGCCGCTGCACACCTACGGCCTGATGATCGCCACGGCGTTCGTGGTGGCCGTCTACCTGGGCGCGCGCGAGGCGCCGCGCGCCTACCCGGAGATGATCAAGGTCGGCGGGAAGATGGAGCCTGCGGGCCCCTACATGCGCGAGCGCTTCCTCGACCTGGGCTTCTGGATCCTGGTCTCGGCCATCGCCGGCTCGCGCGTGCTCTTCGTCATCACCAAGCTCGACGACTACAAGCGCGACTGGACGCAGATCTTCTCCATCTCCGGCGGCCTGGTGTTCTACGGCGGCTTCATCGGGGCGACCGCCGCCGCCTACTGGTACTGCAAGAGGAACAAGCTCGAGTTCCTGCGCATCGCCGATCTGGCCATCCCCTCGGTGGCCATCGGCCACGCCATCGGCCGCCTCGGCTGCCTGGCGGCGGGGTGCTGCTGGGGCGGCATCGCCAAGGCCGGCTCGGCCATCGCCATCCGCTTCCCCTCGGCGGCCCACCTGCCGTTCGGCGGCTTCGGCACCGACGCCCTGGCCTACAACGACCAGGCCAAGGACCACCGCTGGTTCGACGCCCTCGGCCACCTCTACGACCACTCCATCGCCGGGGCGCACCAGGTCAGCGAGGTGGCGCGGGCCACCGGCTACTCGGTGCCGGTCTACCCAACCCAGCTGATGGAGAGCACCGGCGAGCTGATGCTCTTCCTGGCGCTGCTCGTGGTGCGCCGGCACAAGAGCTTCAACGGCCAGGTCCTGTCGGTGTGGCTGATGTGCTACGCCGTCCTGCGCTTCACCACCGAGCTGTTCCGCGGCGACGACATCCGCAACTTCCTCTTCAAGTACCCGGACCCCATCCACCCGGCCATCCTGTCGACCAGCCAGACCATCTCGCTGGGCATCTTCATCACCGGCGTGGCCATCTGGGCCCTCTACGGCCGCAAGAACAGGGCGGCGGCTCCGGCGGCCCCGGCGGCGACGGCGGGCTAGTTCATCCCCACACAGTGTCGGCGGACGGGGCGACGCAGCCCGGGACTTGGTGTGCCCTGGCGCCGGGGAGGCGTGGTAGTTTCTGACGATGGCGAGGGGGGCGGCGCCGGGCGGAATTCGTCAACGGGGACGGGATGATCGCTGGCTACGAGATCGTCAAGAAACTCGTCGAGGGCGAGACCGCGGTCGTCTACCTCGCGCGGCCCGAACAGGGGATGGACTACGTCCTCGCCCTGGTCATGCGTCCCGACGTCGCCAGCGACACGTCCGCCTCCCTCCGCTTCATGATGGAGGTGGAGAACGCCAAGGCCCTGCAGCACCCGCACGTCCTGCAGTGGGCCCAGGACGGCTCGCTCGACGACGGACGCCCGTACCTGGTGTCGGAGCCGGTGGCGGAGAACGTGGCCACCCTCCTCGACGTGCGCGGCCCACAGCCCCTCCAGGAGGCGATGGCGCTCTGCGCGCAGGTCGCCAGCGCACTCGAGTACCTGCACGGTCAGCGGGTGTTCCACGGCCTGGTCTCGCCCGTCTCGGTCTTCCTGTCGCCGAGCGAGGTCCCGCAGGTCAAGCTCGTGGACCTGAGCCTGGCGGTCCGCAAGCTGGACAACTCGTTCCCCGCTGCCAAGGTCGCGCCCGAATACCTCTCCCCGGAGGTCGTCCGCGGGCAGGCTCCCGGCGCCGCGGCCGACATCTACGGCCTGGGGCTGCTGCTCTACGAGATCCTCGTGGGCACCCCGCTCTTCGGGGGCCAGGACAAGGAGCAGGTGCGCAAGCGCCAGATCGAGGAGCAGCCCAACCTCCCGGCCGACAAGCTCGCCGCCGCGGCACCCATCGTGAAGCGCTGCCTGCAGAAGGCCCCCGAGCAGCGCTACCCGAACGTCTCCGCGCTGCGCGAGATGCTGCTTCCCAAGGCCGGCGCAGCCTCGGCTCCCCCCGACGCGTTGGTGCCCGGCCTGCAGGACGGAGCCGAGCCGGACCTCCTCGAGCTGGAGCGCGGCTTCGGCGACGAGCCGGTCACGCGGATCCAGTCGATTGCCTCGCTGCGCGCCGCTGCCCCACCGCCGCCTCCGCCCCAGCCGCAGCCGGAAGGGGCGGCGCCGCTGCTGCAAGCCAGCCCGGTAGCTCCCGCGCAGCCCGCCGTGCCCGAGGCGAAGCCGCGGCCGGCCTCGCCGAAGAAGAAGAAGCTCCTCTTCGGCATCGCCGTGGGCGCGGCGATGGCGCTCTCCGCCGGCATCGGAGTCGTGACGGCGCTGCCGAGCTCGAACGGCGACCCCGCGGTCGCCCTCGCGCCGAGCAATCCGCCGGACCCGAAGCCGGCCGATCCCAAGCCCGCGGATCCCAAGCCGGCCGACCCGGCACCCGACCCGAAGCCGGCAGAACCCAAACCTGCCGACCCGCCGCCGGCCGATCCCAAACCGGAAGATCCCAAGCCGGCGGACCCTCCCGCCGACCCGAAGCCTGCGGACCCCAAGCCGGCGGATCCGCCTCCCGAGCCGAAGCCGGCCGACCCCAAGCCTGCGGAGCCGAAGCCGGCCGACCCGGTTGCCGAACCCACCCCCAAGCCGCCCGAGCCCAAGCTCTTGGAGGCGGAGATTCTCCTGACCTCCTCACCGTCGGGCGCGACCGTCGAGCATTTCGCCACCCATGCGCGGGTCGGCCGCACGCCGATGTCGCTGAAGGTCAGCCGCGGGGTCGAGATGAACCTGTCGGTCTCGGTGGACGGCTACGTGCCCACCCTCGTGAAGCTGACCGTCGATTCTCCCAACCCGACCCAGGTGCTGCTCGACAGGGTCGGCAAGGAGAAGCCCGCTGCACCGCCCAGGCCGAAGCCCAAGCCCAAGCCCAAGGTGAACAAAGATGTCCAGCTCGACCCGTTCGGCAACTAGCGCGCTGCTGATCGGCCTGACCCTCCTCTGGGCGGCCCCGCTCGAGGCGGCGAAGGCTCCGTCGAAGAAGGATGTCGCAGCGGCCAAGGCAGCCTTCGGCAAGGGCAAGAAGGACTTCGAGGCCGGCCGCTTCAAGGAGGCCATCGACAAGTACGAGAAGGCGTACGCGCTCACCTCGATGCCGGCCATCCTCTTCAACATCGGGCAGTGCCACAAGAAGCTCGGGAACTGGGAGAAGGCGGTCGACTACTTCCAGCGCTTCCTCGCAGAGGCGCCCAGGCCCATCCCCAACGAGGCGCTGGCGCAGCAGCTGCTCGACGAGTCGAAGGCGAAGATCGCCGAGGCGGCCAAGAAGGCCAGGCCCGCCGAGGGCCCGGGCGGGACGAAGGCCGCCACCGCCACCGCCGCCGCCGCGAGCGCCGAGCCCGCCAGGATCGAGAGCCCGAAGCCCGCCGATTCGTCCGCGACGGCCAGCAGACCCGCGCCGGACCCGACCGCCCGCCCGCTGATCACCACCGCCTCCACCCCGCCGCCCGAGACGGCCAAACCCGGGGTCGTTCCCGCGGACGCGGTCGCCGCAGCCGCGCCGGTGGAAGAGGTGCGGCAGGACGAGGAGGGCGGCATCGCCTCCAAGTGGTGGTTCTGGACCCTCGTCGGCGCCGTCGTCGTCGGCGGCGGAGTCACCGCTGGCGTCCTGGCCACCCAGCAGCCCCAGCCCCTCGCCCAGACGTCGCTGGGCGAGATCCACTTCTAGCCCGAAGCACCACCCTTCGCCCTGGAGGAGCCCGTGCTCCGTCGCCTTCCTCTTATCGTCGCCGCGGCGGCCTGCCTCGCTCTGCTGGGCTGCCGCACCGAGCCGCCGTCGCTGCGCGTCACCGTCTCGCGCAAGGCCGCCCTCGAGGTGAACCAGTACTCCTTCGTGGTGGAGGTGCAGGGCGGGCAGGCCTTCGGGCCGCAGCTTCGCCCCGACACGGAAGGCGAGCCGCTGAGCCAAAGCGAGGACGTGCGCCTCTTCTTCCCCGAGGATCAGGCCGGCAAGGAGGTCCTCATCAAGGTCGACGGGCTGCGCGGCGGGATCGTCGTCGGCCACGGCGAGGCGACGGCGACGCTGGCCCACGGCGACGTGGCGGTGGACCTCTTCGTCCTCGCCATCCCCTGCGTCCCCGCCTGCACGGCCGGACAGGAATGCCTGGCGGGCCAGTGCCGGTGCACCGCGGGCGCCTGCGCCTCCGGCTGCTGCGACGGCGACCTCTGCGTCCTCGGCGAGCTCGACCTGTGCGGCACCGCGGGGGGCGCCTGCTCGGCCTGCGACGCGAAGAACGCGGACCGCTGCATCGACGGCGTGTGCCAGTGCGGGACCACCGGCGTGGTCTGCGCGGCGGGCCAGGCCTGCGTCCAGGCCGCCTGCCGCTGCACCCCGGACTCCTGCCCCGACGGCTGCTGCCAGGGCGACGCCTGTCAGCCCGGCACCGCCCCCGAGGCCTGCGGCCTCGCCGGAGGGCCCTGCTACGCCTGCGGCGGGGGAGAGAGCTGCGTGGACGGCTGCTGCAGCGCCTGCGTCTCGACCTGCGCCGCCGGCTGCTGCGCCGGCGACGCCTGCACCGCGACCTCGCTCGACGCCTGCGGGGCGACGGGCAAGGCCTGCGTCGCCTGCCGCGAGGGTCGCGCCGACTCCTGCTCGGCCGAGGGCGCGTGCCTGTGCGGCACCGGCCCGGCCTGCGGCGCCGGCCAGAAGTGCGACGCCGGCCGGTGCGCCTGCGACACGGCGACCTGCAGCGGCTGCTGCCAGGGCGACCAGTGCCTCGCGGGCGACACGCTCGAGACCTGCGGCCGCTCCGGCGCCGCGTGCGCCCAGTGCCAGGCGGGCCTTGCCACCTCCTGCACCAAGGGCGCCTGCCGCTGCGGCACCGGGCCGGCTTGCGGCCCGGGCCAGGCGTGCGTGGGCGGCCAGTGCGCCTGCGACGCCGCGTCCTGCGCCAGTGGCTGCTGCAAGGCCGGCGCCTGCACCCCGCGCTCCGTCGCGGCCTGCGGCCCCGTGGGCGGCGCCTGCATCGACTGCGGCCCGGCCGCGGACGGCTGTTCGGCCGACGGCGCCTGCCGCTGCGGCGCGGGCGGGCCCTGCCCCACGGGGCAGCGCTGCAACGCCGGGGCCTGCGTCTGCGACGAGGCCTCGTGCCCCGGCGGCTGCTGCAAGGCCGGCGCGTGCGTCGCCCCGACCGTCTCCGACTGCGGCGTCGCCGGCGCGGCCTGCGCCGCCTGCGGCACCGAGGCCGATGGCTGCTCGGCGGCGGGCGCGTGCCAGTGCGGCGGCGGCGCGAAGTGCGCCGACGGCGTCGACTGCATCGCCGGCGCCTGCTACTGCGACTCGACCACCTGCCCGACGGGATGCTGCGTGGCCGGGGTGTGCACCGCGCTGTCAGCCTCCACCTGTGCCCCCCTCGGCCAGAACTGCGTGGACTGCGCGCCCGGCGGCGACGCGTGCACCGTGGCCGGCGCCTGCCGGTGCGGCGCCGGCGCGGCGTGCCCTCCCGGCCAGCGCTGCAGCGGCGGAGCCTGCGTGTGCGACGCCCTCTCCTGCCCGGGCAGCTGCTGCCAGGCGGGCGCCTGCGCCCAGCACGTCTCGGCGACCTGCGGCGTGAACGGCGGGGCCTGCACCGACTGCGGCGAGCTCGCGGACGCCTGTTCTGCGACCGGGTCCTGCCGGTGCGGCAGCGGGCCGCAATGCACCGTGGGCCAGCGCTGCCTGGGCGGCGCCTGCGTCTGCGACTCGAGCACCTGCCCGACCGGCTGCTGCGACGGCAACGTCTGCACCGCGCCCACGCTCTCCGCCTGCGGGCCGCTGGGCGGGACGTGCACCGACTGCGGGATGTCCGGCGACGCCTGCTCGGCCGCGGGCGCCTGCCAGTGCGGGTCGAACCTGCCGTGTCCCGGCGGGCAGCGCTGCGTCAACGGCGCCTGCGAGTGCGACCCGATCAGCTGCCCCACCAGCTGCTGCCAGGCCGGCTCCTGCATGGCGCACGTCGCCGCCAGCTGCGGCCTCGCGGGCGGGGCGTGCACCGACTGCGGCGAGGTCGCCGACGGCTGCTCGGCCACCGGGACCTGCGCCTGCGGCGGCGGCACCCGGTGCGCCACCGGCCAGCGCTGCCTCGGCGGCGTCTGCCAGTGCGACGCGACCAGCTGCCCCACCGGCTGCTGCACCGCGCTCCTGGGAGGCACCTGCACGCTCACCACCGAGCTGGCCTGCGCGCCGGCCGGCGATCTCTGCCAGGGGTGCGCGACCTCGGGCGACGGCTGCTCCACGGCCGGCCAGTGCACCTGCGGCGGCAGCGCACCCTGCGGCGCGGGCCAGCGCTGCAGCGGCGGAGCGTGCCTCTGTGACGACCAGTCCTGCCCGGGTGGCTGCTGCACCGCGACCGTCGGCGGCGCCTGCGTGTCTCCGAGGACGGCGGCCCAGTGCGCCGCGGCCGGAGCCGTCTGCGCGGCCTGCGACGCCGGCGCCGACGGCTGCTCGGCCGGCGGGGCCTGCAGCTGCGGCGGCGCAGCCGCCTGCAACGTGACCGGCGGGCAGCGCTGCCTGGGCGGGACCTGCGTCTGCGACCTCGCCTCCTGCCCCGGCGGCTGCTGCACCGCCACGGCCGGCGGCACCTGCGTCTCGCCGCGGACCGGGACGCAGTGCGCGGCCGCCGGCGCGGCGTGCGCCTCCTGCGGCGCCAGCGGCGACGGCTGCTCCTCGGCGGGCGCCTGCAGTTGCGGCGCCGGCCCGGCGTGCGGGAGCGGCCAGCGCTGCCAGGGCGGGCAGTGCGTGTGCGACTCCACCTCCTGCCCGGCGGGCTGCTGCACCGCGGCGGCGGGCGGCAGCTGCGTGGCGCCGCGGACTGCCTCGCAGTGCGCGGCGGCGGGCGCGCTCTGCGCGGACTGCGCCGCGGGGGCGGACTCCTGCTCCGCGTCGGGGACCTGCGCCTGTGGCGCCGCTGCGGCCTGCAACGTGGCCGCCGGCCAGCGCTGCGAGGGCGGGCAATGCGTGTGCAACGCCACCTCCTGCACCAACGGATGCTGCACCGCGGCGGTGGGCGGCAGCTGCATCACCGGCCGGACCGCGGCGCAGTGCGCGGCCAACGGCGCGGTCTGTGCGGCCTGCACCGCGAGCTCCGCCGACGGCTGCTCGGCGGCCGGCGGCTGCACCTGTGGCGGCGGGGCGGCCTGCAACGTGGCGGGCGGCCAGCGCTGCGAGGGCGGGCAGTGCGTGTGCAACGCCACCTCGTGCCCGTCGGGCTGCTGCACCGCGTCGGTCGGCGGGACCTGCGTTGCTCCGCGGACCGCGACCCAGTGCGCGCCGGCGGGCCAGGTGTGCTCGGGCTGCAGCGCGACGTACGCCGACGGCTGCTCGGCGACGACCGGCCTGTGCTCCTGCGGCGGCGCCGCGGCCTGCGCGGCCGGGCAGCGCTGCTCGGGCGGGGTCTGCATCTGCGACGCGACCTCCTGCGGGGCGGGCTGCTGCACCGCGACTGCCAACGGCACCTGTGTCTCACCCCTGACGGGCACCCAGTGCGCCGTCGCGGGAGCCGTCTGCGCCTCCTGCGGCTCGACCGGAGACGGTTGCTCGGCGACGGGGACGTGCACCTGCGGAGGCGGCTCCGCCTGCCTGGCGGGTCAACGCTGCGTGGCCGGGGCCTGCGTCTGCGACGGGAGTTCGTGCCCGGGCGGTTGCTGCAGCGCGTACGCGAACGGGACCTGCCGGACGCTGTCCGCGACCAACTGCAATCCCGCGGCAGGCGGGACGTGCAGCGCGTGCTCGACGACCGCCGACAATTGCGCGCTGGGAACGGGCTGCCGGTGCGGGACGAACCCGGCGTGCACCGGGACCGGGCAGCGCTGCGTGGCGGGCGTGTGCACCTGCGACGCGACTTCGTGCCCGTCGGGTTGCTGCACCGCAACCGCCAATGGCACCTGCGTCTCGCCGCGGACGGTGACCCAGTGCGCGGCCACCGGTGCGGTGTGCGCCAGCTGCGGCGCCAGCGCCGACGGTTGCTCGGCCAGTGGGGCTTGCACTTGTCTGGGCGGGGCGGCCTGCGGCATCAACGCCGACAACTGCGCGCCCGTGATCGGCTGCCAGTGCGGCATGAGCGGATCGGTGTGTGGCGCTGGCCAGCGCTGCGCCGGCGGCGCCTGCGTCTGCGACGCGACGTCCTGCCTCGCGGGCTGCTGCAGCGCATACGCCAACGGCACGTGCCAGACCCTCTCGGCGACCAATTGCAATGCCACTGCCGGCGCGGCCTGCAGCGCCTGCAACAGCGTCAGCGCCAACGGCTGCGCTGCGGGCGTCGGCTGCCGGTGCGGAGCCAACGCGCCCTGCGCCAGTGGCCTGCACTGTTCGGGGGCTTACCCGGCGGGTACCTGCGTCTGCGACACGACCTCTTGCCCGGCGGGGTGCTGCGCGAGCGGGCAGTGCGTCACCGGGGACAAGGCCGCCTGCGGGCCATCGTGCACCAAGTGCGCGCCCCTGAACTGCAACGCGACGACCGGCACCTGCTACTGAATACGCTCCGGGCGGGCCTGACGGGCCCGCCCGCGCCGGCCGACCGCCGCGCCGGACGCCGCTAGAACGTCATCGCGACGGAGGCGCCGCCGCCGTCCCGGAGGACCATCGGCGCGGCGGCGACCTGCTTGCCGCCGGTCAGGTTGAGCGTCAGCGACTCGAAGCCGCCGGTCAGGAAGGCCCCGACGATCAGCGAGCCGAGCAGGCCGTTGACCTGCGTATCGCCGCGGTTCCCGAAGGCGCCCGAGACCCAGGCTGCCGCCATGCCGACGGTCGCGGCGCTGGCGGCGACTCCGGCGAGGTAGGTGAAGCCCCACGAGTGCTCGCGCGGGCACTTCTTGGAGATCTTCGAGGCGACGGCGCTGGAGGGCAGCGCCATCAGCGGGGGCGCGAGCGCGGCGACGACCCCGACGACGGCGAGGTAGTCCCCGTTCGACATGTTCGACTGGTCCGCGAAGAGCGTGAAGACGAGCAGGGACAAGGTCACCACGCCGGTCGCCGCCAGCTGGATGCCTCCGGCGGCCAGGCCCTCTCCGATGCCCAGGCCGACGTCGGAGTGCTCGGGCCGCTGGTGCCCGCTCTCGTGCAGCCGCAGCCTTCGGGGCACCACCGGCGGGGGCGGGGGCGGCAGCCAGGCCGGAGGCGGCAGCGGGGGCGGCGGGATGTAGACGTCGGCGGCCGGCGGCGGGGGAGGGGCGGGATAGGGGGAGGCGCCGTCCTGGGCCCGGGCTGGGACGGCCAGGAGGAGGGCGGTGGCGAGGGCCAGCAGGTTGAACGGCTTGCTCATGCCTCCAGTGTCGGTGCCCACGCCCAGTTGGGCAACTTCGGCGCGGGCCTCGAAAGGGACTCGAAACAGGGCTGATTGCCTGGCCCGGCCGCAGGGGTGAGCGGCCAGAGTAGCGCGGGCCCCTGAGCCGGGCGCGCACAGATTCGCAAATTACCCAGAAACTTTTCCGCTCAAACCCAGAAAACAGAAGCGGCGGGTGCCCACGCT
>DASXVQ010000169.1:0-24380 GCA_036504155.1 Myxococcales bacterium
GGATAATGGGGCCGACCTTGGGGCGTGGATTTCACGCATTTGGCGCGTGGTGAGGATGCCAAAGGACTGGGCGCGCTCGAGCAGCCGGCGGAACTTGTCCCGGCCTGCGTCGCCATCCCCAAGGTGGAAGGCCTCGGCGCACGTGCGGCTGACGGCGAGTGCCTCCCCGGTGTCCAGCTCCAGCGAGCGCCCGTGGAAGTCGAAGGGTCCCGGCCTGTAGTTCGCCTGCCCGGCGAGCATCACGAGGATCCCCAACTGCTCTACGTTCAGGTCCCCGGCCTTCACGCGGTCGAGCCAGGCCCGGGGCACCGGGAGCCAGCCGTCCGCGAGGTTGCGCGAACGGCGGGCCTCGGCCCCCGGGACGGGCAAGGACTCAGGATGGGTGCCGCCAGCGTCAGGGCGGGCCGTTTCCGGCGACGGAGCGGTCATCGGCGGGGACCCGCCAGGCGCGCCAGGATGCCCGCCAGGCGCGCGCAGAGGTCGGCCGAGTTACCCGAGCCCACCCAGGCCTCCCGCGCGGCGCCGAGGGCCTCGGCGATGGGGTCCGGTGCCAAGGTGCCAAGTTCGGCGCCCTGGGCCTCTCTCACCGCGACGCCTGGATCGGTCGCCCCTCGTGATTCCGCGGCCTTGGCCGGCTTGGATCGGCCAGGATCGGCCTTGATTCCTGCTCGAGGAGCAATAGGCCTCAGGCCGGACCGGAGCGCGCGGGCGGAAAGAAAAGTGTCGATGGCGGGTTGGTGGGGCATGCCCACCCTCTCCGCCCTCTTGCTCGCTGGACTCTTCCTCGCGGGCGCGCCCAGCCCCGCCCGCTTCTCGTGGAGCCAGGCGCGCGAACTCGCGCACCGGCTGCACCCGCGCTCGCCGAAGGAACTCGAGCGCGCGCGCCGCTCGGACCACAGGCGCGTATCGGCGGCGGCGGCGGCGGAGCTGTGCGGCCTGGGGAACCCGGGCGGGCGCGCTTGCGCCCAGGCAGAGAAGCAGGCGGGCTCCCTCGCCCGGCGAGCCAGCCTGCTCTGAACGACCGTGAAGAAGCCGGGCGGCGCTACTTCCTCTCGGTCTCCTTGCCCTCGTTGATCAGCTCGCGGACGCGCTGGCCGCCCTTGTGGCCAATCTCCTCGTAGAACTCGCGCCCTCTCTCGTGCGCGACCTTCTCGCCGCCCTTCTGGCCAGCCTCGCGCACCGTCATGTCGCCCTTCTCTTTGTTGGTCGGCATTGCGTCCTCCTGTCTCCCGATCAGCCCCGAACTGGCGGATGGGACCCAAGAGGAGGGTATGGGCGGCGAGGCGTCGCGGCATGGCGGCGCGAGCGGCTGGGAGCCCTGCACCTCGGCGCCCTGGAACTGCCGGCCGACTGCTGATAGCTGACTATGCCGCATGGCCAACAAGCGCGCCGAGAGAGAGCCGCAGCCCGCGCCGCCGTGGGAGCCGCGTCCCTGGGCCGTCGTCCTGGGGCTGGCGGCGCTCTCGGCCGCGTTCTGCGCCCCGGTGCTCCTGAGCGGGCAGGCCTTCGGCATCGACGACTGGGACCAGCAGCTCTTCTACGCCCACGCCGCGCGCCGCTCGCTCTTGGTCTATGGCCAGTTCCCGTGGTGGAACCCGTGGTACTGCGGCGGCAGCCCCTTGCTGGCCAACCCGTCCTCCGGCTTCCTGAACCCGCTCTTCGCGCTGTCGCTGCCTCTGGGCACGCTGTGGGGCGCCAAGGTGCAGGTGGCGGCGCACCTCTTCGTGGCGATGCTGGGCGCCTGGCTCTTCGCCCGGCGCCTGGGAGCGCGCGGCCTTGCCGTCCTGCTCGCCCCGGTGGTGTTCGGCCTGAGCAGCGGCTACACGCTGCACCTGGGCACCGGGCACACCCTCTGGTTCGCCTGGGCCTACCTGCCCTTCGCCGCCCTCTTCGCCTGCGGGGCCATCGACGCGGCCGCGCGCGGAGAGGCTCGGCGCGCGGGGCTGGAGGCCGCGGGGGCCGGGCTCGCGGCCGCGCTCCTGCTCTTCAGCGGCAACGCCTACTTCTTCGTCTACCAGTGCCTCTTCACGCTCCTCTACGGCCTGCTGCGCGCCCTGCCGTCCAAGCCGTGGCGTGACGCTTGGAAGCCCTTGGCGGGCGGCGCGGCGGTGGGCCTTACGACCTTGCTCTTCGGCGCGGTCAAGTTGCTGCCGATGATGGACTTCCTGGGGCGGGTCTCGAAGTACGAAGCCAAGGACGCCTCCGGCGCGGCGCTGGAGCTGGTGTGGCTGGCGCTCGTCGGCCGCGACCAGTCGCTGACCGCCCACCAGCTGCCCGGCATGCAGTGGCGCTGGTGGGAGTACGGGGCCTACGTCGGGCTGGCGGCGCTGGCGCTGGCCGCGGTCGGGCTGGCCCTGAGCAAGCCGCGGCCGTGGAGGCTGGGTCTCGTCGCGCTCTTCTTCGTGCTGCTGGCCATGGGCAACGGCGGCCCCGTCTGGCCGCTGTTGCGCTCGCTGCAGGCCTTCGAGGGGCTGCGCGTGCCCTCCCGGGCCATCGCCTATGGCGTGCTGGCGGTCTCGGCGCTGGCGGCGCTGGGGGCGAGCTGGCTGGTCGACTGGACCGTGCGCCGGCGCCTGCTCTCGGGCTGGCAGCCCACGGCGCTCGCCGGGACCGTCGTCTTCCTGGTGGCCGCGGACTTCTTCGCCGTGACCCGCAGCCCGCTGCAGGAGGCATTCACCCTGCCGCCAGTCGCCCTGGAGGACGTGCCGGCCTCGGCCCCCTTCCGCCAGGTGCGCGGGAGGGTCGAGTTCAAGACCCGCGCCCGCTACACCGATCTGCTGGACCACGCGGTGCGCAACGAGGGCGTCCTCAACTGCTACGAGCGGCTGCACCTGCCCCTGGCGGCGCAGGCGAGCACCCTGAAGGACGCCAGCGCCAACCCGGCCTACCGCGGCGAGGCGTACGTCGAGGGCTCCGGGGCTGCGGGTGGCGGTGCGAGCCCCACCCTGTCCTTCACGCCCAATCGGCTGATGATTGATGTTGCTGCCGCGGGCGGGGGAACGCTCATCGTCAACCAGAGCTTCGATTCAGCCTGGTCGGCGCAGCTGCGAGGCCAGGCCGCTCCGATCGCGAACCGTTCCGGAGTCCTGGCCATCGAGCTGCCCGCCGACGGCGCGCCGGCAAAGGTCGAGTTGGAGTACACGCCCTCGCGGCTGGGCGCGGCGATCACCCTCTTGTCTTTGCTGGGCTCGCTCGGCGCGCTCGGGTGGGAGCTGCTCGCGAGAAGGCGACGGGAAGCGGCGGCCGCACTCGCCAAGAGCGCTGCCGCCTGAGCACGCGCACCCGCCGGCGTCCCGGCCGGAGGCGATGGGCCGCGCCGACCGTCAGCGGACGGACGGCTCGGGCTCGGCCTTGCCGGTCTTCGAGCGCCGGGCCCTGAGCAGCAGGTCCTTGTTGAAGCGCCCGATGACGTCGGCGCGGCCGTGGAAGGCGATGGCGCCGACGCGGTTGAGGTCCTCGACCAGGTGCAAGAGCTCGCCCTTGGCCTCGTCGTGGGAGGCGGACGAATCCTCCAACTGCGAGCCGGCGAGCTCCTGCTGGCCACGCACGCTCTCGAGCGAGGTGAGCACCGCGTCGAGGAGGAGCACCGGGGACTCGCCGCGGAAGTAGGGCCGCAAGGAGGCCTCCAGGCGCTTCACGTACGGGCGGATCCGCTGCAGGTACTCGATGATCCGCGGGGCTGAGCGCTCGACCTGCCCGGGGAAGAAGTCGGCGGTGGTCGGCTCGGAGAGCCCGCGGTCGCGCAGCACCATCGGCGCCACGCGCCGCAGCCGGAAGATGAAGGCCTTCGAGCCGTTGATGGCCAGCGCCACGTCGCGCCGCTTCTCCCAGCGCTCGCCCTCGGCCGCGTTCTTCGTCACCTGGCGCAGAACCTCGCGCATCTGGTCGGCCTTCTCCTCCGGGAAGCCGTAGGAGACCATGTCCTTCTTGAACTCGGCCCACAGCGCCAGCGAGTACTCCGCCTGCTGCGCGAGCCCCGCCGCCGGCTCCCACCGCCCCTTGAGGACGAGCCTCTCGTTCTTGCTGGACATGACCACCGCCCCCTTGGACGACCGCCGATCATCAGAGCCCCGGGCGCACGGCCGCGTCAAACCATCGGCGTGCCGCGAGGGTGGCAAGGTGCCGCTCGAGCCACGGCCCGTCCACCCCTTGCCCCGTTTTTCTTTCGACGCTGTGCGTCAGTGAGCCTCGGGTGGCAGCGAAGTGTGCGGGATCTTCAACGGTGCGAGCTTGGCCAGCCGGGTGGCGTCGATGCGCGTGCCGGTGTCGGGGATGGCCATGCCCTCGTCGGTCCACTCCGGCACGAAGAGCAGGGCCTGCGCCTCGGCGTCATAGCCCAGCTGCACGAAGGTCTCGGCCTCGAAGAGCCGGCAGTGCTTGTCGCAGCACTCGAAGGCCTCGCGGACGCGGTAGAAGCCCTCGGCGGGCAGGGGCTCGAGGTCCTGGGCCCACTCCGGCGAGGGGATGGGGAACCCGCCCTTGGCGAACCGGGCGCGGTTGAGGTGCCAGGACTCCGGCGGGTAGATGCCGGCGCTCGGCTCGCCGTGGTTGTGGAAGAAGACGAGCCGCCCCGCCGGGACCTTGTCGGCCAGGGGGCGCTTGGTCTTGTAGAGGCCGCAGGGAGGCAGGTCGGGCATGGTCTTCACCTTCGGGGGTTGCGAGGTGGCCGGTATGAGCCGCGCGCGGCCGGCTCGGTTCCGCGGGCCAGGTAAGTACCATTGAACGCGGAGGCCGGCACCAGGAGCGGCAGGCCTGCGCGCCTGCTTCCTGCGGCCGAGGCACGCTATCCTGCGCCCCATGCGCACGCGCCTTCTCGCCCTCGCCCTCGGTCTCGCAGCCGCCGCCGCCGGCTGCAGCCCCAAAGGCCCCGCCTGGACGCAGCCTCCACCCGATTCCGTGGGCGGCGACGCCACGGTCTCCGGGCAGCCCGCTCCGGTTCGCCGCTTCGCCGCGGCCCCCAAGATCGACGGGAAGCTCGACGACGCGGCCTGGTCGAGCGCGACCGCGCTAGGCCCCTTCGTCGACCCGGGCCAGGGCGAAGCCGACAGGTCCAAGCTCGCCGGCAGCTTCGCGCGCATCGGCTGGGACGACAAAGCGCTGTACCTGGGCTTCGCCGTGCCGGACGAGGGCGCCATCTCCCCGTTCGGACGCACCGAGGTGGATCCCCACATCTGGGAACGCTCCAGCGCGGTGGAGCTGATGCTCCAGCCCGGCGACCCGGGCGACAACCGCGACTACTACGAGCTGCAATTCGACATCGACGGCGCGGTCTTCGACACGCACTGGGACGACTACAACCGGCCCATCGTCGACGGTCCCGGCGGCAAGGTCTTCGGCCACATGGACTGGGCGAGCCAGGCGGAGCGCGCGGTGTCGCTCGACAAGAGCCGCTACTCGATCGAGATCGCGCTGCCCTGGAGCTCGCTCCTCCCCGGCCGCGTCGCCATCCCGCCCAAGCCCGGAGACGTCTGGCGCGTGAACCTCTACGCCTTCCGCGACGGCCAGAGCGTGGCCAACGCCTGGTCGCCCATCAAGCGGCAGGGCAACTTTCACAAGAGCTCGCGCTGGGGCCGCGTGAAGTTCGAGTAGGTCCTCGGCTCGCCCGGAATCCTTCGGGCTGGACGGCCGGCGACTGAACGAAGTCGCGCCGGACCTCGCGCGCAGCCCGCCCCCGCGGGCTCCTCCCTCCGAACCCTCTGGAGCGCTCTTGGCTCCTTCCGCCATGAGCAGCGACCTCCCTGCGCGCCGACCGAACCCCAAGAACTCGTGGCTGCGCCGGCTGATCTCCGTCCGCCGCGTCGCGCAGATCGGCTTCGGCGCCGCCCTCTACCTCGCCGTCTCCATGCTCGGCATCGGCCTCGGCTGGGTGATCCTCGCCGCCTCCGCGCTAGGCATCGTCCTGGGCAAGTTCTTCTGCCGCTGGATGTGCCCGATGGGCGCGGTGATGGAGACGATGCTCGGGTCCGGCGGCGACGAGGACGGCCGGCAGAAGAGCCTCTACCTGTACTTCAAGCTCGGCTGCCCCATCGCCTGGGCCGGCGGGCTGCTCAACAAGGTCAGCCTGCTGCGGGTCAAGGTCGACCCGGACCGGTGCACCGGCTGCAGCCGCTGCGACAAGGCCTGCTACGTCTCCCAGCTCTCCGCGGGCAACTCGCTGCACCTGGCCGGCAAGCTGAACGCCTCGACTCACTACTCGTGCTCGCGCTGCTTGCAGTGCGTGCAGGCGTGCCCCACGGGCGCCCTCTCCATCGGCGCGCTGGGGCGCCGGACGATTGCCGCCGGACCCGGGAGGGCGGATCCCAAACCGGCCGTCGAGGCTCGTACTCCTTGAGAGGAGCGATTTGAGAGGAGCGATTGGCTTGCCGGACTCGATCGACCAGGCGCTCGTGAGGCGGTGCAGCGAGGGCGACCGAAAGGCCCTGGCCGCCGCGGTCCAGCTCTACCTGCCCTCGCTGATGCGCTACGCGCGCAGCCACTGCGAGGGCGAGCTGGCGGCCAACGAGATCGTGCTGCGGGCGATCGAGCGCGCCGGGCGCGACCTGCGCTCCTGCGCCGAGGCCACCAGCGTGCTCGCCTGGCTGCTGCACTCCGTCCACCTGGCCTGCTCCAGCGTCCATCGCCCGAGCCCGGCCCGCTAGGGGTCGAAGCGGTAGTGCCGCGAAGCACCGGAGGCTATGGTGCGCGCCGTGAGCGGTCCCTCTTCCCCCGACAGAGCCCAGCGCATGGGCTCGGAGCCCATCCCCAAGCTCCTGCTCGAGTTCTCGCTGCCGGTCATGACCGGGATGGTCGTGCAGGCCGTGTACAGCGTCGTCAACCGCGCCTTCATCGGGAACGCGCCCGAGGCGGCGACGATGGGCATGGCGGCGATCACCCTCGGCATGCCGGTGGTGCTGGTGAGCATGGCCTTCGGCGGGCTCATCGGCTTCGGCGGCGCCGCGGCGCTCAGCATCTACCTGGGCGAGCAGGACCGCGAGCGGTCGGAGCTCGCGCTGGGCAACGTCTTCTCGCTCGCCGTCCTCATCGGCCTCGTCCTCACCGCGGTCGGCCTGCTCTTCCTCGACCCGATCCTCGTCAAGCTGGGCGCGACGCCGCAGTCCCTCCCCTACGCCCGGGAGTACAACCGGCTGATCCTGCTCGGCACCGTGCCGGCGAACCTGGGCTTCGCGCTGAGCAACCTCATCCGCGCCGAGGGCAACCCCTCGAAGTCGATGCGGATCATGATCTGGAGCGCGGTCTGCAACGCCGGGCTCGACTACCTCTTCATCATGGTCCTGCACTGGGGCGTCCGGGGCGCCGCGCTGGGGACCGTGCTCTCGCAGACCCTGGTGGCCGCCCAGGTCCTCCTCTACTACGGGACCTCCCGCAGCCACGTCCGCTTCCGCCTGCGCAGCCTGCGGCTCGACCGCGCGATCTCGCTGCGGATCATGTCGCTCGGCTCGTCGTCGTTCTTCATGTTCCTCGCCAACAGCTTCCTGCAGTTCATCCTCAACACGCAGCTGGTGCGCTACGGCGGCGACGTCGCGTTGGCGGCGTGGGGCACCGTCCACAGCGTCACGCTCTTCTGCCTGTTCCCCATCTTTGGGCTCAACGGCGGGACGCAGCCCCTGGTCGGCTACAACTTCGGCGCCCGGCAACCGGCGCGGGTGAAGAGCGCGGCCAAGTGGGCCATCGCCGGGGCGTCGGCCATCTCCACCCTCGCCTTCTGCGTGGTGCAGCTCTTCCCGCGGGCGGTGGCCGGCGTGTTCTCCGGCGAGGACCGCGCGCTGCTCGACCTGTGCGCCCAGAACTTGGCGATCTCGACCCTGCTCCTGCCGGTGGTGGGCTTCCAGATCATCGCCTCGGGCTACTTCACCTCGGTCGGCAAGCCCCTCCAGTCGATGTTCCTCTCCCTGAGCCGGCAGCTGCTCATCCTCGTGCCGCTCGCCTGGCTGCTGCCGCGGCTGCTCGGCCTGCGCGGCCTCTACTTCGCCGTGCCCATCGCCGACGGCCTCGCCTCGCTGGTCACGCTCCTCTTCTTCCTCCGAGAGATGGGGCGCCTGGACGCCGCCGCCGAGGCGTCGGCCGAGGCCGAGGCCCGGGCCGCTAGAACGTCCCTCGCTTGAAGAGCTCGCGCCGGGCCATCGTCCCCAGGAGCTTGCCGGTCTTGCGATCGATCACCGGGAGGCGGTGCAGCTCGGTGCTGCCGCAGCGCAGCGCCGCCTCGGCCAGCGACAGCTCCGGGCTGAGCGGCTCCGTGCCCGGGTCCATCACGTCGGCGGCCACGACCATGGTCAGGTCCTCGTTGCTCCCGATGTGCCCCTTGATCGCCGCCAGGGTCACGATGCCCAGGAACCGGCCCTCCTCGTCGGCGACGAACAGCTCGTCGTCCTCGGTGGAGAGCAGCCTGACCAGCAGGTCGCCGAACGGCGTCATCGGCGGCACGGTCCGCGCCGGCTCGACCAGCGCCCGCACGTCGGTGACCGAGCGCATCCAGAGCGGCGACGGGGCGACCGGCAGCGGCACCTTCCGGCGGTTGAGCACCGCGGTGTAGAGCGAGTGCGGCTCGGCGCGGCGGCTGACCTCCACCGCCACCACCGCGGTCAGCATCAGCGGCAGCACCATGCCGTAGTCCGCGGTCAGCTCGAACAGGATGAGGACCGACGAGGCGGCCGCGTGGGTCGTCCCCGCGAGCGAGGCCGCCATCCCCAGCAGCGCCAGCGAGCCGGGCGAGGCGGAGCCGGGGACGACGGCGTTGGCGAGGGCCCCCACCGCCCCGCCGAGCAGGCCCCCGAAGAAGAGCGACGGGGTGAAGAGCCCGCCCGGGATGCCCGAGGCGGAGCAGGCGGCGGTGGCGGCCAGCTTGAGCAGCGGCAGGAGCAGCAGGAGCCTCAGCGGCAGCGCGTCGTGGAGCGCGGCGTTGACCGCGTCGTAGCCGTTGCCGAGCACCGCCGGGAACGCCAGGGCCACGGCGCCCGTGGCCAGCGTGGCGACCGTGGGCAGGGCGGGCCTCGCCCGCTCCGGGAGGCGCTCCACCACCCGCGGGAGCCAGTCGAGCACGCGGACGAACCCCGCCGAGGCGAGCCCGACGAGCAGCCCCACCGCCAGCGCCCAGCCGAGCTCCTGCGGCCGCAGCAGCGAGTAGTGCGGGATGAGGTAGGAGGGCTGCGCCGAGAGCAGGGTGCGGCTCACCAGCGTGGCCAGGACGCAGCTGACGACGATGGGGCCCAGCAGCTCGAGCGCGAGGCTCCCCAGCAGCACTTCGAGGCCGAAGACGGCGGCGCCGATGGGGACGTTGTAGGCCGCGCCGATGCCCGAGGCCGCGCCGCAGGCGACGAGCAGCCGCGCCTCGCTGCTGGACAGCCTCAGCTTCTCGGCGAGCTTGGAGCCCGCGGCCGCCCCGGACTGGATGAGCGCGCCCTCGCGGCCCAGCGAGACGCCCAGGCCCACGCCGACGATGGAGAGGACGCCGCGCAGGAGCGTGCGCCAGAACTGCAGCCGGCCGCCGCGGTACCAGATCGACTCGATGATCTGCGCCGTCCCGTGGCCGCCCAGCGGCCGGCGGGTCAGCACCAGGACCGCCGAGACCAGCAGCCCCGCGAGCGCGAGCACGGCCATGCGGTGGGGCGCGGAGGCGGCCGAGACGCTGGCCAGGAAGGTTTCGCCGGGCGGCCAAGCCAGGCGCTCGACCAGGCGCAGCAGGCGCTCGAGCCCGGCGGCGCCCAGGCCGGAGAGCGCCCCGGTGGCCGCCGCCAGCAGCCAGAACCCGAGCCCATTGCGCGATTCCATTCCCTTGGCCGGCACCCGGGGCCTGCCGCTCCGAACTCCCTGAAGGTAGGCAAGCGCGGCGCGTCAGGCCCCGTCGAGGGTGCCGGTGCCTGGTTGCCAGCCGCGAGCGGTTGGTCTCTAGTCCCCAGCGATGACGCCGCTCGAGTTCACCCTCATCGCCCTGGCCTCTTCGTTCGGCGCAGGCGTGCTCGGCTCGCTGCTGGGCCTGGGCGGCGGGGTGGTCGTCATCCCGGTCCTGACGCTCCTGCTCGGCGTGGACATCCGCCTGGCCATCGCCGCGTCGGCCATCGCGGTGGTGGCCACCTCGTGCTCCGGAGCGACCGAGCACGTGAAGAGCGGCCTGGCGAACCTGCGGCTGGCCGTCTTCCTGGAGTTGGGCGCGGCGGCGGGCGCGCTCACCGGCGCGTTCCTCTCCGGCGTCCTCGCCAGCAGGGCCCTCTTCGTCATCTTCGGAGTCATGCTCGCGCTCTCGGGCGCCATCCTGCTGCGCAAGTCGAGGCTGCCGGCCGCCGCCGCTCCGGAGGCGCCGGCGGACTTGCCGGGGAGCGACTCGCTGCGCCTGGGCGGCGTCTGCGTCGACGAGGACGGGCGACCCTTCCGCTACCGCGTGCAGCGGCCCGGGCTCGGCCTGGGGCTCATCTACCTCGCGGGGTTCTTCGGCGGGATGCTCGGCGTCGGCGCCGGCGTGCTCAAGGTGCCGGCGCTCGACCTCGCGATGAAGGTCCCCTGGCGCGCCTCCACCGCCACCAGCACCCTGATGATCGGCGTGACCGCGGCGGCGAGCGCCGGGGTCTTCCTGGGCCGCGGCGACGTCGCGCCCATCGTCGCCGCGCCGGTGGCCGTCGGGGTCGTCTTCGGCGCGCAGGTCGGATCGCGCCTTTCGCGCAGCATGCCTTCCTGGGCCACCCGGGCCCTCTTCCTTGGAGTCGTGGCGTGGGTGTCCGTCCAGATGATCCGCAAGGGACTGGCCTAGCCGTCCCGCAGCCGGGAGCGCTGGAGACCGTGGTCGCGGTCCTCCTGCGCTCCGGCGTCGGCGTGGCCACGACCCTCATCGTCCTGGGCATGGCCATCTCCTTCGCCCGCCATCCCGACTACCGGACTTCGACCCGCGCGCTCGGCGTCCTGCTCGATCCGGCGACCTCGCGCGCGCCCGGCGCCCTGCTCGCAACCTTGCCGAGCCTTCGCGGCCAGCCCTTCGTCCTGCTGGGGCTCATCCTGCTCGTCGCCACGCCCATCGTCCGCGTGGCGGTGACCTCGGCCACCTTGGCGCGGCTGGGCGAGCGGCGGCTGGCGGTCATCGGCCTGGCGGTGCTCCTGCTGCTGCTCGCCTCGTTCGCGCTCGGCAGCGCTCCGGCGTGAGGAGGCAGGCCCGGCTCGCCGGTCTTCGTTCCTCGAGGCTGAACCTGGGGTCCTCGTCTGTCCGCGGGACTGAACCTGGGAAGCAGGCGCGGAGGCCTGCCACTACTTCGCCGTAATCCCTCGAGTTTTCAGCCGCGAACCTCGCGAGCGTTCCCTGGCTCCTACCGGGTGACTCAAAACACCCCCCTCCAGGTATCGTGGGGTCGCAATGCCTCCGAGGAGGGTGAGCCGAATGAACGTGGAACTGACGAAGCGGGACATGGAGCTGCTGGTCCAGTCGCTCGATCACTGTCTGGCGACCTGCAACGCGAAGGCGCACGACAAGAAGGCTGGCTGCAAGGACTGCGACTCCGCCAAGGACCTGAACAAGCGCCTGAAGTCGGCGCTCAAGAAGGAGGCGAAGGCATGAAGCTGCTGACCCAGAAGAAGACCTGTTGCTCGACGCCGGAGAAGTCGGCGCAGTGCTGCGCCAAGGCGTCGCGCCTCGTGTCGGGCTGCCACGACTGACACGCTGGGCCTCTCGGAGGCGGGCGACCGAAATCAACGCTCGCCCGCCTCCAACTTCCGCAACACCTCCCCCACCACCTTCGAACGAGCACGGCGCCCTTCGCGGCGCATGGGCAGTCCCTTCCCTGAAGGAGCAAGAGCCATGAGCGACAACCCCAACATCAAGGTCATCGAGAGCCAGCAGTTCGAGGCCGAGGTCCTCGCGTCCCCGGTCCCGGTGGTGGTGGACTTCTTCTCCACCGAGTGCCCGCCGTGCGAGGCGCTGGCCCCGAAGTTCGAGGCCATGGCCGACAAGTACGGCACCCAGGTGCGCTTCCTGAAGATCTTCCGGCAGGGCAACCGCGAGCTGGCGGACAAGCTCGGCGTGAGCAGCAGCCCGACGCTCATCTTCTTCAAGTCCGGCAAGGAGCAGGGCGAGCGGCTCACCGGCGAGATCCAGCGCTCGGCCATCAAGTCGGCTCTCGAGAGCCTGCAGTCCTGACGAAGTGAAAGGGAGCAAGCCATGTCCGAGCGCTTCGATCTGATCGTCGTCGGTGCTGGCCCCGCGGGGATGACCGCGGCCATCTACGCCGCCCGCGCCCGCCTGAAGACCCTGGTGCTCGACTCCAGCGTCCCGGGCGGCCAGGTGAAGACCACCCACAAGGTGTCGAACTACCCGGGCTTCCCGGAGGACATCAAGGGCACCGAGCTGGCGGCCGCTTTCACCAAGCAGGCCGAGCGCTTCGGGGCCAAGGTCCGCCGCGCGGTGGAGATCACCGAGCTGGATCTGAAGTCCTCGGAGAAGCGCTTCCTGCTCGACGAGGAGGACGAGGTCACCGCGCCCGCGGTCATCGTCGCCACCGGCGCTCGCCCACGGAACCTGGGCGTCGAGGGCGAGAGCAAGTTCAAGGGCCGCGGAATCTCGTACTGCGCGACCTGCGACGGCGCCTACTTCGAGGGCAAGGACATCCACGTCATCGGCGGCGGGAACTCGGCGGTGGAGGAGTCGCTCTTCCTGACCCAGTTCGCCAAGAGCGTGACCATCGTCCACCAGTTCGACCACTTCCAGTGCGAGGCCTCGACCACGCACGAGGCGCTGAACAACCCGAAGATCAAGGTCATCTGGGACAGCGAGCCGCGCGGCTTCCACGGCGAGAAGGGGCTGGAGATCCTGCGCATCGAGAACGTCAAGACGCACCAGGCGACCGAGCTGAAGACCGACGGCGTCTTCATCTTCGTGGGCATGGTGCCGCAGACCGAGCTGCTCAAGGACCTGGTCCCGCTCAACCAGTGGGGCTACGCCGAGACCAGCGAGGACATGGGCACGCCGATCCCCGGGCTCTACGTGGCGGGCGACGTGCGCAGCAAGAAGTTCCGGCAGATCACGACCGCCGTGGCGGACGGGACCATCGCCGCGCTGGCCGCGCAGAAGTACATCCGGGAGAAAGAGAAGGAGAAGAAGTGAGGGCCCGGCTCGCGCGGCTGTGGGCCTCGCCCAGGGCCCGGACGATCCTCGGGGCGGCGGCCGGCGCCGTGGCCGGCGCGCTCTACGGGCAGTACGTCGGCTGTTTGACCGGCTCCTGCCCGCTGACGTCCAACCCCTTCACCGCGGGCGCGCTCGGCGCGGTGCTCGGCGCCTCGCTCTTCTCGGGCGAGCGAAAGCCCGACCGCGAGGCGGCCGACGCGACGCGGAAGAGCTGAGCTGAGCCGAAGGAGAACCACCCGCCATGAACTCCCCCATCGAGAACTTCCAGGTCATCAACGATCGGCTCGCGACCGCGGCCCAGCCGGCGGCCGAGGACTTCGCCTGGCTGCGCGAGCAGGGCTTCGAGGCGGTCATCAACCTGTCGACGCCCACCGCCAGGAACTTCGTGCCCGAGGAGTCGAAGCTCGCGCTCGAGTCCGGGATGGCCTACGTCCACGCGCCGGTCGACTGCTCGGAGCTGACGCCGGAGCACTACAAGGTGGTCAGGGGCCTGCTCGAGGCGTTCTCCGGGCGCAAGGTGCTCCTGCACTGCGCCGGGAACGTGAAATCGTCGGGGCTGGCGCACATCTACCGCGTGCACGAGCTCAAGGAAGACCGGCAGCGGCTGCGTGCCGAGCTGGAGAACCAGGGCTGGCACGAGCCGAAGTGGTTCAAGTACTTCGACCAGCTCGGCGCCTGACCTCGCCGGCCCCTCCTCCTACGGCCAGCACCGCTCGCCACCCCGGTCGTCCGCGGCGTCGAGGAACGCCAGCGCCTCCGAGCGCTCGTCCTCCGACCCCGGCGTCGGGCACTCGGCCACGCTTCGCCGGACCCGTATCTGTGTCCCCGGTGCGCTCGGGCGCGAGTAGACCATCGACCAACCCGCCGGCACCTCGGGGCGCGTCCAGAAGTAGAGCGCGTGCGCGTCCGCCGGACTGAGGTTGACGCAGCCGTTGCTTCGCGGCTCCCCGAAGCGGTCGTGCCAGTAGGCGGCGTGCAGGCCGAAGTCCTGGAGGAAGAAGGAGGTCCAGGGGACGTGCTCGACGCGGTATGGCGTGCGTCCCATCCTCCCGATCATGTCGGTCTCTCCCATCTTCACCCAGATGCGGAAGACGCCCTCGGGGGTCGGGTTGTGGGAGGCCCCCGTGGAGACCAGGGTGGCGAAGAGCGGGCGCGCGCCCTCATAGGCCACCAGGACCTGCTGCGCGAGGTCGATGTCCACCCAGCGCTCGTCCCGGCCGGTGCCCGCGGGCGGCTCGGCGAGCCGCGCCACCCGCAGCTCGTTCGTCGCGACCCACTCCGCCTCGCCGATCCGCTGATGCGAGCCGTCCGGGGACGAGCCCTGCACCCCGACGACCTCGCGGAAGCCGAGCCAGCGCACCGGGCTGGTACAGCGGCCCGGCGAGCGCATGACGGGGACGGGCCGCTCGTTGTGCTCGGCCGGGAAGACAAAGCCCAGGGGCAGCGTCGGGGCACCGGGCTCGGTCAGGTCGACCCCGGAGAACTCCGAGGGCTCCAGCTCGCGGATCTTCCCCGCCTCGATGAACTGCCCGGCCTGCGTCTGCCAGAAGAGCCGCCGCCCGATCTGGATCTCGCGCCTCTGGCGCACGACCACCGATCCCTTCAGCCGCTTGGCGTGGGTCTGGTGCCAGGCGTCGCGCACGTTGCGGTACGCCTTGGCCTTCGGCGACATGACCTTCCCGTAGACCCCTGGCACCACCGCGTCTTCCTCCAGCAGCGGAAGCTCGAGCAGCCTCGGCGGCAGACGGCTGGGCTCCAGATGCTTCTCGCAGAGCCAGCCGACCGGCTCGATCTCCACCCACAGCGGGCAATCGAAGCCTCGGGCCGCCCTCTTCCAGCTCACCCGCATGTCCTGCGCGACGTTGCCGACGTACGCGGCGCCCGACCGAGGCGCCTCGCGGACGGTCGCCGAGCGCCTCAGCCGCAGCGAGTGAACGTCCGCGCCGAAAGGCGGTTGGACGAACGAGATGCCGGTCTCCGGCTCCTCCGGGACGAAGCAAGCCGGAAAGGCCGCCAGCGCCTCGGCGGCGCCCGGCGCGCACCAGAGGCGGGGCGCGGAACCAGCCTCCGGCGGCACTGCGGAGGGCTCAGCGCCCTCGAGAAGCGGGAGCGCCGCGATGAAGCACAGGCCGACGAGCAGCGCGCCCAGCATGCCCTCCACCGTACGCGCCGAACCCGCCCGCCTCAATGTGGGCCGGGGACCTACGGGAACCGACCGCGCCGCTCGCGGCCAGACCCAACCTTGGGTACCAACTCCGGATTCGGGCGAGTGCGCGCCTGCCTGTGGCGGCCCGTCCACACCCCTCTGGGACCCGCTTGCCGCGCCGCGTCGGACTCCTCGCGCCGCGGGCATCGCCAGGGGTGCCGCACGAGGAACGGCGCGCCGTTCTTGGCCTTGGCGAGATTGGGGAGCGGCCCGCCTCCGAGGAACGCGTCGACGTGCCGCAACAGCCGCCGGACCTCGGCCTGACTCATCCACGGGTTGGTGAGGTGCCCGAGGACGTCCTCCTCGGTCATCCCGAGCCGGCGGCCTTCCTCGACTGCCACCGCGTAGGCCTCCACCTCGGTCGGCCGATCGACGTACGAGAAGCGCTCGTCCCAGAGGTCGAAGCCCTCCTCCCGCTGCCGCAGGTGCGTCAGCTCGTGGAGCAGGTCCAGGTAGAGGTCGAGCGGTTCGCCCGTCCGCCAGTACCACTCCGACAGGACGATGGCCGGCGCCTCGACGTCGACGAAGGCGTAGCCGCGGTGGCCGCAGATGAGGACGCGGGCCTCCTCGAGCAGCCGCTTGCGCCTCTCGCGGTCGGGCGCGATCCGCGCCAGCGCCGGACTCCTGGCCACTCCCGGCAGCAGATCGAGGAAGCGGCGGTCTCCCGCCTTCAGGGTTCGCTCCACTCGGGCGTATCGGGGCAAGGCGCGCATCGGTGCTGGTTGGACCCACGGCCGGGCGAGAAGGATTCGCCGCCTCCCCTCGCCATCCAGGACCTGCGCGAGGCACGATGGCGGCACCCTCGCCCCCCGAACGAGAGGAGCGGTCCGTGAAGATCCTCGTCATCTGACCGCTCGACGCTCGAGCCGTACTTCGGCCTGGAGATCCGCCGGGACGGCGGGACGGCGGTCTACCTGTGCCGGAGAGCCGCCGGCTAAGGCGTCACTTCACGCCGAGCACCCGCACCAGGAACGCCAGCAGGTCGGTGCGCCCCTCGATGATCTTCTGGGTCGGCGTGCCCATGCCGTGACCGGCGCGGACCTCGATGCGCGCGAGCACCGGGGCCGACCCACCCTGGTCCGCCTGCAGCGCGGCGATGAACTTGAAGCTGTGCGCCGGCACCACGCGGTCGTCGTGGTCGGCGGTCATCACCAGCGTCGGCGGGTACCTGGTGCCGGGCTTGAGGTTGTGCAGCGGGCTGTACTTCATCAGCGTCTCGAAGCCCTCCTTGGTCTCCGAGGAGCCGTAGTCGCTCTTCCAGCCCCAGCCCACCGTGAACTTGTGGAAGCGCAGCATGTCCAGGACGCCGACCTCGGGCACGGCGGCGGCGAAGAGCTCCGGGTGCTGGGTCATGACCGCGCCGACGAGCAGGCCGCCGTTGGAGGCGCCGTTGATCGCCAACTTCTGCGGCGAGGTGATCTTGTTGGCGACGAGCCACTCCGCGGCGGCCACGAAGTCGTCGAAGCAGTTCTGCTTGTTCGCGAGCCGCCCGGCGTCATGCCAGGCCTGCCCGTACTCGCCCCCGCCGCGCAGGTTCGCCATGGCGTAGACGCCGCCGCGCTCGAGCCAGGCGATGCGGGTGGGGCTGAAGCTGGGCGTCATCGAGGCCTTGAAGCCGCCGTAGCCGTAGAGGAGCGTCGGGTTCTGGCCGTCGAGCACGAGGCCCTTCTTGTGCATCAAGAACATCGGGATCTGCGTGCCGTCCTTCGAGGCGTAGAAGACCTGCCTCGACTCGAAGGCCTCGGGGTCGAAGTCCACCTTGACGGCGCGGAACGGCTTCACCTTCAGGTCCTTCACCCCGACCCGCCAGATGGAGGTCGGCGCGAGGAAGCCCGAGTGGAGGAAGAAGGTCTCGGTCTCGGTCCGCTTGCCGCCGAAGCCCGTGGCGGTCCCGAGGGACGGCAGGGCGATCTCGTCGATCTTCTTCCCCTTGAGATCGAAGACCTCCACCGCGCTCTTCGCGTCGCGCATCCAGACGGCGAAGAAGCGGTCCTGCAGCAGGCTCACGCTCTCCAGGACGTCCTTGCCCTTGGCCTCGGGGATGATCTCCCTCCACTGGGCGGGCGCCGTCTTCCCGCGCCCGACGGCGACGAGCTTGGCGCGGGGCGCGTCCTTGTCGGTCTTGACGTAGAAGGTGTCGCCGTCGTTGTCGACCACCTCGTAGGCCGCGTCCATCTTGTCGAGGAACGGCTCGGGCTTGGCGCCCTTCTTCGCCAGGTCGAGCAGGAAAACGCCGTTCTCGGGGTTGGTCCCCTGCGCCGCGTAGATGACGAGCCAGCGCCCGTCGTCCGTGGTCCCGGCGTAGAGGTACCAGTCCGGGTGGTCCGGCCGGGCGTAGACGAGCAGGTCCTTGTCCTGCGTCGTGCCCAGCGCGTGGAAGAAGACCTTCTGGTTCTTGGTCTCGCCCTTCTTCTCCTCGCCCGCCTTTGGCTCGTCGAAGCGGCTATAGAAGAAGCCGCTGCCGTCCTTCTTCCAGGCGGCGTCGCCGAACTTGGCCCAGCGGATCTCGTCCGCGCGATCCTTGCCCGTGGCGACCTCGCGGACCCTCCACACGTGCCAGTCGGAGCCGGCCTCGGCCACGGCGTAGGCCAGGAGCTTGCCGTCCTCCGACGAGGACATTCTGGCGAGCGCCACGGTGCCGTCAGCGGAGAGGCCGTTGGGGTCGAGCAGCACCCGGCCGTCCTTCTCGGGCGCGTCGGTGACGTAGAGGACCGACTGGTTCTGCAGGCCGGAGTTGCGCAGGTAGAAGTAGCTCTTCCCCCGCTTCCACGGCGAGCTGAAGCGCTCGTAGTTCCAGAGCTTGGTCAGCCGCGCCTTGATGGCCTCGCGCTCGGGGATGGCGGAGAGGAAGGCCTCGGTCACCGTGTTCTGGGCCTTCACCCAGGCCGCGGTCTCCTGGCTGTTGTCGTCCTCGAGCCAGCGGTACGGGTCGGGGACCTTGGTGCCGAAGTAGTCGTCGACCACCGCGTCCTTGCGGGCCTCGGGGTAGGCGAGCTTGGCCGGCGCTGGAGCGGCCGAGGCCGCGGCAGCGGGCTTGGCTGCGGCGGCGGGCGGCGGGGGCGAAGCAGAGGGCGAGGGGTCGGCGGCCATGACGATTACCAGGGTGGCGCAGAGGGCGAGGAGCAAGGGGACCTCCGAGGCTCGAGGTCGAGCCGGCGCCGCGCATTGTGGCACGGCGCCTTAGGTTCGAGGCGGGAGTTCCGCGTGACAATCTCGCAGATCGAGGACGCGACCACTCGGGGCCCCAGGGCCCTGGCGGGCAGGCGCGCCGAGGCGGTCCCCCGCCTTTCCCCGACCGCGGCGGCCCCCCCGGTGGTAGGGTGCCGCCACCTCGGACACCGATTACTCTCGGCTTCCGCGCCAGCAAGGCCTCGGCAGCACGCGACCTTCTGGGGAGCTGATGGAGCGTCGGGACTCCCCTCTTCCGACCAGATGCGACGGAGCGCGCCAGGGAGGCGCGCTGGCCGATCGCCTCTGCACTCATTGATGGAGGCATCTTTGAACAAGAAGATCGAAGAGACGCCAGTGGCGGAAGCGGTCAAGGAGATCGGCGAGGCCGAGTTCGAGCAGGCAGTGCTCAAGGCGAGCATCCCTGCCGTCCTCGACTTCTATACAGCCGACGCCGAGCCCTGCAAGACGCTCGCGCCGCGCTTTGGCGCGGTGGCGGAGAAGTTCGCCGGGAAGGTGCTCTTCATGCGCATCCTCAAGGCCAAGAGCGCCGCGCTCGCGGAGAAGCTCACCGTGACCGAGACCCCGACGCTGGTGTTCTTCAAGGCCGGCAAGGAAGTCGGCGAGCGGCTCAAGGGCGCCGCCATCGAGCGCAAGGCGCTCAAGGCCGCCGTCGAGGCGATGCTCAAGTAGTTCGGTGCCGATTCCGGCCCCCCCGCTGCGTTCCGCGAGGGGCCCCGAATCACCCAGACGAAGCCCCGGCGATCTCGCGATTGCCGGGGCTTCGGCTTTTTCCACTCGACCGGGCCCCGAGCGCCCGCCCGACTCGCCCCGCGGGTCGGCTAGCCTGCGGGCCGACGAGACAGGCCTCGTCCCCCGCGCGCCGGTCCTGCGCGAAGGCGCGTTCGGGGCCGCGCGGCGCCATCGCGTTCCCGCCCATGTCGCTCGGGAGGTAGATGCCGAGCGCCTACCCGAGCCACGACTACGACAGCGTGGCTCGCCCGTATCCTCGGGCTCGCTCCGGTCACCTGGGATCGCAGGGATTGGCCGGCACGGGCCCGGGGCAGGTCGTGAGCCCGCGCGGGCCGGAGAGGATGAGCATCCCCTCCATCAGGTCCGGATCGGGCTTGAATCCGGGGAAGTCGGCGAGGTTGCAGACGGCGCAGATGCGGCCGCGGGAGAGCTTCTGCTGGAACGGCGCCTCGCCGGACTTGCCCGAGACCTTCAGGCTGAGGTCGGGGGCGAGGGCGACGACGACGTCGTGGACCGGCTGCGCCAGGCCCAGCCACGGGAAGTCGGTCTTCCCGGGCGGTGGCAGCAGGTGGACCTTGGCGCCGTCGACCTTCACCGGGCCCTGGCGGTCGCGGGAGGCGTCGCAGCCGCAGAGGGTGAAGCGCCAGAAGGTGTCGGCGAGCTCGAGGTTGAGGGCATCGAGCTCGTCCTCGCGCTTGAGGTGGTAGGCCCCGGCCATCTTCGGCGGGAGCGGGGGCGGCGGCAGCGAGCCGTCTCCCGCGTCGAGGACTCCGGCGTCGCCGGAGCGCGCAGCCGAGGCATCGGTGGAAGGCCGGCGCACGATGGGCGCGCGGCCGGCGCTGGGGTCGGCCGCGGTCAGCACCAGGACGGCGAGAAGGCCCGCGAGGGCGATGGCTGGGCGCATCCGTTCTCCTGGGGAGAGTGGAAAGCGCCCAGGAAGGCAGGTCAAGTGCGACGTTGGGACCCGGGGTGCGGCTCGGCGGCCTTGCAAATCCAGGGACGATTCGCTATCGGTAGCCCCGCATTTCCGGGCGCGTAGCTCAGCTGGATAGAGCGTTGGCCTCCGAAGCCAAAGGCCGCTGGTTCGACTCCAGTCGCGCCCACTGAGAAAGCCCCCGAGTTCCGGGGGCTTTCGCTTGTCTGTCCCAACCCTGTCCCACTTGCCTTCGGAGGCTCGGTTCACGCTTTGTCCGGCTTTGCCAGTTCTTGCCGTACGAATGGAAACGGGGCCGCCACCGCCGCCGCTCTTGAGCCCCTTGGGCGGATTTTGACGGTTCCTGCTTACCCGGCGCTTACCGCTTCCCCCCGCCTGCTGACCGTCGCCGAGGTGGCTGCGCACCTGGGCGTCTGCACCGCCACCGTCTACCGGATGGCCCAGCGCGGCGAGCTGCCGCACGTGCGCGTTGGCAACAACGTCGTGCGCGTGGCTCCTGCCGACCTGGAGGCCTTCATCGCTGCCGGACGAACCGGGAGCCGCCGGTGACCCAGCAGCCAATGCCCACCGAGGCCCTCCTGGCGGCCGATCTTGGCCCAGGACGCGCGCACAGGCCCGCGGTCACCCATCCGGACCGCCCAGCCCGGCCTGCGCGTCGTGGGGGCGCACAGGCCCTCGCCGCCGCGCCCACCCACGGAGCACAGGCGCCTGTCCTATTTCGGGTGCGGAAATTGTCCCAGCGCGCCTGCACCACCCGCGGCACGTAGCCCGCACCACTGCGGCGCGTCCCGACCGAGGCGCCGGTGCTCTCTCCACCGCAGTTGCAGGTCCACCCCGCAGCACTCTCAGAAGGCAGGTCCCAATGGCAGACTCCACGGCGTTCACGAAGCTCTCCGACGACGGCAACTTCGTCCTCTACGGCGCACCGACCAGCGACGGCGGCCAGTTGGTCCTCGCCGTCGATTCCGTCAGCGGGAGGAAGACGCTCGCGCTGGCCGCCTTGCCCGCGGGCGTGACCCTGGGCGAGAGCGAGTCGATGGCCATGGGCGCGCCCCAGACGCAGATGCTGCTCGCCCCGCGCACCGTGGCGCAGCCTGTGACCCTCGCGCCCGACCAGCTCGCTGCCATCGTCGAGGCCTCCCGCCCGGTCGCACCGATGCCCTCGACGCTGCGTCGGGCCCTGCTCGTCGCCGGTGCGGTCCTGGCACTCATCGCCTCCGTCGCCGCCGGGCAGGTGCTCGGGCTGGTCGTCGCCGCCCAGGTCCCCGCCATCACCGGGCGCTGAGCGAGGCGACCTTGACCTCGGCACACGCAGCGCAAGTCGACCGCGACGAGCTCGAACTCCCGCCCGACCCCGAGGCCGCCCGCCTCCCCGAAGCAGCGCGCGACGTGCTCTGGCTGACGACCTCTGCAGAGGGGGAGATGGTCCCGCCGTCAAACTTCGGCGCGATGGTCGCGGCGCTCTCCGGCACCCGGGTAGCCGACGGGAAGGGCGCTGGCGACGACTGGCACACCGTGCACCGCACCGGGAGCCCGGGAGCGGCCAAGGACGCCAGAGTCGTTGCCCCTCGCGCGTTCGCAGCAGCAGCCAAGGCTCGGCGCATCGCGCGCGCCTTGGAGCGCACGCACGGGCCCGCATGGCGTCGCGACGCCTACGAGATCGCCGGCTGGCTGCTCGAGGGAAGGCGCCTACCTTCGCTGGGCATAGCTGCAGGCGCTGCGCCCCTCACGCGCGCCGCACGCGTGGGATGGGCGCGCTACGTTCAGGCGACGAGCCTTCCTGGTGCGCGCAGCCCGCAGTCGATCGCCGAGTGGCTCGTGCGCCTGGACGCGCGCGCTCGAGCAGGCAAGCCAGTTGAGGCCCGGCTGGCGCGTGAGGTGGCGCGCGAGGCCGAGGTAGTGCTGCATGCCGCGCTCGCGGGCCTGGGGAGGACCCGCTGACCCCACCGCCGGGGGCCGTTTTCCTCTGCCGGGCGCGTCCACGGAATTGCGCAATTCCCCACGCACGGCCGGTTCCGAGAGATCACTAACTTGAGAGTGGGCGCCAGTGGCGCCGAAGGAGATCGAGATGAGTCGAGCCCGACACACCCATGGCGAGGTGCGTCCGCCCGCCGTCGCTGTCGAGGCGCTGAAGGCCTGGCTTGAAGAGCGCGGCGAGTACAAGAGCGCGCTGGCCGAGCCGTTGGGCACGAACGTCATGCAGGTCCAACGCATCCTTGCGGGAACCGGCTACCTCTCAAAGCAGCAGCGGGCAGCGGTTGAGCGGCTGACCGCGGGCATCGTGACGGAGGGGATGCTGGCAGGGACGCAGAAGGTTCCTCGCTCGCCGAGACCGCCCAGGGAGGTCCAGCGCGGCCAGGCCGCCGAAGTGTCCCCCCTCCCCGTACCCGGCACCGCGGCACGCGGCTCGGCGCCGAAGCTCGGCGTGCCCGACGTCTTGGCGAAGCTCGCGGCCGGGCTGCTCCCGCGGGTGATTCAAGACGCAATGGTGGACGGCGGCCTCGTGCCCGACCCGAAGACGGGCCGTTGCTCTCCAGTGCAATCGCCGGTGCTGCGGCATCGCATTCGCGAGTGGCTGGCGCAGGAACTGCTCGGTAAGCCGCGCGCACGGGAGGTAGTGGAGCGCGACCAGCGCCTCGCCCGCGACGAGGATTTGATCGACAGGCTGCGCGCTCTCGAGGTCGGGGCGCGGCGACGTCGCGATGCCGAGATCGCCCGGGTCGCAGCAGAGGCCGAGCGGCAAACGCGGGCAGCAGTTGCCCCGACAGCACTGCCGCCTTCCACGGCGAAGATCGGGGCCGCCCGTCCCCTGCGAGGCCGCCGCTGAGGATGCCGAAGTCGACGCGCGGTGGGATGCTGTGACCCCAGCTCGCCGCAACCGTGCAAGAGCCCATTCTGGTCCGCCCCGACCATGTGTGGGATCCTCCTCCCCGCAGCTGACTACGAGGCTGCAGAGGACGAACTCCAATGGCCGTCGGCAGGACAGAGTTGTGGTTCAAGCAGAGGACGATCGAGATTCTCAACAAGCTCATCAAGGAGCGAGGTCTAGGGTTCGATCGCGCCGAGGTCGAGCAAAGCATCGCGGTCTCCAAGAAGCGAAGCCTGTTCTTCGACGGCCTCATCTGGAAGAACCGCGCCAGCCAGCAAGCCGCCTGCGAACTTGAGTACAAGCTGCCGGACACGGACGTTGCAGACTTCGACCTCGTTGGGAACGCGGCTCAAAAGGCCAACGCCGTAGGTGCGCCCTACTTCATTACCTGGAACGTCCGCGACCTCATCCTTTGGAAGACGTTTGAGCAAAGCGTCCCGCTCTTGGAAAGGCAGTGCCGATGGTGGCGCAATATCGTTGATGTCGCCGACCTCGAGGATCTCACGGAGCAACACTGGCGGAAAATCGAGGAGTTCCTCGGAGACCTCCTAGTCGAGCTTGATGCGCTCCTAAACAAGAAGAAGCGGTTTGAGCGCCTTCCGGTCGACCAGTTCTTCGTTCACAAGCTTGCATCGGTGGTTGACACGAACTATCGCGCCTTCGCAGACGCTCTTCGGGAGCGAGCGCTTGCCGACGGAAAGTACTTTGAGGAGTTGCGCAAGTGGACCCAAACGCACGGCTGGATGGGGCTACTCCATACAACCGCAGCGGAAACCAAGATGTCCGCGTTTCACACGCTTGGCAGGCTAGCCGTCTTCCTTTTGATGAACCGGATCGTATTCCACGGGGTCGTGCAGGCCCATCACCCGCAAGTGGGCGAACTGGACTTGGGCGCTTCCAAAACAGGCAAAGAGGTTGAGCGCCAGCTTCGCAGCGCGTTCGATGCAGTTCTTGAGATCGACTTCGAGACAGTCTTCGCGTGCGAAGTCATCGATTTGATCTCGATCCCTGACGGGAGCGTGTACCGACTGACGCGGTTCGTCGAGGACCTGAAAGCCTTCGATTTCCACACTCTAAGCTACGAGGTGTTGGGGAGAGTGTACGAGTCGCTCATCCCTGCCGAGGAGCGTCATTCGCTTGGGCAATACTTCACCCCGACATCGGTTGTGGACCTTATCAACGCCTTCTGTATCCACTCCGACACCGACATGGTGCTCCAGACTTCGTGCGGCGCACCGTCACGCTCCTTGGGGTGAAGGGGCCATTTGAAGGCGGAATCGAAGTGGCCGATGCAGCGGGTCGGCAGGGTGCGAAAGCCCCTCGCGATTGATTTCGGCGAGCAGCTTTTCAATTG
>DASXVQ010000170.1:0-68835 GCA_036504155.1 Myxococcales bacterium
GCGGTGCACAGGAACGAGCCCAGGCACTGGTCGTGCGTGAGCTGCTGGCAGTCGCACTCGGCGGCCTTCTGGCAGGCGCCGGGGGCGTTGTCCCAGATGCGCGGGACGCGCTCGGTCTGGCACGCTCCGTTCGCGCAGGCGGCGCGCATCGGGTTGCAGATCGGGTCGGTCTGGACGACCGGCGGGCAGTCGTTGGGGCCCTTGCAGACCACGGTCCCGCCGTCGTCGACGGCGATCACCGAGCCGTCGGGCTTTGCCGTCGAAGCGTCGGGGATGGAGACGGAGCCGTCGGGGAGAGGCGTCGAGCCGTCCTGTTTGGCGACCGAGTTGCCGTCCGCTGCGCCCAAGTCGACGGCCTGCAGGCATCCGGTCAGGGTCAGCGAGAGCACGGCGGCCAGTAGGGGAGAAGCGCGCATCGAGAGCCTCCAGCGGCGACGACGAAAAGGCGAACGGGCGAGAGCGAGCAAACCACGTACCCCGGCGAGCGGTCGAGCGTGGACCTGGAAAATCGCGGGGTTAGCGCCCGCGGACGCACGGGCTGTCGGTGATTCCCGGACAAGGTCCGCGGCTGAACGACGGAAAACCGAGGACTGGACACCGCCCTGCTCGGGGGCGGCCGGCCGCCGTGCCAGCCCGATGGAAGGGAGTAATATCTGCCGCCCGCCGTTGTTGCCGGGCCCCTCGACAAGCTCGGGACCACCAGGAGAGCGTCTGATGCCGACCGAAACCCCGCCCGCTGCGACCCAGAACGAGGCCATCGAGGATCGCCAGGCGGTCGCCGAGCTCGCCCAGGCGCGGGCGCAGATCCTCCAGGAGATCGACAAGCGGATCGTCGGGCAGCGCGAGGTCATCGACTACCTGCTCATCAGCCTCTTCTCGCGCGGCCACTGCCTATTCGTCGGCGTGCCCGGGCTGGCGAAGACGCTGCTCATCTCCACGCTGGCCGACGTGCTCAATCTCTCGTTCAACCGCATCCAGTTCACGCCGGACCTGATGCCCAGCGACATCACCGGCACCGACGTGCTGGAAGAGGACCGCTCCACCGGCAAGCGCGCGTTCCGCTTCGTCAAGGGCCCGCTCTTCGCGAACATCATCCTCGCCGACGAGATCAACCGCACCCCGCCCAAGACGCAGGCGGCGCTGTTGCAGTCGATGCAGGAGTACAAGGTCACCGCCGGCGGCACGACCTATCCGCTGGATCTGCCGTTCCTCGTCTTCGCCACGCAGAACCCCATCGAGCAGGAGGGCACCTACCCGCTGCCCGAGGCGCAGCTGGACCGCTTCATGTTCCTGGTGGACGTGAGCTACCCCAGCGCCGAGGAGGAGGTGGCGATCGTCAAGGCCACCACCATCGCCACGCGGCAGACCCTGACGAAGGTGCTCAGCCCGGAGAAGATCCGCGCGCTGCAGGACCTGGTGCTGCGCGTGCCGGCGCCGGACAGCGTGGTCCGCCACGCGGTGGAGCTGGTGCGGCGCTCGCGGCCGAAGGCGGAGGGCGCGCCGGACTTCGTGAACCAGTACCTGTCGTGGGGCGCCGGTCCGCGCGCGAGCCAATACCTGGTCATCGGGGCCAAGGCCCGGGCGATTCTCGACGGGCGGTTCGTGGCGACGGTGGACGACGTGCGCGCGCTGGCGCGGCCGGTGCTGCGGCACCGCGTGCTGACCAACTTCCACGCCGAGGCCGAGGGAGTCACCTCGCTGGCGATCATCGAGAAGCTGCTGGCGCTGGTGAAGTAGGGCAGGCGCACCCGCGGAGGTCTGCCGACGCTGGGCGACTTCCCTCAACTCATTCAAGAACAGCGAAGACTAGTGGTGGCAGGCCTCCGCGCCTGCCCATCACTACGGGCACGCCACCCGCCAAGCATCCAGCGCCAGCTTCTTGATGAGCGTCGAGAACCTCAGCGGCTTGGTCTTCGGGCAGACCGTGTCCGCCAGCGTCGCCGCTCCGTATTCGGTGTGGAAGACGGCCTTGTTCGCGGCGATGAAGCTGGTCGTGTAGCCGCCGCACTCGTTGTACTTCACGCACTCTTCGTTGAGAGCCCAGTCGTAGTCGCCGACGAGATCGTCCAGCTGATCGATGTCGTTCTTGAGCCCCACCGAGAGCCCGCGGACGTGCGCCTCGGTCGCGATGAACCGGTTGTAGGCGAGCTGGTCCGCGGCGGTGAGCGTGAAGCCGGTGTCGTTCAGGTAGCCGTCCATGTTGTCGGGCTCGACGCCGTCGCACTTCTTCTGCGCCGCGAGGTCGAGGCGCGCCTTCATCACCGGCTGCAGGCCCGCGCTGCTCACGTCGAGCCAGGACTCGCCCGCCCAGCCGTCCATGGCCTTGCCGATGGCCGCGGCGGGGAAGTCCGCCTTGTCCGGTCGGAAGTTCTCGTAGCTGCCGGCGCTGAAGTAGCAGATGACGATCCGCCCGTCCGCGTGCAGCGCGTCGATGGTCGCCTGTGGCGTCTCGAAGAGATCGAGGTCATACATCGCCACGTCGAGCGAGGTGTCGATCATCCCGGTGAGCTGCCACTGCCAGCTCGTCTGCGGCGCGGGCTTCCAGATCGCCTGTGCCCCGGCGTCGGGCTTGGGGGTGCTCCCGGCGTCGGAGCCGGGCGGCAGCGCGGCATCGGCCTCCAGGGTCGTGGCATCGAGCGACGCGGAGGCGGCGGCATCGGTCCCGGTCGCGTTCGCGGCATCGGCGACTGACGCCGCGTCATGGCCTTCGGTGGAGCCCGTGTCGGATGAGCCGCTGGAGGCATCGGCAGGCGAGTTCGCGGCGGGCTCCGAGCAGGCAGTCATCCCCAGGACGAGCAGCAAGGCCAGGCGGCGCATGGTCGACCTCCTGGCCGGGCATGGTACAGCGAAGGCCAGTGGAGGCAGGCCTCCGCGCCTGCTCTTGAGCGCCCCTACCTTCCTCCCCGCTTTTCTCAGTGGAGGCAGAGCCCAGTGGAGGCAGAGCCCAGTGGAGGCAGGCCTCCGCGCCTGCTCGTGGCGCTCCCGACCGACCGAAGGTAGCCGCCCGCGCCGTCCCGGAGCCCGGACCCCACTTGCGGTACACTTTCGCCTCCATCTCGCGTCCAGGAGGGGCCCATGGCCAAAGTGACGAAGAAGAAGCCCGCGACGGCGAAGAAGGCGGCACCGGCCAAGGCCGCCAAGGCGGTCAAGAAGGCTCCGGTCGCGGCCCCGGACGAGACCCGCCTCGCGCTCGACCGCTTCCTCATCGGCATCTGGATCGACCGCGACCTGATGGGCTTCCTCGCCTCCAAGTCCCCGGCCGCCAAGCCGCTGGCGTCCCTGGCCCAGGCGCGGGAATTCGACCGCTCCCGCGAGGGCGAGAAGCTGCGCAAGGCGCTCTTCGGCAGGGATCGCCCCACCGAGATCGAGCGCTTCGAGGCGCTCCTGCGCCAGGGCGTCGACTGCGTGATCGAGAAGATGCCGGTGCTGGCCGAGCTTCAGCACGACCTGCTGGCGCACACCGACGCGGTCCCGAAGGTGGACGGCCGCTCCCAGGCGATGCGCGCCATCGCCGACTACGCCGCCGTCTCCCAGGTGAACCTCGCGGTTCAGGACGTGGGCCGGCTCGCCGTCGCCACGCTGGACCGCGTCGCCAACGCCCGCAAGGACGCCCTGGCCCGCCTGAAGGAGGCGCTGGCGGACTTCCCGTACCTGCGCCCCTGAGCCGATCGAGCGATGCGGCCGGCCCACCTCTCCTTCCTGCTGACCGCGCTGCTCTCGGCGTCGGCGTGCGGCGACACCGCGCTCGCTCGGCGCTACGAGTCGCTCCAGAGCGAGCGCAAGGCCGTCCAGCAAGACCTGACGCAGGCCTCGAACGAAGTGGACCGGCTCTTCTTCGAGGCGACCTCGTCCGAGCGCCAGGCCGGCAAGGCCATCGCCGGCGCCGCGCGCTGCGTGACGAACAAAGGCGCGTACCGCCCCGCCGAGCCGCTCACCTTCGGCCCGGCGCGGCAGCGCTACCAGGAGCACTCCTACCTCTTCCAGGAAGGCGCGCCCTTCGAGACCGCCGCGCTCGAGTGCGTCCAGGCGTCGATGGGCGGCCGATGAGCCCTCGCCTCCGGCAGGTCGGGCTGACCGGGCTCTGCCTCGCCCTCTGCTCCTGCGGCGTCTCCCGGGCCACCGTCACCGCGCTCGAGGCCGACGTGAAGCGCGAGCGCGACGAGGTCCAGGAGACCCGGAGCCTCCAGCGGTCGATGGAGGCGTACGTCCGGGGCCTGAAGACCAACCACTTCCTGGCGCCGTACTCCTTCGTCTACCTGGGCCCGGGCGACCTGCTCCAGGCCCTCAGCGCCTTCCTGCCGTACCGCATCCCCGCCAAGGACCTGCTCGGCGACGCGGCCACCGGCGAGATCGAGGTGGTCAGCGTCAACCAGCCCAAGCTCGAGGCGCGCAACCGCGTCCGGCTGCAGCTGACCTGGGCCGGCAGGGACGTCCAGGCGGGAGATGAAGGTTCGGCCAAGGTCGCCGAGGCGTTCGCGGCCGGCGTGGTCGCGGAGATCGAAGCGAGCGTGGCCTATGACGCCGTGCACCGCTTCGCGTCGGTCACCCCCCGATGCCTCTCCGTCAACCTCAAGAAGAGCGACGACCCGGGAACGCGATCGCAGATCCTCGACCTCCTCAACCAGCGGGTGTTCGATCGCTCCGTCCCGGTGCCCATCCCTCCGCTCAACAACCAGCCTGCCGAGGCGGTCTTCCTGACCGGCGACCACGTGGTCGTCCAGTACCGCCAGTGACGCCAGGCGGCCCTCGCACCCTCCGACGAAAGAACCCCCCGTGAGACCGCTGCCCCTCGTCCTTAGCTCCCTGCTCCTCGCCGCGCCGGCGCTCGCCGGCAAGCCCGAACCCGTGGTCGTGGTCAGCACCGGCCGCCTCGTCGTCCTCGGCGACCGCCAGGAGCTGCGCGAGCACCTGGAGAAGGCTGACCGCCTCCTCGCGGACGCGCTGCGCAAGGACACGCTGCGCAAGTCGGCGAAGAAGGCGCTGATCGAGGAGTGCCTGAACAACGCGCGCAACCGGCTCGACAACGCCCGCGAGTTCCTGGGCTTCGAGCGCGAGGACGAGCAGGCCAAGGCGATCCAGAAGGAAGGCCGCGAGGACGACGAGCGGCTGGCCGATGCGGTGGTCTCGCAGCGGCTGGTGGTCGCCGACCTCGACACCCTCTGGTGGGAGCTGGGGCGCGCGGACTTCAACCTGTCCCGGGCCGGCTCGGAGGCCGAGAAGCAGGACCTGCGCGACGTGATCGAGCAGGCGCGCGGCGAGGCGAGCCTGGCGCGCAGCGCGCTGGCGAAGAGCGTCGATCTCGGCAGGCCCACCGCGCCGCCGGCGGCGCCGCCCGCGCCGGAAGCGAGCCCGTTCCGCCCGGTCTTCCCCGCGCCCGCGTTCCCGCCCGCGCCGCAGGCGATGTCGGAGCCGGCCTTCCAGGCGCTGCTCGCCGTGCTGGACCGCGAGGCGTTCGCCGACGACCGGCTGCGCGTGCTGGAGACCGCCGCTTCCTCGCAGCGCTTCGCCGGCGACCAGGTGCTGGAGCTGCTCACCCGCTTCCCGTTCTCGCACCACAAGCTCCGGGCCGTCCGGCTGCTCAAGGATCGGCTCGTCGAGAAGGGCGGCGAGTTCCAGCTCTACGGGGCCTTCACCTTCGAGTCCGACAAGGCGGCGCTCAAGCGCCTCCTCGACGGCGGCGAGCTGGAGGCGCCCAGGCCCATCGAGAACGACGCGCTGGACCAGCTCGTCTCGGCGCTCAAGAAGGGCTTCGCCTCGCAGGTCGGCCACCAGATCCTGCGCGAGGAGGCGGGGCGGCGCTGGTTCCTCGTCGACCAGGCCTCGCGGGTCCTCGGCGTCTTCCCCACCTTCGACGCCCGGCTGCGGGCGCTGCAGATCGTGCGGCCGCGGGTGCTCGACCCGGAGAACTGGCAGCGGCTGGAGCCGCTCTTCGCGACGATGGACGACCGGGCCCAGCTGCGGGCACTCTTCGGGCCGGGACGCTGACATGGACAAGCTCATCTCGCTCGCCTGGGCGGCACTGCTCGGGGCCGTGGTCGTGCTGATGGCGGTGCCGGAGCTGCGCGCCGGCTTCGAGGCCGCCACGCGCGCGCACCCCTACCTGCTGGGCCTGGTGAAGATCGGTGTGCTGGGCACGATGGGCGAGCTGTTGGGCAAGCGCATCGTGCGCGGGACCTGGACGCTCAGGGGCATCCGGCTCGAGCAGCGCTTCGTGGTCTGGGCCTTCCTGGGCATCGCCTTCGCCGCGGTGTTCCCGCTCTTCTCCTTCGGCGTCGACGGCCTGCTCAAGGCCGGGCTCCTCCCCGGCGAGGGCCGCGCGCTGGCGGCGGCGTTCTGGAAGTCCTTCTTCATGAACCTGATCTTCGCGCCGGTGATGATGGTCTTCCACCGGCTGACCGACACGCTCATCGAGCGCGGGCAGCTGCTCCAGCGCTGGCCGGTCACCGAGGCCTTCGTCTCCATCGACTGGAAGACCATGTTCCGGGTGCCGCTGCTCGCGTGCGTGTGGTTCTGGATTCCGGCGCACACCGTGACCTTCATGCTGCCGCCGGAGTACCGGGTGCTGAGCGCGGCGCTGCTGGCCATCGCGCTGGGCTTCATCATGGGCTTCGCCAACCGCCGCAAGGCCTCCGACGCGCCGCCGGCGAACGTGCCGCCGGCGGTGGCCTGATCCCGTTCGTCCCGAGCCGTTCGGCAAGCTCGCGACCGGCCCCGGCGGCGCGAAGCGGATGCCGAGGGTCGAGGGTCGCGGGTCGCGGGTCGCGGGAAGAAGAGAAGCGGGAGCGGGGTCGGCTACAGCCCGCCCACGCCGGGCTGGTAGCCGAGGAGCAGGTTGTCGGTCTCCGTGGTGCAGCGCGCCAGGCAGCAGACCATCGTGCTGTCGCCGCGCGCGCCCGAGAACGCCGACGTGCCGCAGCCTGAAGCACGCGGCACTCGCGGCAGGGCTCGTCGCCCGGCTCGTAGCCGGTGGTGTCGAGGTCCAGCCTGGCCCCGCCGAGCGGACGGAGGTGCTCGGGGCGCGCGGCTATCTCAGAAGGCGACCGGCACCGTCGGCAGGCAGACCACGGCCTTCGCCGAGTCCGGCGTGGGCTGCGTGTCGGAGACCTGCACGTAGACGAAGTACCCGGTGTAGGTCGGGCCCATCGGGACCTTGAAGGTGGTCGCGTCGGAGACGTCGGTGACCCAGCCGGAGATCTTGCCGTCGGCGGACATCGTGAGCCCGGAGGGCAGGCCCCACTTGGTCAGGCCCAGCAGCGAAAGGTCCGGCGCCTGCTGCTCCTCCCACTTGTACGGCTTGAGCCCGCCCTTGGCGGTCAGCTGCCCGGAGTAGGGCACGTACTGGATCAGCGTGGGCATGGTGACGATGTAGAGGTTGACGAAGGGGATCTTGACGATCTGCTGCTCGCTGGTGACGACCAGGTCGCCGATCTTCACGTTGAGCGTCAGCGGCTGGTCCGCGTAGCCGGGCGGGGTCAGCGAGTCCACGACGCGGAAGGTGGCGTGGTAGGTGCCGGGCACCTCGGTGATGCCGCTGAGCGCGCCGCTGGCGAACAGGTCGATGCCCTTGGGGATCTCGCCGGCGATGACGCCCCAGGCGTACGGGGCCTGGCCGCCGGTGGCGTTGAGCTTGGCGTCGTACTGGTCGCCGGCGGTGCCGTCGGGCAGCGACTTGGTGGTGATGGTCAGGACGCCCTTGGGCGTGACCTCGAGCGTGAACTCCTTCTGGGCGGTGGCGGTGAGCGCGTCGGTGACCTTGAAGGTGGCGGTCGCGGAGCCGGCGGCGTTGGCGGTGCCGGTGATCGAGCCGTCGCCCGCGAGCGTCAGGCCGTCGGGCAGGGTGCCGGTGGCGAGCGACCACGCGTACGGCGCCTTGCCGCCCTTGGCGGTCATGGAGAACGAGTAGGGCGTGCCGACCTGCGCGCCGTTGATCGACGGCGTGATGATCTCCGGCTTGGTGGCGACGCAGGCGCCGTCGGTGCAGGACTCCCACGCCTGGCAGGTGGCGGACGAGACGCAGGAGACGCACTGGCCGAACAGGCAGCCCTGGCCCTCGGGGCAGGGCGTGCTGGTCCACTTGCCGGAGGCGTCGCACGAGTAGAGCGTGGTCTGGCCGCAAGCCTTGTCGCCGCTCTTGCACGCGCTGGGCAGGCACGCGCCGTCCATGCAGGAGGTGCCGGCGCCGCAGGAGCCGCCGGCGACCCAGGCCGTGCCGCCGACATTGCAGCGCTCCGGGGTGCCGCCGCTGCTGCAGCGGGTCGCGTCGGGGGTGCACACCGGGGTCTTGCACTCGCCGCCGTCGCAGACGGTGCCGGCGCCGCAGGCGGCCGGGTCCGACCAGCCCTGGCCGTCGGTGGTGCAGGCGCGCACGCCGCCGTCCTTGCACTGCTTGGCGCCGGGGACGCAGTTGAGCTTCTGGCAGGAGCCCTGCCAGCACAGCAGGCCGTCCTCGCACTTGCGCGCGCCCCAGCCGCCGTCCTCGCTGCACTCGAGCACGTACTCCGGCGCGCCGATGCAGGTGGCCTTGGCGGCGCCGCACAGGCTCTGCGGCGGCGAGGCGTCGGGGCTGCCCGCCGGCGGGGTGGAGGAGCAGGCGGCCAGCGAGAGGAGGGCGAAGAGCAGGGCGATGCGGTTCATCGGCGACCCCGGGGAGATGGAGGCGGGAGGTGAAGGAGGCCGAGTATAGCCGCCCGCGGGCGCCATTTTCCTGCTGCGACCCATGTGATCGTTGCGGGCGCGTGGGAAAGGGCCGGCGAAATCTCCTCGGCGCACCGGCGCTCCTTGGCATCGGCGACCTCGAGGAGCGCGCGGAGGTCGTCATAGTCCTGGGGCCGGAGGCGATCGTCTCAGCCTCGGCCATGCCGGTGCCTCGACGCACGAGCGCAGCCCCGAGCGCGTCGCGGTCCTCTCAGCCGCCCGGGAACCTCACCAGCCCCTCGCAGAACCCCACCGCCTTCTCCAGCGTGGCCTCGGCGTCCCTTCGCGCCTCGGTCGCCCCGTCCACGCCGGCCTCGGCGAGCGAGGCCGCCAGCGCCCTGGCCCGCGGCAGGATGCGGTCCACGTAGAGCAGCTGCGGCAGCTTGCTCTCGTAGACCACGTTGAGCCGCCAGGCCGGGTCCGGGTTCTCGGCGATCTTCTCCACCAGCCGCTCGTGCCAGCCGTCGAGCACCGCCATCGCGGCGCGCAGCGCGGCGAGGTCCGCCAGCCCGGCCTCGGCCAGCGCCGGGGACCACGCCTCGGCGTGCTCGGCGGCCGCGAGCCCCAGCTGCTCGCGCAGCGCCTTGGCCGCCGCCAGCTCGCCCTGCCGCTCGGGGAAGGCCTTGAGGAAGCGCGACTGCTGCTTGGCCAGCGCCTCCGCGGGCTTCACCTCGCGGCACGACTTGGCGACGCCGCGGCAGACCTGCCCGACCATCGCCGGCAGGTCCGCGCTTAGCACCTTGCCGGCCACCGCCCAGGGCAGCTGCAGCCGGCTCACCACCCCGCGGATCCGGTCGTGCAGCAGCGCCACCTGCGCCGCGCCCTTGAGCTCCTCGAGCAGCTCCTTCCTCCAGGCCGGCGCCGCCACCACCTCCCGGGCGCGGGGCGCGGTCGGGTCCAGCGAGCGCAGCGCGTCCTCGGCCTTGGCGAGCGCGGCGCTCAGGGCCGGCAGGTCCAGCGAGGGCTGCCCGCCGCCGCCGCGCTCGGAGAGCAGCTTGCCGGTGGCGAGGTTCAGGGTCTGCAGCAGCGAGACGGCGCAGCACAGCCGGGCCTCGCGGTTCGCCCCCGCCGCCTCGCGGAAGCCCTGGGCCTGGGCCTCGGGCGCGGTGGCCAGGTCCGCCACCGCCTGCTCCAGCGCCGAGAAGCGCGTGGCCAGCGCGCGCGCCGACTGCTCGACCCGCTCCACCGACACGTGGGAGGTGGGCTGGAAGCGCGCGGCCTGCTGCTCGCTGGCGAGGCCGTTGAAGGCCAGGGCCGCGGCGGCCATCCCCTGCTCCACCAGCTTCGCCGTCCTCTGCGCGTGCTGGCCGCCGAAGCCGCAGGCGTGGACGACCTTGAGCGCCGAGTCCAGGTAGGCCGGCAGCGCCGCCTCCGGGACCTCCAGCGCCGCGAGCCGCGCCGCGAGCGCGTCCAGGACCTGGTCCAGCGCGGCGCGCAGCGGCAGGGAGTTGGCGTGGAACCGGGGCGGCGGGTGGAGCATGTCGCCCAGCTTCTTGGCCAGCTCCGCCAGCGCCGCCGCCGCCGGGACCAGGTCGGCGGCGTCCGCGGTCTGCAGGCGCTCGGTCGCCTTGCCGGCCTCGGCGACGACCCGGGAGAGGCCCAGGGTCGTGGCCTCGCGCTCCGCCCCGCCCATCAGCCCGGTCAGCGCCGCCGCCAGCGCCTCGCCGAAGGCCTTCAGCTCCAGCTGCACCGTCTCCAGCTGGGCGCGCTCGCGCAGGTCCGCCGCGGTGCGCAGGTGCACCGCCAGGTCGTCGCCGTTGGGGCCGGCCAGCGTGAAGAACGCCGCCAGCGAGCCCAGGTCGCCCAGCGTCGCGGTGAGCGGCCAGTCGCGCTTGCGGCGGACGGCGTCGAGCGCCACGCCCGCCTTCAGCGCCTTGATGGACTTCACCAGGGTGCGGTTGGAGAAGTACTTGGTCGGCCGGTAGGAGGCCGCGCGGTTCGCCTCGTCGGAGAGGCGCCGCTCCAGGCTGTCGGCCAGCCGCTCGAGCGCCGCCAGCACCTCCTGCGGCAGCACCACCTCGTCGGCCGCGGCCTGCAGCACGTCCAGGTCCTGGATGGTCAGCGGGCAGCGGAAGACGGGCCGCTCGTGCTCCGCGGCGCGGCGCAGCATCTCGGCGCGGCTGGCGGGGCGGGCGAAGCCCTTGGGCACGAAGCAGACGAAGCTGATGCGGTCGGAGAAGGCCAGCATCAGCTCGGGGTTCCGCTGCACCACCTCGGAGAGGTAGCGGTTGGAGGTCATCACCGCGCACTCGGTGCGCCCGGCGGTGGTCTTGTGGCCGCTCTTGTGCTCGCGCTCCTCGAGCAGGTTGAGGATGGAGCGCAGCAGCATCTCGCGGCCGTCGAAGACCTCGTCGAGGATGCCGTGGACGGCGCCGAGGATGCCCTCGTCGGTCAGGTGCTCGGTGCGGCCGGTGCGGGTCAGGACCTTGAAGTCCACCGGGCCGACGAGGTCGGACTGCACCGTCGTCTCGGCGATCTGCTTGGTGAAGACCGAGGGGGCGCCGCTCTTGGCGTCGACGATGCGCTTCATCACCGAGAGCGCCAGCTGGCTCTTGGCGGTGCCGGGGGGCCCGAAGGTCAAGAGGTGCTCGCGGCAGAGCAGGGCCAGCTGCAGCTGCTCGATGAGCCGCTCGCGCTCCAGGAAATGCGAGCCGATCTCCTCGAAGAAGGCGCGGAAGGCGCGGGCGCTGGCGGCGAAGGACTCGGGCGCGAGGGTGGGGGTGGTCATCGGTGGACTCCAGTTTCTATCTTCGAAGTCCCCTCTCCCGCCTTCGGCTCAGTCATGGGGCGGGAGAGGGGATTTAGGGGTGCGGGTCTGATGGAGCTCCGGCGGCGGCTAGAGCCCGGCCTCCGTGCCGGGGGTCGTGTCGGTCGGGCGGTCGCCACCCTGGCTTCAAGCAGCGTCGGGGAGAGGGGTTGGCGGGTGCGGGCAGTGAGATCGCCCAGGGGCCCGCACCCCTAAATCCCCTCTCCCGCCTCAGGGTTGGAACAAGGGCGGGAGAGGGGACTTCAGGGTGCGGAAGTGCGGGAGAGGGGACTTCAAGGTGCGGAAGTGCGGGAGCCGAGGTCATTGGCTGCCCCCCGGCGGCGGGCACAGGAGGTTGATGTCCCCGAGCTTCTGCCGGGCCTGCGGCTCGAAGGACCCCAGCGCCGAGAACCACTCCGCGCTCGAGAGCCGGTAGGCGCGCAGCAGGTGCTCGAGCAGCTCCACGGCCTCCAGCCGCCGCCGCTCGGACGGGGCCATGGACACCGTCTCCACCAGCGCGTCGAGGATGCCCTGCGCGCGGGCGACCAGCGCCGGCGTGGGCAGCTGGCCCATCCCCGTCGACGGCGGCGGGGTGAAGTAGCTCACGAAGCGGCCCTCGGCCATCGACCGGTGCTCGGCGGCGGGAGGGCGGGCGGCCGAGCGCAGGGTGTCGAGCGCGGCGCGCAGCTTGTCGTTCCGGGCCCCCGTCGGCCCCAGCTCCACCTGCGGCCGCGCGGGCAGCAGCGTGCGCTGCCCGGTGTCGAAGGCGGTGCGCCCGGCGGTGATCTCCTCGTCGGCCAGGTGGTAGTAGAACGCCCGCTTGCCGGCGTCGCGCTGCTGCAGCACCAGCTTCTTGAGGTCGGGGTTCTCCTTGCCCAGCGCGATGAAGCTCAGCGCGATCTCCAGGCCCTTGGCCGGCTTGCGGGCGAGCTCGATGCGCTCCAGGTCCACCCGGTCGTCGCCGTCGGTGACCAGCACCACCGTGGCGCGCGCCAGCTCGGGATCCTTGCCGCGCGCCTCGCGGATGGCGCCGAAGGCCGCCTCCAGTGCGAAGGTGATGTCGGTCTGGCCGCCGGCGGGGGAGGCGCGCAGGAGCTTCTGGACCTGCTCCAGGGCGTTCCTGGGCGTGTCCACCAGCTCGAGGTCGCTGGGCTTGTCGTTGAAGAAGCAGAAGTAGAGCGGCGAGTAGCGCAGGCCCTGCGCGGCGCGCGAGGAGAGGTTGTTCAGCTCGGCGACGAGCACCGCGTCGCGGAAGCGGGCCCGGTGGCCCTGCATCGAGCCGGAGGCGTCGCAGACGTAGACCCGCACCGAGGTGCGCCGCCGCTTCTCGACCACCCCGGGCTCGTACCAGGCGCGCACCAGCTGCCGGTCGCTGGCCAGGTCGTAGAGGATGGTGCGCGGGTCGGTGACCACGAAGTTGGGCGCCTCGGCGGTGGAGTGCGCCACGTCGATGGCCATCTGCGAGCTGGGGTAGGGCACGCGGGTGGGCGGGCCGACCGAGAGGATGATCTCCTCGTCGCCTTCGACCTCGAAGAAGTTGCCGAAGCCCGCCGCCAGCTCGAAGACCGACCACTTCTCGCCGTCCAGCTCGCTGGCGATCTCCCCGAGCCGGTCGCGCTCACCCTCGCCGGACCGCCCGTCGCCGGCGAGCACCGCGGACATCGCCCCCGCCCCGGCGTCGTCGACGAGCGAGGCGGCGCGGTCGTTCTTCCGGGCGTCGGGCAGGCCCTTGGGGATCATCCCCTGCAGCTCGGAGAGCAGCCCGCGGGCGGCGCCGGCCAGCCGCGCGTCGCCGGAGGCCAGCGCGTCCAGGTAGAGCTGGCGGGTGTGGGCCCAGACCTCGCCGCCCTTGCCCCGCTTGGCCGCGAGGTCGATGGCCTGCACCGAGTCGAGGTTCCCCAGCCGGTCGACCGAGCGGCGGGCGCGGGAGACCTCGGCGCGCAGCTTCTGCACGCGGCCCTGCTCCAGGGTCGAGCCGATGCGCAGCAGCAGCTCGTGGGCGGCGGCCAGGTCGCGGCGCTTCTGGCGGGCGTCGAACGCGGTGGAGCGGCAGCGCCCGAGCAGGAACTCGGCGACGGCCACGCGCTCGCTCTGGGCGGGATCGGCGCGGCGCGGCATCGCCATCGGCTCGAAGGGCTGCGCGACGGGCGCGGACGGATCGGCGATGACCTTGGCGACGGCGGCGATGCGGCTCAGGCGCGTCCAGAGGTCCTCGAGGTCGGCCAGGGCCTCGGAGGGGACGCGGCGCTGCCGCCAGGCGCGGCGCTCCTCGTGGAGCACGCGGTCCTCGAGCTCGCGCAGGCCCTTGGAGGTCTTGCGCCGCAGCGTGCCGGCGACCGGAGCGAGGTCGGCGTCGTGGGCGAGGGCGAGCTCGGCCAGGGCGCGGGCGTCGGCGAGGGTGAAGACGCCCACCTCGTCGAGGAGCACGTCGAGCGCCAGCAGCTGCGGGGTCTTCGGGGCGCGGCGGCGCGGGCCGAGGATGCGGCGCGGGAGTGGGCCGGCCGCCAGGGCGTCGATCCGCTTGCGCAGCTCCTGGAGTCGCTCGTTCTTCGCCACGGCCTCGCCCCGCTTCAGGTGCAGGGCACTTTAGCAAACTGACGCGGCTCCTCGGTCGCCCGGGCCCGGAGCGCTCCGGAGGGAGGGAGCTGGGGCGGTGTATCCTCCTCGGCCATGGAAATCCGCGAGTACTCGGAGAGCGGCGAGCTCTCCTCCCGGCTGGATCGGCTGTACGCCGCGAGCATCGACTGGCTGCTGGCGGCGATCTTCCCGGTCATCGCCCTCTTCGGCGGCTTCTCGTGGATCAGCGGCGTCTTCGTCCAGTCCATGCTCGCCGGCAAGCCGCCCGGGCCGGAGCTCCGGCCCAGCGGCCCGCTGGCGGCGCTGCTCCTCGGCTGCATGGTCGCCGGCCTTCTCCTGTGGTTCGTCCAGTGCTGGGGGCTGGCGGTCCGCGGCCAGACCATCGGCAAGCGCCTCCTCGGCATCCAGATCGTCGATCAGTTCGACCGGCCGGGCGGCTTCGTGCGCGCCCTGCTGGTGCGCTCCTGGGTCTTCGGGTTCCTGGTGGCGCTGGTGCAGGGCTGGGTCGGACCCGCGGGCGCCCTCATTCCGCTGATCGACGTCCTGCTCATCTTCCTCGCCGACCGTCGCTGCCTGCACGACTACCTGGCGGGCACCCGCGTGCGGAACACGGCCCTGGCGCACGGCCGCGTCCTGCCGGTGCTCGCCGTGTTCGGCATCGCCGCGATCGGGATGGGCGTGCTGCTGGCGAAGGTCGGCGTCAACCTGCACCTGGCCGAGCTGCGCCAGGTCGCGGCCCGGCCGGGCGTGCTGCCCGACGCCTTGCGCGAGCAGTTCACGGCGCAGGGGCAGAGCGGCAACGACGACCAGAGCGGCCTGGCACCCGAGGCGCCCAAGCCGGGGGCCAAGGGCGACGTGCACCTGTCGCCGAAGAAGAACAACCGCATCTACCGGTACGAGGACGACGACGGGGCCACCCAGTTCAGCGACGAGCTGGACAGCATCCCCAGGAAGTACCGGGCGCGGGCCACGCTCGTCGAGTGAGCCCGCCGGAAAACTCATTTTCCGGCGGCGGGCCGGCGGCCGGTCAAACCCCTTGCTCGAGCCGGTCCGCCGGTGGCTGAAGCCTCCGGCTACGTCTACAAAGCCCCTCCGGGGCTCCGAGCGGACGGACCGTGGACTGAACTCAATCCAGGAATGCTGTGAGCCCGAAGGGCTTCGCTGGCGTAGCCGGAAATTCACTTTCCGGCGGGCCGGCGGCCGGTCAAACCCCTTGCTCGAGCCGGTCGGCGAAGAACTCCCGCGTGTCCTCCGAGAGCGGCAGGGCGCGAATCCTCGTCCCGGTGCGCACCGAGTCGTAGGGCACGCGCCGGAACTCGATGGAGTCGCCGTCGTAGAGCGCCCAGCTGGCCGCCGGGTTGTCGTCGCGCGGCTGGCCGACGCTGCCGGGGTTGATGACCACGCGCCGGCCGGCAAGCCCCTCGATGCGCACCGGGCCCGCCGGCACGTAGAACATCGCGTGGGGGCCGACGAAGGTGAACTTGCGGTTCCAGTCCTGCTCGATGGGGAAGATCTCCCGGTCCTCATACCCGGCGAGGACGGCCGGGACGTGCGTGTGGCCGCAGAACGCGTGCCGGGTGCGGAAGCCCTTGCGCAGCGTGGTGAGCCACTCGTCGAGCTGCCGGTTGAGCCGCAGGTGGTGCTGGGGATGCCCGGGCCAGACGTACTGCTCCACCGGCTTGGCGGCCGAACCGTGCACGAAGCTCAGGTCCTTCAGCCGCGCTCGGGAGCGCTCGTCGCCGTCCTCGAGGATCTGGCCGCGCAGCTTCTCCCACGCGTGGCAGCCTTCGAGCTCGCCGACGGTCCACTCGAGCATCTCCCGCGCGTCGCCTTCGAGGCCCTCGCGCTCCGGGACCGCCGCCTCCTTCTCGTGGTTGCCGGCGAGCACGAGGTCCGCGCTGCGGTCGACCCGCTCCAGGCACGCCCGCGGGTCGGGGCCGTAGTTGATGGTGTCCCCGAGCACCACCACCATCTCCGGGCGCAGCTTCTCCACGTCGCGCAGGACCGCCTCGAGGGCCTCGAGGTTGCCGTGGATGTCGGAGAGCAGGGCGAGCCGGCGCATGGCGGGCGGCAGGCTAGCAGGCTCGCAGCGTTTCCGCGGCACCGCGGGGCGCGGTATACGCTCCACCGCCCATGCCCTCCCGCCGCCACGCCGCCGTGTTCGCCATCGCCTGGCTGGCGCTGGCCTTGTCGTGCGCCTGCCCGAAATCGGCCCCGAGCGCCGCAAGGCAGCAGCAGCAGCCCGCACCCGCGAAGCCCCTCGACCGAGTCCTCATCGTCTCCGTCGACGGGATGGGCCAAGCCGTGCTGCAGGCCTGCCCGGCGCCGGCGCTGCGCGCGCTGATGGCCCGCGGCTCGTCCACGCTGTCGGCGATCACGACCAACACGGCCAAGACGCTGCCCTCGCATGTCTCGATGCTCACCGGCGTGACGCCCGAGAAGCACGGCGTGGGCTGGAACGACACCTTCCGCGACTACCCGAAGGTCCCGACGATCTTCGAGGCGGCCAAGCGGCACCGGCCTTCGCTCACCACGGGGATGGTCGCCGGCAAGCCCAAGTTCAGGACCTTCGAGCGCCCCGGGGCGCTGGACTGGTCCTTCGTGCCGGAGACGGACGAAGCGGTGGACGACGAGCTGCTCGCGCAGAAGGCCATCGCGCTCCTCCGCGAGCAGAGGCCGAACCTGCTGGTGCTGCACCTGCCCGCAGTGGACCGGACGGGACACGCCAGCGGTTGGGGCTCCGCCGAGCAGTGCCAGGCGCTGGCGAAGGCCGACCAGGCGATCGGGCAGGTCCTCGAGGCGCTGCGTAGCACGGGGCTCGCCAACCAGACGGCGGTCATCGTCACGGCAGACCATGGCGGCTCGGACCACACGCACTCGCCGACCGACGGCAAGTCGATGCGGATACCTTGGATCGTCGCCGGGCCCGGGATTCGCGCCGGCTTCGACCTGGCGACGGTTGCGGGGCTCGAGGTGCACATCGAGGACACGTTCGCGACCGCCAGCTGGCTGCTCGGGTTGCCGATGGAGGCGGGCATCGACGGAAGGCCGGTGGTCCAGGTCCGCGAGGCGGCGGCGCCATGAAGATCCCCAGGGGCGTCAGCCGGCGGGTGAAGATCTACGGCGGGACGCTGCTGGTCCTGGTGGCCCTCAAGGCCGCCTGGTTCTTCGCCTTCCGCACCGACGGCGCCAGGCTCATCGCCGGCGAGGAGCGCGCGGACCTGATGGCTCGCCGCGCCTACCTGGTCCACCGCCTGCTGCAGGAGAAGACCGACGCCCGGGGCATGAGGACGCCGGGCGGCATCTTCACCGGCGAGTGGTTCGTCGGCTCGCTGTCGATGACCGCCGCGGCCTGCACCAACCTGGCCTTCGAGTACCCGGAAACCCGGGCCGCCGCGATCGGCGAGATCGACCAGTTGATCGTTCGCGCCCTCGAGCCCGCCGCCCGCGAGTTCGACCGCGGCATGTGGAAGGGCGAGGACGCGCTCGACTCGCTCGACGGCCCGAACGGCCACATCGGCTACCTGGGCCACGTGGCGCTGATGATGGCCGAGCGCCGCCTGCTCGCCGGAGCTGCGGCCGAGGACCCATATAAGGATGCGGGCAGCCGGGTCGTCGAGGCGCTGGCCAGGCGGATGGCCGCCTCTTCCTCGAGCTACTTGGAGACCTACCCCGGCGAGGTCTATGCCATGGACAACGCCGCGGTCGCGGCGGCCCTCGCGCTGCATGACCTGGGCACCGGCCAGCAGGACCACCGGCCCGTCGTCGACCGCTGGCTGGCGTACACGCGCACGAACCTGCTGGACCCCGAGACGGGGCTGGTGAGCTTCTCGCTGGGCCGCGACGGGAAACCCAACCAGCGCTCGCGCGGCTCCGGGGTGGGCTGGAACAGCTTCTTCCTGCCGATGGTGGACCGCGCCTTCGCCGCCGAGCAGTTCGACCGCCTCCGCAAGCACCTGGTGGACCGGCCGCTGGGCATCGCGGGCGTGCGCGAGGTCCGCCGAGGCGTGAGGGTGGGCGGCGACGTCGACTCCGGGCCGGTGCTGCTGGGCCTGAGCCCCTCCGGGACGGGCTTCGCGCTGGCCGGCGCACGCCACGCCTCGGACGCCCGCCTGCTGGGCGAGTTCCTGGACACCGCCGAGCTGGCCGGCTTCACCTGGCAGTGGAACGGCGAGCGGCGCTACCTGCTCGCCCCGTTCGTCGGGGACGCCATCGTGCTCGCCATGAAGACGGCGCGGCCCTGGGACCGGCGCTTCCTGGACGCCCCCAAGGTGCCCTGAGGCTGCCGACCCAATCCCTGCGCGAGGGGCAGACTCGCCTCCGAGGCTGACAGGGGGACCTCGGCGCGTTAGATAGAGCCCGCGATGGCGAAGCCCAAGCCCAAGGAAGGCATCGACGTGGTGGCCCGCAACAAGCGGGCGCGCTTCGACTACTCCATCGAGGAGACGGTGGAGGCCGGCCTCGAGCTTGCGGGCAGCGAGGTCAAGAGCCTGCGCGAGGGCAACGCCAACCTCTCGGACAGCTACGCCCTGCCCGAGAAGGAGCAGCTGTTCATCCACAACCTGCACATCGGCCCGTACAAGGCCGCCTCGCTGCTGGGCCACACCCCGCTGCGCAAGAGGCGGCTGCTGCTGCATCGCCGCGAGATCGACAAGCTCCTGGTGAAGGTCCACGAGCGCGGCTACTCGCTGATCCCGCTGCAGATCTACTTCAAGCAGGGCTGGGCCAAGGTCGAGTTGGCGCTGGCCAAGGGCAAGACGCACGAGGACCGGCGCGAAGACATCAAGGAGCGCGAGACCCAGCGCGAGGTCGACAGGGCCATGCGCTCGCGCGGAAAAGGGAAGGGTTGAGGCAGCGGATGGATCCTCGCAGCGAGGAGAAGAAGCGGCAGGTGGAGCGGGCGCTCGAGAAGGGCCGCGTGATGATCCACCTCGACGCGCGGCGTCCGGGGGTCCTCGTCCCGCAGCGCTTCCGGGAGGACTTCCACCTGAGGCTCAACCTGTCGCTGCGCTTCGACCCGCCCGACCTCACGGTGGGCGAGTGGGGCGTGCGCCAGACCCTGAGCTTCGGCGGGTCGCGCTTCGGCATCGCGGTGCCGTGGTCGGCCATATTTGCAATCACCGGCTCCGAGCGCAGCGAGCAGGCCTGGATGTACGCCGAGGACATGCCCCGCGAGCTGTTCGAGGAGGCGGCCAAGCAGTTCGGCCTCACCGGGGCCGAGGTGGACACGCTGCGCGACGAGGCCAAGTCCATCGACCGCTCCGGGATGGCGCCCGCCAGCGGCCCGGAGGCGCCCGAAGCGCGCCGCAGGGCCTTCCAGGTGGTCAAGGCGGTGACCGGCGAGTTCGAGGTGCCGGCCGAGGCGGCAGGCGGGCAGGGCGCGGACGCGGGTGAGAGCGAGCCGCAGAAGCCCGAGCCGCAAGCGGCCGCGGAAGGGCCCAGGCCCCTGGAGCTGGCCAAGCCGCCCCTCGAGCTGGCCAAGCCCGTCGAGCTGGCCAAGCCCGTCGAGCTCGCCAAGCCCGTCGAGCTCGCCAAGCCCGTCGAGCTCGCCAAGCCCGTCGAGTTCGCCAAGCCCGTCGAGTTCGCCAAGCCCGTCGAGTTCGCCAAGCCCGTCGAGTTCGCCAAGCCCGTCGAGCCGGCCCAACCGGCCAAGCCTGCCGAGCCGGAGATCAGGCCGCCGGATGGCGACGGGAATGCGCCCAAGCGCGGGCACCTGAGGCTGGTGAAGTAGCAGCCGCCCTCAGGTGGCCTCCCGCTCCCTGGGAACCTTCGCCCGCCTCGCGGCTAGCCGAGTCGACTCCGTCGCGCGGATCAGCGCCGCGATGGTCGAGAAGCTCACCGCGCCCACCAGCTCCCCGTGCTCGACCACCGGCAGGCTCGTCATCCCGGAGCCGCGCAGCTCGCGCGCCGCCGTGGCCAAGTCCTGGTCGGGCCGGAGCTGCGGCACGTCCGGGCGCATCACGTCGCGGGCCCGGGCGAAGGCCAGGTTCTCGTCGGCCTTGCGCGCGTCCGCCGCGACGATCGCCCCCACCAGCGCGCCGTGCTCGACCACGAAGTAGGTGGGCCGCAGCTCGCGCTCCATCCGCGAGAGCACCAGGCCCAGCGAGTCCTCGGCGTCGACCGACGGCGGGAAGCGCTCCATCGCCTGCGCGACCACCAGGCCTTCGAGCGCGCTGCCCGACTTGACCATCTCGAACTCGGTGCGCGCCCCGGCGATGACCAGCAGGCCGATGAGCAGGAGCACCCAGTTCAGCGTGTAGAGCCCGGCGCCGAAGAAGAGCACCGCGAAGCCCTGGCCGACCCAGGAGGCGATGCGCGTGGCGCGCACCCGGTTGGTCACCATGGCCAGCACGGCCCGCAGGATGCGCCCGCCGTCCATGGGGAAGGCGGGGATGAGGTTGAAGAGCGCCAGGGCGATGTTCATCACCGCGAGGTAGGTGAGCGCGAAGCGCAGGTCGGCCATCTCCGGCCCGACCAGCCGCATCCCGACTCCGCAGGCGACGCCCAGCGCCAGGCTGACCAGCGGCCCGGCGACCGCCATCGCCGCCTCGAACGCCGGCTTGGTGGGGAACTCGGTGATCTCGGAGACGCCGCCGACGATCATCAGCGTCACGCCCTGCACCTTGGCGCCGCCGCGCAGCCCCACGAAGACGTGCGCCAGCTCGTGCAGGAGCACGCACGCGAACAGGCCCAGCGCGAGCAGCAGGCCGAGGAGCAGCGGAGGCAGCACGAGCCCCTCGGGATCGACCCGGGCCAGCCGCGAGAGCGACGGCGTCGTCCGGGAGATGACGTAGGCCAGGTAGGGCAGGATGAGCAGGAAGGTGAAGTGCAGCCGGATGGGGATGCCGCGCACCCGGGCCACCGTCAGAGAACCCTTCCCGCCCATGATGCCCTCCGGACCGGCACAGAGGCCGGCCGCTCAAAACCGAGGTTGCCCAGAACCTGGGGGTGCGACGGATGGGGGGCAAGCGGCAACAGTCCGCTTGCGCAGCCGCCGCGCCCCCGCAACGATCGGCCCATGAGTATCTGGGACTACATGCACAAGGCCGGCAAGGACCCTGCCCCACAATCGATCGACCGGGCTGACGACGGGTCGCTCGCCATCCGCTGGGACGACGGAAAGACGACATCGACGACCGCCCAGGCCCTCCGTCAGGGGTGCCCCTGCGCGATGTGCGTCGACGAGATGACCGGCAAGCGGACGCTCGACCCGGCCACGGTGCCGCCGGACCTGGCCATCCGCGAGATGACCCCGGTGGGCAACTACGCGGTCCGCATCGTCTTCAGCGACGGGCACGAGACCGGGCTCTTCGACTGGCGGCTCTTGAGAGCGCTGTCGAAGTAGCGGGTGTTTGCAGGTCCTTGGTGGACCGGGTGGACCGGGTGGACCGGGTGGACCGGGTGGACCGGGTGGACCGGGTGGACCGGGTGGACCGGGTGGACCGGCCACCGATCGCTACCGGTCCATTTCGTCGACCCAGTCCACCCAGGTCCACCCAGTCCAGACTCGATTCCAAGTCCGCGTTCCAACTAGGCTATTCCTGCCGGAGATCCTCTCGTCCACTGGGACGTTCTAGGGGGAGCCACGCGGGAGGCTGCACATGGACTCGAGCCCGAAGAAGAACGTGACGACCTGGCTGGTGTTCGGCGGCGCAGGGGTATTGGTGCTCGCCGGACTCATCCTGCAGCTGTTGCCCAAGCACCTCGAAAAGCCCGCCGAGCCGACGCCCGTCGCGGTCGCGACCCCCACGCCCACGCCGCCCCCGGTTCCGACGCCTGCGCCCGAGCCCGCCGCCGAGCCGACCCCGGTCACTCCGACGCCCATGGCCGAGCCCTCCCCGGAGCCCGCCCAGCCGCCGACCCCGCCCGCGGTGGAGCGCCCGAAGATCGACGTGGTCTTCGCCCTCGACACCACCAGCTCGATGACCGGGCTGCTCGAGGGCGCCAAGCAGAAGATCTGGTCGATGGCGAGCCACATCGCCGGCGGCAAGCCCACTCCCGAGCTTCGCGTGGGCCTGGTGGCCTTCCGCGACCGCGGCGACGCCTTCGTGACCCAGGTCTACCCGCTCACGAGCAACCTCGACGACGTCTACGCCAACCTGCGGCGCTTCAAGGCCGAGGGCGGCGGCGATCCCCCCGAGGACGTGAAGCAGGCCCTGCTCGACTCGATGCGCAAGATGGCCTGGACCCCCGGCAAGGCCATGCGCCTCGTCTTCCTGGTCGGCGACTCGCCTCCGCACGACGACTACGGCGACCAGCCCAGCGACGGCGCCATCGCCGCCGAGGCCCGCCGGCGCGGCATCGTCGTCAACGCCATCCGCTGCGGCGACCTCGAGGACACCGCGTCGGCCTGGAAGAGCTTCGCCAAGGCCACCGGCGGCGCCTTCTCGACCATCGGCCAGGACGGCGGCATGGTCGCGGTGCGCACCCCCATGGACGAGCGGCTGCGCGAGCTGAACTCCCGGATGACCGGGACCGCGGTGTACTACGGCGGCGACAAGGACCGCGACGCGGCCGAGAAGCGCGCCGAGGGCAACCGCGCGATGGCCCCGGAGATCCAGGCGGAGAGCGCGCGCTACCGGGCGCTGTCGGGCTACGTGGACTCCAACGACATCGTGACCCAGGCGGCGCAGGGCCGGGTGAAGGTCGAGGACGTGCCCGCCGAGGCGCTGCCCGCCCCGATGCGCGCCATGGCCCCCGCCCAGCGCAAGGCCTACGTCGAGGAGAAGAAGGCCGAGCGCGAGAAGATCGCCGGCGAGGTCATGGAGCTCTCCAAGAAGCGCGACGCGTACCTCAAGAGCGCCGCGCCCGCCGCCCCGGCCGCGTCCTTCGACGACGAGGTCAACGACACGGTCGCCAAGCAGGCCAAGAGCTACGGCATCGCGTACTGACCGGCCGCCGGAGGCTGAAGCCGCTGCTGTCACCCCACATCTTCAGTCGGCGGAAGGGGGTATAGCCCGCCCTCCGTGGCGGGGGCGGCTGTTGCCGGGCGTCGACCACACCGACACGACCGACCGACGCGCCCCCGGCACGGAGGCCGGGCTCTACCCAACTCGCCGGCTAGTTGGTGGAAATCAATCCAAGAGATGTGGGGCGACGGCAGGGCTTCAGCCTCCGGCGGGCAGCGTCACTTCGCCGCCGCCTGCACCTGCCCCTGCCACAGCGCCGCGTAGTCGCCCCACAGCTCGGGCCGGGCCAGCTCGTGGGCGCGTTGCAGCTCCTTGGAGGCGGCCTCGCCGTCCCCGCTCTCCCGCAGCGCCATGGCGTAGAAGAGGTGGTTGAGCGGGTGGGACGGATAGGTCTCGACCGCTTCCTTGAGCAGCTCGAGCGCGGCGTCCAAGTCGCCCGGCCCGGCAGGCCAGGACGGCGCCTTCAGGTAGAGCATCCCCAGCGCGCGCAGCGGGCCTCCCAGCTCGATCTCCTTGGCGGCCTGCGAGGTCTTCAGCGCCGCCATCTCCACCGGCAGCAGCGGCAGCGCCGCCATCCCTCGCTGCTGGATGGACAGGCCCAGGTTGATGGCCATCCAGTAGCTGGCCCGCGGGTCCTTGTCCGGCGCGCCCGCCGCCTTGCCCGCCTCCAGGCCCACCTGGGCGATGGCCTCGAGCCTGCCGGGATCGGTCTCCCACTCGGTGAGCACCGCCGCGCAGTGCGAGACGGCGATGGCCGCCCCGGTGTGGTGCGAGCTCATGGCCAGCGCACGCTGGGCGAGCGAGAAGCCGAGCAGCTTCTGGTCGCGGGTGGTCAGGGTGGAGCAGAGCCGCTCCGCCGCCAGCGCCAGCCCGGTCGCGTCCTTGCCCAGCACCGCCACGTTGAAGGTGAGGTTGGGGGTCGGCACCGGAGCCACGACCGCCGGGCGGCTGAAAAAGAAGCAGCCCGTCAGCTGGAGCGGCAGAAGCGCCAGCAACAGGCGTTGGAGCGCTCGGTCGGTCGGCACTGGCCGAAACGGCATGGCCGGAGCCATACCACGCGGCGGCGCCTTCGCCCACCGACGCCGTGCGGCGTGCGGAGTGACGCAGGCCAGAGGGAGACCTCCCTCCGCTTGCTCGTCCGGCAGGGAGGCAGGCAGGCGAGGAAGATGAGGCGAGGAGCTAGGTGGTGGCCGGCGGCTGCATGATGGGGGCCTCGGGCGGCGTCTGCGGCTGCCGCGCCTCGTCCGGCTTCTCCCGGAACAGGATCCACAGCGCCGCGGGCAGCGCGGTGAAGTCCGCCACCATCGAGAGCAGGAACGCCAGGGCGGTCACCACGCCGAACTGGCGCAGCAGGGGCAGCCCCGAGGGTGCCAGCGCGATGAAGCCGGCGGCGTTGATGAGGGTCGCGAAGATGATGGCCCGCCCGGAGATCATCAGGCTGTGGCGCAGCGCCTTCTCCATGCTGGCGCCGCCCCGCTGGCCTTCCTGCAGGTGGTAGAAGAAGTGAATCTGGTCGTTCTCGGTGGTGCCCAGCACGGTGGTGGCCAGGATGATGGTCGCCACGTTCAGCGAGCCGCCGAACAGCCGCATCGCCAGGAAGGTGGCCAGGATCGCGAAGAAGCTGGGGATCATGGCCATCAGCCGCGCCGCGCCGTTGCGGAAGACGACCAGGAAGGTCACGAAGATCAGCACCGCGGTCAGCGCGAAGCTCTCGGTCAGGGTCGGCACCAGGTTCGCGCCGATCTTCGACTGCAGCACCGACTGGCCGACCACCTGGATGGTCGCCTCCTTCAGCGCCGGGTTCGCCTCGCGGTTCTTGGCCCAGGCGGACTGGATGGCGGCGATGAGCTTCTCGAACTCGGCGTAGTCGCTGCCGTGGGTGATGACCATGATGTTGGCGTTCGAGAGGGTCTTGGTGTCGATGAAGCCCTGGAGCTCGATCTCCGAGATGAGCAGCTGCTCGAGGTCGGAGGTCGCCTCGGCGAAGCCCTCGGCGTCCGCCGGCAGCTGGTCGCCCTTGCCTCCCAGGTAGCGCTTCATGCGCAGGATGCCCGTGGGCCCCAGCGCGCTCGCCACGTAGGGGTACTTCTCCAGGTCGCGGCTGAAGGACTCGAGGCCGCGCAGCAGCTCCGGGTCGAGGACCCCGCCCTTGGGCGTCTGCACCCAGACCCGCGCCACCGAGAGCCCGGAGACCGACTTCTCGAAGTAGCGCATGTCCTTGTACAGGGACATGTCCTTGTTGACGTACTCGATGGCGTCGACTTCCACCTTCATCGGCGAGAGCCGGCCGCCGGGCAGGCCGAACAGCGCGATCGCCCCGGCGACGCAGATGGCCACCGGCGCCAGCACCAGCGCCCAGCGCCAGCGGTAGGTGAAGCCGGGCAGGAACTCCACGAAGCGCTCGTAGAACGCCTCCAGGCGGGACGTGGAGGCCTGCGCGCTCCGGGTGGGGCAGGCGAACAGCCGCTGCAGCACCGGGAAGAGCGTGAAGGACACGACCCAGGTGATGACCATGCCCACCGCGATCCAGATGCCCATCTCGCGCACCGGGCGGATCTGCGAGACGCCCAGCGCCGCGAAGCCCAGCATCGCCGCGATGAGCGAGGCGGTCACCGGCAGGAACTTGTTGGCGATGGCGAACGGGTGGTGCGCGTCCAGCGGCACGTCCGCCGGCCGGTCGACGTAGCGGGAGTGCAGGTACACCAGGCTCGCGGTGGCGGTCACCAGGATGGTCAGCGGGATGGCCGCGCTGATCATCGCGAAGCTGTAGCCCAGCGGGTAGGCGATGCCGACCGAGAGCGCCACCGTCGTCCCCAGCGCCAGCACCATCGCCGCCAGCGCGCGCCACGAGCGGTAGATCAGGATGATCAGCAGGAGGACGAAGACCACGAAGGCCGGGATGTAGACCGAGTAGGCGGCCGACATCTCCTCCTCGAGCCAGGTCTCGATGTAGGGGCGGCCGACCTTGCGCACGGTCTTGATGGCGGTCGAGGCGTTCGGGTCGCCGATCGGCGGCAGCGCCTTGTCGATCCCGTGCAGGGCGAGGTTGCGGCCCTTCTGCTCGGTGGTGGTGACCAGGGTGGCGATGGAGAGGAAGCCTTCGCCGACCAGCCCCTGGCGCCGGAAGAGGTCGGTCCCGGTGCAGAACTGCTTGAAGGCCGCGGCTTCCTCGGGCGTGGCCGAGAAGGTGGGGTGGGTGCGCTTCCAGACCAAGAGCGCCGAGTTGGGCCGCACGTTCGGGACCTTGGCGAGCCGGTCCTCCAGCGCCATCAGCTCGCGCAGCGCCTCCGGCCGGTAGGGGTCGGGAGACTCCAGCAGCAGCATCGCGATCTGGGCTTCGGGGAAGAACTGCTGGAAGGCGCGGGTGGCGACGTAGTCCGGGTCGGACTCCACGACCATCCGGTCGATGGAGTCGTCCTTGGGCACCAGGAGTGCGCCCCAGATGCCCAGGGGTAGGACGACCGCGTAAAGCGCAACGATTATCAGCCGTTGCTTGATGATCGCCTGGAACGCGCGTTCCAGTCTCGAGGGGGCAGACATGGGCGTGAAGCCTACACTGGCGCCGTCCGTCCCAGGTAGTGATTGATTCGCAGCGTTGAAGTAAGCTCCCCGCCTTTTGTAGGAGGCGAACACATGCGCAACGCTCTGCTGGCCGTCGGTCTGATCCTCCTGAGCTCGCCCGCCCTGGCCGCCGACCCCGTGGCGATGGTCATCTGCGCCCCGGGCTACCCGGGGACCACCAGCGAAGCCCAGCCGGCCATCGACGCCCTGGTCACCGCGATGGCTGCCGCGGCCAAGTGGGCTCCCGCCGACCTGAAGGGCGCCTACTACGAGACCGAAACGGGCGGGGTTACTCGACTTTCCCAGCCGGACGCCGCCATCGCCATGCTTCCGCTCGCCCTGTTCCTCGAGCAGGAGACAGCGCTCAAGCTGACTGCCCGCCAGGCGGCCATCATGAAGGGCAAGGCCGACCCGAACGAGGTCTGGAGCCTGGTCGCCAAGAAGGGCGCCATCCCCAACGCCGCGGCGCTGGCCGGCTATGAGATCCAGTCGATCGTCGGGTTCTCGCCCAAGTTCATCAAAGGGCCGGTCCTCGGCGAGTGGGGCAAGCTGCCGGACGGCGTGAAGTTCACCCAGAGCAAGCAGATGCTCTCGGCGATGCGCAAGGCCGCCAAGGGCGACAAGGTGGCGATGGTGCTGGACGCCGAGCAGGCCGCGGCGCTGGCCACCTCGCCGTTCGCCGGCGATCTGGAAATCGTCTACAAGTCCGCGCCGCTGCCCATGGGCGTCGTGGCCACCATCGCCGGCAAGATCCCCGACGCCAAGTGGAAGACCCTGGGCGAGGCGCTGCCGAAGCTGGGCGAGACGCCGGATGGCGCCAAGGCGCTCGAAGGGGTCTGGAAGCTGCGCTTCGGAACGCTGGACCCCAAGGCCATCGAAGCCGCCCGCAAGATGTTCGCCGGCGCCAAGTAGACCGCCCGCGGCGCGCAGGGCCCCAAGTGAAAAGGCCACCCGCCAGGCTCTGGCGGGTGGCCTTCTGTTTACCTAGTGAATTCAGGCGCTAGCGTCGCCTGTTCCGGAGCAGCGCCAGGGCGGCGAGCGCCAGGCCGAAGGGCGCGAAGGCGGCGCCGGGCACCGCGGAGCAGCCCCCCGCGGTCGAGGCGTCCGCCTCCAGCGGCTGGATGAGCGCGTGGGTCGAGAGCTCGATCGTGGTGAGGGCGGAGATGGGGTCGGTGCGGTGGCCTCGCTTCTTGAGCTGGCAGGCGGACCAGACGCCGTCCACGCAGCTCTGCGACCCGGGGCGGCGGCCGACGCGGCAGGACTGCACCGAGCCGGAGAGGCAGGACCCGGGCGCGCAGCCCTCGTCCGTCTGCCCGTCGCAGTCGTTGTCGAGGCCGTCGCCGCAGATCTCGGTCGCGGGGAGGACCTCGCCGGAGCAGGCGGTCCACGCGTTGCCGGCGCAGGTCTGCGAACCCGCCTTGCAGGCGCCGATGCCCTTGGTCGCGGCGGGGCCGGAGTAGCAGGCCTGGGTCGCGCCCTCGGTGCAGACCGAAGCCTGGCAGCCCTCGTCGACCTGGCCGTCGCAGTCGTTGTCGATGCCGTCGCCGCAGGCTTCGGCGGTCGGGAGGACCTCGCCGGAGCAGGCGCCCCAGGCGTTGTTGGCGCAGGTTTGCAGGCCCGCCTTGCAGGCGCCGATGCCCTTGGTCGCCGCAGGGCCGGAGTAGCAGGCCTGGGTCGCGCCGGCGGTGCAGACCGGGGCCGGGCAGCCGTCGTCCGGAATGCCGTCGCAGTCGTTGTCCAGGCCGTCGCCGCAGATCTCGGGGACGGGCAGGACCTGGCCCGAGCAGGCGCCCCAGGCGTTGTTGGAGCAGGTCTGCGCGCCCGCCTTGCAGGTGCCGACGCCCTTGGTGGCCGAGGCGCCGGTGTAGCAGGACTGCGTCTGGCCGGCGGTGCAGATGATGACCGGGCAGCCCTCGTCCGCGGTCCCGTTGCAGTTGTCGTCGAGGTTGTTGGAGCAGGTCTCGGCCGCGGCGGGGAGCACCTGGCCGATGCAGGCGCCCCAGGCGTTGTTGGAGCAGGTCTGCGTGCCGGCCTTGCAGATGCCGACGCCCAGGGTGCCGGCCGCGCCGGTGTAGCAGGACTGCGTCTGGCCGGTGGTGCAGACCGGCGGCGGGGCGGCGGCGACGGTCACCGCGAGGGTGGCCGAGCCCACGCCGTCGCCGGAGGTCCCGGAGCCGTTGGAGGAGAGGCCGGCGGCGTAGAGCGTCGCCGCGCCGGCGGTGGCGGGGGCGGTCCACTGGAAGGTCCAGCTCGCGGAGCCGCCGCTGAACGCCTTGGGGCTCGATTGCGTGATCTCGCCGCTCGCCAGCCGGGTCAGCGCATCCGCGGTCGCCAGAGTGCCGGTGCTCGCCGCCACGTCGAGACCGGAGTCGACGGCGGGGCCGCCGGTGAAGGTCAGCGTGTAGGTGCCGCTGGCGCCGGGGGCGAGGGTGGTGGGACCGGTGAGCTTGGTGGTGGGGGTCGCGCCGCCACCGTGGCACGAGGCGCAGGTGCTGCCGCCGCGACCGGAGTAGCCCGTGATGCCGCCGGGGTAGGCCAAGGCGAGGGACGGGGCGAGGACGGCGATGGCGCCGAGAACGCGGGCGATCGAGCGAAGGGGACGACAGCGCATGCAGGCTCCTTGAAGGGGTTGGTTCCGTTCGGCGGGGGGCGCGGTTGCAGCGCCGGTGCCAAACGCCTCTTCACGGGAGCCGGCACGCCGTCAGGCGCGAAAAGAGTGGCGCGCGGTCCACGCATGCGTGGGGCGCCGGTCTCGACCCATCAGGGTTGGTTGGGCCCGAGGTAGTGCTCGCGGAACAGGGCTTCGGCCTGCCGCAGCAGCGCCGGTCCCGAGCGCAGCCCGTGCTGGTAGGCGCGCTCCATCATCGACGGCGGATCGCCGTCGACGGGCGGGGGCAGGTCCGCCTCGATCTGCGCCAGCAGCTCCTGCGTCTGGCGCACCACCGCCAGCGCCTGCTCGGCGGTCACCAGCCCGTCGCGCAGCCGGAAGGCGAGCTGGCAGAAGTACGCGTCGCAGGCCTTGGGGCGCTCGAGGTAGATGGAGCACAGCTCCCCGCGCAGCGCGGCGCAGCCGAGGCGGATGGCCTTCTGGCCGTTGCGGCGCACCGCCGTGGGGATGCCCTTGGCGCGAAGCTGCTCGACCTCCGCGTCCGAGAGCAGCGCATAGCGGAAGAAGGCGCCGCGACAGCACACACCGCAGATCTGGCAGAGCTCGCCGACCGTCATTCCCGGAAAGCTACTTCCGCGGCCCCGATTCCGTCGAGCCCGAGTTCGGCCCTGGCCCATCGACGAGCTCGGGGTGAAGATGGCGCCGTGTCTTTCCCCGTCCAGCAGGCGATCGACGTCATCGGCGTGGCCAGCGCCGTCCTCGCCATCCCGCTCGCGGCCCGCCACTTCCTGCGGCCCGGGACGGTCGGGGAGCTGGGCCCGGGCCCCTCGACGGGCTCGGGGAGCCGATGGGCCGGCGTGCTCCTGCACCCGTGGACGCTCTTCCTGGCGACGAGCGTCCTGTGCGTCGCCAACCAGGTCGCCGTGAACGCCTACATCCTCGCGGCGCGCGGCGGGGACGCGACGTTCATCACGAAGCACGTGGGCGCCTGGTACTTCAACGGCGACCTCGACTTCCCCGGCGTGAGGGCGCTGGCCGCGCTGCTCGGGCCCTCCGGAGCGCGGTGGCTCGAGCCGGCCATCCTCCGGGTCAACGCGTTCCTCGAGCTGCCGTTCGCGATGTTTGCCTACCTCGCCATCGCCCGGCTCTTCGACCGCGGCGTGCCCGGCCTGCTGCAGCGAAGCCTGCTCGGTCCGCTGGCGGCGGCGAGCTACACGGCGGTCCTGATGCTGGTCGAGGTGCTGCTGTGGAACCCCTACACGCGAGACGACCTGATCATCCGCGTGGTGGCGGGCGTGCTCGTGGCGTTCGCGCTCGCGGCCCTGGGCCGACGAGAGCGAGGAGTCGCCTGCTTTCCCGACGCCACGGGCCGGCGCCGCACGCTTCCCTCGCTGCTCGTCGCCTTCGTGGGCGCGGCCTGCGCCGCCGGAGCGGTGCTGGCGTTCTACGACCTGACTTTGCTCTACAACCTCGGGCACTTGGAGAAGCTGGGCGGACCGCTGGCGGCGATGCTCGCGGTCGCGACCGGCGCGTTCCTGGGCGTGGAGCGTGTCGACGACTGGCTGGCAGGGCTCGGCCGGCGCTCGGCGTGCGTGGAGGCGGTGTCGTCCGTCGCGGCGACGCTCTCGGTGGTCTTCTTCGTGCCGGCGCTGGCGGTGCGCTACGGGCTGCACCACCCGGTCGGCCGGATCTGCGGGCTGGCGCTCCTGGCGATCTCGACGGCCTGGGGGCTGGCCGCGGCGGCCCGTGCGCCCGGAGTCCACGCCCGACGGTGGGCCATCGGGCTGGGCTGCGGCATGGCGGCGGGGCTCGCGGCCGTGAAGTTGGTGTACTTGTGGATTCCTGCCGGCGCGATGATCGAGGCAGTCTTGGTCCTGTACGCGGCCGCATTCGTCGCGGCGATGCTGTTCGCCTGGAGGCTCGTCGAGAGGGCAGTGCCCTCGATCGAGCCGTGAGGAGGGAGCCCGATGCACGTTGCGCTCATCGCGATGGTGTTGCTGGCGGGACCGGCCAAGCCGGGGAAGGCCTTCATCGATCTCGACGCCAAGATCGTCGCGGCCGCGGGCCTGAAGGCCAAGGCCTACGAGCTGGTCGAGGTGGGCAACGAGAACGGACGCCTGCAAGCCGATCCGAACGGCGTCCCCGCCGACGAGCCTCCGCCCGCGTGGGCCACCGGCGCCATGCGCAAGGACTGGGAGGCGGGGACCGCGGCGTGCCGCGCCAAGCTGGGACCCAAGCCGCAGTCCGGGGACGTGAAGGCCCTCTTCTGCGCCAAGGACCTCGCCAATGCGCTCTGGCAGCGGCACCTGGAGCGGCTGGACCCCAAGGGCATCGTCATCGGCGGCGGGTTCCTCGAGATGGAGGACGAGGAGCAGGCCAAGACCTTCCCGGTCTCCATCTACGGCTACCGCGTCGACGAGGCGCGGGTCCGGACGCTCGCGGGCAAGGCCAAGAGCAAGGACGAGGCCCTGAAGATGGCGGCGAACTTCGTCAATCAGATCATCGACGGGAAGGGCGAGGCGAAGCCCCGCGAGATCGTCCGCTCGCTGCCGGTCGCGTCGGGAAAGGAGCCCAGGACCGAGGTCGCGCAGTTCAAGGCCGTGGAGATGCCGGCGGGCTGCTCCCCCGTCCTGCCGAAGCGGCTCGAGCTCACCTCCGAGAACCCCAAGGTCGCGGCCAATCTCGACCGCCTCTACGGCCTCTCGGTCAGGGACGGCATGGCGGCCAACCGCGAATGCACCTTCGAGTACGCCGCCGAGTCCGGCGATTCGATCGGGCCGGTCTTCAAGGCCGAGGGAAAGCTCTCGTGCGAAGGACGGACCTTCGAGTCCAAGCAGATGGCGCTGAAGGTCTCGGCCGTGGAGGAGGCCGTCCTCAGCGACCTGTTGACCAAGGCGTTCAGGGAGTGGTGCGGCGGGAAGTGATGCCGAGGGCCGTGAGCCGGTGCCAGGCTCGGGCCCGTGAGCCGGTGCCAGGCTCGGGTCCGTGAGCCGGTGCCAGGCTCGGGTTCCGTGAGCCGGTGCCAGGCTCGGGTCCGAGAGCCGGTGCCAGGCTCGAGTCCGTGAGCCGGTGCCAGGCTCGAGTCCGTGAGCCGGTGCCAGGCTCGAGTCCGTGAGCCGGTGCCAGGCTCGGGTCCGGAGAGCCGGTGCCAGGCTCGGGTCCGGAGAGCCGGTGCCAGGCTCGGGTCCGTGAGCCGGTGCCAGGCTCGGGTTGCTTAAGCAATATCAACCAGTTGCGAGTCGGAGCCTCCCGAAACCACTCCAGACCCCGGCGATCGCATGGCGCCGGGTAGGCGGATGTGGTACAAGCTGTCTCCTTTCTGAGTTACTGGGGGTCGAGGCGGCATGCAGAACTATCCTTTCCAGCATTGGGTCTTGGCCGCGGCGTTGAGCCTGGTGGCGTGCGGCACGGGCTACGATTCCGGCGGCACCGAGACCATCGACAACACCCCCTCGGCAGTCGGCAGCGACCCGGAGGTCGGCACCGAGGCCGCCGCGCTCATGGGCTCCTACCAGGCGACCGAGGGAACGCTCCTCGGCCTGGTCCTCGCCAAGAAGGACGGCAACCGGGTCTTCGTGGCCGACCAGCAGGTGATGTGCTTCAAGGCGCCCTGCATGCCCGTCCACCTCTCCGGAACCTGGTCGGCGCTGGACGGCACGCTGCGCCTGACCGAGAGCGCCAACAAGCACCTCTACGAGTACACGCTGGGCCAGGGGACGCTGACGCTCGTCGACCCGACCAACCACAAGAAGGTCGGCGCGCTGGGCGAGGTCCAGACCTGGTGCGGCGAGAGCGCGCACTGCGACCTGCAGCAGGTGGCCCAGCCGAGGTCGAACTCCGGCGCCGGCGGCGTGGTCTGCCGGGCGGACCGGACCTGCGGCGTCCGCTCCGGCGAGGCGGCCGGCTACGGCGACTCCTGCGAAGGCGGGCTCGCCTGCCTTGACGGGCTGAGCTGCCAGTCGGGCGTCTGCGCGCCGTAGAGCCGGTCACGAATCCCGCCGTGAACGCAAGGCCGCTCCCGAGGCGGCCTTTTCGTTTTCCGACACCTTTGGCTGCTTGACGGATCGGTGCGCGGCGAAGATTCTCTCGCGCCATGCCCATCATCAAAGGCGCCGTCACCTTCGCCCGCTTCCGCGTGGAAGGCTTCGACAAGCGCGAGACGAACTGGATCACCAAGAACCTGAAGGTCCACCCCTTCGAGCCCATCCGGAAGTCGAGCGAGGACGAGCGCTCGGCGGGCTGGGTCGAGCTCGAGAACCGCGACGCCATCGAGTTCTCGACCGGCGCCGTGCACTACGGCGAGTACGCGCTCTTCAGCTACCGCGTGGACGTGCTCAAGGTCCCCGGCGGCCAGCTCAAGGAAGAGCTGGAGAAGTGGATCAAGACCTTCGAGGCCGAGCACACCCGGCCGGCCAAGCGGGGCGAGAAGAACGACGCCCGCGCCGCGCTCAAGCAGCAGCTGCGCCAGAAGATGACTCCCAAGGTGAAGACCTTCGACGTCAGCTGGAACCTCAAGACCCAGGAGCTGCAGGTCTGGGCCGCCTCGCGCAAGACGGTCGAGGAGATCGAGAGCGCGCTGGAAAAGACCTTCGGGATCAAGGTCTTGGCGCTCGCGCCCACCACGGCGGCGCAGCTGCTGGGCATCAAGGAAGAGGACCTGACCCCGACCCCGGCTCTGTCCTGGCCGGACTTCGAGGCGGATGCGGCGGCGGCGGCGACGAAGGGCGGGGAGGTGGCCGATGGCTAAGCGCGATCAGGCTCGCAAGGACGCCAAGTTCGCCAAGGGCGACGTCGGCATCGACGGCGAGGCCACCGAGCAGAAGCAGGACGAGGCGGAGCTCGAGCGCGGCAAGGCCCGCGAGGCCTACCTGAAGGGCAAGGCCTACCTGGGCCGCGAGTTCCTGACCTGGCTCTTATGGAAGAGCGAGGCCGGCGACCCGCTGGCCACCGTCGGCAAGGACCCGGTCGTCGTGCTCTTCACCGGGCGGCTCACGCTGCGCGGCATCGCCGGGGAGATCACCGAGATGTCGGCGCGCGGCGCGCTGGCCCCGTACTCGGTGCTGGTGCGCCAGTCGATGGACCGCGGGCTCTTGCTGCACGGGGCCCGGCTGCGCGTCACGCACGGCGAGAAGGTCTACGAGGTCGGCCTCGACGCCGACTACCTGGACATCAAGAGCGCCAAGCTGCCCGAGCTGATGAGCGACGAGGAGGACGACCGGCTCACCGAGCGGCTGTGGCTCTCCGAGCAGCTGGGGGCCATCCTGCAGGCGCTGCTCGAGGAGTTCATGAAGGTGCGCGGCAGCCGCAAGTGGAGCAAGGACGTGGTGCCGCAGCTCAAGGCGTGGATGCGCGGGGAGGCGTGAGCCCGACGTCGGCGCTGGCCCTGGCCGCGGACCTCAGGGGCGCCGCGGATGCATCGTGCTCTCCAACTTGGCCAGCCGCCCGAGCGAGTCGAAGTGCGCGGTGAGCTCGCCGTCAGCGCAGGTGGCGCGCACCATAGGGACTTCCTGCACCGTCTCGAAGCCGTAGGCGTCGAGGTAGCCCAGCAGCGCCCGCCGGTGGCTCCTGATCGGTAGCTGGCGGATGGCCTCTGTGAATGTCGTCGCGACGTGCGGCAAGGCCGGCGGCAGAGGCCGATTCAAGGCTCCCTCGGGGATCAAGAAGAAGACAGCTCCGCCGTCGTGCGGACCCCGGTAATAGCCGTCCGCGGCGAGCATGCCCGAGGCCACGATGGAGAGCGTGTGGCCGTCGACCTCATCGAGTGGGGTTTCTGGCGCGCAGAGCACTTCGACTCCGTTCGCCTCGCCCCACATGCGCAGCTCGAGGCTCGCCTCGACGAGCTGCGCCGGTATCTGGCTCGCGGTGTTGGCCCAAGCCCACAGCCAGGTGCCAGCTCCCTCTGACTCCGACCCGAGGATCTGGGCCGGTACCTCGATGGTCGAGCGCCCGGGACGCGTGAACTCGAGCACGCCGGTGCGTAGCGAGAAGTCCCATCGGCACTCGCCCAGGATCTCCGAGAGCAGGAGCTGTTTGTCCCAGGCGATGACGGCGTTCTCGTCGTAGAGGTCGTCGAAGTCCATGGCCCCTCCCCGCTCGCGTCTTGTTCGGCGTTCAGAACGTCATCCCGAGCGTGGTGAGCACCACCGTGCCGTCGACGCCGAGGACCTCGCAGCCCAGGTTGACCCCCGGGCCCGACGACACGCGGCTGTAGTGGAGGATCAGCCCGCCGCCGACCTTGCCGCCCCACTTCTCCTGCTTGCCCAGCTTGAGCAGGTTGGGCACTCCCTCGATCAGCGGGATGATCTGCAGCCCGGTCTCCAGGACGGGGAAGCGGTACGACAGGCGGATGGGGAACGGGAAGACCAGGAGCTTGTCGTCGCCGCCGCCCTCGACCTGACCGAAGATGCCGGCTCCGATTCCGAAGGCGACGATGTGCTTGGTGCCGAAGGGAATGTCCAGGTGCAGCACCGCCCCCGGATACTTCGAGGTCGCGTCGAAGGCGAAGGACACCTCTCCCATCCACCGCAGCCCGGCGTAGCTCTTCTTCTCCTCTGGCGCGGCCACCGTCTGCGCGGGCGCCGGTGCCTTGACGCCGTTCTTGCCGTACACGGGCTCGTACGGCGGCGGCTCGTCCGCGCTGCGCGGGACCGGCCCCACCGCCGGTTGCGCCCCGGGCGGCGGCGGCATCAGGGGCTGCGGGGCGGCAGCGGTGGTGGTCGCGACCGGCTGCATCAGCACCGGCTGGGGTGGCGGTGGGGGAGGCGCGATGGGAAGAGGCGCCGCGGCCGCTGGCTGCGCCGGCGCGACCGGCTGCGCGACTGGCGCCGGAGCAGGCGCAGCTGCCGGAGCCGCGGCTCCCTGGACCACGCACTCCTCGCCGCTGGCGACGCGGCCCACCGTGCACGTGGGGATGCCCACGCACCGCGCGCGTGACTTCGACCAGACCTGGCCGGGCCAGCAGCAGTTGCCTGCGGTCTCATCGGTGATGGTCTTGCCGGGCTCGCAGTTGAAGACGCACGTCTCGCCGTCGGCGCGCAGGTTGGCCGGACAGCGCGGGATGCCGACGCACGCCTGGCGGGCCTTGGACCAGGCCTGATCGATCCAGCAGCAATTGCCGAAGGTGTCCTCGTTGCGCTCCTGGCCCGCAGGGCACGGCGTGGCGGTCGCGTTCGCCGCCTGTGCGGGCGCGGACAGGGCCACGGCCGCGGCGACGACGACCGCCGAGACCCGGGCGCGCCGGCGCCGCAGGCCCAAGGCGCAGGCGAGCGCCGCGAGCGCGACCCAGCTCGTGCCGCCGGGGCCGGTCGAGCAGCCCCATTTGAGCTCGGCGGGCTTCAACCCGGAGTTGGGGTCGCTGGCGTTGCCCGAAGGCGAGGGCTTACCGGTGGGCCCGGGCGTGGATCCGCGGCCCGGCGTCTCCGAGCCGTTCGGCGGCGGCTGGTAGTTGAGGATGCACTCGTTGTTGCCGCACGAGGTGCCGCTCGGGCAGCAGAACGGCGTCGCTGTCGAGCACAGGTTCGGGTAGCCGGTGGGGCACGTGTAGCCCGAGTAGGACTGGCCGCTCCCGCGGCACATGCTCCCGTCGCACGAGGTGCCCTGCGGGCAGTACCCGCTGGAGCAGCAGACGCTCCCGGAAGGCATGCAGCCGTTGCCACAGCAGGCCTGCCCCGAGTTGCAGGAGAAGGCGCCGCAGCACACGCTGCCGGTGCTCGCGCAGCCCGAGCCGCAGCAGCTCTGGCCCGCCTGGCAATAGGTGCCGTTGCCGCAGCAGGTGGCGCCGGGCTCCGCGCACCCGCCGCAGCCGCACTCGTTGCCCTGCGGGCAGGTCGTGCCGTCGGCGCAGCAGACCACCCCGGGATCGGTGCAGCCGCCGCAGTTGCACTGCTTTCCTTCCTGGCAGTAGGTGCCGTCGCTGCAGCAGGTGGTGCCCGTGGGGAGGCAGCCGCAGCGCGAGTCGCAGGTGGTGCCCGAGGGGCAGTAGCTGCCGCCCGAGCAGCAGACCGAGCCCTTGGGGATGCAGCCGCCGCCGCAGACGTCCTTGCCGTCGAGCAGGCAGTTGCAGTCGAGCTGGGTCTTGCCGCACGGGTCGCCGACGCCCGACGACGATCCGTTGCAGCAGATGGGGTACGTCGTGTTGCAGCAGACGGTGTCGTTGCACCAGATGGCGTTGGTGCCGCACTGGGCGGAGGCGACTGCCGGGAAGACGAGGAAGGTTATGGCGAGAGCCAGACCTGGCAGGAGGAGCTGGTGGCGTCGGTGCATGTTTGAAGCTCCCGGCACGCTCGGCGGGGTCGGAGCCGAACGGTCGCGCCGTCGACGGCGGCAGGAGGCGGGTGGCCACTTCGAGGGTGGCCACCCTTCGTGTTTCGAAAGACAAGAGCCCGCAGGGGCGGGCAGTGCGTCAGTCCGCGCGGCCTTCGCGCGCCGGGGCGTAGGTCGTGAAGTCCTGCTGGAAGCGCTTGGCGTAGCTCTCGACCACGCTGTCGATGCGCTTGACGTCCTTGCCCTTGAGGATGACCGCCGCGTGCTGCTCCTTCTTGGGCACGTAGTGGACCTCGGGGTCGCTGTAGCCGGACATGTCGGGCCACTGCTGCTTGGCCAGCGTCACCACCACCCCGCCGTAGTCTTCGCGGCGCTTGGGGAGCTTGTAGGGCACCTGGCCCTGGTCGAGCTCGAGGTTGGCCCACTCCTCCCAGAGGTTGATGCCGGTGCTGGCCTCGACGAGGTCGGAGATGAAGGCGCCGCCGACGCGGGCCGCGGTCTCCAGGAAGAACAGCTTGCCGTCCTTGGCGCGGATGAACTCGGTGTGGCTGACGCCGCGGAACTGGCCCAGCGTGCTCATCACCTTCTCGTTGATCGCCACCAGCTCCTTCTCCTCCTTGCCGCCGCGCTCCACCGTGCGGGTGCGCCAGACGCCGCCGCCGTGGGTGACGTCGAAGGGCGGCGCGCCGCACTTGTGCGCCTCGGCGAAGACCACCTTGCCCTCGGAGATCAGGCAGTCCACGTGGCAGACGTCGCCGGGCAGGTACTGCTCGAGCAGGAAGTAGCTCTGCTTGTCGCCCAGCTGGTCCAAGAGGCGCCAGACCTCCTCGGCGTTGTGCATCTTCTTGATGCCCGAGGCGCTGGCCTCGCTGCGCGGCTTGAACATCCAGGGCGCCGGCACGCGGGCCATGAAGTCGCGCAGCTCGTCGTAGTTGAAGAGGGGGCAGAACTCCGGCACCGGCAGCCCGCCCTCCTTGGCCTTGACGCGCATCGCCAGCTTGTCGCGGAAGTGGCGGGCCACGCTGGCGCCCATGCCCTTCATGCGCAGGTGCTCGCGCAGCGCCGCGGCCACCTCGACGTCGTAGTCGTCCATCGGGGCGATGATGTCGAACTTCGTCCCGCGCATCAGGTAGGTCACGGTGTTGATCGTGTGCTCGATCGGAGCGCGCACGGCCTGCGTGTGGAACTGGTCGATGCACTCGCGCGGCCAGGGGTCGTTGGTGTGCTTCTCGGTGGTGAGGACGGTCACCTTGGCGCCGCGCTTGTGGCACTGCTGGATGAACCGGTCTCCCTTGAAGATGCCTGACAGCACCAGCACGTTGAGCGGACGCTTGGCTTCCATGGGCCCTCTTGGATCTCGAGTCGGATGGTGGGACGGCACGACCAGGTGCTGCGAAGCCCAAAGTGTCGACCGGCAAGGCCCCTCGTCGCAAGAGCGGCGCGGCGGAGGTGTCGATCTTCTTCGGGGGCGGACGCTCGGCTTTCGGGCGGGCCGCGGCATCGACTGGAGCCCCGGCCTGACGAAGGGATCGCGGTGGGCGCCGCAGGCCGAAGACGGCCGAGGAGGTCCTCTCCGCCCCCGGGGTCGACGTTGGCTGGGCCGAACACCGGCTCGTCTGCTGACGATCCTGGAGGATCCATGGTTGTTCCGGGTAGTTGCCTCGTGTCTGGCACCGGCTCGCCCGTGTGCCCGGCATGACGGCGGTCCGGGACCTCATGCCGAAATCGGAGGCTTCTCGGTGATTCGTCACTTGGGCTGGCTACCTGGAGACCGTGGCTCGACTCGAACCGGGATGAGGTCCCGGGCCTGGGCTGCACATAGGGAGACGGGTCCTCGGGAGATTGAACCAAGGCTGCTCCGCGTTCTCCGCTGTCCGCCCCACACCATGCCCGGGTCTTGGAAAGGGCTCTCCGAGATAAGGGGTACTGCGCTACCCCGTAACTCGATACGGGGTAGCGCAGTACGCATTATTCCAGCAGGCCTCTTCAGGACCCCATGCCCTCCCTGCCGCCTCGGGTCCTGCCCCTTACGGGCCCAGTCGCCGCGAAACGGGTAGGCGGAATCCGAGTCCCGGCGTGAGCCACGTGCGCAGCGAAGCGAAGGTCAGGAGCTGTTGCCAAGCCTGGCCGCCAGGCGAGTTTGCCGCGGCGATCTCGAGTTCAGTCTCCTTGGTGCCCTTCCTTCCATATATGAAGCAGCCCAGCGACGGACCGCCCCGGCGCATCGAGTCCTGCGCCGGACGGGGAATGGCTCCCCCTGCCTGCGGTTCTGCATCGTCCAAACGAGCGGCTGCACCCGTGTTGCCCCAGGGTAGGCCGCCGCCTATTCTTCACCGCCCTCCAAGACGACCATGTTGCTCGACCCCAAGGCCCTCGCCAAGCTCTCGACCGTCAAGCTGCGCGCCCGCGCGGTCGTGGAGGGTGTGCTCTCCGGCCTGCACAAGAGCCCCCACCAGGGCCAATCGGTCGAGTTCGCCGAGCACAAGGAGTACGCGCCCGGCGACGAGATCCGCCACATCGACTGGAAGGCCTACGGCAAGTTCGACAAGTACTACGTCAAACGCTACGAGCACGAGACGAACCTGCGCGCGTACCTGGCCGTCGATGCCTCGGCGTCGATGAACTACCGCTCGGGCGATCTCTCGAAGCTCGAAGTGGCCTGCATGCTGGCCGCCTCGCTCGCCTACCTTCTGGTGCGCCAGCAGGACGCGGTGGGGCTGCTCATCCTCAAGTCCTCCGGGACGACCTACATCCCGCCGCGCTCCTCGGCCGGCCACCTGCAGGTCATCCTCGAGGCGCTCGAGGGGCTCAAGGGCGAGGGGTCGACGAAGCTCGCCGACGCCGCTGACCTGTTGAGCGAGAAGGCGCAGCGGCGCTCGGCGGTCGTGCTGCTGTCGGACCTCTTCGACGAGGACCCCCAGGCGCTCTCGCGGCTGCTGCAGCTGCGGCTGCGCAAGAACGACGTCTCGGTCTTCCACGTGCTCGACCAGGCGGAGCTGGAGTTTCCGTTCGAGGACAACACGCTCTTCCTCTCCATGGAGGACGAGCGCCAGCAGCAGGCGAACCCGCGGGAGATCCGCGAGAGCTACCTCGAGGAGATGCAGGGCTTCCTGGAGGGCGCCAAGAAGCGCTGCTTCGAGCTGGACTGCGACTACGAGGCGGTGCGCACCGACGAGGCGCTGGACCGCGTGCTCCTGCGCTACCTGGGCCGCCGCGAGACGGGGCGGCGGGCCAAGGCATGAACCTCGAGTTCGCCAACCCGTGGATGCTCTGGGGCACCTCGCTCGCGGCGATCCCCGTCCTCGTCCACCTCTTCAACCGCAGGCGCGCGCGCCCGCACCCCTTCGCCGCCATCGACTTCGTGCTGCGCTCGCGCCGGCGGACGGCGCGCCGGCTGCGGCTCAAGCGCCTGATCTTGTTCCTGGTGCGCACGCTCTTCCTGGTCGCGCTGCCGATCGCGCTGGCGCGCCCGCAGCCGAAGAAGGAGGAGGCCGCGCTCAAGCCGCAGGGCCCGGCGGCCACGGCGATCGTCCTCGACACCTCGCTGTCGATGTCCTTCGAGCTGGACGGCAAGCCGCTGCTCGAGCGGGCTCGCGAGATGGCCAAGGACGCGCTCGCCTCGCTCGCCGCCGAGGATCCCGTGACGCTGGTGACCTGCGAGCCGGACGCGCCGGCTCCGCGCGCCCCGGGCTTCGATCGGGCGAGCGTGCGCGACGGGCTGGAGAAGGCGGGGCAGACGCTGCTGCCCGAGGACATGACCGCCTGCCTGACGCGGGCGGCGCGCGCGCTGGGCGAGTCGACGCTGCCCGCCAAGCGGATCGTCCTGGCGACGGACCTGACCGCGGCGGGCTTCCGGCTGGACGTGCCCGCCCCGACCATCGCCACGGCGCAGGGCGAGGTGCGGCCGGAGGTGGTGCTGCTGGACGCCGCGGGCGGCGCGGCCGAGCTCCCCAACGCGGCGGTGGTCGCGCTCAAGGTCGAGGCGGCGCCGGCGGTGGGGCACCGGGCGTTCCAGTTCACCGCGACCATCGCCAACCACTCGCGCGCGCCGCTGAAGGACGCGACGGCGCTCTTGAAGGTGGGCAAGGACACCGTCGCCAAGGCGTTCGTGGACGTGCCGGCGCGCGGCACGGCGGTCAAGACGCTGACCTACCGCTTCCCGGCGGGCGGGGTGTTCACCGGCGAGGTGCAGCTCTCGCACGACAGCTTGAAGGCCGACGACGTGCGCCACTTCGCGCTGAAGGTGCCGCGCGACGTGAAGGCGCTGGTGGTGGACGGCGCGCCCAACCCGGTGCGCTTCATGGACGAGGCGTTCTTCGTGGAGACCGCGCTCGAGTCCCCGGGCAGCCCGGTGCGGCCGACGCTGCGCGACGCGGAGACGGCGCCCAACGAGAACTTCGCGGACTACGACGTCTTCCTGCTGCTCAACGTGCGCGCCCTGCCGCCGCTGAAGGTCAAGGAGCTCACCGAGCGCGTCACGCAGGGCGCCGGGCTCTTCCTCAGCCTGGGCGACCAGGTGGACGCGGACGCCTACAACGAGATGTTCGGCGACCTCCTGCCGCGCAAGCTGCACCTGGTGAAGACCGCGGCCAACCGCGGCCAGGAGGACGCGGCGAACAAGGCGGCCCGGCTGGCGCAGGTGATGTTCGACCACCCGGCGTTCTCGGTGTTCACCGGCGACGGGCGCGAGGGGATGCTGGCGGCGCGGACCTACCAGTACTTCCTGCTCGCGCCGGGCGACGCCTCGCAGGTGACGACGCTGGCCAGCTACGACGACGGGGCGCCGGCGCTGCTCGAGGCGCGGCGCGGGGCGGGGCGGGTCGTCCTCTACACCTCGTCGGTGGACCGCACCTGGACCGACTGGCCCATCCGCACCAGCTTCCTGCCGGCGATGCAGAGGCTGACCGGGTGGATCGCCGGCGTGCTCGACGAGAAGGGGCTGGAGCAGGCGCTGGTGGGGCAGACCAAGCCGCTGGAGCCGCCGCAGGGGACCTCGGCGGCGTCGCTGAAGGTGGTGGGCCCGGCCGGCCCGGACGAGAAGCCGGTGAAGGTGGCGGCCGAGGCGGACGGCAAGCCGGCGGCCAGGGAGCTGATGCTGCCCGGGACCTACGCCGTCAGCGCGGGCGGCACCCCGCTGCCGGAGCTGACCTTCGCGGTGAACGTCGACCCGCGCGAGAGCGACCTGACCCGGCTGGACGAGAAGGAGCTGAAGGCCTACTTCGGCGAGCGGACGCGCACGCAGAAGGGCGGGGGCAAGGACGAAGCGCCGCCGCCGTTCCCGCTCTGGAGCATCCTCTTGGCGATCGCGGCGGGGCTCATCGTCACGGAGGGCGTCCTCCTGAGGAAGTAGTAGTGGCAGGCCTCCGCGCCTGCTTCCCTGCGTCCTGATGCAGGCCTCCGCGCCTGCTTCCCTGCGTCCTGACGCAGGCCTCCGCGCCTGCTTTCTGCGCCCCAAGGCAAGTGAGCCCTCGCCGTCCCTCGCGATGCTCGCCCTGCGCTCGCCCCGGCGGCTACCATCACCCTGCGTCCCCAGCCCGCTCCCCAGGACTCCCATGGACTTCAAGAAACTCGCCTCCTCCCTCCTCGTCGTCGGCTTCGACGGCCAGAAGCCCACCCCCGAGGCGCGCGAGCTCATCGCGCAGGGCGTCACCGGCGCCATCCTCTTCAAGCGCAACGTCGGCGAGGCCTCGCAGACGGCCGGGCTGTGCGCCGAGCTGAAGCAGGAGGCCAGGCGGCCGTTCCTGCTCTGCGTGGACCAGGAAGGCGGCCGCGTGGCGCGGCTGCGCGGCGGCTGCTTCACCGAGGTCCCGCCGATGCGCTCCATCGGCAGCCGGTCGGACGAGGCGCTGGCGCAGGACGTGGGGCGGCTCTTGGCGCGCGAGGTCCGGGCCGCGGGCTTCGACGTGGACTTCGCCCCGGTCCTCGACGTGGACACCAACCCCGCCAACCCGGTCATCGGCGATCGATCGCTGGCGCGCGAGGCGGAGGCGGTGGCGCGGCTGGGCGTGGCGGTGGCCAAGGGCATCGAGTCCGAGAGCGTCGCCAGCTGCGGCAAGCACTTCCCGGGACACGGCGACACGGCGCAGGACAGCCACCTGACGCTGCCGCGGCTGCCGCACGACATGAAGCGGCTGCGCGAGGTGGAGCTGGTGCCGTTCGCGGCCTACGCCAAGGCCCGGCTCGCGTCGATCATGACCGCGCACGTGGTCTTCGAGGCGCTCGACCCGGAGATCCCGGCGACGTTCTCCTCCAAGGTGCTCACCGACCTGCTCCGCAAGGAGCTGCACTTCGAGGGCGTCATCATCTCCGACGACCTGGAGATGAAGGCGGTGGCGGACCGCTACGACATGGGCGAGGCCGCAGTGCGCTCGGTGCTGGCGGGCGTGGACCTGCTGCTCGTCTGCCACAAGCCCGATCGGCAGCAGAAGGCGATCGACGGGCTGGCGCACGAGGCCGAGAAGTCGCAGGCCTTCCGCAGGCGGCTGGAGGATGCGGCCAGGCGCGTCGAAGATCTCCGGGCGCGGTTCGCCGCGCCGCCGCGGCCGGTCGCCGAGGCGCTGGCCGTCCTGGAGACCCCGGAGCACCGGGCGTTGGGACTGCGCGTGCGCAACGCGGGGGCTCTGACGACTGGGGCAGATCCCACGGCAGCAGCGTCGCGGACGAGCTGAGATCGCCTCGGTTGAAGTCCCCACTCCCGCCCTTGTCCAGTCTTGGTGCGGGAGAGGGGATTTAGGGGTGCGGGCAGTCTGTCTGTGCCAATCTTGCAGGACTGGGAGTACAGTCGACGCGTCGGCCGGAACGCCCTGGGAGGGGCTCCATGCGCAGGTTCCTGATCCTCGTCTCGATTCTGGCTCTCGGAGCTCTCGCCGCGCCTTCGTGTGGAGGGGCGCGCTGCGAAGAAGGCGGCGGGACGGGCGGGTGCGCGATCGCGCCGGACGCCAGCGCGAAATAGTCTCGACTCCGGCATCGCTGCGCGCTGCCTACGCTCGGGACGAACGGGGTCAGCCCAACGCCACGACCTGCTCGATCTGCTCGTCCTTGTGCACGCGCTCGGCTTTCCCGTCCTTGCCGAGCAGGAACACCGCGCTGCCGTTCGAGTAGATGATCGTCCCGTCGGCACAAAGGTCGAACGAGAGCACGCCCTTGGCCGCGACCTCGGGCTGCTGGCCCTCGCCGGGCGGAATCTTCACCAGCTGCCAGGTGGACGGCACCAAGTCCGGGGCCTCGTCGCCCTTCAGCCGCGACTTGCGCGCGTTCTTGTCGGCGTCGATGAGGTTTCCCCAGACCATCATCTTCTGCATGTCCGCGGCCTGCTGCCGGGCGTCGCCGGACGACGAGAGCGGCTTGCCGGTGTAGCGCACCACGAAGAAGTTCAGGAACTGGAAGAAGGCGACCAACAGCCGCCACGGGAAGAGCAGCACGTCCAGGAAGAAGCGCCAGAACGACAGCTTCACGACGGCGGTCTTCCAGGGACGGCGGATGGCCCAGATCGTCCCGTCGTCGGCGACCCGCGGGCCCAGGAAGTCCGTCGCCGGGTCCTCGATCAGCGGCTGGATCTCGCTCGTCTTCAGGTCGATGCGGTGCAGGGCGAAGGGTCCGTAGCCCAGGAAGTTTCCTTCGCGATCCCGGCCGAGCCCGGCGGTCTGGTAGACGAGCTGCGGCTGGTTCGGGACCCAGGATGGCGAGAGGTCGAGCGAGTCGCCCTCGGTGACCTCCAGGAGCTCCGAGCCGTCGGCGCGCATCACCGCGAGGTTGGCCGTGCCCGCCGGCTGCGGCACGCTGCAGGCGATGAGCTCGACCTCGGGCCGCGTCGCCGGGTGCTGCACGCGCATGCTGTTGCCGTGGAACAGCCGCTGCTCCTCGCCGCCGGCGAGGTCCACCGCGAAGAGCCCGCCCACCTCGTCGGTCTCCAGCGCGTACAGGAGCTTGCCCGGCTCGCGGGCGCGGGCGACCGAGGTCATGGCGATGCGCATCGCCGCGGGATCGCGGCGCGGGCCGCCCCAGAAGGCGCCGCCCATCATGAACTGGGCGCCGCGGCCCTCGGTCTTCCACGAGTGCACGTTCTGGGAGCGCACGGCACGGTCGCGCACCGCCAGGCCGAACTTGCTCTCCACCACCCGCGGCGCGGCGTCGGAGTCCTTCACGTGCAGCCGGCCCTTGGCCAAGTAGGCGATCTTCGGAGTCGTCATAGAGGTGGAAGCTTAGCAGGGCGGGAGAGGGCGGGAGGCAGGCCCAGCGGAGGCAGGCTCAGCGGAGGCAGGCTCAGTGGAGGCAGGCCTCCGCGCCTGCAACCAACTTCCTCCGGAGCCAAGGCACACCGCACGACGGCTGCCCGACACCTGCCGACCCGGCACGGAGGCCGGACGCTACTGGTAGGCACGACGCGGTAGACTGCGCGCCGACCGCAGCATCGAGCACCGGAGGGTGGATGGACGCGTCCTCATTTCGCTTTGGACCTCGCCGCCCTCTGGGCCGCACGCACTTCGTCGCCTCGCAGCTGGGCATCGGCGATCTGTCCGACCACAGCGCCGCGCCCGAGGCGCTGGTGGCCACGCTGCACCGCGCGCTCGATGCCGGGCTCAACGTCATCGACACCGCCCCCAACTACGAGGACGGCTACAGCGAGATGGTGGTGGGCATGGCGCTGAAGGGCCGGCGCGAGGGCGTCTTCCTCATCGACAAGATCGACCACCACGACAAGCCGGTGGCCCCGCAGCTCGAGGAGAGCCTGGTGCGCCTGGGCCTGCCCTCGGTGGACCTGCTCGTCTTCCACGGCATCTCCAGCCTGGCGGTCTGGCACCGGGTCGGCGGCCGCGGCGGCGGGATGGAGGAGGCGCGCGAGGCGATCAAGGCGGGCAAGGCGCGCTTCCGCGGTATCTCCAGCCACCACCCGGAGGTGCTGGTGGCGGCGATCGAGTCGGGCCAGTGCGACGTGGTGATGTTCCCGGTGGGCCCGTTCTGCGACGGCCGGTACCTGACCGAGGTGCTCCCATTGGCGAAGGAGCGGAACGTCGGCACGGTGTGCTTCAAGGCGTTCGGCGCCGGCAAGCTGCTGGGCGACACCGAGGGCTACGGCCGGCCGATCGGCGAGGCGAAGACGGTGCCGGCCCGTCCGGTGCTGCCGCGGCTGAGCGTCGAGGAGTGCATCCGCTGCGTGCTGACCTTCGACCCGGACGTGGCGCTCCTGGGGATGTCGAACCGCAGCGAGCAGGACCAGGCCTTCCAGGCGGCCTCGCGGTTCGAGCCGATGAGCCCCGAGGAGCTCGCGGACGTGCGCCGCCGGGCGACCGAGGCCATCAACGGGAAGGGCCAGGTGTGGTGGAACCCGTAGCGGCAGGCTTCAGGCTCCAGACCTGCTATCACCCCACTTCTCTTCGGATGATTTCCACCAATTAGCCGGCGAGCTGGGTAGAGCCCGGCCTCCGTGCCGGGGTCGTGTCGGTCGGTTGGTCGTGTCGGGCTGGGAGTGCCCGGCCGGGCCTGCCGTGATCGTGCCGAAGGGTGCCGGGGTCGTGTCGGTATGTTTGGTCGTGTCAGCGCCCGACAAAGGCCGCCCCCGCCACGGAGGGCGGGCTCTACCCACCTCCGCCGGCTGAAGATGCGGGGTGACAGCAGGGCTTCATCCCCCGGCGTGCGCCGTCCCCCTACCCGCCCCTCAGCAACTCCAGAAGCCTTCGCCCGAGGACAGGGTCCTCGAGCACCTTCAGGCAGCGCCTGCGCAAATCCTCCTCGCGGTCCAGCTTCTCGCCGGTCAGCTGCGCCAGGTGTTGCGCGACGCGGATGAGGTCTGCCGCCGGGATGGCCATGGCCTGGGCTGACACCGGCCTTTTCGGCGCCACCGACGCCGAGGGCGGCTCCCTCCAGCGCGGCTCCTTGGGAAGCGGCGCGGTGCGCTTGGCGGGCTTGGGCCGCCACGGCCCCGGCGGGCGCCGCGAGGCGTGCAGCGGAATCCCGTCGCGGGTGGTCGAGGCATCCACCGGCATCCAGCGCGGCCCGAGGTCCGACGGCACCAGCGCCGTCGCCCAGAGGTGGTCCGGCTCGCTCACCTGGCCGGACTCGAAGGTCCACCCGGTGCAGATGGCCGCCGGCACTCCGGCGCGCCGCAGCAGCTCGCAGGCCAGCACGTTCAGCTCGTAGCAGACCCCGCGGCCCAGGTAGCGCGCGTCGCGGCCGGCGTGCAGCGCGGCGAGGTGCTCGTTGGCGCGCCCGCGGCTCACGTTCGAAAGCCACCGCCCTACCCCGGCGTCCTCCAGGTAGCCCGGGTCGTACTTGTAGCGGTCGCGGATGAACGCCCGGATCTGCCCGACCCGCTCGAAGCCGGGCGAAGCGCGCACGGCCTCCACCAGGTCGAGCGCCTCGGCCGGCAAGTCGTCGTCGGGCACCGTGCGCTCGAGCAGCACGTCGGGAGCCTCGGGCGCCGCGGCTGCTTCGTCGAAGACCGGAGCCTGATCGAGCGAGACCTCGTACTCGAACTCGCCTTCCTCGACCAGCGCCAGCAACGGCCGCCCGTCGCTTCCCGCCACCAGTCGCGCAGGAGCCGCCGGCGCTCCGGCGACGCGCGCGTACATCGGCACCGGGAGGATGGTCTGCCCCGCCGGCGCACGCCCGCGGAAGACGACCCGCGCCCCGCCCTCCCTGCCCTCCATCGGCCAGTCCTCGGCGGCGCCGGTCGGCAGCCAGCGCTGGCCTCGGCGCTCGAAGCGCTCGCAGACGATCTTCGGGCCATAGAGGTACGGGACCGGCAGCCGCGTCGGCGCAAAGGCGAAGCCGTACTCGGGCGTCTCCTGCCGGCGCTCAGTGAACGACCCGTCGGACTCCAGCTGGTGCCGGATGCTCCGCTCGGGACGCATCCAGCCCGCGTGGCGAGGAGTCCGGTTCCACGGCGCCGGGTCGGGATCGTTTCTTCGCGGCCGTTCCGATCGTCCAGGAGGCTGGAGCGGCGGCGGTGGTGGATCCGGTCTTCGCGGAGGCGCTGGAGGCGTCGGCTGCGGATCCGGAGGAAGAGGCGGCTTGGACGGCTGCTCCTCGCCGAAGAGCCACTTCTTCACGTTCGGCCAGAACTTCGCCTCGTCGGCGGCTGGCTTGGGCGGCGCGGGCGCCTTGGGCGTCACCGGCCTGGGCGGCAGCTTGGGCTCAGGCTTCGGCGCGGCGCGGCCCGGGAAGGAGTGAGCATCGAGCCACTGCGTCATCTTCTCGGCCGAACCCGCCTCGAGCAGAGCGGCGACGGCGTCGACCACCCGCTCGTCCTCGACGCCGGACAGGATGGCGCGGCGGACCAGCTCCTCGGCCATCGAGCCCCAGCGCTTCAGCGCCCTCGCGTCCACCAGAGTCCGGCGCGCCCGCGCCTCCACGGCACAGTCGCAAGCCAGGCTCGCATTCGCCCCGGCGACGCTGCCGTCCACCACCAGGTCCTCTACGATGCGGACCTCGAGCGGAGGCTGGTTCAGGGTGAAGCGCCAACGGTCGGCCTCGAGGTCCGGCAGCGCAGAGCGGACGCGGGGAAGCACCTCCCACAGACAACGAATCCGGCTCGAAAGATCGCGAGCCTTCGACTCGTGCTCTTCGGTCACGTCCTTGGGCAGGATTGCCGGCAGCTCGAACGACCAGAGCTCCCAGAGGCCGCGCACCCCCAGCTCGCGCAGGAGCTTCACCACCGCCTGGGCATCGCCCGGCGGGAGGATCGGGAAGAGCACCGGAGCGCTGCCGGCCCGCGCCGCCTCGGCCAGCGCCTCGGGCTCGGCCAGCCGCAGCCGCGAGTCGGGCAGCAGGCACAGGACTGCCCGGTCCGAAGGGTCCCGCGCCGCCAGCGGCAGGCGCGCCGGGAGCTCGCGGTCGCCCGGCTTCGCCGCCACGCGCTCCAGGCACCGCGGCAGCCGCTCCGCCAGCTCCGGATCCGCCGCGAGCACCTCCTCCGGACCGGACTGCTCGCACCGCCGCGCCAGCTCGTCGAGGTAGCGCAGCACCTCGCGGGGACCGGCGCGCGACGGAATCTCCAGCGCCGCCGCCAGCCTCGGGTATCGCCGCGAGTCCTCGACCCAGCTCCCGCGGGCGCTGCCGAACAGCTCGCTCGCGTCCTCGCGCAACAGCTCGCGCGACGCGCGGACCACGCCGTCGTCGTCCTCGAAGACCTCGAGCGTCCCCAGCTTCTCGCGCAGCGCCTTGCCGTCGAGCCGCCCGGAGGCGACGCCGCGCTCGAGCCAGTCGAGGACTTCGGGCCGCGCCGGCTCGCGCGCCCTTAGCTGCATCACCACGTCGTCCAGAGACGCGTCCCCCGCGTCCTTGAACGGCAGCCAGGTGCGCACCGCCGCGGGCACCGCGTGAATGAACTCCGGATGCGGGAAGCGCTCGGGGGCCTCGCCGACCAGGGCCACCAGCGCCGAGTCCGGCCAGTGCATCTCCTTGGGCGGCCGCGGCTTGCCCGTGCCGTCCGGGATCCACGCGACACGGTCCAGCTTGAGCTCGTGGCGCAGCTTCGGCTCCGCGGCGGCCTCCAGCCCCAAGTAGCGCGCGAACGCCAGCGCCGCTTCGGCTCCCGCCTTCAACCCCTGGCCCTTCAGGAGCGCGGTGAGGTCCTCCACGGCCAGGGACCGCGACGCGCCGCAGGCCTCGATCAGCGAGCGGACCTCGGCGTCCTGGTAGCGCGCGGAGAGCCGCGGCGGCGGTGCGGCGGCGAAGGCGGCGATGAGCGCCCAGCGCTCCGGCTCGGGGGCGAGCAACGTGTGCGGCTGGACGTACCCGCCGCCTTCGGCCTCGACCTTGAGCCGCTTGTGCAAGCGCAGCCGCTTGCTGATGCCCGGCAGGCCCTCGGGATCGCGGGTGAGCGTCCGCGCCAGGAACCGGAGCAAGTCGTCCGCCGGCTTCGTCTCGCCCTTGGAGACGGACACGGTGTAGCGCTCCACCAGATCGTCGACGAGGCGCAGCAGCCGCTCCTCGTCCATGTGGAAGGCCCGGCGGATCCACGCGACGAGCGCCTGGGGAACCTCTGGCGCGGCGTTCCAGTCGATGCCCAGCTCCGGCAGCCCGGCGTCGCAGAGCAGCTCCAACGGCGCCCGTGCCCAGCCCTGCGCGCTGGCGACGACGCACGCCTTGCGCATCACTCCGCGGGCCTGCTCGTCCGCATCGATCTCCGCCGCGCGCGAGAGCAGCCATGCGTACAGCCGGGCGCGCTGCTCGGCCTGCGCGAGCACCGGGTGCTTCTCCAGCGGCTGCGCCTCGCGCGAGACCTCGTGGAGCGCCTGCAGCAGCCTGCGCGCGGCCATGGGCGGGGCGAGCTTCGGGTCCAGCGCCTCCGCGCCCTCGGCCCAGGTCGGGTCGGCCAGGTCCTTGCGCAGCGGCAGCTTCTCCGCGAGGAGGATCTCGTCGGCGTTGGCCCGCAGCAGCGGGCCCGAGACCAGCCGGCCCGCGGCGTCCACCGCGAGCGGGAGCCCCGTCGCCAGCTCCGGGCGCACGCGCCAGAGGAGCTGCAGCATCCGCAGGACCTTCGGCACGTCGCGCAGGAACTCCGGCTGCTCGGCCAGCGCGGCGCCCGGCTTCGCCTCGACCCGGATGCGCTCCGCGATCAGCTCCACCGGCGCGCGGAACGAAATCAGCCCTGCGAGCGCTCGAGCTTCGGGTTCCGCGGAGGGATGGAGCAGGCCGAAGCGCCCGGCCTCGCTCCCCAGCGCCTGCTCCCAGCCCTGCCCGATGGCGTCGGCCAGATCGTCGCCGCGGACCACGTCGCTGGCGGCCAGCAGCCGGCCGTCGCGCGTGGGCCAGAGGACCAGCGCCTCGAGCCGCTCGCGGCCGATGTCCCGGGACAGGTCGGCGCGTTGCGAAGCCAGGGCCTTCCGGCACAGCTCGCTCGGGATGGACCCGCGCAGCGCCGCGTCCTCCTCGACGGCCTGCACCAGCTCGCGCGCGCCGGCGGGAACGATCTTCAGCGCATCGAGCAGTCCGGCCAGCTCCGATTCGTCCTGGTCGCCCAGCAGCGGCCGCGAGCCCGCCGCCAGCGCTTCGCGGACGCCCTTGGCCACGCGATAGCAGGCGCCTTCCACCTCGGCATCCCACGGAGCGATCCGCCGCTGCCGGCCGTCCTGCCCCCGGAAGATGGGCGCCTTGGCGAGCGAACCGAAGAGCGAGGGCGAGACGCCGTTGGCGCATTCGGCCAGGGCGGAGACGAGCAGTGGGCGCAGATCGGCCCGCGAGACGTCGATCCCCGGCCCGCCGACGAGGTCGCGCACGAGCTGCGAGTGGTCCGGCGCCACGAGCCGTGCGCCCAGCCCGAGCGCGTGCGCCAGGGCCGCCGCACCCTCCTCGTCGATGAGCGGGAAGGCGCCCCAGGCTGCATAGAGCCGTGCGAGGTTCACGTCCGCTGGCGGGAGCCTCAGCTCGTCCAGCGTCCGGCGATCGCCCCCGACATCGAGCCAGATCTCCGTCCGCACCAGCCTCGCCGCGAGCCTCGGCGGAACCAAGTCGGCGTGCGTTCCGAGATAGCCGTAGCAGCGCCTGAGCGCCTCGCGGTCCGGGTCCGAGAGCCCCAGCCGCGCGTCTTCGCCGAGCAGGGCGCGGACGACGGCTTCGGCGCCCACCGCCGCGACCCCCAGCCGCGAGATGTGGCCCAGGGCCGCGAGGTCGGCGTCGAGCCACGGCGCAGTCGGCAAGAGAGCCTGGACGTCGTCGTCCTGCGCCAGCAGCGACGCGCCCTCGCCACGCAGCGGCCGCAGCTCGCCGGACTCGTCCGGGAAGATGGCGGTCGAGGCCAGCTCCTCGCACTGCCTCGGAGTCAGGTCCTCGCGCTGCTCGTCGAGCGCGCGGTGGAGCGCCGGCACGTCGGAGCTGGCCAGCTCGATCTCGCCGCTGCGAATGGCCGCGAGCAGCTCGCTCAGGCCGAGGGTCCGCGCGCCCAGCTTCGAGAGCCACGAGCCGAAGCGCTCGGCGATCTGCCCGTCGACGAGCGGTGGGCGGGCGCCCGTCATCGCCCTGGTGAATGCGCCGAGCGAGCCGCGAGCCGGACGCCACGCGGCGCCCTCCCCCACCAGTGGCCGCAGCGCCCCGGCGTCGTCCGGGAAGATCGAGAGCCTTCCGAGCGAAGCCACGAGGTCGACGTTCTGGCGCGACAGGTAGTCGAACAGCGCTCCCGCGCCGCGCTCCGCCACCACCTTCTGGGCGAAAGAGGGAACGGCCAGGTCCCGCACGAGATCCGCCGCGCTCAGCCGCGGCACCGCGAGCGCCTCGAGCAGCGCCGACTCGCCGGGCCTGGGCTGCAGGTCGAGCGAGGCCTCCAGCAAGCGCCTGGCGCCGCCGTAGACCGCGCGCAGCTCCGGCTCGGCGCGCGACAGCGAGGTGGACTTCCACAGCTGCCCGTCCTGGTCCGGAAGCAGCGGGAGCGAGGCGATCGAGTCCAGACCCTCGGCGCCTGCCGCGCGGCCCAGCGAGTCGAGGAAGCTGCGCAGGCCGCTCGCGAGCCACGGCTGCGACGGGGCGGCGCCTTCCGGCCTGCCTGCGAGCGTGGAAGACAGGAGCGCGACCAGCTCCCGGCTGCCGAAGACCGTCGCTCCCAGCGCCCGCGCGACCTTCCGGGCCCGCTCCTGCAGCGGCTGCAGCGCCCGACGCTCGGCCGGATCCAGCGGCACCCCCGCGAGTGCTGCCACCAGGCTCGCATCCTCCAGCAGCGCGGCCCGGCCCGGTGCCAGCCTCTCGCCCGCGGCGCCGCGCAGCACTCCCTGGTCCGAGAGCTTCTCCGCCAACCGATCGAGGATGGCGCGGTACGCCGGGTGCTCCACCTCCTCCGGCAGCGGCAGGACCTCGAGCATCTTCTCCAGCCGCTTCGCGCGCACCCCGTCGGCCGGCGCCTGTGCGGCCTCCGAGGCCAGCCTGAGGACGACGCGGGAGAGCAGGTCCGCCGAGCAGGCCAGCGCCCAGCGGTTCCAGAGAGACTCGAGGTCCAAGCGCTCGCGGTCGATGGGCAGGTCGAAGTGCGCGTGGACGAGGTAGCGCAGGCCGGAACGCTCGCCCGTCGGCAGGTAGCTGAAGAGCGTCGGCGCGCCCTTCTCCAGCGGCATCGGCGCGCCCTCGGCGTCGAGCGCCACCGCGACCAGGACGGGCGTCTCCTTCGACTTGGAGACGTCGCGGCCCAGCGCCCAGCAGAAGCGTTCGGTCTCGACGAGGTAGCTCTCGACCTGCCCCGTCTCCTCGTGGACCAGGCGGACGCGGCCGGGCTCCTTCGCCTCCTCGGTCCGCAGCGTGCGCGACCGGCCCGCTCGGCGCACTCCCAGGCTCTTGAGGTGCGTCAGCGTCAGCAGCAGCCGCGCCGGGAGCGCCAGGGCGAGACCGTGCAGCGCCTCCGGCGTGCGCAGCGGATCCTTCGCGTCGCGCAGCGGCAACACCAGCAGCGTGCCCTCCGCCGGCGAGCCGCCGGGCCGGCCGCCGAGGCGCCGCGGGACGGAGACGTCGGCGATCTCGAAGTTGAACGGCCCGGAGTAGAGCTGCGGGCGCTCGCAGATCTCGTAGACCGACTTGAAGCCGATGCCGAAGAAGCCGATCTGCCCCTTCTGCTTGGTGGTCTGGCCGATGGAGAGCACGCCGACCACGTCCTTGCCGTCGAAGGGCGTGCCGTCGTGCCAGACCGAGACGCTGCGCTCGCCGACCTCCACGCTCCACCGCGTGGCGCCGGCGTCCTCGGCGTTCTGGAGCAGCTCGAAGAAGAAGTGCCCCGGGTCGGTGTAGACGCGCCGCGAGAGGATCTCCTCGGCGTTGGCCTGCGAGAGCGACTTGGGCGCGCCCTCGAGGATCTCCAGCAGGCGCGCGCCGAAGGCCTCGAGCCGCTCGGCCCAGGCGGCGCCCGACCTCGCCGCGGCGGCCTCGCGGCCGAGCTGCGCCATCCGGACGCCCGGGACCCGGAGGATCGTCGTGTCCGACAGCTGGGCCAGGCTCCCCTTCTTCAGGGATTCGCTGCAGGCGCCGAAGGCTTCCTCGGCCAGCTCGGCGCGCAGCTTCGGTGCCGCGTTCTTGAGCCAGCGATCCATCAGGCACACCGCGGCCAGCCGCTCGATGGGCTGGCTTCGCACGGCGTCGGCGACACCCTCGACGATGGGCGCCAGCGCCTCCTGAGAGAACGCCGCCCGCTCGACGCCGCGCAGGACCCGGTGAATCCCCGCGTCGGGCAGCCGGCCAAACAGGCGGCGCAGCGCGCGGGCCGTGGCGGGCTCGGACAGCGCACCGCTCTTGCCCAGACGCACCACCAGCCAGGTCAGCGGCTCGTGGTCGCGCAGCACCGCCAGCCGTTCCAGCACCACAGCGGCCGGCTCGGACGAGAGCGCCCGCTCGATCTCGTCGAGCTGCTCGGGAAACGGGAGGCTGGAGAGCTCCGCGGCCATCGACGCCGAACTCTATCCCGCCTAGGCTCTGGGGTCGTGCGCCGCCCCGACGGCACACCGGCCATGGGCGACGCGGATTCTGCTCAAATCACTGGCCGCCTGGAGATCGACATGACCCGCACCACCCTTGGCTCCCTCACCGCCTTCGTCCTGCTGGCGCTGGCCGGCTGCGGCTCGCCGTGCAAGGCGCACGACGGCACCGTCGACGGCTACTGCGAGGGCACGGTCGCCATGAACTGCCGCCAGACCTGCGCCGACTGCATCGACTCGTGGGAGATGCAGGCCTGCCCGGTCGCGTGCTCGGTCGCCGCCGCCAAGCCCTCGGAGGGCGGCCTGCCCTTCAGCGATCCGGCGATGAGCCAGCCTGCCAAGTGGGCGGTCTGCGCTCCCTGAAGATGATGCTGCGGCCCCTCATCGTGGCCGCCGGCATGCTGGCGGCGGCCGCGGCCCCGCCGGCGCCCGCAACGCCCGCCACACGCGGCGCGCAGCGCGCCCAGGAACGCGGCTGCCTGCAGTGCCACTCGCCCGGAAACCTGGCCTCCCCGGGCTGGGAGAGCGGCGCCGATTCGCTCGTGGCCAACGAGGCCGAGGTCCAGGAGTGGATCCTCCGCGGCATGCCTCGGCGGATCGCCGCCCTGCCCGCCCCGTCGCGACCCGTCTGGCCACAGCCGATGCCCGCGTACGACGGCAGGCTGGGCCCGGGTGAGGTCGAGGATCTGCAGGCCTGGTTCAAGGCGCTCTCCGGCTTCGATACGTCCATCTCCGACCCTCCGTTCGAAGGCCGCGCGCTCGCCTCCAAGCTCGGCTGCTTCGGCTGCCACGGACCCTCGGGGATGGGCACCGCCGCGACGCCGGCGTGGGACGGGGCGCTCTTCGCCGAGCGCGTTCGCGACGAGGCGGAGCTGCGCGAGTGGCTCCTGGAGGGCAAGACGAAGCGCTCGGGGCCGACGCGCATGCCCGGCTTCGCCAAGGACCTCTCCGACGATCAGGTCGGCCTGCTCGTCGCCTACGTGCAGTGGCTGCGCCGGCCGGCGACGGCTGCGGAACCGCCCAAGCCTCCTGCGCCTGCGTCGCTCGATCCGATGGGGTTGACGGGCCCGATCACCTCCAAGATCTCGCCATCGCCCGAGGGCCGGGGCTCCTACCGCTCGCCGACCCAACTCGTGGTCTCGCGCGACGGCGCCACCGCCTACGTCGTGGACCAGACCGGCGACCGCGTCGCCATCCTCGATCTCGCCCGCCGCAAGCTCGTCGCCGACATCTCCGTGGGCAGCCGACCGACGCACGCGGCGCTCTCACCCGACGGCCGCACGCTCTACGTCTCCTGCCAGTTCGACAACCGGGTGGACGTGATCGACCTGCGTACGCGCAAGGTGGTTCGGGCCCTCGAGACGGGCTGGGAACCGCAGGGCGTGGCGCTGACGGCCGACGGCAAGCGGCTCTTCGTGACCAACTACCTCGCCGATTCGGTCTCCATCATCGACGTCGAGGGCAAGGCGCCACGGCACGACGTGAAGGTGGCCCGCGGCCCGCGCTTCGTGGCGCTCTCCGCGGACGGGCGCCGCGCGGTGGTCAGCAACGGCCTGGGCCGCAGCGTCTCCATCCTCGACCAGCGCACCGGCGAGGCCATCGAGCACCGCTCCATCCGCGGCAGCTCGATCCTTCGGGACGTGGTGATCTCGAAGGACGGCCGCTGGGCCTTCGTGGCGCACGTCCTCGCGCGAGACGAGTTCACGCCGTTCCAGATGGAGCGCGGCTGGATCGCCTCCAACGGCTTCTCCATCCTCGACCTCGACAAGCCCGGGCACCGGGTGACGCTGCTGCTCGACCAGGTCCTCGCCGGCGCCTCCAATCCGTATGGCCTGGCGCTCTCCGCGGACGGCAAGACGCTCTTCGTCAGCATCTCGGGTACGCACGAGCTCGCGCTGGTGGACGTGGCGGGGGCCATCGCCTTGGCGAAGGAGACGCCGGAGGAGCTGGTCGAGCGCCGGGCCCAGGACGTGGAGATCCTGCAGAAGCGTGGCATCGCGCGGCGCTTCCCCGCCGGGGGCTACGGGCCGCGGGGAATCGCGGTGCGCGGCAGCGAGCTGCTGGTGGCGCAGTACTTCGAAGAAGCGATCGGGGTCTTCGACGCGCGCACCGGGGCGAAGAAGGCGTCCATCCCCCTCGAGCCCAAGAAGGAGCTGACCCCGTGGCGCCGCGGCGAGCTGTACTTCACCGACGCGCCGTCCATCACCTTCCAGGGCTGGTTCAGCTGCGTCTCCTGCCACGAGGAGGACGGCGGCTCCGACGGCCTGAACTGGGACCTGCCCAACGACGGCACCGGGAACCCGAAGAACGTGAAGTCGCTCCACGACGCCTACGACACGCCTCCGTCGATGTGGACCGGCGTGCGCCGGGACCTCGACGCCGCGACGGCGGCCGGAGCGCGCTTCCAGGGCTTCCTGCCCAAGCCCGGCATCCACGAAGGGCTGGTCGCCTACCTGTCCGACCCGCCGCGGGCTCCCAACCCGTGGCGCAAGGCCATCGCCCCGGAGAGACTCGAGCGCGGCAAAGCGGCCTACTCCCGCGCGCGCTGCGACGTCTGCCACCCCGGGCCCACCTTCAGCGACCTGAAGAAGCACGACCTGGGACTGGGCGCGAAGGTCGATCTCGTCAACCGCTTCGACACGCCGTCGCTGCGCGAGACCTACCGCACCGGGCCGTACCTGCACGACGGCCGCGCGCCCACGCTGGAGTCGATCTTCCGCGACCACGATGCCCAGGGGCTGCACGGGCTCTGGAAGAGGCTGTCGCAGGAAGAGTTCGCGGACCTGATGGCCTACCTGAGGAGCCTGTAGACGATGCGCGTGCGCGACGCACTCCTGAGCGTGGCCGTCGGCGCCGGCTTCCTCGCGTCCGCGGGCCTGCTCAGCGTCGTCGCCTGGGGCGCCATCGAGCCGCCGTCGATCGTGATGCCCATCCCCGTGCCGCCGACCCCGCCGGTGACGAAGGCTCCGGAAGGCTCCTCGCCGCCGAATCGCTACGGCCGGCTGATGAGCAAGCGCTGGGGCTACGGTGTCGCCTTCGAGCGCGAGAACCTGACGCCGGTGGCCAACCCCCACCCGAACCCGGAGCGGCAGCCCGTCCGCGAGCGCCCCTACGACGTCGAGATCACGCCGGACGGCAAGAAGGTCTACGTGGCGCTCCAGGGAACCGAGCGGCTCCCCGGCCACGTCCTGGCGGTCTACGACGTCGAGCGCGACGCCGTCACCAAGCGCATCCTGCTCAAGCCCGCCTCCGAGAAGGGCGAGGCCGCCTCCAGTCCCTACCGGCTCGTGATGCACCCCGGCGGCCGCTTCCTGGTGGTCTCCTCTCGCTACTCGAACTTCCTCTCCGTGGTCGACACGCGAAAGGACGAGGTCGTCTCCGAGATCCCGCTCGACTTCTACGCCCAGGGCTTCACCTTCGACCGCGAGGGCAAGACGCTCTACGTCACCGACCGCTACCTCGACCAGGTCCTGGTCATCGACGTCCGGGCCGACGGCGAGCGCTTCCAGGCCTCGCTGCGCGAGCTGGGCGGCCTCGACGAGAAGGCCTTCACGGCGGACATCCACCCCAGGCTGGTGCGCCGCTGCGGAAGCGCCGACTGCCACGCCGTCGCGCGCGGCGGCCTGCTGGCCTCGCCGGACGCGAAGCAGAGCTTCCTCTCGGTGCTCCCGCTCGTCTCGCCCGGCTCGTCCAAGGACAGCCGCCTGCTGCGCGCGGTGACCCGGACCCGCGTCGGCGGCTACGCGGATCGCAAGCCGCCCCACCTCGGCCACGCCATGGGCACCGTCGTCTTCCCCTCGCCTGCCGAGGACGCCGACTACGCCGCCCTCGCCGGCTGGATCGACTCCTCGCGAGACGGTCCCGGCATCCCCGTGGGCAACCCGCGCTCCAAGCCCAAGGTCGCCTCGCTCTCGACGGACGGGCGCTTCCTCTTCGTGGGCAACACCGGCACGCAGGACATCTCGATCGTTTCCACCCGGAGCCTGGAAGAGGTCGGCGGCATCTACCTGCAGAACACGGTGAACGACCTCAAGGTCGTGCGCTCTCCGGCGACCGGCCACGACTACCTGGTGGTCGCGACCGAGGGCGTCGGCTTCGGCGTGGTCCGCGAGCGCGACCCGGACGGCAGCGAGAGCTGGGACCCGAAGAACCCGGCCGCCCACTTCTCCGTGAAGCGCGACCTCGCGACCGGCAAGGTCCTGCCCAAGGACCAGCAGGAGATCCTCGGGCCGTTCGACGCCGTGGACGGCACGGCCTCCATCAAGTTCCGCGACATCCAGAACGACGTGGTCTTCCTGGACGTCACCGCCCTGGCGCTGCCCGAGCGAGCGCCTTCGTCCGGGCCCGCCTACCTCCTCAAGCCCGACCGCTACGAGTCCCACCGCGCCTGGGTCCGCTACACCTCCGACACCGCCGAGTCGACCTGGGGCGACGTCAAGGGCGACATCCCGCCGGAGCTGATGCGCGTGGTCGGGGCCTTCCCCGAGAAGATCGCCGTGCAGGGCGACCGCCTCTTCGTGACGATGCAGGCGTCGGCCGAGGTCCAGGAGTGGCGCCTGAACGCCGAGGCCAGCGATCCCGCCGACTCGCTCGTCCCCGTCCGCAACTACCCCACCGGCATCCAGCCCATCGGCCTGTGCGCCGGTCCGGACGGCACCCCGGCGGCGGGCAAGCTCTTCGTGGCCAACTTCCTCTCCCAGACGCTCACGGTCATCGACCGCCACGCCGGCACCTCCCGCGAGGTGGTCGTCGACCCGTCGATCCTGAAGCGCCCCATCCCCGACTCCAACGCCGAGCGCGGCGAGTTCATCTCCCACACCGCCATGCTCTCCAGCGACGGCGACACCTCCTGCTTCCACTGCCACTACCTCGACACGGGTGACGGCCGGCCCTGGGGCGTCTCGCAGGTCGTCGGCCAGGAGTTCGTGCACGAGGGCGCGCCGGGGCAGTTCGTCATCGGCGGGGCGATGAGCGTGCCGCAGATGCGCAACCTCTTCGCGACCCAGCCCTTCTTCTTCGAGGGCACGCTGTCGGCCTACGAGCCGCGCTCGATGATCATGGAGCACTCGCCGTCCGACGACTTCGGCGGCCCCACGCCGCAGGGCGACTTCACCTGGCTCGAGGCCGACGCCGCCATGACCGGGGTCGACGACGTGCAGTCGGCGATGGAGGCCACCACGGCCTTCCAGTCGAGCCTGGAGGAGCGGCGCGACGAGATGTTCCGCCGCATCTCCATGCGCCTGTTCGGCAAGGCCTTCGCGCTGCGCGACTTCCAGCGCTTCGTGGGCGACTGGCAGGCGCACGAGCCGCGGCTGCTGCCCAACCCGTTCGACCGGCGCGCCGCCTCCGTGCTGCGCGGCAAGGCGCTCTTCGAGGATCCGCAGGTCGGCTGCGTCGCCTGCCACGCGCCCCCGTCGTTCACGCGCAAGGACCTCGGGCAGAAGTCCACCGGGGCGATGCCGGCGGTGGTGACCGTGACCCCGCGCGACGCCTCCTTCACCCTCATCGGCATGAACCGCCTCGACTACCTCAACGGCTACCCGCGCGACCTCGAGCCGTGGGACGCCGGCCGCAACGAGGAGGGCCAGGGGCGCTACACCACCTTCCCGCTGCGCGGGCTGTGGGAGCGGCCGCCGGTCTTCCTGCACGGCGGGGTGGCGCGCAACCTGCGCGAGGTGGTGTCCTCGCCGGCCCACAACGCCCTGCGGCGCTTCAAGTACGAGCCGCTGCTCGGCGGCGAGCCCGAGCGCCCCGGGCGCCGCGAGGTGGGCTTCAACGAGACCTTCTACTTCTTCTCGGAGAAGACCCGCCGGGTCCAAGCGCTCCTCGAGTCCGAGGGCCGCATGGGGATGGACACCCACGGCGGGACCTCGCACCTCAAGCCCGGGCAGATCGACGACCTGGTGGACTTCCTGGAGTCGATCGAATGAGGCTCCGGGCACTCACCTTTCTGGCGTTGATGGCCGTCCCCTGCGGCGCTCTCGCCGCCGACGACTCCCTGGTCACGGTCCCGGCCGGCGAGTTCCTCATGGGCAGCGCCGACGCCCACGCCGACCTCCCGAAGACGCCGGCGAAGGAGCCGCTGCACCCTTCCGACCTCACCGTGGCCCGGGCGGATGCCAGCTGGCGCCGCGCCGACGAGCGTCCGCAGCGCAAGGTCCAGCTCGAGGCCTTCGCCATCGACCGCACCGAGGTGACCAACGCCCGGTACCGGCGCTTCCTCGAGGAGATCACGCGGACGAAGGACCACTCGAAGTGCCACCCCGGCGAGCCCCGGGGGAAGGACCACACGCCGCGCTACTGGCGGCCGGACTTCAACCCGTTGATGTCCAACCCCTCCTTCGCCGCGGTCGCCCCCTTCAGCCGCGAGACCTTCACCGCCGACGACAAGCCGGTGGTGGGAGTGGACTGGTTCGACGCGTACGCCTTCGCCGCCTGGGCGGGCAAGCGCCTGCCGACGGAGGCCGAGTGGGAGAAGGCCTGCCGCGGCACCGACGGGCGCCGCTGGCCGTGGGGCAACGAGTGGAAGAACGGCCTGGCCAATGTCGGCGGCGAGAAGAAGGGCCAGGACGTCCGCAGCAAGGGCGTGGAGAAGGACGGCTGGATCTACCCGGCCCCCGTCGGCGCCTTCCCGGACGGCAAGAGCCCCTACGGCTGCCTGGAGATGGCCGGCAACGCCGCGGAGTGGGTCGCCGATCAGGAGAAGGCCACCGGCGACCGGATGGTCCGCGGCGGCAGCTCCCAGAACCTGCCCTCGCAGGTGCGCTGCGCCGCGCGGGAGAGGCGCGAGCCGGAGTTCCGCTCCTTCACGCTGGGCTTCCGCTGCGCGAAGGATCTGCCGTGATGGCCCCCGCCCCTGCCCTCGCCGCACTGCTCCTCGCGCTCTCCGCCGCGCCGACGGGCGACATGGTCAAGGTGCCCGCGGGACCGTTCACCATGGGCGCCGACGACGCCAACGACGACGAGAGGCCGGTCCACCCGGTGGCGCTGCCGGCCTTCTCCATCGACCGCACCGAGGTCAGCAACGCCGCCTTCGACGAGTGGGCCCGCTCCGCCCAGGGCGCCACGTTCGACCGCATCGAAGGCTCCTGGTACCGCTGGTCCGCCCGCGGCTGCGTGGAGCTCATCCGCTCGTTCGAGGCCCGGCACGGCGCGCCGCTGGCTTCGCTGCCTTCGCTGCCTTCGGAGCCGGCAACGCCGAGCAAGGCCGTTAGGGAACGGCGCGCCGCCGATCTCGTCCGCTGGCGCGCGGCCGTCGCGGCCCTCCTGCACCTGACCGGCGAGGACGCCTCGGCCGGCGTAGCCGCCGTCGCCGAGAAGCCCGCGGTGACCAAGGCCATCTCGTCGACCGCCTCGCTGCCGGTGCGCGGGGTGACCTGGCGCGACGCCTCGGCCTATTGCAAGGCCCAGGGCAAGCGGCTCCCGTCCGAGGCCGAATGGGAGAAGGCCGCCCGCGGCACCGACCGACGCCGCTGGCCCTTTGGAGACCGCTTCGAGGATGGCGGATGCGTCGTGGGCCGCGATCCCGACGCCGGCCCGGACCCCGTCGGCAGCCACCCGAAGTGCGCCTCGCCCTTCGGCGCCCTCGACCTGGCCGGAAACGTCTGGGAGTGGGTCGAGGATTGGTACGGCGAGCGCTACTACGAGACCTCTCCCGGCTCGAGCCCGAGCGGTCCCAAGGGCTTGCCCGACGGCAGGCTTCCGGGCCCGTCGCCCGACAAGGACCTCCTGCGCACGCCGATGCAGGGGCGGGAGAGCGACACCCGGAAGGTCATTCGCGGCGGCGGCTATGGCGGCGGCTTGGGGCTGATGCCCTCCTACGCCGCGCGGACGACGCGGCGGATGTGGAGCAACCCGTCCTACGCGTCCCCCGACGTCGGCTTCCGCTGCGCGAAGTGAGCGAAGCTTCGAGCGACCGGGCGACAGGGCGCCTGGCGTTGTCACCGCTGACTCCGGGTGTGACAATCGCTCCGACCTGCCCTTGGACGAATCGGTCCCGCCAGTCCTGAAGCCCCGCGACAGCCCCGACCATGAACGAACTCCCAGAGAAGTTCGGCGACAAGTACCGCGTGCTGCGCAGCCTCGCCCGCGGCGGCATGGGCGAGGTCTTCCTGGCGCGGCACGAAGGCCCCGGAGGCTTCAGCCGCGACGTCGTCATCAAGACGCTGCTGCCGGACCTCGCCGAGGACGAGTCGCTGGTGAGCATGTTCCTGGCGGAGGCCAAGGTCGCGGCGCTGCTGACGCACCAGAACATCGTCCACCTCTACGACTTCGGGCAGCAGGACGGCGTCTACTTCATCGTCATGGAGCTGCTTCAGGGCGAGTCGCTCTCGGCCCTGCTCCGCGCGGCGCGAAGGGCGCAGCGCACCCTGACCCCCGGGTTCGTCGCCGCCATCGGCAGCCAGGTCTGCGCCGGGCTGTCCTACGCCTGGACCCGCCCCGGCCCGGACGGCAAGCCGCTCGCGCTCGTGCACCGCGACATCAGCCCGCAGAACATCCTGGCCTGCAGCGACGGCAGCGCGAAGGTGCTCGACTTCGGCATCGCCAAGTACGCCGGCTCCTCGGCCTTCACCTCGCCCGGCTCCATCAAGGGCAAGCCCTCGTACCTGTCCCCGGAGCACCTGGGCATCTCGCCCGTCGACGACCGCAGCGATCAGTTCTGCCTGGGCATCGTGCTCTGGGAGCTGGTCGCCGGACGGCAGCTGTTCACCAACGACCTCGCGCAGGCCGCCCTCACCGTGGCGCACGAGCCGGCGCCGGACCTCACCAAGCTCGAGCCCACCACCCCGCCCGCGCTGGCGGCGATCATTGCCCGAGCCCTGCGCATCGCGCCGGGCGAGCGCTACTCCAGCGCCGCGGAGATGGGCCGCGCCCTCGACGGTTTCTTGCTGCACACCGGCGCTCTGGCCGCCGACGAGATCCGCGCCGAGCTGGCAGCCTTCGCGAACCTCCGGGCCCCTGCGCAGCCCTCGTCCCCGAAGCCCCTCCCGGCCGCGGTGAAGCAGGCGGCCACCCGCATCGAAGAGCCCGCTTTCCCGGTCCCGAGCTGGCTCCTGGGCGATACCAACCCCTTCACGACGACGGCGCCGGTCTTCCCCGAGGCGCCTCCGGCGCTCGATCCCTCGATGTCCGACCTGGACGGCCCGCGGCTTGGCCTCGATGGCCCGACTCCCATCTTCGACACCTCCGCGCCCTTTCTCGATCCCGAATCCGGCGTCGACGCTTCAGCCCCGCCACCGCGGCAGGCGGTTGCACGGCGGACCCACGCGATCCAGCCCGAGGCGGATGCCGACGACGTGCCGCTCGAGCTCGCCGCGCCGATTCAGCAGTACGAGCCTGCTGCACCGGAGCCAGCATCGGAGCCAGCACCGGAGCCAGTGCCTGCACCTGCCCTGGCTGCCCGGGCGCCCTCCGCCCCGGGCGCCTCGTCGCAGTTGCCGATGCTGATCGGCGTCGCGGTGCTTCTGGTTGCGCTGGCCGTCGGACTGGCGCTCTTCCTGCGCGCGCCCAAGTCGCCCGATTCGGTCAAGGTCTCTACGAGCAATGTGGCCTCCGACCTCGTCAGCACCACCCTGGCGATCGACTCCATTCCCCCGGGCGCCGCGATCGCGCTCGATGGCCGCCCCACCGGGAAGGTCACGCCGGAGAAGTTCACCGTGGACACCGGGCGCGACCACGTGGTCGAGCTGTCGCACCCCAACTGCTTCCCCTTCAAGACGACCGTCTTCGCCGCCCCGCATGAGGCACTCACGGTGCAAGCGCCGCTGAAGTTCGGCGCCCGCGTGAGCGTGACCTCGGAGCCGACCGGCGCGCAGGTCGACGTCGACGGGGAGCCGGCGCTCACCGCCCCGGCCAGCTCCGCCGTCCTCGCCCCGGGAAAGCACGTCCTCGTCGCCCGCCTGGCCGGGCGTGCCTTCGACTCCACCGAGATCCAGATCGTGGACACCGAGTCCTCGGACTGGGCCGCCAAGCTGGTGCCCGGGGTGGCGGTGCAGATCGCGTCGGAGCCCGAGGGCGCGGCCATCTCCGTCGACGGCCGGCCGTCCGGCTCGGTGACCCCGGCCGAGGTCTGGGTGGCCGCGGGGAAAAAGCACGTCGTGCGGCTCTCGCTCCAGGGCCTGCTGTCCTCCACGCACGCGCTGCCCGCCGCCCGCGCGGGTGCACCCGCCCAGAAGATCTCGGCGAAGCTGAAGAACGCGAAGGTGGTCGAGCTCAAGTCCAAGCTCGCCGCCCTCGCGGCGCAGCTGGCCAAGGACGAGAGGAAGCTCGAGAAGCTGAGGTCGCAGCAGTCGGGCTACGTGGTCAAGGACGCCCGGAAGGAGATGGAGCTCAACGCGCGCGTCGAGGAACTGGAAGCGGAGCTCGAGCGCAGTCAGACTGACGCAGCGATCCTCCGCGAGGAGCTCGACAAGGCGTCGGGCCCCACGCGCTGACCCCCAGGACGGTCTTGCCCATGCGATGGTCCCTCCTCCCCCTCCTCGCGGCGCTCGCCGCCTGCCCCAGCCCCGCCCCAGACCCCACGGACGGCGGAAGCGCCGCGCCCGACGCGCACGGCAGCGGCGACGGCTCGGTCTCGACGCAGGATTCGGGCGTTCCGCTCGGCGACACGGGCCCTTCCCGGGCCGATGCCGGCCAGCCGCTTCAGCCCGACGCGGGTCCGGGCTCTCCGGACGGCGGTGAGCCGCCGCTCGTCGCCTGCAGCCAGGTCATCTCCAGCGCGCCCGATCCCCAGAACTACGACGCCATCCTGGGCTGCCTGCGCAACCCGGCCGAGACGGCCGCGGCGCAGCAGCAGGCGGTCAAGGTGTTCGTCTCGGCGGTCGAGTCGCACGGCGGCTTCCCGATCCGCGCCGGCGGCGACGCCATCTTCGTCTACGTGCGCGACCCGGCCTATGACGACGGCGTCTCCGCCGGCGAGCGCCAGGACCCCGTCCGCCTGGCCGGCGAGCACAACGGCTGGATCCCAGCCACGCTCACGGCCGAGAAGGCGAGCTTCTTCCACACGCGTTCGGCCTTCGGCGGCGACGGCTCGCAGCGCTGGGGCTACAAGTTCGTGGCCAGGGACGGCGCCAGCCAGGACGTCTGGTTCGCCGACCCGCTCGCGCGCCGCTACGTCTACGACGCCAACGGCCGGCTCTCGCTCGTCGTCGGCGAGGACGCCCTCGGCCACCTGGAGTGGATTCGCAGCGTCCACGCCACGCGGCTGGACAACGACCGGCCCATCTACCTCTACGTTCCGCGCGGCTACGACTCGGCCGCCGCCGCGACCAGGAAGTACCCGGTCCTCTACATGCACGACGGGAACAACCTCTTCGACCCGGCGGCGATGTGGGGCGGCTGGCAGGCGGACGCGGTCGCCGACGACGAGATCAGCAACGGGCGGGCCAAGGAGTTCCTCATCGTCGGCGCCCCCAACAACTCCGACCGCATGAACGAGTACACGCACACCGCCGACACGGTGGGCGGCGACGTCTACCCGGGCAAGGGCGCGCAGTACGCCGACTTCCTGGTGCACGACCTCAAGCCGCTCGTCGACGCGCGCTACCGCACCCTCGCCGACAAGGCGAACACCGGCGTCCTCGGCTCCAGCCTGGGCGGGCTCATCTCGTACTACATCGGCCTGCAGTACCCGGACGTCTTCAAGTACGTCGGCGGGATGTCCTCCACCTTCGGCTGGGGCCTGCCCCCGAACAAGACGGTGCTCGACCTGTACGCCGAGACCGCGGACCTGGGCACGCGCGGGCAGGTCTTCTACCTGGACAGCGGCGGCGGGCCGCCTCCCGTGGGCACGCCCTGCTCCTACACCCTGGCCGACGACTCGGGCGACTTGGACAACTACTGCGTGACCGTGAAGATGAAGGACCTCCTCGTCGCCGCCGGCTACGACACCTTCCCGGACGACCCATCGGCCGCCCGCCTGACCCCCGACGGAGTGGAGATCCTCCACTGGTGGGAGGACGGCGCCCAGCACAACGAGGCGGCCTGGCACCTGCGCCTGCCGAGGACCTTCCGCCTGTTCTTCCGGCCGTAGCGCCGCCTCCGGACCCTCAGGACCGCCGGCCAGCCCGGACTTGGAAGCGCTTCTCCAGGCCTGCGAGCTTCTCGGTGATCCCGGTGTACTCGAGCTCCGACATGGGCAGCATCGCCGCGCCGAAGAAGCCCTGGCGGCGCATGTCCAGGGCCTTGTGCGAGACGTGCTCGCGCACCGAGTCCCAGAACGGGTGGGCGAAGGCGTCCATCGACTCGGTGAGGCGGCCCTCGCGCACGCAGTAGGCGGCGCAGCTGACCACCGGCGGCCCGTCGAAGTAGCTCACCCCCGAGCCCTGGCGCACCGGCATCAGCGGCATCTGGTGGGAGCCTCGCATGCAGCCGGCCACGAAGGGCCCGATGGCATAGGGCGCCAGCACCTCCCCGGTCGCCGGGAAGTCCTTCTGCACCCGGACCAGCATCACCGGGTCGTCCTTGCCGGTGTAGCGCCCCGCGATGTTGTGCAGCCGGGAGGTCGAGACCGCCACGGCCTGCTCGCCGGTGGCCCGCGACCAGACCGACTCCACGACGTAGCGCTCGGTGTCGCGCAGCAGCGCCGCGAGGTCGTAGAGCTCCTCGGGCGTCTCGAGCTCGATCACCCGGTCGCCGCCGGTGTGGGCGACGTCCATGACCACGAAGCGGAAGCCCTTCGACAGCTTCGGGGCCAGCATCAGCCCGGGGGTGGTCATCGGGTCGGTGAACGCCAGGTAGAGCGGCAGGTTGTAGGCCCCGGGGTCGGTCTTGTCGGCCGCGAAGAAGAGGAAGGGCTCCCCGGGGCGCTCTTCGAACTCGATCTCGGCCACCGCGGGGCCCATCCCGTGGACGTTCCCGGTGAAGGCGTCCTTGAGCAGGTCCTGCCCTGCCCCGTAGAGCCCCTCCTCCCGTGCGGCCGCCGCGGCGCTGCGGAAGGCCTCCCAGCCGAGGCGGTGCACCTCGGCGTCGCCGGCGCCGCGGGTGTGCGTCATGAGGATGGCGATGTCGTCCCCGGTGGAGCCGACCGCGCTCTCGACGAGCAACCCTTCCCCATGGCGGCGCACGTGCCCGCGCACCGCCTCCACCAGCCTGCGCGACGGCGCGATGTGGCCCCCGACCGACCCGACGTCGGCCTTGATGACGCTGATCGTGGTCTTCACGGTTCCCCCTCCGTCTCCGGCGCCCGCGCGCCGGGTTGGTCCGCCTGCAGCTGCTCCATCAGGAACTGCTCCTCCAACGGAGAGAGGTCGAAGCGGCGCGAGGCCTCGTCCACGAGACGCACCAGCGGCGCGTCGGGGCGCTCGGACCGGCGCAGGCCGATCCAGCGCACCGCCTTGCGCAAACCCTCCCCGGGCGGGGCGAGCCCGCCCCGCCCTGCTCGGTCCGTCGCCGCGTTCGCCTCAGCGCCGGTGGATGCGCCCGGTCGTGAAGTCCAGCTCGTAGTAGCCCAGCTCGTGGCCTGCGTTGTCCCAGACGAGCTCGGAGTCCGCGGCCCCGTCCTTGCGGGAGAAGAACACCAGGCAGGCGCCCTCCAGCCCCGGCTCGGGCCCGAGAGGGATGGCGGCGACGGCGCGGCCCTGCTCGAAGCTCATGGGGACGTCGCGGGCGTCGACCCAGGGCTCTCCTCCGCGGCGCTCGCCGAAGCGGACCCACAGCGGCCGGCGCTGCGCCAGCGGGCCTCGATAGACGATCTCGAGCGTCCCGCCCCCGTGCGGCCTCTGCAGGAAGGTGGCGTCGAAGGCCTGCTCGCCTTCCAGGACCCGCGGCGCTGGCCGCGCTTGGCCCTTGTTGCCCTCGTCGCCCCTGCCTCCGTGGATGCTCCGGTGCACCATGTGTTCCCCCTTCGGTGGTTGGTCGTTACAGCGGCGGGCATGGTTGCACACGCCTCGCCGCCGAGGACCGGCCCGTCCCGGTCCGGGCGTCGAGTCGACGGGCCCTCGACACTGTCGGGCACATCGGCATAGGGGCTGACGGGGTTCGTCCCCGTCAGTCCCCTGCCACACCACCGGACGTGCGGGTCCGCATCCGGCGGTTCGGTTGGTTGAGGTTCAACAAGATAGCCTCGGCAGGCCCTGCCTGTCGTAGTAGCGAGTG
>DASXVQ010000171.1:0-14424 GCA_036504155.1 Myxococcales bacterium
TCCACTGGGCCAGCCTCCACTGGGCCTGCCTCCACTGGGCCTGCCTCCACTGGGCCTGCCTCCACTGGGCCTGCCTCCACTGGGCCTGCCTCCACTGGGCCTGCCTCCACTGGGCCCGTCGCCGCTGTTGGGCTCTTCTTGGGGGCCGGGGTAGGCTGCGCGCCTTCCGCGGAGGTCGGCGATGGCAATCAGCGAAGACGTTCTCCCGCGCGCGAGCGTGCCGGAGTTGGAGGCGATCCTCGGGCAGCGCTACCCGGTCCTCGACGACGGCTTCATCCGCGTCGTCGACTACATGGGCGGCGACGAGTCCATCGTCCAGGCGGCGCGCGTCTCCTACGGCCGCGGCACCAAGCAGGTCACCGAGGACCGCTCGCTCATCCGCTACCTCTTGCGCAACCGGCACACCAGCCCGTTCGAGATGTGCGAGCTCAAGCTCCACGTCCGCGTGCCTATGGACTGCTGGCGCCAGTGGATCCGCCACCGCACGGCGAGCGTGAACGAGTACTCGACGCGCTACTCGCTGGCCATCACCAGCTCGCAGAAGACGCCGCCCGACGCCTGGCGCAGCCAGAGCAAGGACAACAAGCAGGGCAGCGGCAAGCCGGTCGACCCGAAGGTGGGCGAGGAGCTGTCGCGCGAGGAGGGCGAGTTCATCGAGTGGGCGCAGCAGGTCTATGAGCACCGCATCGCCGAGGGCGTGGCCCGCGAGCAGGCGCGCAAGGACCTGCCGCTGTCGACCTACACCGAGGCCTACTGGAAGTGCGACCTGCACAACCTGCTGCACTTCCTGGAGCTGCGGATGCACCCGCACGCGCAGCAGGAGATCCGCGCCTACGCCAACGTCATCGGCGAGGAGATCGTGAAGCGCTGGGTGCCGCTGGCCTGGGAGGCCTTCGTCGACTACCGGCTCAAGGGGTTCGAGCTGTCGCGGGCGGACATCGCGGTCGTCGAGGCCATCGCGAAGTCGGCGGACGAGGGGAAGAAGGTCGCGGTGGAGATGGGCTTCCTCGACGAGGGCGGCAAGCGGCCGAAGGCGCGGCGCGAGCTGGACGAGCTGGAGGGGAAGCTGGCGCGGCTGGGGATCAGGGCGCCGTGGCTGGCTACTTGATGTGGCCACCCTCTAGGTTGAATAGCGGCAGATAGGCTGCAAACACGGCGAAGGCCACCGTTACCAAGGCAAGCGGCTGCAGCAACGAGTACCGACCTTCCCTCGGGTCGATAGCTCTTCGATCGAAGGGCCAGCACCGCACCTACGACCAAGACGATCGAGACGCCAAGGGCGACGTGCGGAAGCCTGGTGTCCAGAACGAACTGCGTCGGGCCGGGCAGTAAATCCCAGATCGTCCCGCGTGCAGACCGGGGGCTGAAAAGCCCCCGGCTACTGGCGCGAAACCGGCTGAAGCCGGTTGGCCCCCGGCACGCCGCGGTGGAGTCGGTCCGGACGCGTTCGGCCATGCGTTGCTGCGAACCGCCTCGCAGGATGGCGACCGCCTCCACGGCCCGAACCGGGGGCCAGCCCCTTCAGAGGGCTTCGACCCAGTAGCCGGAGGCCTTCAGCCTCCGGTTTCCAGGCGGCCACCTGTTCTTGTTTCCGTTCCCGGTTTCCTAGCGACCGCCCGCCACCTGCCGACCGCCCGCCCCCGGCGCGGAGGCCGGGTACTCCCGCCATGCGACCGGCAACTGCCGCCCGCCCGCCCCGGCGCGGAGGCCGGCAGCTACCCACCCCGCGCCGCAATCTTCACCGATGGATGCCCAGGGTTTGACACCCCCGAGCGCTGCGTGGTGTCGTCCCCGGCCTCGTGAGCAAGCCTCGTCCGACCCTCCATCACTTCCGGCTGCACCCGGCTCGTCCGGCGAAGTGGGTCCACCTCAAGGGCGACTTCGTCGACTGGTTCAAGAAGCACGGGATGGAGCCGGTCGGCGGAGGGGCTTTCGAGCTGCCGCTCGAGCTCGAGCCGGGCGTCTACGCCTACAAGTTCCACATCGACGATTCGGACTACGTCCTCGATCCGTCCAACCCGCGCACCGAGGCTTCGGGCGCCGGCCACCAGAACAGCCTGCTCGTCGTCGATGGCACCGAGGAGCCGGTCATCCACGCGGCTGCTCGGCCGTGCCTCTTCATCGACGACTCCGGCTCGCTCGTCGTCCGCGCTCGCCTGCGCCGCGGGGCCGGCGAGGGCATGGTCCTCTTGCTGCTCGGCTCCGAGGGCGAAATCCGCGTGCCGATGTCCGCCGCGGGCGCCGATGCGGAGCACCTCTGGTTCGAGACCGGGCTCGACGACGCCGCCGGAACCTCGCTGCGCTATCTCTTCGAAGTCACCGGCCCGGGTTCGCACTCCGGCAAGCGCTGCGGCCGCGGCACCTCCTGCGCGCCGTTCCTGGTCCCCGCCTCCGCGGTCCCGAGCCTGGCACCGGCCCACTTCGCCGGCCGGTCGATCTACCGCATCGTCCTCGACCGCTTCCGATCCGGCAGCGGCCCGCTCTCCCAGGTCCTCAGCCCCGCCGTCGAGGAGCGCTGCGGCGGCGATCTGCCCGGCGTGCTGGCGTCCATTCCGCACCTGGCCGACCTGGGCGCCGACGCGCTGCTGCTCACGCCGGTCGCGCTGTCGCCGACCTACCACCGCTACGACCTCTTCGATCCGCTCGCGCTCGACCCCGACCTGGGCACCGAGCAAGACCTGCGCGCGGTCGTCGCCGCGGCGCACTCGCGCGGGATGCAGGTCCTCTTCGACTGCGCGGTCAGCCACGCCAACCCGGGCTTCGCGCCCTTCCGCGACGTCTGGGAGAAGGGCGCCGCCTCGAAGTACCGCGACTGGTTCTTCATCTTCCGCTTCCCGCTGGAGGTCGACCCGAAGAACCCGGCCTACCTGCACTACCCGGACGGCCCGCACCTGCCGATGCTCAACACGCGCAACGAGGAGGTGCTGGCCTACCTCGAGCGCTACGTGACGCGCTGGACCAAGCTGGGCATCGATGGCTGGCGCCTGGACGCGGTGGCCGACGTGCCCCGACCGGCCTTCGAGCGGCTGGCGGCGGCGGCGCGGAAGGTGAATCCGGCCGCGGTCTTCCTCTCCGAGCTCGTCCCCGACGGCGCCCCGCGCTACCTGGGCCGCCCCGGCGAGGCCGTCTCCGACTTCCCCACCAGCAACGCCATCCTCGGCTTCTTCCTGCGCCGCGCCTTCGGGGCCGAGACCCTCGCGGACCTCCTGCGCCGCCGCTGCTTCTTCTTCGGCGCCGACCTGGAGCGGATGCTGCTCTTCCTGGCGGACCTGGATCAGCCGCGGCCGCTCACCGTCGCCCAGGATCCGGCGCTGGTGCGGCTGGCGGCGATGTTCCTCTACACCGCGCCCGGCACCCCGCTGCTGCTCTACGGCGACGAGGTGGGGCTGAGCTGCGGCCGCGCCGAGCAGGCCTTCGAGCAGGGGCTGGACCGCGTCCCGATGAGCTGGAACGAGTCGAAGTGGGACCACCAGACGCTGCGGCTCGTCCGGGCGCTGCACTGGCTGCGCGCCGAGGCGCCCATCTCCGGAGGCGGATTCCAGGTCCTGCCGTCGAAGGGCCCTCTCTTCGCCTGGTCGCGCAGCGGCGCCGACGAGGAGGTCGTCGGCCTGGCCAACGTCGGCGATTCGCCCGCGCGCGTCCCCTTCGCCGAAGTCGGCGGCGGGGTTCCGGAGCTGGAGCTGGCCGAGGGCTCGGTCCACCTCGAGGGCGACGCGGTCCTGCTCGGGCCGCGCTCCGGCGCGCTGCTGCGGCGCGCTCTCCCCGGCTCCGCGCCCGTCGATCCCGCCGCGCGCAACCTGGAGCGCACCGACCGCGCCTTCCGCCGCGGATCCACCGGGCTCGCGCGGCCGTCGCGCTTCTACTTGAACCTCACCGAGCGCTGCAACCTGCGCTGCGCCCACTGCATCACCTGCGCGCCGGAGCGCACCGCCTCCGGCCAGGCCCGCGACATGGACCCGCGCGTGCTCGACCGGCTGGAGCCGCACCTCGCCCACGCCAGCTACGTCGGCCTGGTCCACGCCGGCGAGCCGACCCTCGCGCCCCTGCTGAAGCCGATGCTCGAGCGTCTCCGGGCGGCGCGCGGGGGCCGGCCCACCGTCGTCCACCTGCTCACCAACGGCATGACCCTCGACGAGGACCGCTTCGTCGACCTGGCCCGCCTCGGCGTGCGCTCGCTCTCCTTCTCCATCGACGGCGTCTCCCCCGAGACCAACGACCGGCTGCGGCAAGGCTCGCGCATCGAGAAGCTCCGGGCGCTCCTGCCCGCCCTGGTCCGCGTGCGCGAGGCCGAGAAGCTCGACGTGCGGATGGGCATCGCCTACACGGTCACTGCCTCGAACGTGCTGGAGACTCCCGCCGCGGTGAAGCTCGCCGCGCAGGCGGGCCTGGACTGGATCAAGCTCGAGGAAATGTACCCGCTCAACGCGCTCTCGCAGCGGGAGGCGGAGATCTCCAAGGCGACGCTCGCCCGGGTCCTCAAGGCCTCACGAGAGGTGGCGAAGCGCTCCCGGATCCTGCTGCTCGAGCACCTGGAGAGCCCCGTCGTGCGCAAGTGCGCCCTGGACCGCGGCGCGGCGGTCCAGCGGTTCAGCCTGGGCGACGACTTCGTCAACCGGATGGAGATCAACCCCTGCCGGCTGCCGTTCGAGCTGATCTGCATCGAGCCCGACGGCGCGGTGAAGCCGCTGAGCTTCCACCACCCGGCGGCCGGCAACCTGCTCGAGCAGGACCTGGTCGAGCTCTGGAACTCGCGGCTCTTCCGGCACGTGCGCGAGCAGAGCGTGCACGAGCGGATCTGCGGCGAGCGGGGCGCTCACTGCCCCGCCGACCCAGGTCCGGAACGCTGGTAGTCCTTCCGCGCTTCTCGGCTAGAACCGGCCGCCGGAGATCTTGCCGGGGTTGAAGGTGTCGACGGCAGGACCGCAGCGGCCGCCGACGACCGGGCCCTGCGGGGTCGTCGCTGGCGAGCCGCCGAAGCGACCGCCGCCGACGGTGCTGGTGGTGGAGGTGCCGCCGGCGCCGCGGTTCGCGCTGACGTTCCCGCCCGCCGGCGCGCCGCCGCGGCTGACGCTGGCCTTGGCGGCCTTCCCGCCGAAGTGCGGCAGGGGCTCGGTGCCCTTCTTGGCGCTCTTCTTGGGAATCGTGACCTTCGGCTTGGGACCACCGATGCGGCTGGGCATTTCGGCTCCGGGGCGGGAGAGAGTGCGGAGAAGGCTACGCCCGGCGCGATCGGAGGGTCAACCGGGCGCCCGGCCGCCCGACGCCGGTGCTAGATTGTGGCTCTTCCGGGCCGATGTAGGAGACGCGCCGATGGTCCTGCCGAGCCGTTTCGGAATGCTCTTGGCCTTGCCCCTGGCCCTGGCCTCTTGTGCCTACGCCTCGGACTACGTGGTGCCCAACGACGACCGCGCCCGCGTCCTCTGGCGGGACGGCGAGCCGCGGGCCGTGGTCCCGGCGAGGTCCGGCACCTGCGAGCTGGCCACCCGCGAGGCCTCCCAGAACTACGCCCCGCCCGACTCGGTGAGGCGCTGCGCCGAGGACGGCAGCTGCGGCCAGGTGCGCGTCGATCCCTGGATCTTCATCGACGGCGTCCCGCACGCCCATCCGCCGCTCTTCGGCCTGCACGCCAGCGACGTCGCCGTCGCGCCGATCTCGCCCCCCGCGCCCGCCGGCGGCGGCGTCCCGCTCCACCCCGGCGACCCGGTCCCTTCCCCCGGCGGAACCCACCACGCCATGCCCGCCCCGCCCAAGGGCGGCGGCAGCTCCAGCGGCTCCTCGTCCATGGGCTCTCTGGGCGACATGAAGGAGCTGGCGGTGGTGGTCGCGGTCCTGGCCATCCTGACGATGCCCGCGGTGGCCATCGCGCTCGCCTCCTCGCGGCCGGAGAGCGAGACCGGCGCCGCGCACGCGGTCGACCAGGTCAACGCCTACAACGATCTGGCGCGCTCCCCGGGCAGCGCCTGCTCCCCCATCCCCGCCAACGCGCCCTACCTCGTCCCGGTCCAGGACTCGCCCGCCGCGGCCGTCCCCGACGCCCTGCCCCCGCTCCCGCCCCCGGGCATCCCCGCGCCTCCTCCCGCGCCGGAGGGCCAGCGATGAACCGCGCGCTCGCCCTGGCGCTGGCCTCCTGCGTCCTCGCCGGCTGCAGCAGCGCCGCCTCCACCTACCGCCCCTCGCGCGTCCTGCCGACCGAGCTCAACGTCCGCTACGACGACGCCTTCCTCGTCTTCGCCGGGAACAAGCAGGTCGCCGAGGGACCCCGGTTCGAGGGCCTCACCGACTTCGTCCACTGCGTCCCCGACGCCCGCCGCCACGCCGAGTCCGCCGAGGGCTGGGGCAGCACCGCCGGCGTCCTCAAGGGCTTCACGTTCGCCTTCTCCGGCGCCGGCCTGGGCGGCCTGGCCGGACTGGGCTTCAAGGACAAGGACGACACCGCGATGGCGGCCCTGCTCATCAGCGGCGTCGTCCTCGAGGGCGTGGCCATCGCCCTGGGCGCCATCAGCCTCGGGGCCAAGGCCCAGGCCAGCGGCCACGCGCTGGACGCGGTGAACTACTACAACGACTCCGCGGGATCGCTCGGGGGGATGTGCCAGGCGCGGTAGCCCTCACCCCGGCCCTCACCCCGGCCCTCTCCCAGTCGTGCTGGGTCTCCTCGCTCTGCCTTGACCGGCCTCCCTGCCTCGCGGCGCGTCGCCTCTCGCTCAACGAGGGAGAGGGGGTTCGTGGGTTGCCTTCCGACAACTTCTTAGGAACGCGAAGGGGATCGTCCCGGGAGGATCTTTCTTTTTCTTTCGGGACCAGCGCCAAGAATTAAGCCCTCACCCCGGCCCTCTCCCAGTCGTGCTGGGTTCCCTCGCTCTGCCTTGACCGGCCTCCCTGCCTCGCGGCGCGTCGCCTCTTACTCAACGAGGGCGAGGGGGGTCGTGGGTTGCCTTCCGACAACCTCTTAGGAACGCGATGGTGATCGTCCCGGGAGGATCTTTCTTTCGGGACGGCGGCAAGAATTAAGCCCTCACCCCGGCCCTCTCCCAGTCGTGCTGGGTCTCCTCGCTCTGCCTTGACCGGCCTCCTTGCCTCGCCGCGCGCCGCCTCTCGCTCAACGAGGGAGAGGGGGGTCGTGGGTTGCCTTCCGCCAACTTCTTAGGAGCGCGGGGGGGACCGTCCGGGAAGGTTTCTCAGGGACAACGGGCGCCGCGTTCCGAGGACTCCAAGACGAGCAGAGAGGATCACCCCTCCCCGGTGAAGCGGAGCGCCCAACACCGAGAAGCACGACAGGCCGTCCAAGCGAAGCACGTCGAACGCCGCGATTGGGAGGGGCAGGGGGGCGGGCCCTGTTTCTCCCACCTAGCCTCTCTACTTCTTCGCGCCGGCGACGAGGTCGTCCGCGAACTGCGCGGCGACCTTCCCCGCCGCCCGCCGCATGAACGCCGCGGGCGCCTGGAACTTGTCGAACACCAGCTCCTGCGTTCCGCGGTCGACGCCCAGGTACTTGCGCACGGCCAGGACCTTCCCGGTCGCCGGGTCGCTGACCTCGATCGTCGCGCCCATCAGAGCGGTGCACTCGCGGTAGTGGTCGATCCGCCCGACCCTCATCGGCCCGCCCCCCGCCGGTCGCCGCGCGTCGATCAGGTCCTCCATCCGCTGGTCGTAGTCCCAGGACTCGACCGTGGCCTTGATCAGCAGGACCCCGGGCCCGGGTTCCCCCACGGCGGCGATGCGCGTCGTGGAGAGGGCCTGGACCAGCTCGCCCCAGAGCACCTCGCCCCACTCCGGCATGTCCTCGGGCCCCTCGACGCTGATGCTCACCTTGCGCGCCTTGTCCGGACCCAGGTCGATGGGCTCGCTGCGCGGCAGGAAGGCCCCGGCGCAGGCGGTCAGCGACAGGGCGAGGACGGGGCCGGCGACGGACACACGAATCGTCATGGACTCCACACTCCGGGTACGAAGTGCAACCGCTGCTGCCCGTCATTCATCCCCGGGCCTCGCCGCTCGGCCGTCACGGCGCGCCTCCGCTAGGACGTGGCCTTGGGAACCGCCCGCTTGGCGACGGCCGCCACCGCCTCGCCCAGCCCGGCCGCGGTGTACGGCTTGGCCAGGAACAGCACGCGGCCGCTCGCCGCCAGCTCCTGCACCTTGGGGTCGTCGTGGTAGCCCGAGGAGATGACGGCGTGCAGCTGGGGGGCGAGGGCGCACAGGGCCTCGAAGGTCGCGATGCCGTTCATCCGCGGCATCACCATGTCCAGCACCACCGCGGCGAACTGGCCGCCCGCCTCCTGGAAGAGCCGCACCGCCTCCTCGCCGTCCTTGGCCGCCGTCACCTGGTAGCCCAGCTGCTCGATGACGGTCTGCGCGAACAGGCGCACCGTCGGCTCGTCGTCGGCCAGGAGCACCCGGCCGCTGCCGCGCACCGCCGCCTTCTCGGCGCGCTTCTCCGGCGCCTTCTTCTCCAGCCCGGCCTCGCTCAGCGGCAACAGCACCCGGAACTTGGTCCCCTTGCCCGGCGCCGTCTCCACGCCGATCCACCCGCCGTGGGAGCGGACGGTCCCGTACACCGCCGGCAGCCCCAGCCCCGTCCCCTGCCCCGGGGCCTTGGTGGTGAAGAAGGGCTCGAACAGGTGCGCGGTCGCCTCGGCCGACATGCCGGTGCCGTCGTCCGCCAGCAGGATCTCCAGGAATTCCCCGGGCTTGAGCTGCGGGTCCAGCGCCGCGCAGTCGGAGGGCGCCAGGAGCACGTTGCGGGTGGCGATGCGGAAGGTGCCGCCCTGGGGCATCGCGTCGCGGGCGTTGAGGCCCAGGTTGATGACCATCTGCTGCAGCTGGGTGGCGTCGCCCTTGACCACTGCCGACTCCGCCTTGAGCTCGCTCTGGACCGCCACGCCGCGGTCGATGGTGCGCGAGAGCACCTTGAGGGCGCCGGCGATGGCCTCGTGGGCGTCCATCGGCTTGACCATCGACGGCGACTTGCGCGCGTAGGCCAGGAGGCTGCGGGTCAGCTCCGCGCCGCGGGTGGCCGCCTCGCGCACGCCGGCGGCGATGGCCCGGGTGTCGGAGTCGAGGCCCTCGGTCTGCTCGATGAGGTCCGAGCCGCCCAGGATGGCCACCAGCAGGTTGTTGAAGTCGTGGGCGATGCCGCCGGCCAGGCGCCCCACGGTCTCCATCTTCTGCGCCTGCTTGATCTGGTCCTCGAGCCGGTAGCGCTCGGTGACGTCGCGGAAGACCATCACCACGCCGCGGGGCGCGCTCGAGCCCGGCGCGCGGATGGGCGCGGCGCTGTCGGCGATCTGCCGGCGCGTCCCGTCCCGGGCGATGAGCTCGGTGTGGTTGGCCAGCCCCACCACCACCCCCTCGCGCAGCACCCGCGAGACCGGGTCGTCGGCCGGCTCGTCGGTGCCGCCCTTGACCAGCCTGAGGATCTCGGTGACCGGCTTGCCCTGCGCTTGCTCCAGCGTGGTGCCGGAGAGCGCCTCGGCCACCGGGTTCATGCGCACCACGCGGCCGGCCTCGTCGGTGACCACCACGCCGTCGCCGATGGAGAGCAGGGTGGTGGCCAGGAACTCCTCGCCGGCGCGCCGCTCGGCCTCCGAGGCCTGCAGCTTGCGGGTCTGGCCCTCGACCGCGGCGCTCATGGCGTCGAAGGCGCGGGCCAGCCGGCCGACCTCGGTCTCGTCGTGGACCAGCTCGCTGCGCGCGGCCAGGTCGCCCGAGGCCATCCGGCCCGCCGCCGCGGCCACCTGCTTCAGGCGGCGCGCGACCAGGCGGTCGCCCACGAACCAGGCGCAGGCCAGCGCCAGCGCCACCGTGGACAGGAGGATCAGCAGGTCGCGGCGCAGCACCGCGTCGGCGCGCTCGGTGATCCGGGCCTCGGGGATCTCCGCGCGCAGGTACATGTAGGTCGGGCCGCCGGGCTTGAGGCCGAGCCGGTTGTAGACCACCAGGTTGCGCGTGCCGTCGGCGGCGGCCAGGTAGACGGTCTCGCGCGCCTGGCCGGCCTTCATCCGCGCGAACGTCGCCGGGTCGTCGGGCCTCCCCAGCGCGCGCTTGCGGAGCGTCGAGTGGTAGAGCACCGTGCCGGCGTGGTCGGCGGCCACCACCGCCGAGCCCGCGGGCAGCCCCACCCCGCCGAAGAGCGTCTCCAGGTGGGCGAGGTCGTAGCCGACCTGCAGGATCGCCAGCAGCTGCCCCGCGGGGTCGAGCACCGGGTGCGCGTAGTGGATGACCGGCTGGGCGGCGCTGCGGCTGATGGCGTACTCGCCGACCGCGCAGTCGTGGGTGGCCACGACGTCCTGGTAGAACTTGCGGTCGGTGACCCGCGGCGGGTTGGGGAAGGCCTTGCCCGAGGCGAAGACCAGGCCCTCCGGGCCGTCGGCGACGAGCGCGGTGTAGCCCGGGTACTTCTCCAGCACGCGCGAGAGCAGCGCCGAGGAGGCCTCGGGGTCGCGCCGCTGGATCTCCGGGAAGGCCGACAGCGCGCCCAGCAGGCGGTGCGTCTCGGAGACGATGCCGGACTGGCGTGCCGAGAGGGTGTCGACCGCGTCGCCGGCGGCGTGCTCGGCCGCCTCGACGTCCACGTGGTAGGCGCGCACGTCGTCCAGCACCACGACGACGCCCACGGGCAGCGCCGCGAGGGTCGCGGAGAGGAAGACCCACGTGCGGATGGACAACGCCCGCCAACTCGTCGCTGGGACGCTCACCTAAGGCCCCCTCTCCCAGGCCCCCGCCCGGCAACTCGCGCCGCGATCCCGCTCTCGACCGCTGGTGCTGCCGGCGGCCGGCTCAGACCTCCATCACTTCCTTTTCCTTCTTGGAGACGACCTCGTCCACCTTGACGCAGCCGGCGTCGACTTCCTTCTGCACGCGCTCGGTGGCCTTCTTGAGGTCGTCTTCGGTGATGTCGCCGTCCTTCTGGTACTCCTTGAGCATCTCGTTGGCGTCGCGGCGCTCGTTGCGGATGGCGATCTTGTGGTCCTCGCCCTTGGTCTTGCACTGCTTGACGATGTCCCGGCGGCGGTCCTCGGTCAGCTGCGGGACCGGCAGGCGGATGATGTCGCCGTCGTTCATCGGGTTGATGCCGATGTTGGCCTCGCGGATGGCCTTCTCGACCGCGGGGAGCATCTTCTTGTCCCAGGGGCGCACGATGATCAGCCGCGGGTCGGCCACCGTCATGTTGGCCACGCCGTTGAGCGGGGTGGGGGCGCCGTAGTAGTCGACGCGGATGCCGTCGAGGATGGCCAGGTTGGCGCGGCCGGTGCGGACCCGGCCGAACTCGTGCTTGAGGTCCTCCACGGTCTTGTCGATGCGGGCCTTCAGGTCGTTCACGACGTCGTCGGCGATTGCCATGGCTCGTTAGCCTCCTGCGAGGATGGTTTCGACTCTTCCGACCACCGTGCCCACGTCGTCCCCCATCACCGCCCTGCGGATGGTGCCGGGGGCGGTCATGTCGAAGACCAGGATGGGCAGGTTGTTGTCCATGCACAGCGAGATGGCGGTGGTGTCCATGACCTTGAGCTCGCGCTGCAGGGCCTCGAGGTAGGACAGCTGCTTGAAGCGCACCGCCTTGGGGTCCTTCTTGGGGTCGGCGGTGTACACGCCGTCGACCTTGGTGGCCTTCATGATCACCGCGGCGCCGATCTCCATGGCGCGCAGGGAGGCGGCGGTGTCGGTGGTGAAGTAGGGGTTGCCGGTGCCGGCGGCGAAGATGACCACGCGGCCCTTCTCCAGGTGGCGCAGCGCGCGCCGGCGGATGTAGGGCTCGGCCACGGCGTTCATCTCGATGGCCGAGAGCACGCGGGTGCTGGTGCCGAGCGCCTCCAGGGCGCCCTGCAAGGCCAGCGCGTTGATGCAGGTGGCCAGCATGCCCATGTAGTCGGCGCTGGCGCGGTCCATGTTCAGGGTGCCGGCGCTGATGCCGCGGAAGATGTTCCCGCCGCCGATGACCACGCCCACCTGCACGCCCAGCCCGGCGACTTCCTTGACCTGGCTGGCGATGAGTTGGAGCGTGGCCGGCTCGATGCCGTACTTGCCTTGCCCCATCAGGGCCTCGCCCGACAGCTTGAGGAGGATCCGCTGATACTTGGGGGACTTGCCGGTTTCGGGCATGGGGCATGGTCATAGCGGAGGGGTTTCGCCGGCGTCAAGCAACCGCGGCCGCAAACCTCCCCCCGACCCCCTCCAGCGGAGCTGGAGGGGGAGTCCGCCTCTGCTCGAATCGCTCCCCTGCGGAGCTCACGGCGCCGCCCCGTCCGTGCTGGCTCGTCGATGAGCCGGCACGGACGCGCGCGGTGCGAAGAGCTCCTACCGGATTGCCGAAGGCAACCAACGGCTCCCCCTCCAGCTCCGCTGGAGGGGGTCGGGGGGCGGGTTTGCCTATGGCATCCGCAGCCGAACGAACGCAGAATGGCGCCTTTTCCAACCCCCGAGGTCCGCATGCACCAACGACTCCTATCCGTTGCGTTGACCGCCTTGCTCATCAGTTGCGCCTCGACCAAGCCCGCCCCCGCGCCCGCTCCCGAGGCCAAGAAGGAAGAGCCGGCCCCGGCTCCCAAGCCCGCCGAGCCGCCGCCGCCCACCGCCCAGGAGCAGGCCGACGCGTTCCTCAAGGGCTACCTGGACGACCTCGCCCGGCTGGAGAAGGCCATGGCCAGCACCTACTGGACGGCCGCCAACTCCGGCAAGAACGAGGACTTCGACGCCTCGTCCAAGGCCGACCTCGACCTCAAGGTGCTGCACTCCGACGCCAAGCGCTACGCGGAGATCGAGCGGCTGCTCAAGCTGGCGGACCTGAAGCCCGAGACCGCCCGCTCGCTGGAGATCGCGCTGCTCTCCTTCAAGGGCAACCAGCTCCCCAAGGAGACGCTGGAGGCCATGGCCAACCAGCAGGCGGAGTGCGAGAAGGCCTTCAACACCTTCCGCCCGGAGGTCGGCGGCAAGAAGCTCACCAACAACGACCTGCTGGAGGTCCTGCGCACCGAGAAGGACTCCAAGAAGCGCCAGGCCGCCTGGGAAGCCTCCAAGTCGGTCGGCCCGCAGGTGGCGCAGAAGCTGGTCGCGCTGGCCAAGGTCCGCAACCAGGCCGCCAAGTCCCTGGGATTCGAGGACTATTGGGACATGCAGGTCCGCCTGCAGGAGCACGACCCGAAGCAGGTGCTGGCGATCTTCGACGAGCTGGAGAAGCTCACCGACGGCCCCTTCGCGGACATGAAGAAGAAGCTCGACGCCGAGCTGGCCAAGAAGTTCAAGGTCAAGCCGGACGCGCTGATGCCCTGGCACTACACCAACCCGTTCTTCCAGGACGCCCCGCCCTCGGACAAGGCCGACCTGGACGCCTTCTTCAAGGCCAAGAAGAAGGAGGACATCGTCGCCATCGCCCAGAAGTTCTACGAGGACATCGGGCTCGACCCCAAGCCCATCATCGAGAAGAGCGACTACTACGAGCGCGAGGGCAAGAACCAACACGCGTTCTGCATCACCATCGACCGCAAGGACGACGTGCGGATGCTGCTCAACGTCAAGCCCACCGACGAGTGGATGGAGACGATGCTCCACGAGATGGGCCACGCGCTCTACTACCTGGGCATCGACCAGAACCTGACCTACAACCTGCGCGAGAGCGCCCACATCCTGACCACCGAGGGCGTGGCGATGGCCTTCGGGGCGCTGGCCAAGAACCCGCTGTGGCTGGAGTCCTACGCCGGCGCCGACAAGAAGAAGCTCGCCTCCATCGAGAAGGACGTGCTGGAGCAGCGCCGCCGCGAGCAGCTGATCTTCGTGCGCTGGGGCATGGTCATGCTGCGCTTCGAGAAGGCGATGTACGCCAACCCGGACCAGGACCTGAACAAGCTGTGGTGGGACACCGTGGAGCGCTACCAGGGCCTGAAGCGCCCGGCCAAACGCGACCTGCCGGACTGGGCCGCCAAGCCCCACTTCGTGATCGCGCCGGTCTACTACCACAACTACGTCCTGGGAGAGCTCTTCGCCGCCCAGATGCGCGCCACCCTCGCCAAGATGGCGGGCCACACCGGCCCGGCCTCGACGCTCTCCTTCAACGGCCGCAAGGACTTCGGCGAGTGGTTCAAGACCAAGGTCTTCAAGCCCGGCATGAGCCAGCACTGGCCGGAGTTCATCCAGACCGCGACCGGCGAGCCGCTGTCGCCCGCGGCCTTCGGCGCCGAGGTGAAGTGACGACACCCCGAGCTCGTCGAGGGGCCAGAGCTCGATCCGAGGAAGCCTTTTCGCCCCGCTCTGCGTCCGGGGCTACCATGGCCGCATGGTGCGTCGCCCGACCCTAGAGCCGACCGAGAAGCCCGAGTTCGAGCGTCCGGCGGTCGTGGACCAGTTCGTGGAGTATCTGCAGACGACGAAGGACTCCTCGCCGAACACGGTCAAGAGCTACCTCTCGGACCTCGACCAGTACTGCGAGTTCCTGGA
>DASXVQ010000172.1:0-35310 GCA_036504155.1 Myxococcales bacterium
GGATCTGGTACTGGCCGCGCTGCTCGTAGACCGAGACCCGGCCGCGGCAGACCACCGCCAGGCCGTCCTTGAGCTTGAACTTCAGGCGCACCGCCTCGTTGCGGAAGAGCACCGCGGCGATGGTGGCGCCCTGGTCCTTCAAGGTGAAGTAGTGGTGCCCGGAGGACGCCGGCCGGTAGTTCGACAGCTCGCCGCGAACGGCGATGCGCGAGAAGCGCGGCTCGAGCAGCCCCTTGAGGTCGCGGGTCAGCTCGGTGACCGAGACGACGCGCGCCGTGGCGGTGGGCGCCGTGGCGGTGGGCGCCGGGGCGGCCGGAGCATTGGCGCTGCGGACGGGCGGAGCCGGCGGGACGATGGGCGACGGCGCCCGAAGCGGCGGCTCTAGAGATCCGCGCGGCGGCGGCGCAGGCCTCTCCGCCGGCGCCGGCTTGGAGGCCGGTCGGGCGAAGAGGTCGAACTGGTTGCGTTCCTTGGGAACCGGGTCGCCGGGCGGAGGTGGAGCGGGAGGCTTGGGCCCCACCCTATTCGCCCCCGAGCGTCTTGATGCGCTTCTTGGCCTTGGTGTTCAGCTCGCTGCCCGGGTCGGTCATCTGAAGGATCAGCTCGAGCTCGCGGCGGGCCTTGTCCGGGTCCTGCTGCATGTCGATGTAGGCCTGCTCGGAGAGCTCCTTCGCCTTCTGGTTGATGACGCCCAGGTTGCGCTTGGCGACCTCGTTGGTCGGGTCCACGGCGATGACCTGCTTGAAGGCGGAGAAGGCCTTCGGGAAGTTCTCGCCGGTCATCGCCTTCAGGCCTTCCTTGATGAAGGTGCCAGAGCCGACCGCGCCGATCTTGGTCATGTACGAGCTGCCGGAGCCGCCCGGGATGGACTTGAGGATCTGCACGGCCTTGCTGACGTTCCCCTCGCCCTCGACGTTGGCGTAGAGGTCCTTGAAGGTGGTCATCTTGTCCTTCAGCTGCGCGCAGCGCGGGTCCTCGCAGGCGGCGGCCATGCCGATGGCCTCGTCGAGCCTGCCGCTGTTGAAGACCTCCGCGATCTTGGCGGTGGGGTCCTCGCCCTCCTTGGGCTTGATGGGGCCGCTGGTCTTGGGCGCGGGCTGGCCGGCCTTCTGGATCTGCTCGCTCAGCGCCTGGGCCTCAGCGTTGGTCGGGTCCACCGCCAGCACGTCGCTGACGGCCTGGCGCGCGGCCTCGAAGTTCTTGGTCTTGGTCTCCGAGGGCTTCTTCTCCTCGATGGCCCTCTTGAGCGCGTCCTTTCCTGCGGAGAGCCGCTCGTCGATCTTCGACTTGAAGCCCTCGACGACCTTGCCCACCTTGTCGGCGGTCAGGCTGTCCTCGGGGATGGTCTTGAGCTTCTCGACCGCGGCGGCCAGCTCGCCCTTCTCGCCCAGCTCCTTGGCGGCCTCGAGGATCTCCTGGTTGGAGAACTCCCTCTTGGCGGCGTCGAAGCGCCGCTGCGAGTCGGAGATGCGCGAGTTCCAGGCCGGATCGTCGGTCTCCTTGGACTTGGCGAACTCGAGCGCCTTCTGGAAGGTCTCGGCGGCGCGCTTGAAGTCGCCGGACGAGGTGGCCTTCTTGCCGGCCTCGACGATCTTGTCGAGCTCCTGCGAAGCCTCCTGGTAGGCGCGCTCGTTGGCCGCGGCCCGGTTGGCGGCTTCAATCTTGTTCTTGCGGATCGAGAACGCGCCGAGCAGGACGAAGAACACCACCGCCGCGCCGGCGATGATCATCAGGCGCTTGCGGGACGCCTTCTTGGCCGCCCCGACCTCGGGCAGCTGCATCTGGCCGGTGCCGCCGGCGTCGTCGTCGCCGAGCGAGGAGGAGACGGGCTGGGGCCTCTTGGAGATGGGCGCCTTGGCGGAGGTGGGCCGGCGACCGGCCGCCGGCTTGACGCCGGTGGACGTGCGCGGCGCGGCGCGGGGAGCCAGGAACGTCAGCTCCGTGTCGCCCATCACGATGGTGTCGCCGTCCTGCAGCTCGGTCTCGGCCTCCACGCGGGCGCCGTTGAGCAGGGTGCCGTTGCCGGAGCCCTGGTCCACCAGGATGCACTTGGCTCCCTCGCGGACGACGACGATGTGCTTGCGGGAGACGGAGATGTCCGGGATGACGATGGTGTTGTCGCCCTGCCGGCCGATGCTGGTCTCGCCCGGCCCGATGTTGAACTCGGTTCCCGCCTTGGGGCCGCGGGTGACCGACAGCTTGGGGCTCGCCCCGCCCTTCTTCACCGGCGCGGGCGGAGGAGCCGCGTCCATCAGCATCGTCGCGTTGGGGTCGGCCGCCGGCTCGCCCTCGGAGAGGGTGGCGCTCGCGAGATCAGGATCCGGAGCGGGCGCTGGAGCGGGACGCGGTCGGGGAGGCTTGGGAGGAGGCATCGTCGGGAGCTCTCGTCTCTATCGCGGACCGGTGTCGCCGTAGTCTGCGATCTTGTCGTTGAGCTTGCCGCGGCAAGGGTGCTCGTCGTCGCTCGCGGGGAACCAAGCGAGGCCGTTCTTGTACTCCCAGAGGGCCTTCTTCGGGTCCTTGAGTTCCTCAGCACGCTTGGCCGTCATCAGGATCTGGTTGCACTTCTTGTCCAGATCCTTGTCCGTGTCGCGCAGGGTCGACTGAGCCAGGGTGAAGAGGTCGGGCTTGTTGTTCTCGATGTTCTCGAGGAAGAGCAGGCATTGGTGCAGCGCGGTCCACGCCTTGAAGCGGTTCTCCGCCGCGATGTCCTTCTTCTCCAGGAACTCCGTCGACAGGTCGTAGTACTTCTTGGCCTCGCGGACGCACTCGTCATCCACGCACTGCGGCAACGGGCGGATGATGAGCTTGACCTTGCTGATGGCCCAGGGGACCGCGTTGGGCGGGTTGTCGGCGTGGTCGAAGACGACCTCGTTCACTTCGCCCTTCTTCAGATACTTCTTGGGCAGCTTGAAGCGCTGGATCTTGGTGTAGTCGCCCAGGCTCGGCGCCACGTAGGCGATGTGGACGCTGTTGAGCGAAATGTCGACCTGCTCCTTGCGGTCGACGCCCTGCGGCTCGAAGCGGATGTAGTAGACGACCGGGATGGACTCCGCGAAGTCGAAGGTGAAGTGGAGCTCGTCCTTCGTCTGGTGGGTGATTCCGAAGTCGTCGCCGATGCCGAAGACGTCCTTGCTGTTCCTCTCGCTGATGGGGAACTGGACGTGCGACTCGTCGCCGGGCCCCAGGTTCCTGGTTTCGGTGTGGGTGATCCGGTAGGCGGTGAAGCCCAGGCCGCCCAGGCCGAGCAGTGCACCCGCCGCGATGATGGCGATCCTGACCGCCTTGGGAGCCTCGATGAAGAAGATCTTGATCTTGCCGAGGAGGCCCGCGTTCTCGCGGCGCAGGCGCGCGCGCTCGGAGGCGAGCATCGGCGCGGCGCCCTTGGGCTGAGGACGCGCGAGCGGGCCGGGCCGGGCGCTGGCGCCGCCGCCAATCTTGACCGGCATCGGGCGCTTCGAGGCGGCCTGGATGGGCGAGGTGGCCTTGAGCTGCTGGGGCGAGGACTTGGCCAGAGCCTTCGACTTGACCTTGGACTTCTCGTTGTCCACCAGGCGGGTGCGGTTGGCTGCCTCGGCCGCCGCGCTCAGCTCGACGCTGAAGACCACCGGCCCCACCGAGAGCAGGTCGCCCGTCTGCAGCTCCTCCTCGGTGACCGGGTTGCCGTTGACCTGAGTGCCGTTGGCCGAGCCCTGGTCCTGGACGAAGAAGCGCCCGCCCTCGTCGCGGATGACGACGTGCTTGCGCGAGACTCCCGGGTCGTAGAGCACCACGTCGTTCTCGGCCGTCCTGCCGATGGACACCTCGGGCTGGTCGAACGAGAACTGCCGCCCGAGATCCTTGCCTTCCTGGATGGTGAGCGAGAATCCCATGAGCTTTCGCACACCTAGACAGGGCCCGACAGGGGCGCCCGCTCGGTCTCCGTCCTTACTGTGTCACACCAGGATTGTCGGCGCCACGGTTCCGGGAGTTTCCTGGCGCTTGTCCATCGGTCAAGTGGACAGGCTTCCAGCAGCCCCGGTGGACCTCGTCAGCGGGCACCCGATGGTCTGGCAGGCGCAGGGGCCCGCGGCTCTCCATCAGTCGACGCCCACGAACACCAGCTTGAAGATGATGGGCCCGAACAGGACCATGAACACCGTCGGGAAGATGCAGGCGATGAGCGGGAAGAGCATCTTCACCGGGGCCTCGTTGGCCAGCTTCTCGGCGCGCTGCGTGCGCTCGATGCGCAGCTGCGTGGACTGGATGCGCAGCACCTTGCCGATGGAGGTGCCCATGCGGTCGGCCTGGATGAGCGCGGAGACGAAGCTGGTGAGCGAGGGCAGGTCGACGCGGGCGATGAGGGCCTTGAGCGCCTCCTCGCGGGTCTTGCCCATCTTCAGCTGCTTGAGGACGATGAGGAACTCGTCGCGCAGCGGGCCCGTCCTGCCCTTCTCGACCACCTTGTTGAGCGCCGCGGTGAAGTCGAGGCCGGCTTCCACCGACAGCGTGAGCAGGTCGAGGTTGTAGGGCAGCGCGCGGGTGATGAGGTGGTGGCGCTTGCTGACCTGGTCGTTGAGCCAGAGCTTGGGGTACCACAGGCCCACCAGGCCGATGAGCAGCGCCCAGGCCAGGTTCACGTTGATGGCGTTGAGGGCGAACATGCCGAAGGCCAGGGCGAAGAGGAACCCCAGCTCCTGCATGGCCATGATCTCTTCGGGCTTGAGTTGGCTGGGCTCGCCGGCGGTGATGAGCTTGCGGCGAGTCTTGGCCTCGTAGCTGGGCCACATGAAGCGGCGGTTGACGATGCCCAGCTGGCGCAGCGCGACCGTCTGCAGCGCCTTGACGAAGCCGGTCTTCTCCTCGGAGGCCTCGCCGAGGAGCTTGCCCAGAAACAGATCCCACAGGCCCAGACCGAACATGAACGCGGCGCCGGCGAAGAGAGGCACCGACACGGCGATCAGCACACTGTTCAGGACGCTAGAACTCTGCATGAACGCTCCAGCCTAGACGTCGATGTTCACGATCTTGCGGATGATCATGATGCCGAGGAACTCCATCATGGCGATGGCGGCGATGAGGACGTACCCAAACCAGTGATCGAGCATCGGCTCCATCAGGTCGGGGCGCATGTAGTTGAGGACGACGCCCAGCGCCGGGGGCATCGACGCCACGATCCAGCCCTGCATCTTGCCCTGGCTGGTGATCGCGTCGATCTTGCCCTCGAGGCGGAAGCGCTCGCGGATGGTGACGGAGATGGTCTCGAACATCTCGGCCATGTTGCCGCCGAGCTGCCGAGCGATGTTGGTGGAGACCACGACCAGGTCCAGGTCGTCGCTGCCCACCCGCTTGCCCATGTTGATGAGGGCTTCCTCGAGGGGCACGCCGAGCTTGATCTCCTTGACGAAGAGCCCGAACTCCTGCTGGAGCGGGGGCGCGGACTCCTTGGAGATGTGCTCGATGGCCTGGGGGAAGGTCAGGCCGGCCTTGAAGGCGTTGGCCATGGCCTGCAGGGCGTCGACCAGCTGCACGTTGAACTTCTTGATGCGCCGCTTCCGGTAGAACTTCACCAGGATCATCGGGAAGAAGAACCCGGCGACCGACAGCAGGAAGCACATGATCGGGTTGAAGACCAGCCACCCGACGATGGCGAACATGAAGAAGGTGCAGATGTTGAGGACCATCACCTGCTTCGCGTCGATGAACAGGAACATGTCCGACATGTCCGTCATCGACCGGGTGACGTAGCGCTCCTGGTACTGCTCGTACGCCTTGGTGAAGATGCCGAACATCACCAGGCAGAGGAAAAACACCGACCCGGTGGTCAGCAGCAGCGTCAACGCAGCAAACATGGCGCTCCCTTAGGCTCGAGAGACGGCGAGGCGGGTCGTCAACGGCGGCTAGGGACGGCTACTGCTCGGCCCCGCCCCCGCCCTTGGTGATGCCCGAGCCACCGCCCTTGCTCTCCGTGCCGCGGATGATCTGGATGGTGCGGTAGCGCAGGGTCTGCAGGGCCTTCATGCGCTCGCCGGTGAGCAGGGTGTTCATGGTGGCGCGGCCGCGCTCTTCCTGGACGTCGATGTCCTCGGGGTTGCGCAGGGTCAGCGTCAGGCCGCCCAGCTCGGATGCCAGCGAGAGGATCTCGGCTTCTTCCGGCAGGAGCAGGAAGGTCAGGTTGTTGTAGCTGCGCTCGGACTCCGGAAGCAGGTTGATGTTGGTGGTGCCGGTGATCTTGCCGGTGGCCAGCACGACCACGTTCTGCATCAGCGTCACGGCGATCTGCTCGCCCGAGCCCTGGTCGCGGAAGCTGCCGATGATGTCCACGTGGTCGTTCGGGCGGATCCAGCCGCCGACCGACATCTTGGCGCCCGTCAGGTCGATGGTCAGGGCGCGTCCCTTCTTCTGGACGATGGTCGAGAGCTTCTCGGCCGCCTTGCTGGTCTCGAACTGGCTCCAGAGCAGGGGGTCGCCGGCCTGCAGGGGCACGAGCACGCGCTGGCCGATGACGTAGCTGGCGCTGTCGGGCTTGACGACCGACGAGGTGACGAATTGCTCGGGGATGGGGCGCTGGCTCACCATCTCGAAGCTGACCGCCGTGCCTTCGGCGATGTCCTGGTTGGCGACGATGACCGGAACGAGGTTCCATCCCGCCTTGACCCGCTTCTTCTCGCGCTCGATCCCCATGTAGGCGACGGCGCCGGCGATGAGGCCGAGAACGATGGCGATGATCAACGGGGTCTTACCCTTGAGCATGGAGCTTGTCCTCCCAAAGGACTGCAGAAAGGCGAGATGAGCGGACCATTAGAGGACCCGCCCCAAGTGTGGTTGCTGATTCTGCTACAGGGCGCTTCTACCCGTCAATGAGCGTAGCTGGACGAAAGCGGGGGCGACGCGACGAGCCTAGTGCGCCGCTTCGGTCGCGGCGTCGAAATCCACCGCCTTGGCCTTCTCCATCGGCGCTGCGCGCGCCGGCGAAGCCGCCGCCCCGCGAGGCCCGCTGCTGCCCTTCGTTCCCCCCGCACCCGCCGTCGGCCAGCGCCGCGCGTACTCGGCGCGTGCCACGACCGCATCGCCGGTGCGCCCCAGCCGCTCCAGCAACTCGACCCGCCACAGCGCGACGTCGGGGGCCTTGGGGTGGCTCGGGTAGGCCTGCAGGAAGCTGGCGTAGGTGCCCTCGGCGCCGACCAGGTCGCCGTTGTTCGACTGGTCCGCGCCCTTGCGCAGCAACTCCTCGGGGCTCAGGCGGACGGCCGCCGACTTGGTCGCCGCGCGACGATCGACACTGTCCTCGGACTTCGCCGCAGACTCCGCGGCGGCCACCGCCATCGGCGCGGACTCTTCGCGAGCATCGCGCTTCTTGGCCTCGGCGTAGCCGGAGGACGCCGAAGGAGGAGGCGCCGCGGGAGCGGGAGCGGGTTCGGCCGGCTTGGCAGCGGGCATGGCCGCAGGCTTCGCACCGTCGAGCGGGCTGACGTTGCTCATCCCCGCCGACGCGGTCTTGGACAAGTCCCCGGCCCCGACCCGCTGATCCGGTGGGACGGCTCCGTACACCGGAGCCTGCGCCATCTGGCGGGCGTAGTGCGGAGAGCCGATGGCCTCGCCCCCGCCGGCCTTGCCGCTTCGCTCCGCCTCCGCCAGACGCAGATTGCCCTGAGCTTGCGCCGCGCCGCCGGCCACGGCGACGGTTCCCGGCTTCGCGTCCTTGGCGAGATCGGGCTGCGGCTCCGCACCCTTCCTGCCGCCGGCGCCACCCGCCCCGTTCGCAGCGAAGGTCGCCTCGAAGTCGTCGTTGGCCAACTCGGTCGGCCCGGCGGCCCTCTTCATCGCCACCTTCGCGGGCCCCTTGGCTGGCTCCGCGTGCTCGGCGTTCTTGTCGGCGACCAGCACGTCGAGCGCCTTCTGCTGCTCCTTCGCCTTGAACTCGGCCTTCCCCTCGGCCTTCGGCATCAGCTCGTCCCCCGCCGCCGCCGGAGCCTTGGGCTCGGCTGGCGCCGTCGCGACGACCGGGCTGGGTGGCGTGGGCTGGGCGGCCATCGGCGCCGGGGCCTGGACCGTGGCAGGAAGAGCCGGCTGCAGGGCGCGCATCGCGTCCCCGCCGGGCCTGACCACGAAGAGCAGCGCGACGGCCGCGGCGCTCGCGAAGCCCAGGCTCGGCACGAGCCAGCTCCAGAATTTCGAGGCGCGCGGGGCCTTGGCCTCCGCCGCACGGTGCTTGGACGCCTGCTCCGCGTACGCCAGCAGCGAGTCCAGTCCGGCCTGAGGAGCGGGCTCCGGCTCGAGCTCCGCCATCAGCGAGCGGGTCCCGGTCATCTGCATCAGGGCGATGCGGCAGCTGGCGCAGCCGGCGACGTGCGCCTCGACGTCCTTGCGCGGAGCGCCCTCGAGCTCGCCATAGGCGTAGTCGAGCAGGAGCTCCTGCACCGTCGCGCAGCTGTCAGCCGGCTGCTTCACGTCCAAGACTCCTTTCACCCCGCCACGCCGGAAGCCACGCCCTTGGGCTCCTCGGCCATGTCGCCTTCGACCCCGGCCTCGGCCAGGAACTTTCGCAGCGCCTCCAGGGCGTAGCGCATGCGGCTCTTCACGGTGTTCTCCGGCACGCCGGTCACTTCCGCGATCTCCTTGAACTGCACCCCGTGGTACTCGCGCAGCAGGAAGACCTCACGCTGCTCGGGGGGAAGCTTGGCGATGGCCCGGGCCAGCACCGGCCGCAGGGTCGCCGCATGGGCCGAGCGGTCGGGCGCGGCGTCGGCGGAGGCCACCCTCTCGGACAGGGCCCGCTCGTCCTCGCCCTCGCCGCTGGTGGCGTCGAGGCTGTCGGCCTTGCGGTAGCTGTCCTTTCGGATGGCGTCCATGCACAGGTTCCGCGCGATCGTGTAGACCCAGGTGGTGAACTTCGCCCTCGCCTCGTACGTGCCCGCGCTGCGCACGACCTTCAGCCACGTCTCCTGCAGCAGGTCTTCGGCCCGCTGCCGGTTGTTCGAGAGCCTGAAGAGGAAGTTGTAGACCGCGCCCCGGTGGCGGCGGACGAGCTCTTCGAAAGAGCGCACGTCCCCGGCCTTGTACGCGAGCATCAACGCCTCGTCTGCGACGCTCTCGACCACTGTCTTTCACCGGGGCGGTGGGGAATCCTGCCACCTGAGGGTTGCCATCGTACCTTGAAGTTTGGCCGTCTGCCGCCTTCAGGGTTCCGAACCATCCCGGCTGTCCGTTGGAACGTCCGGGGGTTCGTTTGGATCTGTGCGGCGGCGGCGCCACCACACCGCCGCTTCCACCACGACCGCGATCGCGCCGATTGCGCCCAACTGGGCCATCGACAAGGGGAATCCGGGGTTGACCAGGTGCAAGTACAGCGTCCGGCCGAGCGAAATTCCCAGCAGGATGCCCGTCGTGACCCGCGAGAAGTTGCTGCCGGCCAGGGGATCGAAGCGCCCGCGGGCCCAGTCCAGCATCGTCGGGGCGGGCAGCAGCAAGGCCACGGAGGTGTCGTAGGGCCAGGAGAGCGGCGCCTTGAGCGCGATCTGCGCGGCGATCATGGCGAACATCACCGGGTAGAGACCCAGGCAGCGCGCGCACAGGTGCAGCCCGGCGACGCGGACGCAGCGTTGGTACTGGCTCGCCGGGTGGTGGGAGAGAAAGAACGGAGTGTTCATGGGCGCTTGGCCCCTTCGCCCGCTCGCAGACAGCTCACGGTGTGTCCCGCCCCCATCTCGCGCGCCTTGGGCACCTGGGAGCGGCAGGCCTCGAGGGCCAGCGGGCAGCGCGGGTGGAAGCGGCAGCCGGAGGGAGGCGCCACTGGGCTGGGCGGCTCGCCCTCCAGCACTGCTCCAGGCGTTCCCGCCGCGACGGAGGCCGCCAGGAGCGCCCGCGTATACGGATGCGCCGGCGAGGCGTAGACGCTCGCGGCGGGCCCCAGCTCGACCACCTGGCCCAGGTACATCACCGCGACGCGATCGGCCAGGTGGGCGACCACGCGCAGGTCGTGGGAGACGAAGAGGTAGGCGAGCTTCAGGCGCTGCTGGAGGTCGCTGAGCAGGTTGAGCACCTGGGCCTGGACCGAGACGTCCAGCCCCCCAGTCGGCTCGTCGAGCACGAGCAACTCGGGCTCCACGGCCAACGCCCGCGCGATGCCCACCCGCTGGCGCTGGCCTCCCGAGAGCTCATGCGCGAAGCGGTCGACCATCTCCGGCCCGAGGCCCACCTGCGAGAGCAGCGCCTCGACCCGGGCCGGGCGAGCCCCGTTGGCGAGGGCGTGGACGAGGAGCGCCTCGCCGACGCACTCGCCCACCGTCATCCGCGGATCGAGCGCGCCGGCCGGGTCCTGGAAGGTCAGCTGCATCCGCCGCCGCAGCGGCCTCAGCTGCGCCGGCTTCACCCGCGTGATGTCCTGCCCGTCGAAGAAGACCTTCCCCGCGGTGATCTCCACCAGCCGCAGCAGCGCCCGCCCGAGCGTCGTCTTGCCGCAGCCCGACTCGCCGACCAGCCCCAGGACTTCGCCCTTCTCGACGGAGAGGCTCACGCCGTCCACCGCGCGGACCACTGCCTTGCCGCGGCCCAGCCCCACCTCGACCGGATAGTGGACGGCGAGGTCCTCGACCTGGGCGAGCGGGCTCATGCCGCACCCGCCGCACACCCGAGAGGATGGATGCAGGCGACCGAGCGCCCCGGCGCGAGCTCGCGCAGCGCCGGCCGGGCCGAGGAGCACTCCGGGCTCGCGCGCGGGCAGCGCGGGGCGAAAGAGCACCCCGGCAGCGGCTCGTCGGGCACCCGCCCTGGAATGGCCAGGAGCGGCGGACGTGGCGAACCCGGAGGCCGGGGCTCCGCCGGCGGCAGCGCCTTGCCGAGGGCCTCGGTGTAGGGATGGCGCGGGTCCTTCAGGAGGGCCGCCGCAGGGCCGCGCTCGACCACCCGGCCCGCGTACATCACCGCGACCTCGTCGCAGACCCTCGAGACCACCGGCAGGTCGTGGCTGATGAGAAGCAGGGCCATCTTCCGCTCGGCGCGCAGCCGCTCGAGCAGCGCGAGGAGCTGCGCCTGGACCGTCGCGTCGAGCGCCGTGGTCGGCTCGTCGGCGAGCAGGACGTCGGCTTCGCACGAGAGCGCCATGGCGACGATGGCCCGCTGGCGCATCCCTCCCGAGAGCTGGTGCGGATAGGCGCGCGCCGTGCGCTCGGGGTCGGCGATTCCCACTGCCGCCAGCGCCTCCACCGCCCTCGCGTGTGCCTCGGCCCGGCCCAGCCTGCGGTGCGCCCGCACCGCCTCGGCGACCTGCTCGCCGATGGTGAAGACCGGGTTGAGCGAGGTCAGCGGCTCCTGGAACACCATCGCGATGCGCCGACCGCGCACCGCCCGCAGCTCGACTTCGGGCAGCGGCACGAGGTCGCGTCCGTCCAGCAGGACCTGGCCGCCGACGACTCGCACCCCCGGGGGCAGCAGCCGCAGGATGCCCAGCGCGAGCATCGTCTTTCCGCAGCCGCTCTCGCCGACCAGCCCCAGCGCGCCGCCGCGGTCCAGCGAGAGGCTGACGTCATCGACCGCGAGCCTGCCGCCGCCCCCGGGCAACCCGAGGGTCAGACCGCGAATCTCCAGCAATGACGCGGACATCGGTCAGCCGAAGGCCTGGGCGATCTCCTCCGGAGTCGTCGAGCCGCGGTCGAGCAGGATCTTGAGCGCCGAGGCCGTGACCCGGTCCGCGGGCATCATCAGCATGGCCACGACGTCCTCGGTGCGGATGAGGGTCTTGGCGAGCATGATCTTGATGAGCTCGGCGCTCAGCTTGTCCGGTGGGACCGACAGCAGGCCCACCAGCTCCTGTGGGCTGATCGCGCCCTTGGACAGCAGCACCTTCACCACGGTCTGGCCGAGCTTCTCGACCGGAATGGGCGGCATCCCGGCCTCCAGCGGCTCGCCAGCCGCCAGCTTGTTGAGCGCCGCCACGTAGCGGTTGGGGCCCATGGCCGCGGCGGAAGGGGCCGGCGTCGGCGTGGCCGGCTCCCCCCGCGGGATCGCCGCGGGCGACGGCCTCGGGAAGGGCGTGGCCACCGGGATCGCCGGCTCGGACTCTCCGCCCAGCGCGATGTCGAAGTTGTCCAGGGCATCGGAGTCGAAGAGCTTGTCGGCCTGGCGGCGTCCCAGGTTCGCGCCCTCCGGCTTCTGCGGCGCCGGGGCGACCCTCGTCACCGCGTCCGGCCGGCGGGTCGGAGCGGGCCCCACCTTGGTGATGACGTCGTCCTGCCGTTGGAAGGGGACGTCCTCCTCCATCGCCACCGGCTCGGTCTCGAAGGAGCTGTCCACCTCGATGATGTCTTCGGCGTCGACCTCGACGGGCGCGCCGACAGCGTCCATGGGGGCCGCCGGCTCCGCCGCGAGCGGGGGCTCCGCCGAGGGAGCCTCGATGTCGGAGAAGAGCCTGGACATGTCCAGCTCGTCGTCCGCCAACTCGCGGCGACGCTGGCTCTCTTCGGGGCTCAAGGACTGCTGCAGATTCTCGAGCTCGGCGCTGGCGCTGGCTTCGGCCTGGGCGCGGGCGGCGAGGTCGGCGGCATCGCGGTCGGCCTGGGCATCGGCCTCAGCCTTGAGTCGCGCCTCCGCGTCGATCCGCTCGCGCTCCGCCTCTGCCTCCGCATCCATCCTGGCGCGCGACTCGACCTCGATGCGCTCGCGCTCGGCCTCGGCCTCCGCCTCGAGACGAATCCGCTCGGCCTCGGCTACGGCGGCCGCTTCCGCCTCCAACTGCAGGCGCTCCGCTTCGGCTACAGCCTCTGCCTCCAGGCGCTGGCGTTCAGCCTCGGCCGCCGCCTCGGCCTCGAGACGCAGGCGCTCGGCTTCCGCCGCCGCCTCGGCCTCCAGACGCAGACGCTCGGCTTCCGCCGCCGCCTCGGCCTCCAGGCGCAGACGCTCGGCTTCCGCCGCCGCCTCGGCTTCCAGACGCAGGCGTTCGGCTTCGGCCGCCGCCTCGGCTTCCAGACGCAGACGTTCGGCTTCGGCCGCCGCCTCGGCTTCCAGACGCAGGCGTTCGGCTTCCGCCGCGGCCTCGGCTTCCAGACGCAGGCGCTCGGCTTCGGCCGCGGCCTCCAGGCGCAGGCGCTCGACTTCCGCTGCAGCTTCGGCTTCCAGGCGCTGGCGCTCTACCTCGGCTTCGGCAGCCGCCTCTGCTTCCGCCTTGGCTCGCGCCTCAGCCTCGAAGCGCTCCTGAGCTTCCGCTTCGGCCTGGGCCTCCGCCTCCGCCTTCGCACGCGCCTCGGCCTCGAAACGCTCCTGCGCCTCCGCCTCCGCCTTGGCCTCCGCCTCGGCAAGAGCGCGCGCCTCGGCCTCGGCCTGCGCAACGGCATCGGGCTGGCTGCTCAGCTCCGCAGCGAGATCGACATTGAGAGTCGGCAGCTTGTCTGCCGTGAGGTCCGGCGACTCGACGGCGCCGAACGCGTCGTCCAGGGCCCCGGCCAAGTCGTCGCCCGCGGTGGGAACGGCGGATTGTGGCTCCGAGACCGGAGGCGGCGGCGCCAGCTCCGAGTCGGCGGTCTGGAAGAGGTCGGCACCGAGGGCAGCCCCGAGATCGAACCCCGCGGGAGGGGCGACCGCCTCCGTCGAAGACAGCGTCGGGTGGGGATCCACCTCGAACGCTTCGCCGATGGCCAACTCGGCGGTCGGCGGATCCTCGCCGATCCACTGCGGGTCCTCCGGCATCGCGATGGGGTTGTCGAGCGGTGCTGGAGGCGGCATGGCCGCGTCGGGTGCGGCGTCGAAGTCCGCCGGCGGCGGGGGGGGCGCGGCGGCGGGCGCAGCCGTGTCACCGAAGAACTCGAGCCCCGACTCGGGGGCCAGCAGGTCGGACGAGACCTCGACCGAATTCGCCTCGGCAACCAGGCTCCCGGACAGCACGACCGAAGGCAGCTCGTCCTCCGGAGACGGGGGTGGAGCGGGAGGCGTCGGCTCGACGACCGGGGCTGCGGCCACCGGGACGGGCGCGTCCTCCGGAAGCGGCTCAGGTTCGAGCGCGGGCTCCATTTCGTCCGCGGTGAGCTCGATCTCCGCTTCCCCCAACTCCAGCGTCGCCATCTCCTCGGCGGGCGGCGGCTCGAAGGTCTCGGGCGGGACCGGCGGTGCAATCTCGGCGAGGAAGTCGGCCGCATCGGGCGGCATGAACGCCGGCGCTGCCAGGGGGGCAGGCTGGGACGCGAGGGCGGCAAAGGGGTCGGCCAGCGGGGCTTCGGGCGCCGGCGGTGGCGGCGCGTCCTCCAGCACCCCGAACGGCATGCCCATGCTCGCGGCGGCATCCGCGTTCAGCTCGATCTCCAGCGACTGGTTGTCCTCGGGCAGGTCGATGCCGCCGGCGTCGGCGGCCGGCGCCGGCGGTGCTCCCTGCGCCACGAACCCGTCGGCCCAGGACATCGGGCCGTCCTCGGCTTCGGACACCAGCTGCCGCGGGCTGGCCGTGGCGTTCTTGCCGGGGAAGTGCGTGACCGCGATGGGTGAGGCGGCCGTCGGAACCGAGGTCGCCACCGCCATCGGTATCGGTGCCGCAGCCGCTGCGGGAAGAGAGGGGCCGTCCCCCAGCAGGTCGTCGAGCATGGACGACGAGGTGGGCGGAGCCTGCGGGGGGGTCGGGGCCAGCCCGAGCAGCGCGTCGAGATCGGAATCGGACGACGCGGGGACCGGGGCCACCGGCGCCGGCGGAGGAGGGGCCGACGGGAAGAGGTCGTCGAGCGGATTGGCGGCCGCGAGGGGCGCCGGAGCCGGCCTGGTGGGAATGACGGGCACGGGGGCCGGAGCCTGGCGGACCGGCATCGGAGCGGGCGCGGCCGGGCGGGGGAACCGCGCCAGAGTGCGCTCGAGGTCATCGTAGGCGCCCAGCGCGAACTTGATGGGCCGCCCGAGCCGGGCGCGGATCTCGTCCATCCCCGCGGTGTCGTAGGGGTCGGCCACCGCCACGTAGAGCGTGTCCGCCCCGTCGGCCACCCGCTGGCCGAACGGCACGGCCTTGATGCGGTGGGCGAGGTCGGCCGGCATGGCGGCCAGCAGCGTCGCCGGCAGGTCGGCCTTCATCTTGGCCAGCGGCAGGCGCGACTGGGCCGACAGGGCCCGCGCCAGGGCTTCCTCGGTGATCGCCTTGGCCTCCACCAGGAGCCGGCCGAGCTTCAGGCCTCGCTGGGGCTGGACGGCGAGCGCCCGCTGCACGGCCTCCTGGCTCGTGGCGGACTGCTCCACCAGGATCTCGCCAAGCTTCTTCCGGATCGGCGCCATGGGCACCCCGAGGGCGTCAGCGCTTCACCCTGGCGAGGTATTCCTCGCGAGTGAAGACGCCCTTCTCGATGAGCAGCTCGACCATGGCCTTCAGCGCAGAGACCTCCTTGCGCTGGACGGCCTCGATCGCCCCCAAAACCTCGGCTGGCGAGCCCGCCGCGTTCGCGGTGGGAGGGGCAGGCTTCTGGACCGGCGGAGCGGGGCGGACCGGGGCTCGCGCCGGCGGGCTGGACGGTGGCGGCGGCTTGATGTCCGCCAGGTTCTTCACCAGCGTGTGGCCGTCGGAGCCCTGGATCTTGAAACCCGCGTCCTCGCTCCCGTCGATGTTCTCTTCGCCGTAGTAGAAGCGGCTGCGCGCCTTGTTGAGCATCGTGACGCCGGCGATCATCGTCACGATCTTGCAGCCGGTCTTGGCGCGCAGCATGTCGATGGTGGCGAGGTTGGTCGGGTCCGAGGCCGCCACCACCAGCGTCTTGCCGTCGTCCTTGAGCTGCAGGGGTAGGACGCTGAGATCCCTCGACATCTCCACCGGCAGCTTGTGCAGCACCGAATCCGGCGGCGGCTGGACGGTCTCCAGCTCGACCCGCGGGATGCCCAGCTGCTTGGAAAGGGCCTTCACCACCAGGTCCTCGGTGCAGAACGACATTCGCACCAGGATCTCGCCGAGTTTGCCGCCCCACTTCTGCTGCTCGGAAAGGGCAGCCTTGAGCTGCGCCTCCGTGATGAGGTTCGCCCTGACGAGCAACTCTCCTAGCTTGATGGCCACGGGTTCCTGGAACCTCTTTTTCGAGAAATAGCTCGCGTCAGTCTATTGCAACGCTCGCGAGGGGAGCAAGAAAACCCCCGTGTTTTCGCTGCGAGGGCCCATTTCCAGGCCTCGCCGGGCCCTCGTCCGCTCCCCCTTCCCCCTGCCCTTGGGTGAGGCAAGCGGGCTATACTAGGGAGCTTTTCCAATGGCCGTCGACCGACGAGGAACCCCATGACCCGGCACTCCCTGCTGCGCGCGGCTGCCGCCGCCGCCCTCTTTCTCAGCGCCTGCCCCGGCACCCCGCCGGCGACGGGCGACTGCACCCCGGCCTGTGGAGCCAGCTACAAGTGCGTGGACGGCACCTGCGTCCTCAAAGCGCAGCCCGGCGAGGACGCGGGGGACATCATCATCGTCCCCGGCGCCGACGGCGGGTCGACCAGCACCATCTCCAACCCGTTCGACCCCGACAACGCCAACAAGGACACCGACTGCGACGGCCTGTCCGACCAGGAGGAGTTCTCCACCGTCTTCCCCGGCAACCAGCGGACCGACCCCGACAAGACGGACACCGACGGCGACGGCATCCCCGACGGCGTGGAGATGGGCAAGACCGCCTCGGTGGGCGCGGCCTGCGCCTCCTTCAAGCCCGACGCCGACCCGACGACCGCCACCTCGCCGGTCAACGCCGACTCCGACGGCGACGGCGTCAAGGACGGCGACGAGGACAAGAACCACAACGGCAAGGTGGACCCCGGCGAGAGCGACCCGATGAACCCCGACACCGACAACGACGGCCTCAAGGACGGCCTGGAGATCTCCACCGGGACCGACCCCACCGACCGCGACAGCGACAAGGACGGCATCCCGGACGGCGCCGAGGACGTCAACCACGACGGCAAGGTCGACGCCACCGAGACCGACCCGCGCAAGGCGGACAGCGACGGCGACGGCTGCCTCGACGGCCAGGAGGACAAGAACTGGAACCACCGCCTGGACCCCGGCGAGACCAACCCGCTGCTCGCCAGCGACTGCGGCCCGGCGCTGGGCAAGGACTCGGACTGCGACGGGCTCTCCGACGCGGAGGAGGCCCTGCGCGGCACCAACCCCAGCAAGGCCGACACCGACGGCGACGGCCTGCTCGACGGGATGGAGGTGGGCGTCACCACCAACCCGGACACCGCCAACTGCAAGAGCTTCGTGGCCGACTCCGACCCCGCCTCCCGGACCGACCCGCTGCGCGTCGACAGCGACTGCGACGGGGTCAGGGACGGCGACGAGGACAAGAACAAGAACGGCAAGGTCGACCCCGGCGAGAGCGACCCCAACAAGCGCGACACCGACGGCGACGGCCTGACCGACGGCGTGGAGACCGGCGTGGCCACCAACCCCGACGCCACCAACTGCCCGGCGGTCGTGCTCGACGCCGACGGCGGCAAGAGCAAGTCCGACCCGACCAACCCCGACTCCGACGGCGACGGCATCGCCGACGGCGCCGAGGACTCGAACCAGAACGGCCGCTGGGACCCCGGCGAGCTCAACCCGCTCGACGGCGCGGACGGCGCGGGGCCCGCCAAGCAGGCCTGCTCGGCGGCGAACATGCGCCAGGTCAACGTCATCGAGTCCGGCAACGCCGACCTCGCGGTGGCCGTGACGGCCGACTACACCGAGTACGTGCGGCCGACCGTGGGCGGGGCCGAGAAGGCCATCATGGTCTACAGCCCCACCCAGAAGGTCGTCGGCATCGCCATGCTGCTCTCCCCGACCGGCTCCGACGTCTCCGCCGACGAGGCGGCGGGCGTGGGCAAGCTGCGCGGCCTGGGGACGGTGAGCAACCAGGTGGCCCAGACCTTCACCACCTGGGACAAGTTCCCGGGCGCCCACGACCTGCTCGACCTCTCCGGCGGCCAGGACCTGAAGACCCTCGCCAACTCCGTCGCCCAGGCCTTCCTGGGCTCGCCCTCGGCGCTGCTCTCGGGCGCCGCGGGGGTGGCCGGGCCGTTCAAGGTCGAGGCCGAGTACGTGCGCCGCTCCGGGCAGCGCACCCTGGCGGTCATCGCCATCATGCCGGCCAGCGCCTACAACAACAGCAAGCCCTTCTACCTGTCCGACGTGGGCGGCGGCTCGGCGCTGGCGCAGTTCGGCGACGCGCACGCGGCGCAGTGCGAGGTGTTCAAGACCGCGGCCGTCCAGATGATCGACATCCTCTGGGTCGTGGACAACTCGGGCTCGATGGCCGCCTCGCAGAACTCGGTGGCCAACGCGGGCCAGGCGATGATCGACCAACTGCAGAACTCGACGCTCGACTGGCGCATCGCCGCCGTCAGCGCCGGCTACTACGACCCCGACTACCGCTCCGGCCCGAGCCGGCTGCGCGCGTTCACCAAGGACGCCGCCACCATCAAGAGCTGGTTCCAGACCAACGGCTCGGACTGGTTCGGCGTCGACGGCTACTGGTACGAGGGCCTGCTCGGCTCGGCGCGCGATGCGACCAAGGACCTGCTGCCGGCGAGCGCGGCGAGCACCATGAAGCTGCGCACCGGGGCCACGCTGGTGGTGATCCTGCTGGGCGACTCGGACGACCAGACCACGGACGCCGCGGCGACCTACACCAGCTTCTTCAGCAACTACGACACCCTGGGCTCCAAGGCGCAGGTCCACGCCATCGCCTGCCCCAACAACTCGCAGTGCAGCAACGAGGAGAGCGCCATCGGCGCGAACGGCAAGATCAACACCGTGGTGGCCAACCTCAACGGCGTCTTCGGCGACATCCGCTCGGGCAACACCGCCGGCGGCTCGTTCACCTCGACCATCCAGGCCATCCTCAACGCCGCCGCCGCCGGCGTCAGCCCCTACTCCACCCAGAAGCCGCCCATCGCCTCGACCATCAAGGTCGCGCTGGACCCGGCCTCGCTGGCCTCGGGCTCCACCTGCAACGCCAACGACCTGCCGCGCGACCGCACCAACGGCTTCGACTTCGACGGGCTCACCCAGCGCATCCTCTTCTTCGGCTCGTGCCGGCCCACCGTGCCCAACAAGGACGGCGCGGTCAGCTACCGCTACTGGATCGACCTGACCGCCAACCCCAACGGCAACCCCGACCCCTGCGGCCAGTGCACCCCGCCCTTCGTGTGCGACCGCCAGCAGAACAAGTGCGTCTGCCCGGCCGACTGCGGCGTGGCGAGCCCCGGCTCGGCGTACTACTGCGACTACAACACCTGCAAGTGGAACTGCGCCCCGGACTGCAACGGCTGCGGGACCAACTTCGTGTGCAACACGACCGACCCCAACGCCTGCAAGTGCGACTGCAACCCGAGCATCACCTGCGGAGTCGGCTTCAAGTTCGACACCACCACCTGCGGCTGCGTCTGCGACCCGCCCGCGCTCCACTGCGGCTCGGCCTTCACCGCCGACGCCAAGCTGTGCGCCTGCATCTGCAAGCCGGACTGCGGCGGCACCTGCGCCGCCGGCCTCTCCTGCGACCAGTCGGCCTGCGAGTGCAAGCAGCCGCCGCAGTAGAAGTCCGTCGAAGCCGGCGGTCGAAGCCCCGGCGGCTGCGCGTGGTCCTGGCGCAGCTGCCGGTGCAGTCGCACGACGCCGTCTTCTCGGACGCGAACCACCCGCTCGCGCTGGGCCTGCTCGCCGCCTGGGCCCGCCGCGCGCTGCCGGGGCGCGTCGAACTGTCGATCCTGGGCGAGGTGGCCTCCACCGGCGGCGACGCCGCCATCCTCGAGGCGCTGGTCGACGCCGGCGCGGACCTCGTCGGCTTCGGCTGCTTCGTCTGGAACCTGGAGCGCAGCCTGGCCCTGGCCAGGGCCCTGAAACGGCAGCGACCGAAGACGCAGATCGTGCTCGGCGGCCCGGAGGTCGCCCGCGACAACGATTTCCTGAGGGCCTGCGGAGGGTTCGACGCGGCGGTCCTGGGCGAAGGCGAGGAGACCTTCGCCGAGCTCCTCGCGGCGGTTTCGGCCCGAGCCCCGCTCGACGGCGTGCCCGGGCTGCTGCTCCCCGGTCCCTGGCGGCTGACGGCGCCGCGCCAGCCAATCGAGCCGCTGGACGCCATCCCCTCCCCGTTCCTGGACGGCGTCCTGCGGGCGGGCCGGCGGCGAACGATGGCGCTGGAGAGCGTGCGCGGCTGCCCGATGCGCTGCGCCTACTGCCACTACCACAAGAGCTTCCCGCGGATGCGCGCCTTCCCGCTTCCGCGCATCGAGGCGGAGCTCGACTGGGCGAAGCGGGCCGGCATCCGCGAGCTGACCTTCGTCGACCCGTGCTTCGCCCGCCGGGCGCGGCTGGAGGACTTCCTCGAACTGCTCGGCCGCGGGCCGGGCCCGGACGTCCGCTGCGAGCTCAACGCCGAGGACATCACGCGGCCGCTGGCGAAGAAGCTCGTCCGGGCCCGGGTGCGCGAAGCGGAAATCGGCCTGCAGACCACCAATCCCGTCGCCCTGCGGCTGGCGCAGCGAGGCTTCCGGCGAGAGCGCTTCGTCGAAGGCGTCCGCCATCTGCGCGCCGAGGGCATCCGCGTGATGCTCGACGTCATGGTGGGGCTGCCGGGCGACCGCCTGGAGGACGTGCAGCGCAGCGTCCAGTTCGCCGTGGAGAACGACCTCTTCGACGACCTGAAGGTCTACCCGCTCTGCGTGCTGCCCGGGACGGTCTTCCGGGCCCAGGCGCGCCGGCTGGGCCTGCACTACCAGCCCGAGCCGCCGTACCACGTGCTGCAGACGGCCACGATGTCGCCCGAGGACATCCACCAGGCCTTGGCCTCGGCCGAGGAGATCGCCGGGGTCGATCTCTTCCCGATCGAGATCCCGCGGAAGTCCAGGCGTCTCGTCATGCAGCCCGGAGCGCCGGTCCGGCCGCTCGCGCCCACGGACCTGAAGCAGGCCTTGCGGATCGACCTCGAGGATCCGGCCTGGAGGCGGCGGCTGCCGGAGCTGCGCGCGGCGCTGCGGCCTGCGTTGGCGGCCAATCCCTTCACGCTGCTCAGCTTCTTCCTCCCGCCGGAGCCCTTCCCCTCGCCCGCGGACATCCGAGCGCTGGAGCGGCTCTTCCCGCGGGCCGAGCACACCCTCGACCGCGACTGGTTCGCCACCACCGGCCCGTCGCGCTCCGTGCAGGTCTTCGTCTCCACTCCCGCGGCCACCGTCAGGATGCCTTCTTCCCGGATCGCCTCGCCGGTGCTGGAGCGCCAGCGCGTCTGCTGGATCGCCTTCCGGCGCCCCGTCTCGCCTCGTGCCGAGGAGCGATTCCTGGACGACCTCGAGAAGCACTTCGAGGCGGAGCCGGACGTCTGGTTCCGAGTCGGCTCCACGGGATAGCGACCGGCGTCCTGCCACGGAACGCCTCGCGGCTCGACCTGGAACATCCCGCCTGATTCCGCGCCCTTGCACGAGGGCTGGCACGGTTCTGGAAGTCCCCCACGGCAATCCACGCCGCCTCGCGCGGCACCGCCGAAAGGGAGACCATGGACAACCGAATCAGCCAGCTGACCATCCAGTCCTCGCTCGACCGCACCGCCGTGAAGTCCGACTTCGGCGCGCTGCTCGCCCGCGGCATCACGACCGGCGTCGGGGTGGCCAGCGCGATCGTCCCCGGCGGGGCCGTCATCAGCGCCGCGGTCAACCAGACCATCGGGCAGGTCTCCCGGCCCGGCGTGATGCAGGGCGGACCGCGCGCCGCGGTGGGCGGGCACGGCACCATGCCGACCACCGCCAGCAGCAGCGCCGAGGGCAGCCAGTCGACCATGTCGTTCGACAGTCAGAGCCAGCTGGTGGAGCAGCAGAAGCAGGCGTCGCTGCAGTACCTGGCGCTCCAGAACCAGATGCAGCAGGAGAGCCGCGAGTACAACGCCATCTCCAACATCCTCAAGGTCCGGCACGAATCCGCCAAGACCGCCATCAACAACGTCCGCTAGCGAGGCCGCCATGATCGACAAGGTCGCAGGCGCCCTCCCCTCCACCGGCGCCGCTTCTGCCACCGCCGGAGCCAGCTTCAAGAGCGCGATGCAGGGCACCGGCGCCGCCAAGGGCGCCGCATTCAAGGCCCCGTCCTCCGCGGCCAAGCCCGCCGCGGCGCAGCCCAGGCTGGCCGCCGCCAAGCCGAACGCGGTCGAACCGGGCTCCCGGATGGAGGTCGCCGCCCGGGCCCAGCAGGCCAAGGTCCAGCCGCCGGTCGCGTCGAAGATCCTGGGCGAGGTGCAACAGGCCCAGAACCGGCTCGACAGCCTGCTCAAGATGGCCGAGTCGGGCCGGACCTTCAGCCCCGCCGAGCTCCTCGCGTTCCAGGCCCACGCCTACCGCGCCAGCCACGAGCTCGACCTGGCGAGCAAGGTCGTCGAGAAGGGCACCTCCGCCGTCAAGCAGACCCTCCAGACCCAGCTGTAGCCCCCACCGCAGCCTGATTCCGCCGCCCCCCGGAGCCCCCATGAAGCGCATCGCCGCCCTCCTCGCCGCCGTGCTCGCCCTCGGCGGCTGCAAGCAGACCCTGCAGCACGGCCTCGACGAGGCCCAGGCCAACGAGATCGAGTCGCTGCTCCACGGGGCCGGCATCGACGCGCGCAAGACCAAGGAAGGCGGCCGGGACACCCGCTACGCCATCGAGGTCCCCGAGGAGAGCGCCGCCGCCGCCCTGAAGCTGCTCAACGACTACGGCCTGCCCCGCGAGAAGGCGCCCGGCTTCGGCGAGGTCTTCGGCAAGGGCAGCATGGTCCCCACCGCCGTCGAGGAGAACGCGCTCTTCCTGCACGCGCTCTCCGGCGAGCTCGCCCGGACCCTCGGCGCGCTCGAGGGCGTGGTCAGCGCCCGCGTCCACGTCGTCGCCAGCCCCGCCGGCCCCTCCAGCTCGCTGCGCAGGCAGCTCCAGCCCCGCGCTTCGGTGCTGCTCAAGGTGCGCAACGGCGCCATGGACAGCCTCGAGGACCGCAAGGTCGAGATCCAGAGGCTGGTCGCGGGCAGCGTCGAGGGCTTGGACGCCGCCAGCGTCTCGGTGATGCTCTCCGAGCTGCCGGTGCCGCCGACCCAGGCCGGCTCGCTCGCCACGCCGACCGCCGAGCCGACGCGCCTGCCGCTGTTCATCGCTGCGGCCGTGGTGGCGCTGCTCTCCGGCCTGTTGGCCTTCGCGTTCCTGACCGTGCGGCGCCTGCAGCGCAATGCGGCCCAGGCCTCCGACTCGGCCGCCATCGCCGAGGCCGTCCCCGCCGCCCGCTAGCCTTTCCAGGATTCGAGAGATCCGAGACAGGAGGCTGCCATGCTCAAGCAGGACACCCAGGTCGACGCGGTCCGCGACGAAGCCGCCTCCTTCCAGAACAGCCCGACCTTCATCCACGCGCCGCAGCACTATTCCCCCGGTCTGATCCCCGACGAGGACCGGCTGGTGGTCTTCTGCTGCTCGCTGGCCGGCAACGCCGCCCTCGAGCTGCTCGATCAGGTCGCCCCGGAACGTGCCGCGATGCTGCGCGAGGAGGCGACAGGCATGCTCGGCTTCGCGCGCCGTGACCGCCTCGCCGTCTTCTCGCGCAAGTTCGCGCCCCCGCCCGCGCCGCAAGCGATCCGCCGGCTCGCCCAGCGCCTGAACGGCGAGCCCATCTGGTTCGCCGCCGCCGTCTGCCAGAGAGTCGCTCCGGAGGTCCGCGACCGCCTGATGACCTTCCCCTCCATCCGCGACGCCTGGCGCAACGCCTCCGCGGTCCACCCCGCCCTCGCCAACCACGCCTTCCGATTCGCCGCCCGGGCCCTCAACGACTGAGGATTCGCGCCCGTTTCGCCGCGGAACGCCTCCGTCTTGGGACGGCACAGGCCCGTCCCCCGAATAACGACCTGATTGCGGCCACTTAGCCTCTGGCACGCAGGCCGCATTGCACTCCGGCGTCCCGATTCGGAGTGCCCCGTGAACCTCAAGCCCCGCCCCATCGACGCCACGCTGCTCCGCCCGGTCTCGCGGGCCGCGCTGGCGGTCCAGAAGGCTCCTTCGCTCTGCGCGGCCGGCGCCGCCGCCTCGGCAGCCGTGGTCCAGGCGATCGCTGGCGAGATCAAGTCGCCGTTCACCTGCACGCCCCGCCTTCTCGACGCCCCGTCCCGCGCCGCCGGCCTCCCGGACGGCTGCTGCTACCTCGTGCTCGCCCTCGGCGTCGACGGCCGACGCGCGTTGATCGAGCTCGAGACCGGCTTCGCCGCCGCCCTGGTCGACCGCCTCTCCGGCGGGACCTGCCCCGCCTTCGCTCCTCAGGAGCCCAGCGCCGCCGAGGTCGCCGCGCTGAGCTACCTGGCGCTCCACGGCCTGCGCGCCGTCCGCTCCATCGCCGCCGTCGAGAAGGCCCTCTCGCCACGCTTCCTGTTCCTGGCGCGCGACGGCCGCGAGGCCATCGCGCTCCTCGGCCGCGAGCGCTCCTGGGTCTCGGTGGAGCTGGACCTGGCCGTCGGCGACGTGTCCGGCTTCGGCCGCCTGTTGCTGCCCGCCGTGACGGCCACCCGGATCGCGCGCGCCTTCGTCCAGGAGCAGGAGCCCGCCCCGCTGTCTGCGGCCATCGCCTCGGCGGAGATCGACGCCCACCTGCTCGCCGGCATCGCCGACCTGACCGCCGACGACGTCACGCAGCTCGCCGAGGGCGACGCGGTGGTCCTCTCGAGCCTGAAGCGCTCCGCGAGCGGCCTCGCCGGCAACGCCCGCCTCGAGTTCCCCGACTTCCACCTTCACGGCCGGTTCGAAGACGGCCGCTTCACCCTCATGTCGGTCACCGACGTCATCGCCCCGGAGGCGCTCATGCACGACACCGCCACGCAGCTGTCCTCGCTGCCCATCGAGGTCCAGGTCGAGCTCGCCAAGCTGAAGGTCCCGCTCTCGAAGCTCGACGCGCTCCAGCCCGGCTCGGTCATCGACCTGGGCGTCGCGCTCACCGACGCCGTGGTCCTGCGCATCGGCGACCGCGCTGTCGCCCAGGCCGAGCTGGTCGACATCGACGGCGAGCTCGGCGCCCGAATCATCGCCCTCTTCCCGTAGCCGGAGCGCGCCATGAACTTCGCCGACTGCCTGAAGCTGCCCGCCCCCGCCGCTGCGACGAAGGTCGAGAGCAAGTCCGCGCCGTCGCTCAAGAAGTCGCTCGCCAAGGCCGGCTTGGGCGTCCTCGGCCTGGCCGCGCTGCCCTTCCTGACCGGCCATGCTCCGTCGGCCCCGGCGATCAAGATGGTCGGCGCGCTCATCGCCATCTGCGGCCTCGCCTATGTCGCGCTCAGGCTGCTGGCCAAGCGCGGCCTCGCCGGCGCCGCGCACAGCGACCTCAAGGTCGTGGCACGGGCTTCGCTATCACCGAAGAACGGCGTTGCGATTCTCGAAGCCGACGGACGCCGCTACCTGCTCGCGTTCGGCGACGGCTTCACCACCGTCATCTCCGGAGAGCCTCGATGAAGTCCTTCCGCCTTCTCCCCCTGGCCGTGTTCGTGCTGCTCACGCCCGCCTCGGCCTTCGCCAAGCTCCCGCCCGTCGGCTCCGAAGTGCTCGATGGCTCCTTCGCCGCCAAGCCCGTCCCGATGATGGCGCTGCTGGCGGCGATGTCCCTGATTCCCTTCGCGATTTTGATGCTGACCAGCTTCTCCAAGATCGCCGTCGTCCTCTCCATCGCCCGCTCGGCGATGGGCAGCCAGCAGATTCCGCCCTCGACCGTCCTGACCGGCTTGGCGGTCATCCTGTCGGTGCACGTGATGGCTCCGGTCTTCGAGGACATGTGGAGCGAGGGGAAGGCCGCCCTCGCCGACGGCAAGGCCCAGGACGTGGACGCTCTGTTCCAGGCCGGAACGCGGGCCGCCGCGCCGCTGCGCGCCTTCCTCGAGAAGCACGGCAGCCTCGAGGACCGGGCGATGTTCCTCGACCTCGCCCAGCAGCTGCGGGGAGAGGCGCGAGCGCACGAGGTCTCCGAGAAGGACATCGTCGTGATCGTCCCGGCCTTCGTGATCAGCGAGCTCAAGGGCGCCTTCCAAATCGGCTTCCTGGTCTTCCTGCCCTTCCTCGTCCTCGACATGGTCATCGCCAACCTCTTGCTGGCACTGGGGATGCAGTCCCTCTCGCCGACCAGCGTTTCGCTCCCGTTCAAGCTGCTGCTCTTCGTCGCCGTGGACGGCTGGTCGCTGCTCTCGCAGGGCCTGATCCTCGGGTACCGCTAGGAGAGACTTCCGTGAACGAAACCGCCCTCCTCGCCGTCGGCCGCGAAGCCCTGCTGCTGATGGTCGTCGCCTCGGCTCCGCCGCTCCTCGCCAGCCTGGTTGCCGGCGCCCTCTTCAGCGCCCTGCAGGCCGTCACGTCCATCCAGGAGGCGACGATCTCCGTGGTCCCCAAGCTGGTGGCGGCCATCCTCTCGCTCGTGCTGGCGGGCCCGTGGATCGGCGCCCAGCTGACTCGGTTCACGACCGAGATCCTCCGCATGCTGCCGTCGGTGGGGCACTAGGGATGAACCTCCCGGTCGCCACCGCCGCCTGGATCGAGATGCTCCGGCCGCACGTCGTGGCGGTCGCGCTCATCGCTGCGCGCATCGTTCCCGCGACCTTCCTTTGCCCGGTCTTCGGCGGGCAGGCGGCGCCCATGACCGTCCGCCTGGCGCTCATCCTCGCGCTCTCCCTGCACGCCCACCTCGCCGGCGACGTGCAACCCGCGGTGGCGACGCTCTCGACCTTCGACCTCGTCGGCGCCTTCGCCCGCGAACTGGTCTGTGGAACCGTCATCGGCTTCGTCGCGGCGCTGCCCTTCGACGCTGCGCGCCTGGGTGGCCGGATGTTGGATACCTTCCGCGGAGCGAACGCCGAATCGAGCCTGCCCGCGACCGGTTCCACCGAAGCTGCGACCGGCGATCTGCTCTACCAACTCGTGTGCGCCCTGGTGTTCGCCGGGCCGCTGTACCGGCTCCTGGCGACCTCGGTCCTCTCCAGCTTCCGCGTGGCACCGCTGGGCCTGCCCGACGCGATGGCCACGGACGCCCTGGCCGAGATCGCCCTGGTCCGCGCGACCGGAGCGCTGGCCACGGGCCTGGCCATCGGGGCTCCCGCTGCTGCCGTCTCCCTGCTCGTCGACGCCGCCCTCGGCGTCGCGGGACGAATCGCACCCGTTCTGTCCGTGCGCGACGTGGGCGCGCCCGCCAAGCTGCTGGTGGGCGCCGCCGGCGTGCTCTTCGCCCTGGGCGCGCTGGCACAACGCCTGCTCTCCGAAGTCACGGTTGCCGCGGACGCCATCGGCGTCGCGGCCCGCGCCTTCGGAGCCGGAACGTGAGCGAAAAGACCGAACAACCTTCCGCCAAGCGACTTCGCGATGCCAGGCAGCAGGGCAACATCGCCCGCTCCAGGCCCCTGGCGGCCGCCGGCGCAACACTCTGCGGGCTCCTGGCACTCGGGGCGAGCCTTCCCGCCACGGCGTCGGACCTGGCCCGCTACGCTCGCGAGGCGCTGCTCCAGGCCGGGGCCAACGCGACTCCCGTCGACAACGCGGTGGGGCGGGCCTGGGAGGTCCTTTTTTCTGCCTGTATTCCGGTGCTTGCGGCGGCGCTGCTCGGAGCCGTCGCGGGGGCTGGCCTTCAGGTCGGTGTCGCCTTCAACCCCTCGGCGATCGGCTTCAAGCTGGAAAAGCTGAGCCCCGGCGAGGGCTTCAAGCGCGTCTTCTCCAAGAAGAACCTCTTCGAAGTGCTCAAGTCGGCCCTCGTCGTCGGCGTGCTGCTCTGGCTCACCTGGACCACCGTCCGCGACGCCGCCCCGCTCGCCGCCCGGCTCCCCGGGGCCAGCAGCCTCGCGCTGTCCTGGAACGCCGTGTTCCAACTCGTGCATGGCCTGGCCCTCAAGGCCCTGGGCTTCGCGGCCGCTTACGGCGCCCTGGACTACCTGCTCGAGCGCCGAGCCCACCTCAAGGGCCTGATGATGAGCCGCGAGGACCTCAAGCAGGAGCACAAGGAGTCGGAAGGCGACCCGCACCACAAGGCCAAGCGCAAGGCGGCCCACAAGGCCCTGCTCAACGGGACCGTGGCCCGAGGCGTGCAGAAGGCCACCGTCGTGGTCATCAACCCTACACACGTCGCGGTCGCGCTCCGCTACGCCCCCGAGGAAGCCCAGGCCCCCACCATCGTGGCCAAGGGCGTCGAGGACGAGGCGGCGAAGATTCGCTTCCTGGCGCGGCAGTTCAAGGTCCCGATGGTCCGCGACGTCCCTCTGGCCCGCACCCTGGTCCGCTACGACCTGGGCGAAGAGGTGCCCGAGGAGCTGTATCTGGCCGCCGCCGCGGTGCTCAACAAGGTCTTCGAGATGGGCGCCGCCGTCCCCGCCTCCAACCCGGATTCGGACTCCAGCCCCAGCCCCAGCCCCAGGAGCTCGCCGTGAAGAACCTCTTCTCCGCCCGCCACGCCGACGTCTACCTCGCCCTCGCCATCGCCGGCGTCGTCGCCGCGATGATCGTCCCGCTGCCGGCTTGGCTGCTGGACGCGCTGCTGGCGCTCAACCTGGGCCTGGGCTTCACCCTGCTGGTCGCCGCGCTCTACGCCAAGGAGGTGCTCAAGGTCGCCGCCTTCCCGACGCTCCTGCTCATCACCACCCTCTTCCGCCTGGCCCTCAACGTCTCCTCGACCCGCCTGGCGCTGCTCGAGGCCCACGCCGGCGAGGTCATCAACGCCTTCGGCGAGTTCGCCATCCAGGGCGAGTACGTGGTCGGCGCGGTCATCTTCGCGATCCTCACCCTGGTGCAGTTCCTGGTGGTGGCCAAGGGCGCCGAGCGCGTGGCCGAGGTCGGCGCGCGCTTCACCCTGGACGCCATGCCCGGCAAACAGATGGCCATCGACGCCGACCTGCGCGCCGGCGCCATCGACATGGACCAGGCCCGCTCCCGCCGCCGCTCGCTGGAGCGCGAGAGCCAGATGTACGGCGCCATGGACGGCGCGATGAAGTTCGTCAAGGGCGACGCCATCGCCGGCCTGGTGATCGTGCTCATCAACGCCTTCGGCGGGCTCATCATCGGCGTGCTCTTCAAGGGCATGACCGCCGCCGACGCCGCCAAGACCTACGCGCTGCTGGCCATCGGCGACGGCCTCGTCTCGCAGATCCCCGCGCTGTGCATCGCCATCTCGGCCGGCTTGGTGGTGACCCGGGTGGCCGGCGAGGACGACAAGGCTTCGCTCGGCTCGGACATCGCCCGCCAATTCATCAGCCATCCCAAGGCGCTGGCCATCGTGGCGGTACTGATGCTGGCGCTGGCCCTGATGCCGATGATGCCCAAGCTCCCGTTCCTGGCCCTGGCCCTGGCCGCGGGGTTCGGCGCCCGCGCGCTCGCCCGCAGCCAGCAGCAGGCCGAGGCCGACCGCCGCCAGGCCGCGCTGGAGTCCAGCGGCGCCCCGGCCCCCGCCGCAGCCGCCCCGAGCGGCAAGCCCGAGAACGCCCCGCCGGCGCCGATGGCCGCGGGCGTGGCGCCCATCTGCCTCGACCTGGACGGCTCGCTCGAGTCGCTGGCCCGCTGCGAGGACAACCGCCTCATCACCCGCGAGCTGCCCGCCCTGCGCGAGGCGCTCTTCGTCGAGACCGGCGTGCGCTTCCCCGGCGTGCGCGCCCGCGGCGGCGCGTCGCTCGGCGAGGGGTGCTACCAGGTCCTGGTCGACGAGGTGCCCTGCGCCCGCGGCCAGGTCGACGCCTCCCGCGCCTACGTCGTCGCCAGTCCGGACGAGCTGGCGATCCTCGGAGTCGACGTCCAGCCCTTCGAGGACCCGGCGACGGCCTCCGTCTTCACCTCCATACCCGCCGGCGACGCCGACCGGGTGCGCGAGGCCGGCTTCTTCGTGCGCAGCGCGGGCGAGCAGATGCTGCGCCACGTCGCCCTGGTCCTGCGGCGCCAGGCGGCCTCGTTCCTGGGCGTGCAGGAGGTCCAGGGGCTTCTCGACGCCTTCGAGAAGTCGCACCCGGCGCTGGTCCGCGAGGCCACCGGCAAGATCGCCGTCCCCATGCTGGCCGAGGTGCTGCGCCGGCTCGCCGACGAGGGCGTCTCCATCCGCAACCTGCGCGCCATCCTCGAGGCGGTGACCGAACCGAACGCCGAGACCGACTCGCTCGCCCTCTCCGAGCGCTGCCGCCGCGCCCTGCGCCGCCACCTGTCGCACCGCTACGCCAACGATGGGACGCTCTACGCGCACCTGGCCGACCCGATGGTCGAGGATCTGCTCCGCCAGGCGCTGCGCTCGGCCGAGCCCGGCGGCTTCGCTCTGGACCCGATGGACGCGGTCTCCATCCTCGACGGCGTCCGGCAGGCGCTCGCCGGGGCCCGCGACGGCATCATCCTCGCCTCGCCCGACGTCCGCCGCTGCCTGCGCAAGCTGGTCGAGAGCGCCTTCCCGGACGTGACCGTGCTCACCTACACCGAGTTGGTGCCGGAGCTCCAGGTCCGCCCGCTGGGCAAGATCGCAGCCCTGCGCGCGTGCGCCGCGTAACGAAAGTGCTGGAAGGTGCTTGGTCCAACGATCCCGGCGGGTTAGCCGGTCTGGACGCTTCCGCCGCCCGGGTCCTTGTTTCCATCCGGAGAGGCAGCGGCCGCAGCGGGGGCAGCTTCGGGCTCAGCAGGCTTCTCGTCCGCGCGGTTGACGCGGTCGCGAAGCTCCTTGCCCGTCCGGAACAGGATGCCGCGCTTGGGCTTGACCGGAATGACCTGGCCAGTCTTGGGGTTGCGACCCTGGTAGCCCTCGTAGTGCTTGACGTGGAAGGCGCCAAGTCCGCGAATCTCGATGTTGTCGCCGTTGCAGAGCGCGTCCTTCATACACTCGAAGATCGTCTCGATCGTGGACTCGGCCTGCTTCTGGGTAATGCCCCGCTTCTGCACGAGGATGGCGATGAGATCGCTCTTCAACATGGATCGTTCTCCGGGCGACGGACGCAGGCTCGACGGGAGCTGCTCGACAACGAACCCCTAAAAACGCTCTAAGCCTAGCAGATAGTTGGGCTTTTGCAAGCCGACGCCTTTTTCGCTTGATCTCCGCTCGGCCGCCCGCTTTTCGGCGAAAGACGAGCGATTTCAAAGGGCTGTTGTCTGCGGCGCGCCTCGACAGTGCGGCCTGGCAGCGCAGAGGCGCCGCCGGCACGTCTATCTTGTCGGATTCGCTGGCTTTTCCACCGCGGGAGCGCTCGCGCCCTCGAGGATGGGCTTGGTGAGCGAGGCGAGGTCTACCTGGCGCAGCGCTTCGCGCCCTTTTCGATCCGCCTCCGCGAACAGCTCGCCCAGCGCGCGGGTCGCTGCCTCTTTGGAGGGTGGCTCGGCCGAGTGGTCGAACAGAGTACCCTGGGCCGCCTCGGCAATGTCGGCCAAGCGGATCTGCTCGAGAGCGCGGGCCGGCACCACGCCGCCGTCCACCGCCTCGGCGACGAGCCCGCCCTCGCGCAGCGCCTCGATGGCCTCGCCGACGAAGGACACGTCCAGCGAGAGCACCTGCGCGATGGTCCCCGGCGTCGGCGGAGGCTTGCCCGACTGGAAGGCGACCGCCGCCTCGAGCGCCACGCGCGCGCACAGGACCTCGCGGCAGCGGGCGTCGAAGACCCGCGGGGCGTTGGCGGTGGTGATGGCGTACTGCAGGGCGTAGGCGAGCCGGGCGCCGAAGAGCACCACGATCCAGCTGACGTAGACCCACAGCAGGAACAGCGGGACGGCGCCCAGCGAGCCGTAGATGGCGTTGTAGCGGAAGCTGTGCGTCGCTCCCCATGAGTAGATGTGCTTGGCGATCTCCCAGGCCGTCGCCGCCACCAGCGCCCCCGCCAGCGCGGCCTGGAGACGGACCTTGGCGTTGGGAACCGCGAAGTACAGGAAGAACAGCGCGAACACCGAGGTGGCCCAGGGCACCATCGCCAGCACCCCGGCGGGCAGCGAGGTCTGGACGGCGGCCTGGGCGAAGTTGGTGGCCAGCACGCTGACGCCCAGCACGATGGGGCCCAGCGTCAGCACGCACCAGTAGATGACCACGCGCCGCAGGATGGTGCGCGGCGTGGTCACGCCCCAGATCTCGTCGAGGGAGCGCTCGATGTTGTGGAAAAGGCCCACGGCCGAGACGAGCAGGAAGACGCCGCCCAGACCGCCCATGGCCGAAGCCGAGGCGCGGGCGATGAACTCGTCGAGGTAGCCGCCGATCTGCTCGCGGACGCCAGGGGCGAGGTTGTCGAAGACAAACTCGTGCACGCCCTTGCGCAGGCTTTCCTGCCCCAGCCCGTGCACGATGGCGAAGATGACCGCCAGGAGCGGAACCAGTGACAGCATGGTGATGTAGGTCAGCGCGCTGCCGCGCAGGGTGATCTTCTCGCCCCTGAAGCCGTGGACGACCGTGGCCGCGGCCTTGACGACGCTCAGCAGCGCCCGGCCGGACCGGTGCTTCTCGAGCGAGACCGTCGCCCGGTACGAGTACTTGTCCCAGGCGGCCTGGTACCTGCCCGTCCGCTTCGCGCCGTTGCCGGGCATGCCGCTATTCGCGGACCCGCGTCAGCAGCCGCTCGATCAGCGCCTTGGAGTGGCGGGTGAGCTGGACGAAGACGACGCCCATGCCCGACTTCTGCCCGGCGCCGGGCTTGACCACGCGCACCACCTCGCCGACGCCCTCGATGGTCTCGATCTCGTCCATCAGGACCGTGAAGCGCAGCGCCACGCGGGTGCCGACCGGGAGCGGCTCGTCCGAGCGGATGAACGCTCCCGACCGGCTGATGTTCGAGACGTACTCGACGATGAACTCCTCGACGCTCGCGAACTCGCGATTGATGACGTGCCTTCGCTCGCGGCGCTGCTCGCTGCGCCGGCCCTTGGGTTCGGCCTGAGCCATCGTCTCGTCCCTCCCGGCTTACGCCTCTTGCTTGGGCTCTTCGGGCTTGGTGGCCGTCTCCGGGACCGGCGCCGGTGCAGCCGGCTCGGTGGCCTCGGAGGCCTCGGTGACCTTGGGGGCCTCGGGGGTCGCGGCCACCGCGGCGGTGGCCGGCTTGGGCCGGTCGCCACGGTCTCCGCGCTCGCCACGGCCTCCTCGATCCCTGCCGCGCCCGCCGCGCTCGCCGCGGCCGCTCCGCTCGCCCTGCTCCGGGCGCTCGGGGCGCTCGGGCTTCTCGCTCTTCTCGGAGGCTTCGGCCTTCTCGGCGCGCTCGGGCTTGTCGCCGGCGCCCTCTTCGCGCTCGCGGCCCTTCTGCGGGCGGTCGGACTTGCCGTAGATGTCGAACTGCTCCTGGTGGTAGGTGGGCTGCGGGCGGATGTGAATGGACTTGTTGAAGCGGTCCATCATGTAACGCAGCTCGTCGCGCTCGTCGGCCTGCAGCATCCGGCTGACGTCGGGGTGGCAGTTCACCACCAGCGTCGCTTCCTTGTAGTTCATCGCCTCGCGGCGGATCTCGCGGAAGATCTCGTAGGCGACCGTGCGCTTGCTCTTGAGGTGCCCGCGTCCGTCGCAGTAGGGGCACGGCTCGTTGAGCGTGCGCCCCAGGGACTCGCGCACGCGCTTGCGGGTCATCTCGACCAGGCCCAGCTCGCTGATCTTCAAGACGTTGGTCTTGGCCTTGTCGCGTCCCAGCGCGTCCTGCAAGGCCTTGAAGACCTTGTCGCGGTTCTGGGACTTATCCATGTCGATGAAGTCGATGATGATGATGCCGCCGATGTTGCGCAGCCGGAGCTGGTAGACGATCTCCTTGGCGGCCTCCATGTTGATCTTGGTGATCGTCTCCTCGAGGCTCTTCTTGCCGACGTAGCGCCCGGAGTTGACGTCGATGGCGATGAGCGCCTCGGCCTGGTCCATGATCAGGTAGCCGCCGCTCTTGAGCCACACCTTGCGCTGGCTGGCCTTCTGGATCTCGTGCTCGATGCCGTAGGCGTCGAAGATGGGCTCTTCGCCCTCGTGCAGGACGACGCGCTCCTTGAGCGCCGGGTCCTGCAGCTCCAGGAAGCTGCGGATGCGGTCCCACTCGACGCGGTCGTCGATGACCAGCTTGTCGACGTCCTGGGCGAACAGGTCGCGGGTGGCGCGCAGCGACAGGTCGAGGTCGGGGTGCAAGAGCGCCGGGGCGCCCAGCTTGTCCTTCTTGGAGCCGACGGTGTTCCAGATGGAGATGAGGAACTTGGCGTCGGCCTCGAGCTTCTCGGTGGAGATGTTCTCGGCAACGGTGCGGACGATGAAGCCGGTGCCCTGCGGACGCAGGCGGTCGACGATCTCCCGCAGGCGGCGCCGCTCGCTCTCCCGTTCGATGCGGCGGCTGATGCCGACGTGGTCGACGGTGGGCATGAACACCAGGTGGCGGCCGGGCAGCGAGATGTGGCTGGTGACGCGGGCGCCCTTGGTGCCGATGGGGTCCTTGGCGACCTGGACGATGATCTCCTGGCCGACCTTGAGCAGGTCCTGGATGTTGGCCATCTTCTTCTGCGGCTTGTCGTGGCCGTTGTGGCCGTGGCCGTTGCGGCGCTCCTCGCGCTCTCCGCCGCCGCGCTGCTGATCGCGCGGTTCACGCTGCTCGCGCGGCTCACGCGGTTCACGCTGCTCGCGCGGCTCTCGAGCCTCGCGCGGTTCACGCTGCCCGCCGGGCTCACGAGCTTCACGGGGCTCGTCGCCCTCGTCACGGTCGCGCGCCTCGCGGCGGGCCTGGCCACCCCGACGCCGGCGACGGCCGCGGTCGCGGCGGAACTCGCCGCGCTCGTCCTGGCGACGCCCATCGGCCGCGGCGCCGCCCTCCTGGGGCTTGGCCTCGCCGGTGGCGGGAGCGCCCGCCGCGGCAGCGGCCTCGGGCGCCTTCGAGGGAGCCTCGGAGCCAGGCGCGGCGACTTCGGTCGTCGCGGCGGGAGCAACGGCCGCGGCGGTCTCGGGCTTGGTCTCTGCGGCAGGGGCAGCAGCGGGCTCGGCCGGCTTGGCCTCGACCGGAGCGGCAGCAACCACCTCGGCCTTCGGAGCCTCGGTCACCGGAGCGGGTGCCGGCTCAGGCACCGGCGCGGCTTCGGCCTTCGGCGCTTCGGCCTTCGGCGCTTCAGCCTTCGGCGCTTCGGGCTTGGGCTCTTCGGCCTTGGGCGCGGGAGCCGGGGCTGCGGCTTCGGCCTTCACTTCGACCTTCACCTCGACCTTGGGCTCGACAGCAGCGACGGGTGCCGCCGCGGCTTGCGCTGCCTCGGCGGGTCCGGCGGCCTTGGCGCCCTCCGGTGCTGCCGGCGCGGCGGCGGCCTCGGGCTCCTCGGCCTCGCCCTCGTCTTCACCCTCTTCCTCGGTGGCCCCGGCGGCGGCGGCAGCCTCGCCCTCCTCGGGGTAGGCGTCCTCGACCTCTTCCTGCTCGCCCTCGGTCAGCTCGAACTGCTGCTCGCTGAAGTCGGGGTCATAGAAGACGTCGCTGACGTAGAGGAAGGCGGCCTTCTCGAGG
>DASXVQ010000173.1:0-24982 GCA_036504155.1 Myxococcales bacterium
ATACACCCTTCGCGGTGATGTCCTTCTTGGTAGTCTTCCCCATGGCGCGTTCCTCCGGGTGGCCGCCTTCCAAGCGGCCGGTTGTTGCCCACCGGAAGAATGCGCCATTTCACTTTTCCCCACGACTCGGGACACCACCTCTCCAAATTGACCGCGTTCGTTCGGCCTGACGGCTTGGTTGAGCCCGCACGTTTCGGTAGACCATTCGGCCTTGTTCGGCCTAACCTGGTCTTGTTCGGATCCGGCGTAACTCATTGAAATCTGGGTTCGATGCCCGGCGCCTCGACTCAATTCCTCGTTTGATTCCGCGATGTTGGCGGACCGCGCAGCAGGGACGGACGAGGACTCAAGCACTTGGCCCATCTCGGCCTCGGGTAGGTACCCGGCGCCGAGATGGACTTTTCCGTTTGCGCCAAAACCGGGAGTGCGAGCTTGAGCTTGGTCAGCTCGGTGCACAGGCTCTCCCAAGGGAACTCGGTGTAGACGACGTCGATCGCCCGCTCCCTCTCATGAGGGGTGTGCCGCAGTGTTCAAGGATGTCCTTCCGGGGGCTCGCGCGTGCCGTCCCGAGAGCGCGGCTCGGAGGACCGGGTGATCTCCTCGTCGGCGTGGAACCCGGGGGACCGTTGTTGCAGACAGCGCGGGTTGGCGCAGGGAATGAGTAGGGGAATCAGGGGAACGAGCGCATCATTCCCCGAACGGTCGGCAGGCAGGCAAGGTTCTAGCAGGCGCCGATCAGTCCAAGGATGGCGGAGACGAACTCCGACCCAGGTGTAGCGGCGAGCTGAAGATCTCGCGCCGCCGAGGTCCACGGGGCGCCGGGCCTCGGAAGCCGAGCTGACTCGGTCCTCGCCAGCCGAAGGGAAGTCGCCGGATCCTTGACCCCCACATCTCATCCAAAGCGGCATCCGCGCAGACGCGGTCTTCGAGGCCTGCTGCGCGGGTCGGGGAGGACGCTCGGTCTGCTCTCGTCCGATGAACTCGACCGCTGGGCGGAAGACCTCGCGCAGGCGAGCGAGGTCGATCCGCCCTTGCGCGGGGCGGTGTTTGCCATCGATCGGCTGGAGCTCCACGCGAAGGCGCTGGCGGCCAACCATTCGCTGGGCCACGGCCGAGGCGATGATCGGCTCCTCAAGCGGCTCAGCGACTCCGAGCACCTCATCGCCTGCTGCCACGAGCTGATGACCCGGGCGCACGCGCAAGGCCGCCGCCTGACGCCCGCCGCCGAATGGCTGCTCGACAATCACTACCTCATCGAGGAGCAGGTCTACCTCGCGCGCAAGCACTTCCCGCGGGGCTACAGCCGTCAGTTGCCGAGGCTGGCGGGGGGCGAGCTGGCCGGCACGCCCCGGGTCTACGACCTCATCCTGGAGTTCATCGCGCACGTCGATGGGCGCGTCGATGACGAAGCCCTGTCTCGCTATGTGAGGGCCTACCAGTCCATCACGCACCTGACGCTGGGAGAGCTGTGGTCGGTCGCGATCATGCTTCGGCTGGCCTTGATCGAGAATCTCCGCCGCGTCGCCGCGAGGATCGGCTGGCAGCGGACGCACCGGGACACCGCGCTGGCGTGGGCCCAGCGGATCGACGCGGCCTCGGACAAACACGAGAGCGCCCTGCTGGTGTTGGCGGAGATGGTCCGCGAGAACCCGCCGCTGTCCACGGCCTTCGTCGCCCAGTTCACCCAGGCGCTCCAGCAGCGCGGCGCGGGCACGACCTTCGTCCTGGCGTGGCTGGAGCAGCGGCTCGCCGAGCAGGGACAGTCGGTCGAGGAGATGGTCCGCGCCGAGAGCCAGAGCCAGGCCGCCGACCAAGCCTCGATGGCCAACAGCATCGCCGGCCTCCGCCACGTCAACGCGACCGAGTGGCACAAGTTCGTGGAGGCCAACAGCGCCACCGAGAAGATCCTGCGGGACGAGCCGGCCGGGGTGTACGGCCGAATGGATTTCGCCACCCGCGACGAGTACCGCCACGTGGTGGAGGGCACGGCGCGCCGGCTGCGCCTCGACGAGGAGTCGGTGGCCCGGACGGCCGTCGCGCTGGCTGCCGCGCGCCATGTCGCGCAAAGCGCGGATGTGGCGGCTCACGTCGGATACTTCCTCGTGGACGACGGCAAGAGGCACCTCGAGCGAGCGCTGCGGGGCCAGGCGGCGGAGCGCCGATCCACCGAGGCGCTGCTGCGGGGGCTCAGGCTCCCCGCCTACCTGGGCTCGATAGCGCTGCTTTGCGCGGCCGGCGTCGCTTGGCTCGTCATGCCCTCGCGCGGCATTCCCACCCTCGCCTGGCCGGTGCTGGCCCTCGGCGCAGCCCTGGCCGCGTCGCAGTGCGCCATCGCGGCGGTGAACTGGTGCGCCTCGCTCGTCCGTCGTCCCCGGGGCCTGCCCCGGATGGACTTCGAGCAGGGCATCCCCGACGACTGCCGCACGATGGTCGTCGTCCCCACCCTCTTGACGAGTCCGGGGCGCGTCGCCGGCATTCTCGAGGGCCTGGAGCTGCGCTACCTGGCCAACCGCGACCCCAACCTGTGGTTCGGGCTCCTGTCCGACTTCGTCGACGCCGCGCAAGAGCACCTCGCGGGCGACGAGGCGCTCCTAGCGCTCGCCGCGAACGGCATCGAGGCGCTGAACGAGAAGTATGGCCACGGCAAGCACGGGCGCTTCTTCCTGTTCCACCGGCCTCGGCTCTTCAACTCCCAGGAAGGCTGCTGGCTCGGCCGCGAGCGCAAGCGGGGCAAGCTGGAGGACTTCAACGCGCTCCTGTGCGGCGACGATCGCGCGAGCTTCAGCCGGACGGTGGGCGACCTCTCGCAGCTCAAATCCATCCGCTACGTCATCACCTTGGACACGGACACCGACCTGCCGTGGGGGACCGGCTGGCGGCTGGTGGGGGCCGCGGCCCACCCGCTGAACAAGGCGAGGATGGACCCGTCCGGCCGGCGCCTGCTGCGCGGCTACGCGATTCTCCAGCCGCGGGTCAGCACGTCGTTGCGCAGTGCCGTGCAGAGCCACTACTCCCGACTGCTGGCGGGAGAGGTGGGCCTCGACCCCTACACCCGCGTGGTCTCGGACGTGTACCAAGACCTGTTCGGCGAGACCTCCTTCATCGGCAAGGGCCTCTACGACGTGGGGGCGTTCCGCGAGTTGCTGGACGGGCGATTCCCGGACAACGCCGTGCTCAGCCATGACCTGCTGGAGTCGTGCTACGCGCGCTCGGGCCAGTGCAGCGACGTGGAGTTGCTCGAGGACGCACCGTCGGGGTACCTGCCCGACGTCAGCCGCCGCCACCGCTGGATGCGGGGCGACTGGCAGATCGCTCCGTGGCTCGGCTCGAGCGTCAGCGATGCCGCCGGTCAGCGACGCCCCCCGGCGCTCGCCGCGCTGGGATGGTGGCGGATCTTCGACAACCTGCGGCGCGCCTTCGTGGCGCCCGCGTATGCGCTGCTGCTGGTGCTGGGGTGGGCGACGCTGGCCGGGCCCGTCTCGTGGACGCTCGCGGTGCTCTCCTTGCTGTTCGTCCCCGAGATGCTGCCCGGCCTCGCCGAGTTGGCGCGGCGCCCGCCGAAGCTCGCGCTGCGCCAGCACCTCGGCGCCGTCGGCCACTCGACTGCACGCCGGCTGGCCAAGATCACGCTGTGGCTGGCGTTTCTCCCGTTCGAGGCCTCGGTGGCGCTGGACGCCGCCGGACGCTCGCTCTGGCGGATGCTCTTCAGCCGCCAGCGCCTGCTCGAGTGGCAGACGGCGGCGGCGGTCGAAGGGCTGGCTGCGGCCAATCTCGCTCGCGTGCTGCGCCGAATGTGGCTGGGCCCCGGCCTGGCGGTGGCGATCGGGACGCTGCTGCTGGCGACGGGAGCGCCGCGGACCGCGGCGGCGGCGGGCCCGGTCCTGCTGCTGTGGTTCCTGTCGCCGCTGGTGGCGTGGTGGGTCAGCCGGCCCCTGCGGCCCGTCTCCGACGTGCTCGGCGAGGGCGAAACCCGCTTCCTGCGCCGCATCGCCCGGCTCACCTGGCGCTACTTCGAGGTCTTCGCCGGGCCCCAGGAGAACTGGCTCGCCCCCGACAACTTCCAGGAGCCGGGTCATCGCGTCGCCCACCGCACCAGCCCGACGGATCTGGGGCTGGCGCTGCTCTCCAACCTGTCGGCGCACGACCTGGGATACCTCAGTGGCGGGCAGCTGCTCGACCGGACCACCCGTGCGATCGAATCGATGGAGCAGCTGGAGCGCCACCGGGGACACTTCTACAACTGGTACGACACCACCACCCGCAAGCCCTTGCGGCCCCTCTACGTCTCGACGGTCGACAGCGGCAACCTGGCCGGGCACGTGAGGGTGCTGCGCAGCGGGCTGCTGGAGCTCCCGGCGAGTCCGCTCCTGCCGGCCGGGGCGTTGGAGGGCCTGCGCGACACGTGGCACGTCCTGCGCGAGCAGCTCAGCCCGGGCGACGCCGCACGGTTGGGCGAGGGCTTGCGAACGGAGCCGGACCGCTCCCTCTCGGCGAGAGCCGCCTGGCTCCAAGGCCTCGCCGTCGGCGCCTTGCAGCTCACGGAATCGGTCGACCGGCAGCGGTACCCGGAGGCCTCTTGGTGGGCGAATGCCTTCGATCGCCAGGTGGGATCGTTCCTGGCGGAGCTGACCGAGCTGGCGCCCTGGCTGTCCGCGAACCTCGGGTCGCTCGACGGGGAGGAGCAGCGCTGGGTGGCGCAGGCCGACGGGGCCCGCAGCCTCCAGGAGCTCGGCTCCCTCGCGCAACGCGCAGCCGAAGCTCTGGCCCGGCGCCCCGCCGCCGATGGAGGCGCCCGGCTGGCCGAGGCCTTCGGCCTCGGGGCCCAGCGCATCTCCGCGCGCCTCAGGCAGATCGATGCGCTGGCCGAGCGCTGCTGGGGCCTGACGGACGCGGAGTTCACCTTCCTGTACGAGCCGAGGCGCAAACTCCTGGCCATCGGGTACTGGGTCACCGAGCGCCGGCTCGACAACAGCTTCTACGACCTGCTGGCCTCGGAGGCGCGCCTGGCGAGCTTCCTGGCCATCGCCTCAGGGCAGATCCCCTTCGACCACTGGTTCGCGCTCGGCCGGCGACTGACCACGGTGCGCAATCGGCAGGCGCTGCTCAGCTGGAGCGGCTCGATGTTCGAGTACCTGATGCCGCTGCTGGTCATGCCCAGCTACCGCGGCACGCTCCTCGACCAGACCATGGGCGCGGTCGTGGCCCGCCAGATGGAGTACGGCCGCCAGCGAGGGGTGCCGTGGGGCATCTCGGAGTCCTGCTACCACGGGACGGACGTCGAGGGCACCTACCAGTACCGCGCCTTCGGCGTGCCCGGGCTGGGCCTGCAGCGCGGCCTCAGCGAGGACGTGGTGATCTCGCCGTACGCCTCGGTCCTGGCCCTGCTGGTCGACCCGCTGCGCGCCTGCGCGAACCTGCGGCGGATGGCCGGGGAGTCCTGGCTGGGCCACTACGGCTTCTACGAAGCCGTCGATTTCACGCCTGCCCGCGTCTCGACGGGCAAGCGGTCGGAGGTGGTCCAGGCGTTCATGGCCCACCATCAGGGGATGAGCCTGCTCGCGCTGGCGCAGACGGTGCTGGGCGACCGGATGCAGCGCCGGTTCCTGAGCAACCCCGACCTCCGGGCGGCGACGTTGCTGCTCCAGGAGCGGATCCCCAAGACGAGCGTGATCATGCATCCGTACGCGCGCGAGGCGCAGGCCTCGCGCCGGGTGGAGAGCCGGGCGGTGGAGTCGGCCGTGCGCGTGGTGGCCAACCCCAACACGGCGGTCCCCGAGGTGCACCTGCTCTCCAACGGCCGGTACCACGTCATGGTGTCGGCCGCGGGCGGCGGGTACAGCCGGTGGAACGAGTTGGCGCTCACCCGCTGGCGGGAAGACCCCACGGCCGAGGCGCTGGGGGTCTTCTGCTACCTCGGCGACCAGAAGACCCGTCGCGGCTGGTCCAACACGTTCCAGCCCACGCTGCACTCCGGACGGAAGTACGAGGCGATCTTCACGCTGGGGCGCGCCGAATTTCGCCGCCAGGACGACCAGGTGGAGACGCACACCGACATCGCGGTCTCGACCGAGGACGACCTCGAGATCCGCCGGATCCGGCTGACGAACCGGTCGGAGATCGAGCGCTCGCTGCTGCTCACCTGCTACGCCGAGGTGGTGCTGGCCCCGGCCGCGGCCGACGAGCTCCACCGGGCGTTCAGCAACCTGTTCGTGCACACCGAGGTCGCGCCGGACCGCGAGGCCATCTTGATGACCCGCCGCCCTCGCTCGGCGGAGGAGCAGCCGCCGTGGATGTTCTGCATGCTGCTGCATTCGGCCGGCGAGGCGGGGGCCTGCAGCTACGAGACGGACCGAGCGCGCTTCATCGGACGCGGCCACAGCGCCCATCAGCCGGCCGCCCTGGACGACTGGGGCCCGCTGTCGGGGACGGCGGGCTCGGTGCTGGACCCCTGTGCGGCGTTGCGGCGCTCGGTGGAGCTGGCCGCCCACGGCACCGCCCAGTTCGACCTGATCATCGGCGCCGCTCCCACGCGCGAGGCGGCGCTGGCCCTGGTCTCCAAGTACCAGGATCACCGCATGGCCGACCGCGTGTTCGAGGTCGCGCCGACTCACAGCCGCGCGGTGCTGGGCCAACTGGGGGCGAGCGAGGCGCAAGCGCTGCGCTACGAGCAGCTCGCCTCGGCCTTGATCTTCCCGACCAGCGCCTATCGCGCTCCGGGCAGCATCCTGCGGCGCAATCGCAAGGGCCAAGCGGGCCTGTGGGGCTACGCCCTGTCGGGCGACTTGCCGATCCTGCTGTTGCGCGTGAGCAGCGCCGACCACCTGGACCTGGTGCGCGACCTGCTCAGGGCGCACGCCTACTGGCGCATGCGGGGCCTGCCTTCCGACCTGGTGATCTGGAACGAGGACGCATCAGGCTACCGGCGCGTGCTCAACGACCAGATCCTGGGCCTCATCGCCGCTGGAACCGAGGCGCAGTGGGTGGACCGGCCGGGAGGGATCTTCGTACGCCACGTCGACAGCTTCCCCGAGGAGGACCGCGTCCTGCTGCAGGCGGTGGCGCGGGTCGTCATCCGGGACGTCGACGGTCCCCTCGAGGAGCAGCTGGAGCGTTGGCGCGCCGTGCCGTCGCGGGTGCCGATGCTGGCCGCCGTGCGCCGGGCGCCGCCCATCGAGAAGAGCGCGGCGCCGAGCTCCCGGCGCGAAGACCTGCTCTTCGCCAATGGCATCGGCGGGTTCACCAAGGACGGGCGCGAGTACATCGTCGACCTCCCGCCGGGCCGCCACACTCCGGCGCCGTGGGTCAACGTCATCGCCAACCCGCGGCTGGGCACCGTGGTCAGCGAGAGGGGCAGCGCCTACACCTGGTTCGGCAACGCCCAGCTCTGCCGGCTGACGCCCTGGAGCAACGACTCCGTCAGCGACCCGAGCGGCGAGGTCCTCTACGTCCGCGACGAGTCGAGCGGCCGGTTCTTCAGCCCGACGCCCTGGCCGTGCGCCAGCGCCGCCGCCTATGCCTGCCGGCATGGCTTCGGCTACAGCATCTTCGAGCACAGCGAGGACGGGCTGGAGTCGAAGCTGACGACGTACGTGGCGGTCGCGGCGCCGGTGAAGTTCCTGGTGTTGAAGCTCAAGAACCTCGGCTCCCGCAGCCGGACCCTCAGCGTCTTCGCCTCCGTCGATCTGGTGCTCGGGGACCAGCGCTCTCGCCAGGGCATGCACGTCGTGACCGAGCTCGATCCGCTGACGGGCGCGGTCTTGGCACGCAACAGCTACAACAGCGAGTCCTCGGACACGGTCGCCTTCTTCGACTGCAGCGAGTCCCTGCGCAGCGTCAGCGGCGACCGCGCCGAGATCCTGGGGCGCAACGGCGACCCGTCGAGCCCCGCGGCGCTGCGCCTGCGGCGACTCTCGGGGCGGTTGGGGCCCGGGCTCGACCCCTGTGCGGCGATCCAGGTGCAGGTGGAGCTGGCCGAAGGGGCGGAGAAGGAGATCGTCTTCGTCCTCGGCGCAGGCAACGGCATTTCGGAGGCCATCTCGCTGATCCAGGGCCACCGCGGGGTCGGGGCGGCGCATGTGGCGCTCGAGGAGGTCTGGCGCTTCTGGAACGACAAGCTGGGGGTGCTCCATGCCGAGACGCCCGACGCCGCGACGAACGTGCTGATGAACGGATGGCTGCCGTACCAGGTGCTCTCCTGCCGCATGTGGGGCCGGAGCGGCTTCTACCAGTCGGGCGGGGCCTACGGCTTCCGCGACCAACTCCAGGACAGCGTGGCTCTCCTGCATGAGGCGCCCGACCTGTGCCGGGAACACCTGCTGCGCTGCGCCGCACGGCAGTTCGTCGAAGGGGACGTGCAGCATTGGTGGCATCCGCCCGGTGGGCGCGGCGTGCGCACCCGGTGCTCGGACGACTATCTGTGGCTGCCCTACGCGGTCGCGCGGTACGTGGCCTTCACGGGCGACACCGGCGTGCTCGACGAGCAGATCCCCTACTTGACGGGCCGCGCGCTCAACGAACACGAGGAGGGCTACTACGACCTCCCGGGCCGCTCCGACCAGTCCGGAAGCCTCTACGAGCACTGCACCCGGGCCATCCTCAACGGCTCGAAGTCCGGAGTGCACGGCCTGCCGCTCATGGGCAGCGGGGACTGGAACGACGGGATGAATCGGGTGGGGCGTCTCGGGCGGGGAGAGAGTGTGTGGCTCGGGTTCTTCCTGCACGAGGTGCTCTCGAGGTTCGCGGTCGTCTCGCGGCAGCGGGGCGACGAGGCCTTCGGCCTGCGCTGCCTGGCCGGCGCCAACGAACTCGAGGGTCAGATCGAGAAGCACGCCTGGGACGGCCAGTGGTACCGGCGCGCCTATTGGGACGACGGCGAGCCGCTGGGCTCGGCGCAGAACTCGGAATGCCGAATCGACTCGCTGCCGCAGAGCTGGGCGACGATCGCCGGCGTTGGCGACCGCGAACGCCGCGGGCTGGCGCTGGATGCCCTGTGGGACCAGCTGGTGCGCCAGGACCTCGAGATGGTGCAGGTCCTCACCCCTGCGTTCGACCGGTCCGCCGTCGACCCCGGGTACATCAAGGGCTACCCGCCTGGAGTGCGCGAGAACGGAGGGCAGTACACCCATGCCGCGGTGTGGGCGGCCCAGGCGCTGGCGCTGGCCGGACGAGGGGAGCAGGCCGCGTCGCTCCTCTCCTTCCTGAACCCCATCAACCACGCGCTCGATCCAGAGGCGGTCGAGCGCTACAAGCTCGAGCCCTACGTCCTGGCGGCGGACGTCTACAGCCAGCCCCCGCATGCCGGTCGTGGCGGATGGTCCTGGTACACCGGCTCGGCAGCGTGGCTCTACCGGCTGCTGCACGAGGTCATTCTCGGGGTCGAGCGCCAGGTGGACACGCTCCGCTTCCAGCCGCGGGCCCCGGCCTCGTGGACCCATTTCAAGCTGCACTACCGCTACTACCAGACCTTCTACCATCTGGTGTTCACGCAGGTGCCGACCCACCAGGGCCGAGTCCGACTGACGCTCGACGGCAAAGCGCTGGAGGTCGAGGTCTTGAAGCTCGTCAACGACCAGCGTGAACACACCGTCGAGGTGCTCTTCGGGCCCTGCCGGGCCGAGGGCGAGTCCGACGCGGGTTTCCCGGAACCGCGATGAGCTGACGGTCGCCGTCACGCTGGCGCACGGGTGGCCCTGCCTGCTCGACGAGGTCGGTCAGGTCGCGGCGGGTGCCGTCGAGGGCTCGGCGGCGATCATCCCGTGTGCATGGGCGGTGTCCGAGGCCATCGCCATTCACCAATCCTCTCGAAGAGAATGCAGCATTCCCTCGAAGTCCCTCACTTGCAGCCCAAGTCGTCCTGCGCCTGCTTCGGGTTGCTTTTCCATTGATGCGTGGGCGGGACGAAGCCCGCTCCTTGGTCCACAAAGCGAAGCCAGTCGTGGTCTCCATGGCGCGGGTCGAATCCGCCATCAGCGCGCTGGGGCTCGAGCGTCACGGCTTCCCGGTTCCGGGGTAGGACGAAGGGCGGTGGCTCGGGATAGTTGGGGTCCATGTCGACTCCTGTCTCAAAAGCGCCACGACGCGCTGGATGACTCCGAAGTGCCTGGACCGTCCCGCGCTCGCTGCTACGCCTTCGCCACCCGTCGTGGCGCGCTACGCGGGACGCACTGCCTCAGCTCGTTGCATCGAGACCGGGACGCAAACGGCCCGGCCCTCCCAGGTGCAGGATGCGGCATTGGCCATCCTCAAGCTGCGCTTGGCGCCAAGGGCGTCGGGCCTTCGCCCAGGTGGCCTCAATGCAGCACGCGCTGGCCTGCGTCGGCCGGTTTGGCGGTTCGCTGCTGCGCCGGCGGCGCCTCCTTTGCGAGCAGGTCGGCGACCTCCTTGAGGACTGCCTCGGTCGCTCCACGTGAGTCGCGGAAGACCTGCGGCGTCCACAGGCGCAACAACCTCCATCCTTGCGCCTCGAGCACGGCTGTGCGGAAGAGGTCCCACTCCACGCGGTCGGCTGCCTTGGAGTAGCGTGTGCCATCGCAGAGCAGCCCGAGAGTAACGTCCTCGGCGCGGTAGGGATGATGCAGCGCCACGTCGACGCAGAACCCGTCGTTCCCCCAGTGCACGTCGGAGGAGATGCCGTTCGCCTTGGCGAGCCTCCCCGCGAGTGCGCGGGCGAAAGCCGATGGGACCTCCGCCGGCCACTCCTTCACCATCCGCTGCCGATCGACCGCCGCCTTAGCCCTGCGCTCGCCCTCCTCGGCGTAGCGCTTCCCGAGTTCTTCGGCGTACTGCAGGTACGAGAAGAGCAGCCACGCGCCGCTCGGCGTCTGTCCAGGCTCCATCGGTGGCAGGGCGCTATAGACCTCGCGCGGAATCGAGGTGACCAAGTGCACCTCCTGCCTCGCACGCGTGACGAGGACATTTAGCCGGCGGCCGCCGCCGGTCATCCCCAGCGGCCCGAAGCGCCGATAGAAGCGCCCCTTGGCGTCCGGCCCGTAGGTGGTGCTGATGATGATGTGGTCGCGCTCGTCGCCCTGGACGTTCTCCAGGTTCTTGACGAACAGCCCCTCGAACGAGGCCGTCCCCTTTCGGGCGCGTGCCTGCGCGAGCTGCGCGGCGAAAGCGGGGTCCTTGGCGGCCGCGTCGTCGAGGGCGTCGACGATCGTCTCGCGCTGGGTCAGGTTGAAGCACGCTATGCCGATCGATGGCGCCTCGGGCCGAGCGAGCAGCTCGCGGACTAGCTTCACGACCTCTTCGGCCTCCTTCGGGTTCTGGCGCTTCTCGTAGGTTCCTCCGGCGTGGAGCAGCTTGAGCGGCGCGGTCTCGGCGCGGTTCGCGGGATGGCCAGGGATGGCCTGGAGGCGCGACTCGTAGAAGCTCTCGTTCGAGAACTCGATCAGATCGGAGTTCTGCGAGCGGTAGTGAACGTCGAGGTAGCACTGCTCGATCTCGAGGTTGAGCGCCGCCGAGAGCAGGTCCTCGACCTCCGCCTGCTGCGACTCGAAGAGCGCCTGCTCTCCCTCGGTCTCAACCACCTCGCTCTGCGTCACCGCCGACTCGAAGAACCGCGTTGGCGGGAGCTGCTGCGGATCGCCGGCGATTACTACGCGCCTACCGCGCGTGAGTACCGGGAGCGCCTCTTCTAGACGGCACTGCGAGGACTCGTCGAAGATCACGACGTCGAAGAGAGGCTCCCGCGGGAAGATCTGCGCGACCGTGCCAGGGCTGGCCATCCACACCGGGCGCAAGTCGAAGAGTGGATCGCCGCCTTCCATCTTGGCGCCTGCGGCGATCACCTGCCGCACCTTGAGCACGCGCTCGCCGCGCACTAGCAAGCGCCGACGCAGATCGGCTCCAGCGCCATTGAGGCGCGTGCCCGTGGCGGCCAGCAGTCGCTCTCGCTGGCGCGACGTCCACAGGTGTAGAAGCCCATCGCGCACGAGCCCTCGCTTCTGTTGATCGAGGGATCGACAGCGCGCATGCGAGGCGCGCATCCGTTCGCCGTCGATGGCCTGAAGCGCCGGTTCGGTCTTCAACCGGTATGAGAGTTCGCCAGCGATCGCCGCTCTCCTCAGTGCCGCCCAGCCCTCCTCGATGCCAGCGCGGGAATCGAGGAGCTGCCGGAGCGACGTTGCGAGAGCGGTCGGCATCGCGCCCAGGAGCGCCTCGCACCTGAGCACACTCTCGATGCTCGAAATGCGCGGCACGAGTTCTTCAAGCCGGGCTTGGACCCGGTCGCCGCGGCGCAAGGCCGCCGACAGCTCCCGCTGCCACGCCTCGGCAAAGATCGCTGCCTCGCGGACGGTGCCCATCAGAGAGTTGGCGGCCGCGGCGCGTGGCAGCGATGCCTTGAGCCCCACGAGGAGGCGAGCGTGCTGCGAGGGATCGGCGAGCCCCCTCCGGATTACTGAGGCGACTGATGCCAGCGCCGGGTCGACGTCGAGACGCGAGAGAAGCGCGAGCACTGCCGTCTGCGTCTCGCTGCTCTGGCGAAGCAACTCGTCCGGAAGAGCGCCGCTTCCGCTCGAACCGGGAAGAAGCCTTCTCTCAAAGTCAGAGAGCAGGATGCGCGCCTTCAATCCATTTAGGAAACGTACGACGCGCTCGACGGCCATCAGCGAGAAGGTCAGCCCAAAACGTGAAAGCAAGGATGCCGCGGCAAGGCGTCGGAACAGGAATAGGAAGCGGTACCATTTGCGCGCGACGTGCATCCAGGTGTCGAGCTTGCCCAGACCGGCGAGAACATCCGTGATTGGCAGCGGCGCAGACCTCGTCACGAGGGCGAGCTCGGCGTCGAGCGGGCCGGAACGGAGCACCTCGACCTGAGGTCTGAGCACTTCCAACTCGATGCGCGTCTCGGCAACCGTGCCCGCGGGCGCGGCCGCCCAGCGGGCGAGTTCCTGACCGCCATCGCTGCGCTCGAGGATCTTCGAGAGTTCCTCGGCGAGCGAGGCCCGCGCCTTGCCTTGCGCGAGCAGGTCGTGGGACTCGCCAAACGGCAAGACCTCGTCGGCAGCCGCACGATCGGCGTCTCCGGCAGATGCGACAGCGCGCGCCACCGCCTGGCGATGTTGTTCCAAGGGCCGCGCGAGCCATCCCCCAAGGTCCACACCAATCACAGCGCGCCACGGGTTCTCAGCCCACCCATTGCTCGCGCTACGTTCCAGTACCTCGCGGGCATCGCGCTCGCGCGGGGCGACCTCCTCGAGCCTGCCTGCCTCTAGCCCTGACGCCGCAGCCTCGAGCTCAGGGCGTACCTCGAGGCCGAACCACTCGCCCGCGAGCTCGTGGAACGACGGCTCGACACCCTTGGGCCGCGCGGAGAGCGCACGGTCGTGACGCGAGAACTCCTCGTGGAGCCGCGAGAGCTCGGCGTCGAGCTGCCCCAGGCCGGCGACCGCCGCCTCGTTGGTCTTGGAGTCCGCGAGCGCGTCGAGCTGGTTGCGGATGCCCAGGTAGAGGTCCTTCTGATCACGCTGCGCGTCGTGGACCACCGCGCACAGGTCGCCCAGCCCGAGGGCGTCGAGCCGGTGTTTGACCACATCCAAAGCTGTGCGCTTGTCGCAGACGAGAAGAACCCGCTCCCCACGCGCCAGGTGATCCCCGATGGTGTTGGCGATCGTCTGCGACTTCCCCGTACCCGGCGGCCCGTGGACGACGAGCCCGCGGCTGTGACGCGCGAGGCGGACCGCGCGCGCCTGGCAGGGATCTGCGTTGCACACCAGGCGTTCCTCCTCGACGACGCGCTTGCCCGCGAGCGCCGCTACCATCCGCTCATCGGAGGGTGCAGCCGGCTGCGCCAGGCTCGTGTCGACCTTGAGGAAGCTCTCGATAGGACCTTCTGCGGGCGCACCCTCGGCCAGCGCCTCCATGTCGCGGACCAGGCTCTGGTTGGAGAGCGGGAACAGGCCCAGCACCGCGTTGAGAAGAATGGTGGGCTGCTTCGCCTCTTCATCATCCGAGCGGAGGGTCGGGGCAATCGCCGCACCCGATTCGAGCGACGTCGGCGGCGCCAGCTCGAGTGCGCGCGCAACCGCCACGACCAGCTCGTTGATCTCGCGCCAGGGCTGGGCCCCTTCTTCGTCGGCGAAGAGATCGCGCAGCTTGGCGCCGGTCTGCTGCTCCACCCACGCCAGGAGAGCCGTGTTCGGCATCACCCTGTCGAGCCCTTCGCCGCAGGCCTGAATCTCGACCGCGGGGGCCCGGCCCTTCTTGACCACCAGGGTCACGGGAACGAAGGCTATGGGCGCGAGGATTCGTCTGGTGGCGCCTGAACGGGCGCGCTCGAAACTCTTGGGAGGGAGCGAGAGCAACGGGAAGCCGAGGAAGAGAACCTGCGCGCCTGTCTCTTGCTCGAAGCTCTGGGCATCGTCGGCGATCGTGGCGAGCTTGCGCAGTACCGAATACTGCTCTTCGGCCGCCTTTCGCTCCGCCTTCTCGGCCTCCGTGAGCTCGCGCTTCTTCGTCGGATCGGCGGCGGCGGCCAACTGCGGCTCGGGCTCGAGTCGCTTTCCCGCAAGCGGCGCGAGCAGCTTGACGGGCTTCGCGTCGATGAGCGCGCTCAGCACCTGGTACGGCTCCGGCCCGGACAGTGCGCCGAGGCTCGTCAGGTCGATACGCTGGCGACTGTTTTGGGGCCTGCAGTTCAGGCTGGGGCCACTGGTGAGCGCCGCGTAGAGCCGCTCAAGCATCCGGTTTAGGATCTTGCTGTTGCTCGGTTCCAAGGCAACCTCCCGACATCGGATTGGCCGTTCCGGAGGAGTACCACGCGGCGGCGCAAATCGGGCTCTCGCCCACGGAAGCACCGGAGGTAGCGAGAGCTGACCGGATGGGGTTGGCGCACCCTGTGCTTAACCGCCTACGGAACCGGTGGCCCGTCAGTGTCCGACCCGCGATTTAGGCCCACCCAAACTGCCGCTTGGCGGCAATCAACAGCGAGGTTCGTCATGGGGTTGAACTACGTGGACATGTCTGAAGAGATCCGTGCTTCGACCCGACTTTGACAGAGCTAGGCATGCGCTCAAGCGACCTCTCCCTGTGAGCGCGCGCAGTTAGCCGCCGACCTGCAAATTCTCACGTGTTGCTAGGCGGATTCGGCCTCTTCGACGGCCTGCAGGTGGGGCGGAAGGGCTACGGCCGAGCTTCTTTGAAAGGGAGCGCGGCGAATTCCCGCGCGCGGAATTCAGTGGTCTCAGTCGGACGCGCGCCGCGCCGCGCGTGTATTCGATCACGCCGATAGGTGTATGGTAGACACCAAGGTTTCAATTGAACGAGGGCACATGCCGACCAGGGACCTGCTCGAAGTGATGCTGCGGGGGACTCCGCAAGATCTGGATGCCGAGCGCCAACGCGTCGCCGCCACGAAGGGCAAGGGCGACCGGACTCTGGTGGCCGCGGCGGAGCAAGAGGTGGCGACGGCTCCGGAGCGGGCCATCACCTTCGACGGCACCGGGCCGGCGACGGTGACTGCCGGGGCCAGGCATTACTGCGGTGGCCGCTTCGCGCTTCGCTCGATCCGAGAGCTCGAAGCATCCGTGGCGAAGAAGCGGGCTGCGACCGGGCCGCAACCGGTGAAGCTCTCAGTCCTCGAGGGCCAGGACCCGGTCACCGACATCGGCGCACTGCAGGCAATGGCCTCCGACTCGTCGCTCTTTCAAGCCGCGTCACAGTTCAACTGCCTGGAGGCCCCGGACGCATGCCTGGTTCCGGTCGCGAACTACCTGAGAGATCCGACCCAAGGGCCGCGCGCATCGGTGTCGGCCTTCCCAGCGACTCTCGTCCGCCACTACGCCGCACCGGATGGGACGGGCGGTCGGTTCGTCCAGTCCGAGGAGCACCAGATCGATCTGCTGAACCAGGCGCTGCCGGCCTCGATCGGAAGAGTCGAGAGCGGCTACCTGATGCTCTCCAACGTCCGCGACGTCCCGGCCGCCGCCCGCGCGCTCGAGGAACGCTTCACCGAGATCCGGGTCGGCGTGCACGACGAGGCGCAGGTAGTCCTCGGCCACGCCTGGGACGGCGCCGTGGAGGGAGAGCCGCGCATCGCCCAGGTCTTCACCTCCACTTTGGCGGCCGGCGGCTATGGGCGAGGCGAGGCGTTCGCCGGGCCAGTGGAGACGATCTGCCGGCAGCTCCTGCGCGCCGCCTACCTCGGCACGCTCCTGGCCGCGCTCGATCTTGGCAAGAGCCGCGCCGTCCTGACGATGATCGGCGGAGGCGTCTTCGGGAATCCGCATTGGCTCATCTGCGAGAGCGTCGTCTGGGCGGTGGAGAAGGTTCAGCCGTTCGCTCCGGCGCCGCTGGAGGTCGTGCTCAACAGCCGGGACCTGGACCCGGAGGTGGACCGCGCCTGGCTGCGCGCGGAGTGCGAGAGGCGCGGTGGCGGCTACCGCGAACTCGGCGGACACCGCAGCTTCCGCTGACCGGCGCGATTCAAGCCGCGGCAGCGACCGGCGACAGCTCGGCCGCGGTTTCGCGCAGCAGCGCACGCTGGGCGCGGGACAGCAGCATCCCGGGGCGGGCCGTGCGGACGATCTCCTCGGCCGCGGCGACATCCTTGGCGGCCCCGCGCGCGAGGAGGACGGCGAGGACCACGGTGGCGGATCGGCCATGCCCGGCGGCGCAGTGGACGTAGACCGGCCCGTCGAACGCGGCGATCTCGCGCACCAGCCGCACGAACGCCTCTCGCTCCGGAGCACCCCCGTCGAGCGTCGGCAGGCAGCGGTACTCCAGACGTCGCAGCGCGATGGGCTCGGAGAGCTCGCACGTCAGGTCGGCGACCAACCGGATGCCCGGCGGCAGCTCTGCAGGCAGCGCCCGTCGGCCCAGGAAGAGCCCGGGGCGGACCTCATCCCAGCAGCGCTCGGAGCGCAGGCGTCGAAGGCCCCAAGCCAGCCAGACGAGGAACAGGACGGGACCGGCGATGGCGATCGCCCAGGGCGTGAACCCGCCGTCGGCGCGCTTTCCCGCCATCGCCGGACGGCCCATCGCATAGGAGAGCCCGACCCAGACAGTGCTCACACCCATCCAGCCCAGCGGAAAGCCGGGCAGGCCGAGTGCGCTCGCAGCAGCGAGGTAGACGGCTCCGTTGACGATGAAGACTGCAGCCGTCAGCACGGAGCCTCCAAGGCTTAGGACTTACGACTCTCGATTCACGACTCGAGATTGTCCCACCGATACTTCTCGGCTTCGAACGCGTCGTCGGCCAGCGCCTTGAGCAGTGCGTCGGCGTTGTAGTCCAGGCCCTCCAGGTTCTCGGCCACGCGGCGTCGCACCTGGTTGCTCAGCGCCTTGGCGATCTCCATCTGCCGCGCCGCGCGCTCGGCGCCTTGGTCGGTGATGGCGGTGTGCACGCGCGCGGTCACGCAGGACAGCGAATACACGTCGATGAGCACGTCGGCCAGGCGCTTGGTGTTGAACTGCTGCCCGATGATCTTCTTTCCGTAGCGGCGCAGCGCCCGCTCCGAGGCCAGGGCCAGCTCGCGGGTGCACTCCTCGATGGTGGAGGCCTGGTCGCGCAGCGCGGGGTGCAGCTTCTGGAACTTGCCCTTCTCGCGCTGGACGTTGGCGGTCAGCCGCGCCCGGCGCAGGGCGTAGTCGGAGAAGACGCCGAAGCCCTTGATGGGGTCGTTGAAGATGCCCTTGAGGCTGCCGGCCAGCTCCTTGAGCTCGCTGGTGACGTTGTTCATGCCGGTCAGGGCGATGAAGAGCCGCAGGATGTCGTTGGTGCCCTCGAAGATGCGGTTGATGCGGGCGTCGCGCAGCACGCGCTCGTACTTGAACTCGCGCATGTAACCGTTGCCGCCGGCGATCTGCAGCGCCTCGTCCACGGTGCGCCAGAGCGCCTCGGAGGCCAGCACCTTGGAGATGGCCGCCTCCACCGCGTACTCCTCGTAGCCGCCGTCGATGAGGCCGGAGACCATATTCACCACCGACTCGGCGGTGTAGCAGTCCACGACCATCTGGCCGATCTTGCCCTTGACCAGCGCGAACTCGCTGATGGGCCGGCCGAACTGCACGCGCTCCTTGGCCTGTTTCGTCGAGAGCGCGATCAGGGCCTTCATCGCGCCGACGGCGCCTCCGCCCAGGCCGGTGCGGCCCGAGTTGAGGATCTTCATGGCGATCTTGAAGCCCTTGCCGACCTCGCCCAGGACGTTGGCGTCGGGGACCTTCACGTTGTCGAAGTTGACGGTGGTGGTGTTGCTGGCCCGGATGCCCATCTTGTCTTCGTGCGGGCCGCTGGTGACCCCGGGCATGTCGCGGGTGACCATGAACGCCGTCATCTGGCCCTTGCCGCCGGCGGCGCCCTCGGTGCGGGCGATGACGGTGAAGAAGTCGGCGATGCCGCCGTTGGTGATCCACAGCTTCTCGCCGTTGAGCACCCAGTGGTCGCCCTCCTTGACCGCGGTGGTCTTGATGGACGCGGCGTCGGAGCCGGAGCCGGCCTCGGTCAGGCAGAACGCGGCGATCATCTCGCCGGTGGCCAGCCTGGGCATGTAGCGCGCCTTCTGCTCGTGGGTGCCGAACAGCAGCAGGCCGCGCATGCCGATGGAGCTGTGCGCCCCCAGGGTCACCGCGATGGAGGCGTCGTACTTGGCGATCTCCTGCAGCGTGCGCGAGTAGGCCGAGGCGCCCAGCGCGGTGCCGCCGTGCTCCTCGGGGATGATGAGGCCGAACAGGCCCAGCTGCTTGAGCTCGTCGATGAAGGGAGCGGGGATCTCCGCGCGCACGTCCCACTCGCGGAAGTCCTTCTCGTGCGGCTTGAGCAGGCTGCCCACCGACTCGACGATCTGCTGCAGGGTCTCCTGCTCGTTCTTCGAGAGCTTCGGATAGGGCAGGAGGATTTCTTCCTCGATGTCACCCATGCAGAGCGACTGGACGAAGCTCGCCGTCTTCTTGTCGATCATTTGCGGACCCCCGAGGAGGTTGCAGCGTGGAGGAAGTTGGACCCAAGACAGTTGAACGCGCTGCGTCATCCGGCGCATCCCCCCTTTAAGGGGCTGCACCGACGCGACTCGATCCAACGACGTGGGCGTGCGCCCCTTCCTCCAGCCTGGGGCCGGCGGGACCGCGCGCGAAAGCCCCCTGCCCAGGCAGGGGCTTCGTGCAGTTCGCCAGGCAGGGCAGCAGGGCCGGCTCAGTGCTTGGGCGTGAGTACGCCCGTCGGCGCGCCAACTCGGGCCTCGCCGTCCCGGTGGGGCTCGCTCCCTCGGGCCGGAAGTCGTCCTGTGCGACGTCGGCCTGCGCTGCATCGATGGGTGTGAGGTCGCCCGCGCGCATTCGAGGATCTGGCCTTGAGGTCGCTCTATCTCGTGGACCTTCACCGGATACTCGAGCGGGCGCGACATTGCGGAGAAAGGTGCCGCGGCCTACTCGAGAAGCTGCTCGCCGAGTTGCCTGAGGATGCTGTCGTCGCGTGAATGCCTCACTCGATCATTCCCGTCGCCTTGAGCCACGCCGATATCTCGCCCTCGGACTGCTGGACGCTCCCGCCCAGGATCGCGAGCCCTCTCGACACAGTGGCGCCGGGGCAGACTCTCTTGATGTCGCTGCAGCTATGCCCCAGCCCGCTCCCTTCGTGCGTGCAGATTGGCAGGATCGTCTTGCCCGTCAGGTCGCACCCTTCCAGGAACGAGAACACCGCCATCGGCATCGTCCCCCACCAATTGGGATAGCCGAGGATGAGCACGTCGTAGTCGGCCAGGTTGGCCACGTGGTCCGCGAGCTCGGGTCGCGCGTTCTGGCGCAGCTCCTGTCGCGAGACCTCGGTGGTCTCGTGGTAGCCGGCGGGGTACCTCTTCACGGTCTCGACCTGGAAGATCTCGCCGCCCGTCAGCTTCTTGATGATCCCTGCAACCACCTCGGTATTCCCGACGGGCAGGTTCACGATGTCGCCGCCGACGTAGTTCTCTCCTCTGCGCGAATAGTAGGCGATCAGGATCTTCATCTGTTTCCTCCTCACGCATTCGTCATCTCGATGCCGAGGCGCAACGCTGCGTGCTCGATCGCCTGTCACGCTAAGGCACCGCAGAGGGCGGGCGGTAACCTGGTCCTCGATAGTTCTTGCCTGATCGTGCAGGGCTCCATTTTTCGGGACGGGGCACCCCACGAGGCGCCAAGCCTCCCGGCCCGGGGCGGTGCAGCGGGCGCAAAGAGGGACGTTTGTGGGGCTGCGACGTCGCTGATGCCCGTGGTGTCGAGCAAGGAGGCGGCAGGTAGGGCATCCCGAGAAACCGGGGTCCGGTGGCCCCGGCGCGAGAGGCGTCACCAGACTTCGGCCAGCGTGCGTAACGGCTTGGGCGGCTGGTCGGCGGGGGCGAGGACGAGCACCCAGAACCCGACGTCGTGCCAGCGGCCGAGCTTGAAGCCGGATTGGGGAAAGCGCGCCGCCGGCACGAATCCCAGCTTCTCGTGCAGCCCGACCGAGGCCGGATTCGGCAGCGTGATCCCGCCGACCAGCGAGTGGAAGCCCTGCGCCCGACTGACTTCGATGAGCCGCGTGTAGAGCGCGCTGCCCAGGCCCTGGTGGTGCCGTGCTCGCGAGACGTAGATGCCCGTCTCCGCGGTCCATTGATAGGCAGCGCGCGTCCGGAAGGCGGAGGTCTTGGCGTAGCCGGCGATCTCGCCGTCGCTCTCCGCGACCAGGAAGGCATAGCGGTCGCGGCCCTTCTCCCAGTCCGCGCGCAGTTCGTCGCCGGTGACCTCCGCGGTCCCGAAGTGGATGGCCGTCTCCAAGATGTACGGATTGGTCAGCGCGGCGATGGCGTCGAAGTCAGCGGCCACGGAAGGGCGGATGAGCATGGCCGACTTCTACCACCACTCGCGCGGGCGAACCGGGCCGCGAGGCCCTTCCGCGATCCAATGATGCGGGCGAGGAGTGACTCCGGTTCCGCCTCCCGGGAAACCGCCGGAGTCGAGCCTCCCGGCCCAGGACACGAGCACTCGAGGCCCGTCGCCGGCATGGCAGCGCGGGTGCCGCGAGAGGGACCGCAATGCCGGATTCAGCGCCCTGGCGGCCGAGACACGGCCCGCCAAGAAGTGAATTTGGGTCAATACAACCAAAGCCCAAAGTGTTTGAAAGGAGGAATTTGCGGTCGAAGACCTCTCGCGGCCGCGACCGGGCATCTGCCCGCTTTCCCATGGGAGGCGGGGGCCGCCGGGGCGGGACCCGGCTTGGCGGGGGATTCCTCGAACACGAGGCCCTTTTCAATTCTCACAAACCCCGATTAGTATTCCCTCGCGCTGATTATCGGCCCAAGAGAAGGACCTCCGAGGACCCCATGCCCAAGAACGCAAACATCGACGCCGCTATCCGCAGCATCGTCGCCGACCAGGTCGCCGCCGCCATGGACCCCTACCATGCGGTCTTCGACCGGGTGTCGGCGTTCATGGGCCAGGGCGTGAGCCGCCGTGGCCCCGGCCGTCCCCGGAAAGAGGGAGCCCCGGGGCGCCGCGCGACGCGGGTGGGAGCCAAGGACGCTGCCAAGGCCGCCAAGGCCTTCAGCGTGGGCGACATGGTCTCCTACAAGCAGGGCCGCGGCACCTTCGAGGCCACGGTCCTGGAGATCGACGAGGCCACCGGCCTGATGAAGGTCCAGCGGCTCTCCGACGGCAAGAAGGTCGTGCGCCCGGCGAGCAAGGTGAGCGCGCAGGCCGCCGGCGGTGCCGAGGCGAAGCCCGCCAAGCCCGCCAAGCAGCCCAAGGCGGCGAAGGCGGCGAAGGCGAAGAGGGCCGGCAAGCGCGGCAAGGCCGCGAAGGTCGCCAAGATCGCCTTCACCGAGGGCCAGAAGGTCGTCTACAAGCAGGGCCGCGGCTCGTTCGACGCCAAGATTCTGGAGATCGACCGCGAAGCCGGCACCGTGAAGCTGGAGCGCGAGAGCGACGGCAAGCAGGTCACGCGGCCGGCCGGCAAGATCAGCGCGGCGGCGTAGTCTTCGGGGTCGCGTTCGCGGAGGCGCTGCTGGCTCTGCGCCTCTCGAAGCGAGACTCGCGCCTAACCCGCCTCGCCCTCGTCGCCGTCCTCGGTCTCGTCCTCGTCCGACTCGAACAGGTGCCTGAAGTACCGCTCGCGATCGAGGAGGAAGCCGCGGGTGACCTGGAAGTGCTCGGTCTCCTCGTAGGCCACGGTGCGGATGCCCGAGCCGTCGAGCAGATAGATCCGCGCGCCGGGGAAGGCCATCAGGATGGGCGAGTGGGTCGCGATGATGAACTGCGAGCCCTGCTTGGACAGCCGCCACAGGATCTTCAGGAGCGAGAGCTGCCGCCCGGGCGAGAGCGCGGCCTCGGGCTCGTCAAAGACGTAGAGGCCTTCGCCGCGCAGGCGGTTGTTGGCGAGCGCCAGGAACGACTCGCCGTGAGACATCTCGTGCAAGGGAACACCGCCGAAGCCGTCGATCACCGGCGGGCCGAAAGAGGGCTCGGAGTCGAGGCGGTCGATCTCGGTGGCGACGTTGAAGTAGCTCTCCGCGCGCAGGAAGAAGCCGTCGCGCTCGCGGCGGGTGCCGCGCGCGATGCGCAGCGCCTGGTGCAGCTCGGACTCCGAGCGGCGGGTCTCGAAGCGGAAGTTCTTCGACCCGCCTTCGGGGTTGAAGCCCGCGGCCACCGCGATGGCCTCGACGAGCGTCGACTTGCCCGCGCCGTTCTCGCCGACGAAGAAGGTGACCTTCGGGTCGAGCTCCAGCGTCTCGAGCGCGCGGATGGCCGGGATGCTGAAAGGGTAGGCGTCGGGCTTGGTCACCCGCTCGCGCAGCAGCGCGACCGTGCGCACGATGCCCTCGCCGAACGAGCGCGAGGGCCTGGGCCTGCGCGGCATCGAACGTCCCCTCCCTCCGCTGCTTCGCCTTCGGGCTACCCGAGCAGCCGGGTCTCGCCCTTCAGCTCGTAGGCGGCCAGGAACTTCGCGGTGTCGTCCTTGATGCCCTTCTTCTCCTCGTCGCTGAACGCCACCAAGTCGCCGAGCTGCGCTAGGCAGGCGGAGACGTCGCCGCCCTGCGAGAGCTTCTGGCGCGCGCGGCCGAACAGGATGCGCTTGGTGAGCGCGGCGTCGGCGGCGCCGGGAATGGAGGAGAGCAGCGCGGCGAAGCTCGAGCCGTCCAGGCCGTCGGAGGTCGACAGGTCGATGAGCTCGTTGCAGGGCTTGTCCAGCTCGCCGATGAGGTTGTCGGCCCAGGCGACGGCGTCGGCGCGGGTGAAGAGCCCGGCCAGCATCCCGATGCGCAGCGCCTCGGCTTCCGGCTTCTGGGGAATGGTCATGGTGTCGATCCTCGTGGGGCCGCGCGGCTTGCGCGGGCCCCGCAAGGGACCCGACCGGGGGTGGGGCTGTCAAGCCATGGTTGCTCCCTGGCTGGGGCGGGCTAGACTCTCCCCCTTGGCTGCACGCCACGGGACGGTGCGGCCGACGGCAAGGAAGGATATTTCGGGTTGGTGGCGGGCGATGGTGGCGCGCAGGGCGTGTGGGATTGGGCGGGGGCCTGCGTTAGTTAGAGTTTCCTCGGGCCGGGGGCAGGAGAGCGGAAAGGCATGGCGACGCGCACGGTAGTGGTCCCACTGAGGTCCTTCAAGATGTCCTGGGTGATGTCGCCCGAGCGTCTGCCTCGCGACGTGCTGCCCCCGGAAGGCGAGGCGGGCGAGGTCGAGTGGACGCTGCAGTTGGAGAGCGGCGCCCCGCCGATCAAGGCGATGTTCAACGCCCGCAACTACCGGCGGATGCTCAAGGAAGTCGACGCCAACCCGGCCGGCTTGATGCTCTCGCTGCAGGGCTACCTCACCGGCGGGCCGGACGGGCTCTTCCTCGAGAAGGCCGGCTTCCGCGTCGAGCGCAAGATGGCGCGGCCCCAGGGAGTCGCCCCGGGCGCTCCGAGGCCCGCGGCGCCGCGGCCGGTCGCCCCGCGCAACTCGACGCCCGCCCCGGTGGTCGAGTCGGTGCGACGGCTGAAGTGACGGGCCCCCGGCTGCAGGCACGCTGCGGCGGTTGACCGCCTTCGGTCGACCGACCCAGCATCTCGAGGGCTTTCTCTCTCTCGACCTCGAGGTGCAGCCGTGCGAATCCCTCTCTGGCAGGTCGATGCCTTCGCCGAGCGTGCGTTCGGCGGCAACCCCGCCGCGGTCTGCCGCCTCGAGCGCTGGCTGCCGGATGCCGTGCTGCAGGCGATCGCCGCGGAGAACGCGCTGTCGGAGACGGCCTTCTTCACAGGCCCCGACGACGGCTGGCGGCTGCGGTGGTTCACCCCGGTCAACGAGGTCGACCTGTGCGGCCACGCCACGCTGGCGACGGCCTGGGTGGTCCTCCACCGCCTCTCGCCCGGGCGGGAGTCGGTGACGTTCCAGACGCAGAGCGGCGCGCTGAAGGTCGAGCGCCGGGGCGAGTTGCTGGAGATGGACTTCCCGGCCTGGATCCCCAAGCCGTGCGATCCGCCGCCTCCGGAGCTGGCCGCGGCGCTCGGCACCCGCCCGCTGCGGGCGTTCCGGACGCGCGACTGGCTCTGCGTGCTCCCCGACGAGGCGAGCGTGCGCGCCATCTCGCCAGACCTGGCGAAGCTCGTCGCGCTGCCGGAGAAGCGCGCGGTGATGGTGACCGCCGCTGCCGACCCTGGTCGCGGCGTGGACTTCGTCTCGCGCTTCTTCGCGCCCGCCGAGGGCGTTCCCGAGGACCCGGTGACCGGCTCGGCGCACTGCACGCTGGTGCCGTACTGGTCCGAGCGGCTGGGGAAGAACGAGCTGGTCGCGGAGCAGGTGTCGGCGCGCGGCGGGCGGCTCTGGTGCCGTTCCGACGGGCCGCGGGTGCGGATCGCCGGGCGCTGCGCCCCGTTCCTGACGGGTGAAATCGAGCTCGAAGGCTGATTTCGCGCAGCAGGGCTGATTGCCTGGCCCGGCCGCAGGGGTGAGCGGCCAGAGTAGCGCGGGCCCCTGAGCCGGGCGCGCACAGATTCGCAAATTACCCAGAAACTTTTCCGCTCAAACCCAGAAAACAGAAGCGGCGGGTGCCCACGCT
>DASXVQ010000174.1:0-38894 GCA_036504155.1 Myxococcales bacterium
TCGCCACTGCTCGAGCCTCTCCCTGCGGAGCTACTGGCACCTCGACCGGCTCGCTTGGGACAACCTCACTCTCCTGATCGAGCGCGGCTCTTGCCAGATCCGCGGACAAACCCTCCCCCCGGCCCCCTCCCGCGGAGCGGGAGGGGGGGCTCGCCTCTGCTCGAGCCTCTCCCTGCGGAGCTACTGGCACCTCGACCGGCTTGCTTGGGACAACCTCCCTCTCCCGATCGAGCGCGGCTGTTGCCAAATCCACGGCTGGCGTCGGCTCTGCCGGAGGTTGCGAAGCATGCGGAATCTCGACCTGCGCGCTGACGACCGGATCCGGCGCTGGAGCCTCCTGCAGCACAGGCTGTGGCGGAATCACGACTGCCGGGGCCGGAGGCAGCACGGTCGCAGCAACGAGCCAAGGCGTAGCGGTGCGAGCAGCTCCTACCACGTCGCCTGTGGCACGAGCGGCCCCCCCTCCCGCTCCGCGGGAGGGGGTTGGGGGGCGGTTTTCGAACGCCTCCCCCGGCGCCTGCAGAAAGTCAGCCTGCGGCAGCGCGACCCTCTTCTCGGCCGGCTCCTCCGGCGACTGCATGAAGTCGGCGGGCGGCGGCTCGACCTTCATCGGCGGCTTCGAGGGGGTCGGCGGCCTCGACGGCGCCGCAGCGGGCTTGGCCAATTCCGGCGGGTCCGCGGGCCTCAGGATCTCCGCGGCCTGCGCGAGCACCTGCGCGACGCCCTCCTCGCTCCCCTTCCCGATCTCGGGGACCTTGGCAGCGGTCGAGGGCCGCGGCGGCTTCGAGGACTTGTCGGCAGGGCCTCTCAAGGGCGTCCTTCGCTCCTAGAACTGGAAGTAGATGAACGGCGCGATGCCGGTCGGTCCGGCCGCTTCGATCGCCAGCACCGCGAGGGCGAACAGGGCTCCCTGCGCCGCCATTGGCAACTGCGCGAACTGGGTCCGGGCCGCCACGCGCCACGGCATCGGGAACCAGGTGCCCAGCACCCCCAACCCGATGGCGAGGAGAATCAGCGCGCTCGGCCACGGGCCGCCCGTCCAGGGGCTGGCGATGGCGCCGAGCACCTCGCCGGTGGCCTCGAGCGACGGGGCGCGGAAGAGGATCCAGCCCATGCACACGAAATGGAAGGTCAGCAAGCGGGCGACCCATGGCCAGACGGCGCTCTCCCGCAGCCGCACGATCGCCGGCGCCTGCACCTGCGACCACAGCCGGTGCGCGATGAGCCCCGCTCCGTGGAAGGCGCCCCAGATGACGAACGTCCACGCCGCTCCGTGCCAGAGCCCGCCCAGGATCATGGTCAGCGCCAGGTTCACCAGCGTCCGGTTCGGGCCCTGGTGCGAGCCGCCGAGCGGGATGAACAGGTAGTCGCGCAGCCAAGACGAGAGCGAGATGTGCCAGCGGTGCCAGAAGTCCTGCGGGCTCGTGGCGTGGTACGGCGAGTCGAAGTTCTCGGGGAAGCGGTAGCCCAGGAGCAGCGCCGAGCCGATGGCCATGTCGGTGTAGCCGGAGAAGTCGCAGTAGATCTGCCCGGCGTAGGCGTAGACCCCCAGCAGCGCCTCGAGCCCGGTGTGCTCGGCCGGCGAGGCGAAGACGGGGTCCACCAGCTTGGTGGCGAGGTAGCTCGCGACGAGCACCTTCTTCGCCAGGCCGACCAGGATCAGCTCCAGCGCCCGCGCGGCGTCCACCGACGTGGGGTCCGGCGCCTTGGCCAGCTGCGGCAGGAAGCTGCTCGCCCGCAGGATGGGCCCGGCCACCAGCTGCGGGAAGAAGGCCACGTAGAGCAGCGAGTCGAGGTAGGTGACCCTCACCGGGATCTTGCCGCGCCAGGCGTCCACCATCAGCGAGATGCCGTGGAAGACGAAGAACGAGACGCCCACCGGCAGCGCCACTTCGGGGATGGCCACTGGCGTGTGGCGCAGCCCGAGCAGGTCGAGCAGCTGCACCGCCGCCGCCGAGGCGAAGCCCAGGTACTTGAAGACCGCCAGGGCCGAGAGCGCCAGCGTGACGCCAGTCGCCAGGAACGCCCTGCGCACCGCCGGGCGCTCTTCCACCTGCAGCCGCCGGCCGACGACCGCGGCCACGACCGAGATGCCGACGAGCAGCGGCAGGAACCGCCAGTCCCAGAAGCCGTAGAAGAAGTAGCTGGCCCCGAGCAGGAGCGCCTTGTGCGCGGTCAGCTCACGCCGCGACGCCCAGGCCGCCGCGAAGACGACGAGGAAGAAGAGGGCGTACTCGGGAGTCGGGAAGAGCACCGCGTCCCCTGCGCAAACCTGCGTTCTTCCGCGATTATCCGGCCGCTGCGCGGGCAGGCCACTTTTCGGCCGCACCCGCCCACCCCGCCGCCGTGCGCGGGGCGCGCCGCAGGCGTCGGCGCGCGGGGATCAGCCAGCCCTACCCTATGCAGGGATTCGGAACTCGCCAGGGGCGGTCGTCAGCGCTCCGAGCGCGAAGCCCGGGAGGGCTTGCCCTTCCCGCCGAAGCAACGCTTCACTTCCGCGTCGACGAAGGCCTGCAGCGAGGGCTGGCGCTTGAGCGCCGGGTAGGCGTCGACGATGGCCTTGAGCCCCGGGCTGACGGCCTCCAGCGGCGAGCCGGCCAGCTCCTGCAGGTGCGCGCGGATGGACGCGACCAGCTCGAAGGCGGTGCGGGCAGCGCTCTCGGCGGCGTTCGGGTGGTGCTTCGCCGGCTCGCAGCCCGGCACCTGGCCGGCCATGAGGTCGGAGACGAACGAGCTCCAGGGAGGCGTCCCCTTGGCCAGCACGGCGATCGAGGCGTCGAAGGTCGCCGCAGCCAGCTTCATCTGCTCCTCGTTGACTTCGGCGATCTCGAAGTCGAACGAGGCGTCGTCCACCGGCGCCACGCGAGGCACCGCGCTCGCCGCCGCGGCCACCGCTTCGGCGGAGTAGGCCTTCAGCACCGGCTGGAACGAGGTCCCCACCCCCAACGTCTCGAGCCGCTCATCGGCCGCGTGCACCAGGGCGCGCTCCAGCTCGGCGCCCTCGAGCTTGGGCACGTCGAGCAGCAGCAGCTGGAGAACCCGGTCCCTGGCAGCCTGGGGCGCCGCGCTGCCGCCGCGCACGAGCCGGTCGACCAGCGAGCGCAGAAAGCCGGCCGCATAGTGGGCGCTGCGGGCGATGGCCGGGGATGCGTGGAACCTGCCCGAGGCGGCCTCGAGCGCCCCCGCCTGCTTCTCGATGACCTCGGCGATCGCCCGGTTCTGGCTGCTGGTGAGCACCAGGGCCACCCCGCCCCCGGCCGAGGCGGCGTCGCGCAGCTCGAAGGCGACGTTCTCGAGGTGGGCTGACTTGGGCGCGTCGTGCGCCGTCTCGAGGAGCCCGGCGACCAGCAGCTTCTCGGGCTTGGTCAGGCTCTGCCAGCGGAGGTCTTCCAGGCCAAAGATGCGGGACTCGTGCGAAGGCGCCATGGTGCGGACGATCTTGGAGCACCTGGGATCGGATTGCCACCTCGCGGCGCGCCGACGGCGCACTCGTGGCGCCGCAGGCGGGAGAGCCGATAGAGCCAGGAACAAGACCGTCCGGTCAGACCCACCCGTTGCCGAGTTCGGCCTTCACCCTTCACCGCGTTCACCGTTCACCCCTCGCGCGCCGGCCCCCGCGCGGGAGTCTTGCACCTATTCGCTCCAGGAGTGAGTGGGCGTGGGCCGGCGGCAGCGGAGTCAGCCGCCGCTGCCTTCGACTTCCGCGGTCACCGCGGCGATGGCCTTGGCGTCGGGCAGGTCCTCGATGGGCCCGCCGGGGATTCCGCCCTCGGCGACCACCGAGCCCAGCGGCCGGTACTTGTGGCGCCCCGTCGGCTGCCGCATCCGGTCCAGCTCGCGGTGGCAGATGCGGATGAGGCGGTCCGCGGCCACGTCGAGCGAGGCGTAGCAGTCCTGGGTGCTCTCCTCGATCTGCAGGGTGCGCGCGTTGGGCATGTGGAGCGTCAGGTGGCACTCCTTGTCCACGCCGCCCTTGGGCCCGTTGGTGTCGCCGAACTCGACGCGCAGCTCGGCCGCCGAGTCGTCGTAGAAGCGGGTCAGCGGCTTCACCAGCCGATCCTGTACGTAGCTCTTGAGCTCGTCGGTCAGCTTGAGCTGCTTGCCCTGGATGAGGACCTTCATGGTCTACCCCCGAGCAAATATGGCGACGATGCTCAGGTGACGCCGGGGTCCTTCGGGCCGTCTTGCCCGGAGCCAGAAGCCTCCGTGCCGGCCCCTGGCGTCCCGGTCGGCCCGGGCTCGGGAGGAGGAGGGGCCTGGGAGGCCACGGGTTCAGGGACGGCTGCGGCGGCCGTCGCGGGCGGCCCAGGCAGGGCGGGAGGCGCCGCGGGCTCGCTGGGTGCGGAGACAGGCGCGGGCTCTGGCGGGCCGCGGCGCAGAGAGCCGAGCGCCAGCAGGACCCCCGCCGCGGCGAAGACGAAGAGCAGCGGGCTCCACTTCAGCTTGGGCGTCGCAGCGACCGCCGGCACCTCGATCCACGGGCCGCCCTCCGCTTGCACCTTGGCTTCCAGCCCGTTGGGGAAGTCCCGATCGACCGGCATGTGCTCGAGCTCGAGGCGGAGGATGTCGCTGTGGACCTGGTCGAGCTCCAAGCGGATCCACATCCCGTTCAAGCGCTTGCTGCCCGTCACCCAGCGCGTGTTCGGGTTGCCGTCGAGCGCCCCTGCCCCGTCCTGGTGGTTGAAGCTGTCCAGCCGCGCGCCCAGCCGTCCGGCGGGGATGCGCTCCTCGCGGCCGCCGCGATCCACGACCGCGAAGAGGTCGGTGACGGACCAGTTGTAGACGAGCGCGTCGCCCTTGTGGCGGATCTCCACGCGCTTGACCGGCCGCTTGCCCACCTCGACCTTCGAGGGCCCGGTCTGCACGAGCGTCAGGAAGGTGCTCGACAGGTCCCACGGGTGGTCCCGGAAGTGGTGCGGCATGCGCACCAGCGACGAGTAGCGCCAGTCGTACCAGGCCTTGCTCTCGTCGTGCCCGTCGGGGGCCATCCAGAAGTAGAGGTCGAAGTCGTGCTTGAAGGAGAAGCCGAGGCCCTGCACGTAGAGGCCGAAGAGCGCCACGAAGACGGCCAGGCCGGTCTTCCAGCGCCGCGGCTCGGCCAGCAGCGTCACCGCGCCCAGCGAGGCGATGGGCAGCACCGGCAGCACCAGCCGCGGTCCCCAGCAGACCCCACCCCACCAGCACCACCAGTTGGCGACCAGCAGCACCGCGGCCGCGAAGGCGGTCGCCACCCCGACGCCCGCGGGCTCGAAGCGCCGCCACAGCGAGCGCATCCCGAGCGCCGAGAGGATCATCAGCGGGGCGAAGAGGAAGACGCTGCGCCCCGGGGAGAGCAGCAGGCCGTACAGGCCCTCGTGCACCTTGAACCAGAAGGATTCGTTGTTGTAGCCGGTGTTCGTCAGCCGCCCGAAGCGCAAGAAGAAGGAGCCGGCGACGAGGAGCGCGCCAGCCACGGCGGCGCCGCCCAGCCCGACGATCGCCCACTTCTTGCGCGCCGAGACGAACATCGCCCCCAGCGCCAGGCCCATGGCCACCGGGAGGATCATGTTGTTGAGCGGCAGGATCGCCAGGCACGCCAGCGCGACGAAAAGCGGCCACCTCCGGCCCGTCTTCACGTAGGTCAGCGCGCCGAGGAACGCGCCGAAGGAGAGCGCGGCGGTCAGCGGCTCCGAGAAGAAGCGCTTGGAGTACGGCCAGAGCGGGTTGGTGATGCCGAAGAGCGCGGTGCCGAGCGCGGCGATCCGGGGCGCGACCTCCAGCCGGCGCGCCGCGGCGTAGAACATCGGCACCAGCGCGACGCAGGCCAGCAGGCTCAGCGAGATCCCCAGCCGGTGCGTCCAGAGCCCGTCGCCGCCGCCGTCCAGCCACAGCCCGAGCTTCATCAGCGGGGAAGCGAGCAGCGACTGCAGCGGCGGGTACTTGGACGTCCCGCCCGAGTTCTTGAGCGCCTTGAGCCCGTTTCGCGCGATGGAGACGCCCAGCCCGTAGCGGTTGTTCTCGTCGGGCGAGCCCGTGTCGCTGTCGAAGGTGGCGAGGTAGAGCGAGGCGAAGCCGAGCGTGAGCAGCGCAGGCCGCGAGGCGACTGCTCGGGCGGCCGCCCACAGGGCGCTCTGGGCTCGGGAGCCAGGGTTCACGGGCGGACGTTGTGCCACATCGGCGCGGCCTAAGCTACCGAGTCCACTACCAGTTCTTGATGGAGCCCAGGTCGAAGACCTGCGTGAACCCGGCGCCGCGCAGGATGCCGGCCGCTGCCGCGGAGCGGTGCCCGCTGCGGCAGTAGACGATCACCGTCCGGTCCCGGGGCCCCAGCTCCTTCAACCGGTCCTTCAGCTCGACGACCGAGATGTTGACCGCTCCCTCGACGTGCCCGGCTTCGTACTCGCCCGGCGTACGCACGTCGACGACCTGCGCGCCGTTGTCGACGAGCCGGCGAGCTTCTTCCCCCCGCTCGGTCGTCGGCACCGCGTCCGGCCGGGGCGCGACCACGGGGAGGCAGGCCGCCAAGAGCAACGGCGGCAGAAGCAGCAGCGGCAGCAGCAGGCCTGCGGCGTGAAAGCGGCCGGACATGGCCCTCGAGTAACGGGGTGGCCGGCGAAGCGCTACTGGGCCGCCGGGCGAGGAACGAGGACCAGCAGCGCCGCCGCCGCCAGGAGCGCGAAGGCCCCGGAGCCGGCGAACGCCGCCACGCTCCCGAAGCGGTCCCAGACGGCGCCGAAGGCGGTGCTCGAGACCAGCGCCGCCAGCCCGATGACCAGGTTGTAGGCCCCGAACGCCTTGCCTCTCGCCTTCCCGGACGCCAGGTCGGCGATGAGGGCGCGCTCGGCGCCTTCGACCAGGCCGTGCGAGGTCCCGTAGGCGGCGGTCAGGACGAACAGGATGGGGATCGAGTCCACGAAGCCGACCGCGCTCCACAGCAAGCCGTAGACGCACCAGCCCAGCACCAGCGCGCTGCGCTTGCCGTGCCGGTCCGCGAGCCGGCCACCGGCGGTGGCGGTGCTGGCCTTGACGACGTGCAGCACCAGCCAGAGCACCGGCGCCAGGACCGGAGAGGCTCCGAGCTTGGCCGCCTTGACCAGCAGGAACGCGTCGGTGGCGTTGGCGAAGGCGAACAGGACCAAGGGAACCAGCGCGCGCTTGAGGGCCGGCGGCAGCGGCTCGCCGCCCCTCTTCGACGAGGCCGAGGCCGGCGGCGCCTCGCGCACCGGCTCGGGGGTCAATGCCAGGGCCACGACCGCGAGCACGCCGGGGACGGCGGCCCACAGGAAGACCGTCCGCATCTTCTCGGCGTTCTCGGGCGTGGCTCCGCCGGTCGCCCCCAGCAGCGTGAGCCCGACCGCCGCGAGCAGCGTCCCCAGCGCCGCGCCGGCGTGGTCCATGGCGCGGTGGAAGCCGAAGGCCCGCCCGCGGATCGCGGGATCGGCGACCGATGCGATGAGCGCGTCGCGCGGGCTCGTGCGCACGCCCTTGCCCACCCGGTCGAGCGAGCGGATGACCAGGACGTGCCAGGGCGCCAGGGCGAAGGCGACCAGCGGGCGCGCCGCCGTCGAGAGGCAGTACCCCGCGAGGACCAGCGGCTTGAGCCTGGCAGAGCGATCCGCGAGCAGGCCGGTCAGGTACTTGAGCGCGTTGGCGACGAGCTCGGCCAGCCCCTCGACCAGCCCGATGAACCAGGACGGCGCGCCCAGCGAGACCAGGAACGCCGGCAGCAGCGGGAAGATGGCCTCGCTGGAGGTATCGGTGAGCAGGCTGGTGACCCCGAGACCGACGACGGTCCCGGGAAGCCTGGGAGCGCGCTCGGCGTCGGCGTCGGCGGGGGCGGCCATCGCGGGCTGGCGGCTCAGGGCTTGGGGGCGCCGGGCTCGAGGCCGGCCTTGCGGCGCGCCTCGAGGAGCTTGGCGACCTGGTCGGGCGCCAGCTCGCGCAGCGCGCCGCCCATCTGCCGGGCCAGCGTGACGATCTTGGCGTAGTGCTCGACCAGCTCCATGCGCAGGTAGGCCTGGCTCAGGTCGTCGCCGAGGGTGAGCACGCCGTTGCCCGCGAGCAGCATGACGTTGGTCCTAGCCGCGAGATCGGAGATTGCCTTGCGCGACTCGGGGGTCTTGGGCATGAGCAGCGGAGCCGTCGGCACGCCGGCGCCCAGGCTGACGACGAACTCCGGCAGGACGCAGACCTCGAGCGAGGCCCCGGCGACGCCCATCGCGGTGGCGTAGGGCGGGTGGGCGTGGAGCACGGCGCCGACGTCGTCGCGGACCCGGTAGGAGGCGATGTGCAGCTCGAGCTCGCTGAAGGGCTTCTTGCGGCCCTCGAGGACCTTGCCGTCCAGGTCGGTGACGAGCAGCGCCGCGTCGTCGATGTCGGCCTTGGAGATGCCGGTGGCGGTGATGAGCAACCGGTCGCCGGCGACGCGGACGGAGAGGTTGCCGTCGTGGTTGGCGACCCAGCCCATCGCGTGGAGCTTGCGGGAGTGGAGCACCGCCTGCGAGCGCAGACGCGGCGTCAGGACGTGGGGAGGCATGCCTTGGCTCCGGTCAGGTTCGCAGCGGGGGCGCGTCGATCTGGTCGACGATGGCGACGATGGCGCTGCGGATGGGCAGGTCGGCGGTCTTGGGCAGGCCGAAGAGCTGGCGCACGCCGGTGCCCTCGGACAGGACGAGGACGGTGTCGCCCTCCCCGGCCTGGACCTTGTCGACGGCGAGGAAGCTCTTGCCCGAGGGCTTGCCGGTCTCGTCCATGGGCTCGACGACCAGCAGCTTGAGGCCCCGGAAGCACTCCAGCTTGACGGTGGAGGTCACCGACCCGAGCACGCGGCAGAGTCTCATGGGGCTCTCCGGTCCTTGGCGTCTACGCTGTCGACGATGCCGACGATGGCGGAGTCCACGGGCACGAAGGAAGGCGAGAGCGCCAGCGCGGCCTCGCGGCTTCCGACCAGGAAGACCAGCTCGCCCGTGCCGGCCTGGGCCGTGGCGTCGACGGCGACTTCCACGGGCCCGCTGGGGGCGCGGTGGTGGTCCAGGGGCTGGACCACGAGCAGCTTGCGGCCCTCGAGCCCCTCGTACTTGGTGGAGGCGACCACCGTGCCGATGACCTGTCCGAGGTACACGTTCGAATCCCTTCGTTGGAGACCGGACTTATAGCAGGAGGCGGCGGGGCGGCCAACGAGTCGGTGGAGAAGACGGCCGGCCTGCGTCCGCCTACTTGAACGGCGTTACCGTCTCGCCCTTGCGCCCGGCCTCCCTGAGCACCAGCCCCTCCTTCGCCCGCCGCGCCGCATGGTGGCCGATGAAGAAGCCGTTGGGCTCCGAGTGGTGGAGCTTCTTGAGGTACCCGCGCAGCCGGTCGAAGACGCCCTTGAGCAGGTCGGGCTTCGACATCAGCTTCTGGCGGTCGCCGACCACGTCCAGCTCCGCCCAGAGCTTCCCCGAGCGCAGCTCGCCGTCCTCGTCGAGGCGCGAGCGCTCGTAGTGGATGACCGGCGAGCGGATCTCGTCCATCTCCAGCATCCCCTTGTGCGGCCCCTTGCGGATCTCGCGGGTCACCAGCTCGCCGAACTGCGGCAACGCGAAGTAGTACGCCTCGTCGACGAGCTGCGAGGCGTTCGCCGCGCTGGCCTGGAACGGCTGGAACCCCTTCGGCGTGACCTCGGGATAGACCTGGATCTGCAGGGGCTCGAGGGCGCGGAAGAAGGCGACCTCGTCCTCGTCGGTCAAGAAGAAGAACAGCGTGTGGGCCATGGGTCTTGCCTTCCTGTCCCTACGCGACGCGCAGGATGAAGCACTTGAGGTAGCGGGTCTCGCGCACGCCCAGGAGCACCGGGTGGTCGCGCCCCGCGCCGCGCTTCTCGACGATCTGCACGTCGCGCTTGGCGTCGGCGGCGGCGCTGCGGAGGATCTCCTCGAAGTGCGCTTCGTCGATGTGGAACGAGCAGCTGGCCGAGACGAGCACGCCCCCGGGGTTGAGCAGCTGCAGCGCCCGGAGGTTGATCTCCTTGTACCCGCGCTCCGCCGCGGCGATCGACGTCTTGCTCTTGGCGAAGGCCGGCGGGTCGAGCACGACCGTGTCGTAGCGGTCGGCGGTCTCGGTCTTCTCCTTGAGGAAGTCGAAGACGTTGGCGGTCACGACCTCGATGTTCGCGAGGCCGTTGTTCTGGGCGTTCTCGCGGATGAGCGGCGCCATCGCCTCGCTGATCTCCACCGCGGTGACCTTCGGGCAGCCCTTGGCCATCTGCAGCGCGAAGCCGCCGACGTACGAGAAGCAGTCGAGCCCCGCCCCGTGCGCGTAGCGCGCCACGGCCACGTGGTTCTCGCGCTGGTCGAGGAAGCTGCCGGTCTTCTGCCCGCCCAGCAGGTCCGCCTGCAGCCGGACGTCGCCCTCGTGGTACTCGACGCGCTCGGGCACCTGCCCCGCCAGGACCCCCTTCTTCTGCTCCAGGCCTTCCAGCAGCCGGACCTTGGCGTCGCTGCGCTCGGCGATGCCCTTGGGATGGAAGAGCTCCTGCAGGACGTCGCGGAAGAGCTCGCGGCGCGCGTCGGCGCCCTGGCTGAGCAACTGCACCGACAGGTAGTCGCCGTAGCGGTCGACCACCAGCCCGGGGACGAGATCCGCCTCGCCGTGGACCAGCCGCCAGGCGTCGGCGCCGGGGAGCACGGTCTCGCGCAGCGCCAGGGCGGAGCGGATGCGCTCGGCGAAGAAGGCGCGGTCGCACTCCACGTCCTCGCGGGAGAGCAGGCGCAGGGCTATCTGGCTCTTCGAGGAGTAGAAGGCCTTGGCCTTGAACCACCCGCGCTGGTCCACCACGCGGACGACCTCTCCGCCGGGCAGCTTGGGGTCCTTGGCGAGGTCCGAACGGTAGATCCAAGGGTGGCCGGCAGTGAACCGGTCGGCCCCGCGGCGGGTCACGGTGACAGTGGGCTCGGACATCGGGCTTTTCTAGAACTCCACCGGCTCGCCCGCCACCACGCCGCCTTCGTCCTCGGCCAGGCGACAGGCCGCGAAGCGCGGCTCGTGACAGAAGTAGAGGATGCAGCCCGACTCCAGGGCCTGCGCCAGGAGCATCTTCTTCTCTTCCAGGCCGGTCAGCGGGTAGAGGTCGGAGGCCATCTGCCAGGCGGGCTTCAGGTGCCCGGCGGTGGGGATGAGGTCGCCGCAGCAGATGACCGAGGCGTCCTCGGCCACCACCTGGACGATCTGCTGGCCCACCGCGTGGCCCTCGCTGACGCCCACCTCGATGCCCTCGAACAGCTCCATCTCCGAGTCGCACAGGTGCAGCCGGCCGCACTGCTCCAGCGCCGTCCACTCCTCGGCCCGGTAGCTCGAAGCGTCGCGCTCGGTCGGGTGGTGGGCCCAGCGGAACTGCCGCCGCTGCAGGTGGAAGATGGCCTTGGGGAAGCACAGCTCCAGCTCCCCGTCCGGCCGCCGCTTCGTCAGGCCGCCGGCATGCTCGCGGTGCAGGTGGGTGAGGATGACGTCGGTGACGCCAGCGCGGTCCGTCCCGGCGCGGGCCAGCTCCTTGTCCAGGTCGAACTCCGAGCGGTCGACGTCCCAGGCGATCTGCTCCTCGAGCGCCATCTTGTCGCCCACCCCGGTGTCGACCAGGATGCGCCGCGGGCCGTCCTCGATGAGCAGGCAGCGGCTCACCAGCTGGACCCGGTTCTCGGCGTCCGGCGGGTACAGCGCGCCCCAGAGCTTGCGCGTCGCGGGCCCGAACATCGACCCGCCGTCCACGGCGAAGCGGCAGTCGCGGATCTCGTGCAGCGTGAAGCGGCCGACGCGGAGCGGCATGGCTGGGCCTCGAAAAGGGCGGCGAGTATACCCTGGTGGCACGAGCGGGCCGACTATAATGGCTGCCTTCTTTCGGGCGACGAGCGTCGCCCGGACACCTGCCGAGGACGACTTGGGCTACGAGCTCCTGCTGAGATCACCCGCTCCCGACCAGCCCGTCGCCGCCGAGGCGCTCGTCAGCAGGATTCTCGAGGCCGTTGCCACGGGGGTCCCTACGCGCCCCAGCGCGCCAACCGCGGCCGCGTCAGCCACCGCCGCCACCGCCCCGGCTCCGTCCGCCCCGACTCCGTCCACCCAGTCCACTCAGTCCACCGACGCCGCCCCCGCCGCCGCGCCGCTGCCCAACCCGCTGCCCCAGGGGCCCTGGACCCTCAAGAACGGCAAGGGCCGGGTCGAGGTGCGCCTGTCGCGCCTGGAAGGCGCCGAAGGCCTGCGCGGTGCCGACTTCGACGTGCCGTTCGGCGGCACCGAGGACGAGCTGCGCACGGTCTACGCGTTCCTGCTCGGCCTGGCCGAGCAGCTGCAGCTGTCCGTCTTCGACCCCCAGCTGGCGACCCTGGTCGGAAAAGGGTCCGAGGAGTCCGTGGTCGGCCGCTGGCAGGAGTCGCAGTCGTGGATGGTCGACACGATGGGCGTCATGGAAGACTCGCGCTCGCTGGCGCCCCTCACCGAGCCGCCGCCGCTGGTCACCCGCAGCAACAAGATCCTCCTGGCCGCCCTGGGGCTCCTGGCCCTGCTCTGGTGGCTGTGGTCGACCTTCACGACCCCTGACCTCCCGGTCGACATGTGACGGTCAGGCGCGGGCCGATTAATTCTCCATTTGGTTGACGCGCCCCTCTGCCTATACTCCCGTCGACCCTCCGTTTTGTTGGCCATCGAGGTCGGCGATGCCCACCCGCAAGCTCGAGATCACCGCAGGAGAGGACGCCTCCAACCTGGTGCGGATGTTCCTGCGCCATGCGAGGCACCCGGAGCGAGAATCGGCGCGCCACAAGGTCCGCGACCAGTGGGTCAGCGTGACCTGGGGCGAGGCGCTCTCCCGCATCCGCGCCCTCTCCGAGGCCCTGGTGGGGCTGGGCGTGCAGCCCGGCGACCGCGTCTGCCTCTACGCGCAGACCCGCCTGGAGTGGTGCCTGATGGACCTGGCCATCCTCGGGGCGGGCGCCGCCACGGTGCCCATCTACGCCTCGAACACCAGCCAGGAGACCGAGTACATCATCCGCGACAGCGGGTCGAAGGTGGTCGTCGTCGACCACGACAAGGCCGAGGGGCGCCTGGCCGGCCGGTACAGCCGCGTGCGCGACTGCGCCTCGCGGACCCCCGAGGTGCAGCACTACGTCGCCTTCGACCTCGCCTCGAAGCCGGAGGAGAGGCTGCTGGGCCTGGCCGAGCTCGAGGAGCGGGGCCGCGCGGCGCTCGCCGCCGCTCCCGACGCTCTGGAGAAGCGCGCGCAGAGGATCCAGCCCGGCGACCTCTCCTGCGTCCTCTACACCTCCGGCACCATGGGCACGCCCAAGGGCGTGATGCTCACGCACGCCAACTGGGTGGCGCAGTCCTACGCGGTGATGCAGCAGCCCATCCTCCAGCCCGGCGACCAGGTGATGCTCTTCCTGCCGCTGGCGCACTCGTTCGCGCGCGCCGTCGAGAGCTGCTGGGCCGCCCAGGACACCAGCGTCATCTTCGCGGAGTCCGTCGAGAAGCTGCTGGCCAACGCCGCCGAGAGCAAGCCGACCGTGCTGCCCGCGGTCCCGCGCGTCTTCGAGAAGGCCTACAACCAGGTGCTCGCCGACGGCGGCTCCAAGCCCGGCCTGCAGGGCCTGCTCTTCCGCCGGGCGATGCAGCACTTCGAGGAATACGCCGCGGCCAAGGCCGCGGGCCGCAACTACTTCCATCCGGAGTGGCTGCTGCTCAAGAAGGTCATCTTCGGGGCCATCGCCAAGAAGCTCGACGCCAAGTTCGGCGGGAAGGTGCGCTCGTTCATCTCCGGCGGCGCGCCGCTGGCCCCCAAGATCGCCTACTTCTTCGACCTGTGCGGCCTGAACATCCTCGAGGGCTACGGGCTGACCGAGACCTGCGCGCCGACGCACGCCAACATCCTGGGCGCCAACCGCATCGGCAGCGTCGGCCCGGCCTTCCCCGACGTCGAGGTCAAGCTGGGCGACGACGACGAAGTCCTGCTGCGCGGCCCGACCATCATGAAGGGCTACTACCAGCTGCCGGAGGAGACCGCCGCGGCGCTCACCCCCGACGGCTGGCTGCGCACCGGCGACATCGGCGAGGTCGACGCCGACGGCTACCTGCGCATCACCGACCGCAAGAAGGACCTCATCAAGACCAGCGGCGGCAAGTACGTGGCGCCGGCGGTGCTGGAGAACGCGCTGAAGACCGAGCCGCTCATCGGCCAGGTCTCGGTGCACGGCGAGGGCCGCAAGTACGTCGCCGCGCTGCTGACCCTTTCGGCCGACAACGCCAAGCGCTTCGCCGAGCAGAACAAGCTGGGCTCCGACAGCCCGGCGCAGCTGGCGGCGCACCCGGAGGTCCGGGCGCGCATCCAGGCCGCGGTGGACGCGCTCAACGCCACCCAGCCGTCCTACGCCACCATCAAGAAGTTCGCGCTACTGGAGCGCGAGTGGTCGCAGGAGACCGGCGAGCTGACGCCGACCTTGAAGGTCAAGCGGTCCGTCATCGAGCAGCGCTTCAAGGCAGTGCTCGACTCGCTGTTCGAGTAGGCAGACCGCCCCCGGCGCCGGCGAGCTTCGCGGCCTCGGGCGCAGCCTCAGCCGCCGGCAATCCCGCGCCGGCGGCCATCGTCGCCGAGGCTCAGCTCGCGGCCTTCGTCGGCGGCTCCACGGGCTTGTTCGCCGCGGCCGCGTCCGCCTTGTCGGCTTCCGCCTGCTCGGCGAACTCCCACTCCGAGCCCTTCTTGGCCAGCCAGAAGCACATGAACGCCAGGCCCAGGAAGGCCACCAGGCTGATCCACTGCCCGGTCGCGCCCTTGTGCCACGCGGTGCTCGAGCAGGTGTTCGAGTCGAAGCCCTTGATCTCCTTGCGGGGCTCCTTGGTGGCGCACCAGTCGCCGGCCGCGAGCAGCACTTCGCCCGTCTCCAGCTTCTGGCAGCTTGCATCGGCGGCGGCGGCGATCTCGCTCATCGCGTTGCAGGCGTCCTTCGTCTTGGCAACCCCGGCCACCTTCTGGCACGTGGCGTCGGCCGCCGCAGCCTCGTGCGCCATCGCCTGGCACGCCTCCACCGCCTTGGCCAGGGCCGGGTCCTTGGGCACCGCCACGTACTTGCGCTCGATGGCGTACTTCTCGCCCAGGCCGAGGAAGCGGATGGGCGCGCCGACTTCGGGCAGGCGGGCAACGGCGGAGACGATGCCGATGAGCGCCGCGCCGGCCATCAGGCCCGAGGCGATGAGCGTCCCCTGCTCGCCGCGCGAGGACTGGATCTCCTTGGTCTTGCCGGTCTGGCTCACCAGCCAGCTGACGAAGCCGCCGGCCAGCACCGTGAGGTTGATGGAGATGGGCAGGTACATGCCCAGCGCGAAGGCCAGCATCGGCACGCCGGCCATGTAGAGCAGGATGGCGATGAAGCCGCCCAGGCTGTAGAGCAGGATGGGCTGCTCGGCGTTGCTCATCAGGCCGTTGACGATGACCGCCAGCATGTTCGCCTGCGGCGCGGGCAGCACCTCGCTGTTGGACACCAAGGCGCCCGTCGCGTCCTGCACGAGGAAGTGGTAGCTGCGATCCATGACCGGGATGATGAAGGCCACGGAGAGCGAGGCGAGGATAATGCCCGCGAACTTCCAGAGCTGCTGCTGCTTGGGCGTCGCGCCGATCCAGTAGCCGATCTTGAAGTCGCTGATGAGCGCGCCTGAGGTCGACAGCGCGGTGCACACCGCGGTGCCGATGACCAAGGCGATGAACATGCCGGCGCGGCCCGACAGGCCGACGGTGGACATGACCGCGGCGGCGATGACCAGCGTGATCAGCGTCATGCCGGAGACGGGGTTGGTGCCGACGGTGGCGATGGCCTGCGCCGCGACCGGGGTGAACAGGAACGAAAGCAGGAACCCGACGAACATGCCCACCAGCGCGAAGAGCGCCGACTTGCCGGTGCTGTACTCGCCGCCCTGCAGCGAAACGACGAAGAAGAGCACGCCCATGGCGACGGCGGTGGCGCCCTGGATGAGCAGGACGTTCTTGGCGTCCATGTCGTGCTGGGTGCGCTCGACCGCCGCGCCGCCCTCGACCTTCTTGCCGCCGCCGATGCTCTTGAAGCCCAGCGAGACCGAGCCGGCGATGATCTTGCCCATGCGGATCATGCCGATGAGGCCCGAGACCGCGATGGCGCCGATGCCCACCGGCTTGACGAACTTGGCGAAGATCTGCGCCGCGCTCATCTGGGCGATGTGATGGGTGGCCCCGGCGTAGGTGAAGCTCTCCACCTGGCTGCCGAAGAGGTAGACCAGCGGGACCATGACCAGGTACGCGAGCACGCTGCCGCCGGCGATGACCGCGGCGTAGCGCAGGCCGATGATGTAGCCCAGGCCGAAGAGCGCCGCGATGCTGTCCCAGGTCAGCTCCAGGCGGACCGCGGAGAGCCTCTTGCCTAGGCCGTCGCCGAGCAGGGTGTTGAGCGAGATCTTGGCGTTCCAGGCGGCCACGGTGTCGGCCAGGAAGTCGTAGGCGGCGCCCAGGGCGATGGAGAGCAGCAGGACCTTGCCCGCGCCCTTCCCCGCCTTCTCGCCCGAGCAGAGGATCTCGTTGATCGCCGTGGCCTCGGGGAACGGCAGCTCGCCGTGCAGGTCCTTCACGAAGTACTTGCGCAGCGGGATGATCAGCGCGACGCCCAGGAACCCGCCGATGGCGCAGGCCAGGAAGATCTGCCACCAGCTCGGCTGCAGCTGGTTGATGTAGAGCGCCGGGATGACGAACGCCGCGCCGGCCGCGACCACGCCCGAGGCCTGGCCGATGGACTGCACGATGACGTTCTCGAGGATGGTCGAGCGCGTCTTGCGCAGCTTGCCGAAGAAGATGGCCATGACCGCGATGGGGATGGCCGCCTCGATGGCGTTGCCGGCCTTGAGGGCCATGTAGATGCAGGCGGCCGACCACAGCACGACCATGCCCAAGCCCAACGCGACGGACCAGGCCGTCACCTCGGCGCGGTTCTCCGCGGCGGGCACGATGGGCTGGTAGGTCGTTCCGGGCTCGAGCTTGGTGTAGGCGTTGGCGGGCAGGAGCTTGCTTCGCTTGCTCGGAGTGGCGTCCATGGATCCTCGCGGTGGGTCAGGTGCGCGGGGTGCGTTTGAGGCGGCTCACGGGGTGCAACTGCGCGTGTCCGCAAAGAAAAACCGGTACAGCCTAGACGGGTGACTTCAGGCTGACAAGGAACTCTGTCGGACGTTCGAGCCCGGCCCGGCCGCCGGGTGGTCGGTGGTCGGTGGTCGGCGGGAGCCCCGGGCCGGAGCCCCGGGCCGGAGCCCGTGCCGAGCGTGCCTAGGGGCACTCGGGTCGGGTTGGCCGCCGGGCGGTCGCTTCGTTGGCGTCGAGCGATCGCGGCGCTACTTGACGTCCGCCACGTACACGCCCTCGCGCTTGCGCTCGCCGACGATGTAGACGACCTGCGAGCCGGCGGCGTCGGCCCAGGCCGCGCCCGGCATCACGTACTGGTCGATCCCCTTGCTCGTCCCCTTCGAGTTCAGGTCGATCCAACCGAGGTCCGCGGGGGCCTCGTTGTCGTTCGCCTTGGTGTCGGCCCGCGCGTAGGTCAACAGCAGCCGGTCGCCCTTCGCGGAGCTCTTGAAGGTCGCGATGCCCAGGGCGAGCTTGCGCGGCAGCGCGGTGGCGTCGGAGACGCTGGAGGACACCACTTCGCACTCGCGCCCGGCGCGGGTGCAGTTGGTCCGGTACCAGAGCTCGCGGCTGTCGGGCGAGTACTGGAATCCGAAGACCCAGTCGGCCACGACGCGCGCGTCTCCGCCCGTCTGCGCCACCTGGTAGAGGTGAACCGTCGGCTCGGGCTTGGGAACCAAGTGGACGAAGGCCAGGAAGTTCCCGTCTGCGCTCCAGACCATCGGGATCTTGTCCATCTTCTCGTGGGGCGACCAGCTGCTCTGGTGCACCACGACCCCGGGCACCTTCGCCACCTTGATCGCGGTCCAGCGCTTGCCCTTGTCCTCGTTGTTCTCCCGGAAGGCGACGGCCTGGGAGTTGGGCGACCACCGGTACTCGACCACGTTGTCCCCGACCCGCTTCACCGGCCCGCCGGCGGCCGGCACCAGCTGCAGATCGACCGTCCCGATCCGGTCTCCCATTCCGTCGGTGAAGGCGACCCACTGGCTGTCGTTGGAGAAGGAGAAGGAACCGACGCCCTGGCCCACGCTCTCGTACGGCCCGCCCACGGGCCCGAGGAACAGCGCGTACGGCCTGGACGGGCCGCCTCGACGGGCGCTGAAGACCACCTTCGTCGAGTCTGGCGAGAAGGCGTAGTCGCCCACCCACTCCCCCAGCTTGCTGGGCTCCGCCCCGCCCTCCACCTTGGCCAGCAGGAGGTCGCCCCCGGCAGCCACCGGACGGCGGACGAGCAGGTGCTTGGAGTCCTTCGAGAAGTCGAGCGTCGCGGCGGTGGTGGCCACCAGCCTGTCGGCGCCAGGCCCCGGAGCGGCGGACAGGTCCAGGAGGTGCGCCTCGCCGCCCGCGACGTAGCCGAGCCACCGGCTGTCGGGCGAGAACTTGTAGTACTTGGCCTCCGAGGCCACCGAGCGCGCGTCACCGGTGGGCAGCGGCGCGACGTTCAGGTTGCCGGCCTGCTCGCGGAAGCGGAAGCCCTGCAGGTAGGCCACGAACTTGCCGTCCGGGGAGATCCGGTAGCCGTCCTCCAGCGTCGAGACGCCGCCGCCCAGCTGCCGCGGCACGCCGCCGGCGATGGGGACGGTGGTCAGCACGCCTTGGAAGATGCCCTCGGGCACGTCCTTCTCCGGCGACGGCGCGACCTCGCCCACGAAGACCAGCGTCTTGCCGTCGGGAGCCAGCGCCAGGCTCCGGGCCGGCACCGCGACCAGCTGCCTGCCGATTCCCTTGGGCTTGGGCGGCGGCTTGCTGCACCCGGCGAGGGCGACGGCGAGCGCAGCAGCGAGGACGGAGAGGGCTTGGCGCGTGGTGGTCATGGCTGCGGTCCGGTGGGGGCTGCGGGGTTCTTCTCCAGCCAGGAGGCGAAGGTCGTGCGCGCGCGCTCGAGGAGCCGGGTTCGCCGCTCGCTCTTCTTGACCTTGTCGTCCAGCGGCGGGATCAAGCCGAAGGTCACGTTCGAGGGCTGGTAGTCGTAGTCCGGCGGGTGGGCGATGCCGGTGACGTGCCCGAAGAGCGCGCCCAGCGCCGTGCCCTGCGGCGGCGGGTCGAAGCCCCGGCCCTGCAGGCGGGCGCAGAGCGCCAGCGCGGTGAACAGCCCGCTCGCCGTCGACTCGACGTAGCCCTCGACGCCGGTGATCTGCCCGGCGAAGAAGAGGTGGGGCCGCTCCTTGAGCGACAGGTCGGGCGCGAAGAGCTTGGGCGCGTTCAGGAAGGTGTTGCGGTGCACCTGCCCCAGCCGCAGGAACTCGACGTTGGCCAGGCCGGGCAGCGTCTTGAAGACGCGCTTCTGCTCCGGCCAGGTCAGCCGCGTCTGGAAGCCCACCAGGTTGAAGGCGGTCCCGGCCGCGTCCTCGGCGCGAAGCTGGACGACGGCATACGGCCGGCGCCCGGTGTGCGGGTCGGTCAGGCCGATGGGCTTCATCGGCCCGAAGGACAAGCAGCGGGGCCCGCGCTCGGCCATGACCTCGATGGGCAGGCAGCCGTCGAAGTACCGGGGCTCCTCGAACTCGCGCGGCTTGACCTTCTCGCCCTCGAGCAGCGCCTTCACGAAGGCTTCGTACTGCTCCTTGTCGAGCGGCAGGTTGATGTAGTCGTCGCCGCTGCCCTTGCCCCAGCGCGAGGCGCGGAAGGCGACGTTCATGTCGATGGAGTCGGCGGCGACGATGGGCGCGATGGCGTCGTAGAAGTACAGGCGATCGCCGGCAATCTCGGCGATGGCCGCGGCCAGCGCGTCCGAGGTCAGCGGGCCGGTGGCGACGATGGCCGGGCCCGGCGGCTCGGGCAGGCGCGTGGCCTCTTCGCGGACGAGCGCGATCAGCGGGTGCGACTCGAGCGCCTGGGCGACCGCCTGGGAGAACTTCTCGCGGTCCACCGCCAGCGCGTCGCCAGCCGGCACGCGGGTGGCGTCGGCGCAGCGCAGGACGAGCGAGCCCGCCTTGCGCAGCTCCTCGTGCAGCAGGCCCACGGCGTTCTCGGGGTTGTCCGAGCGCAGCGAGTTGGAGCAGACGAGCTCCGCCGGCCCGTCCAGGGCGTGCGCCGGGGAGCGCCGGACCGGCTTCATCTCCACCAGGCGGACGGCGACCCCGCGGGAGGCCAGCTGCCAAGCCGCTTCCGAGCCCGCAAGGCCTGCCCCAAGGATGGTGATCGGCGGCTCTTGCATCGCGGCCCGAAGCTCTCCTTTTCAGAGGGGCGCGGACTGTAGCACCCCACTTCCGGCATGGACAACGCGCGGGGCCTCGGGGTTCGCCCCGTGGGGATCCACGGGCCTGCCGCCGGTCGGGGACCAGTCGCCCGGCTGAGGGCGCCCAAGCCCCGGGGCTGGCGGTTGGACGCTCCGCGTGGTATCTGGCGAGCGGACTGTCCGCCACGGAGAACGCCCCCATGCTGCGCATCATGCCGAAGCAGATGGTCTTCTTCGACGCCTTCGAAGCCTGCATCCAGGCGGGCATCAAGGCCTCCGAGAAGCTGCAGCAGATGCTCGAGACACCCTCGGACTTCGCCAAGTTCGTCCCCGAGATCGAGGCGTTCGAGCAGGCGGGCGACAAGGCGACCGCCTCGGTCGTCGACACGCTCAACAAGAACCTGGCGACGCCGTTCGACCGCTCGGATATCCGCGGGCTCATCGAGGCGCTCGACGACATCCTCGACGCCTGCGACACGGTCGCCCACAAGCTCGTCATGTACCGGGCCCAGAAGGTCCGCCCGGAGGCCCACGAGCTGGCCCGGCTGCTCACCGCGCTGACGCCCGCGACCCAGAAGGCCGTCGTCGCGCTGCGCTCCTCGCGCACCGCCGAGGGCGTGCTCGACCACTGCCACGAAGTCCACAAGCTCGAGGCCGACGCCGACAAGGTCCTTCGCCGGGGCATCGCCGCCCTGTTCGCCGAGGTCACCGACCCGATCGAGCTCATCAAGTGGAAGGAAATCCTCGAGATCCTCGAGCACGCGACCGACAAGTGCGAGGACGCGGTTCGGGTCATCGAGGAGGTCGTGCGCAAGCACGCCTGATCGAAGCCGCGACTCGTCGCCCTCCCGGCCGGCCGCCTGCCTGCCTGCGCGGCTGTTGCCCGCGGTTCTTCCCCACCCTCGTTGTCGCGCCCCCGGTGCGTCCTTAGCGTTCGTGCCAGGGCGCGTCGCCGGGCCGGCTGCCGACGGTCGGGTCGTGGGCGGGTTGGTCGGGCAGCCGGCCAGGCGTTCGCCCCCTTGGAGGCCGCATGGACTCGCGAGAGCTGACCTACTTCAAGCACCGCCTGCAGCGCCGGCGGCTGGAGATCCAGCGCAGCCGCGAGGCGGCCGAGCGCGGGGTCAAGGAGGTCCGGGAGGGCCGCACCGACCCCGAATACGAGGAAGGCGCGCAGGCGGACCACGTGGAGTACACCCTCAACAAGGTCTCCGACACCCATGACCGCGAGCTGACGCAGGTCGACGCGGCGCTCGACCGCATCGACGCCGGCACCTACGGCGAGTGCATGGAGTGCGGCGGGGACATCCCCATCGAGCGCCTGGAAGTGCTGCCCTACGCCACGCTGGACGCCGAGTGCGCCGCGCGGCGCGAGGAGGAGCGCGTGGGGGTGATGCGGGCGCCGACGCTGTGAGGGAGTTGCGGGCCTCGCGCTCTAGGTCGTAATTCCCGAGCGCAGGCGGCAGCCGTTCGCGGCTGCCGGCGTGGCCTCGGAGCCCATCGCTTGGGGGCGCGCGACTCGCCGCCCGCCGCTCAGCCTTCGCCGCCAGGAGCCGGGGCGCCGCCGGGGGGCGCGCTGCCCTCGCCCTTGATGACCACGAAGCGGTAGCTGTCGAGCTCGACCTGGCCCGCCGTGTAGAGGATCTCGGTGAGCATTCGGTAGGGCATGCCGCGGTCGCCCACCACCGACAGCTCGCCGGTGAACTGCACCGCCGGGTTGTACTGGGCGATGTACTTGATCTTGTCGACTTCCTTCTGCAGCGCCTCGCGCAGCGGCTCGACCAGCAGGCCGGTCTCGCCGCCCACCTTGGCGTTGGCCGGGAACGCGTCGCCGTCGTACTGCAGCACGGTCTTGTCGCCCACCATCAGCGCGCCGGTGCCGGGACGGCAGGTCTTCTCGGGGCCGGGGCTGCAGCGGGTGACCGTGACGTTGACGGTGTCCTTGGGCGCCAGGCGGGTGCTGCTGATGGGCGGCGCCACGTCGCCCGAGGAGGCCATGGCGACGCTGTTGGCCGAGTAGCTCTTGAGGAGGAAGACCAGGATGATGGTCATCATGTCCATCATCGCGGTGATGTTGAGCTCGCGAATCTCGCCCGCGGCCTCGCGCTCCTTGCGGCGCTTGCGGCGGATGAGCTTCTTGTAGGTCATCCGGGAGCGCTGCTCCTCGGAGATCTCCGGGACCTCGCTCTCGGGGTTGAGCGCGGCGTTCGGGTCGGCTGGATTGGGATTTTCCGCCATCGCGTCAGCTCTCCCGCGCTACATCACCGTCAACGAGATGTCGAAGAACAGCGTCATCGGCTTGCCCTCGATGAGCTGCGCCTGGTTCTCGCGCACCGCGTCCATCGTCCGCACCAGCGTCTCGTAGGTGATCTTGGCGTCGGCCCCGAGGATGGCCTTGCTCTCGTCGGGGAAGACCTTCTTGATGTCGGTCATCCGGGCGGTCAACGCGCCGTAGTCGTATTCGCCGTTGGGCTTCTTCGGGATGGTGGGCGCGCCCGAGGAGTCCGCCGCGGCGCCGCCCTGGCCGAGCACGCCGCCCTCGCCGGCGATGAAGAAGCCCTTGTCGGCGACGAGCACGGTGAGCAGCAGCTTGGGCTTGTTGGGGTCGTCGTTCGCCTGGGCCTTGACCGCTCCCGGGTCTGCGAACTTCGGGGACGAGACGTTGAGGACGCCGAAGGAGACGAGCCCGGTCATGCTCAAGAGCATGAACATGATGAGGTTCATCATGATGTCGAGGTAGGGGACGATGTTCAGCTCGCCCATCTCCTCGACCTCTCGGGGCCGAAGCTTCCTCTTGGAGAAGTGGAAGGCCATCGCTCTTCGCCCTCTGCCCTACCCTGCTGCACCTTGGATTGGACAACGCCTCCCAGGCCGGGGTTCCTCGACTCCTGAGGCCTGGGGCCTGGGGCCCGAAGCCCGCTAGGACGCCTTCTGCTCGAAGTCCATCGGGTTGGTCTCGCCGGCGTTCTTGCGGGCGAGCAGGTTCTCGAGCTTGAGCGAGTTGAGCTCGACTTCCTCGATCATCGCCTTGGAGCGGCCGTTGAGCATGAGGTGGGCGACGATGCAGGTCACGGCGATGGACAGACCGAAGGCGGTGTTGTTCATGGCCTCGGAGATGCCCTTGGAGAGGACCTCGGAGCGCTTGTCGGCGCTGACCGCACCCAGGGAGCGGAAGGCGCCGATCAGGCCGATGATGGTTCCGATCAGTCCGAGCAGGGTGGCGATGTTGGCCAGCGACCAGAGCGCGCCGATGCGCTTCTGCAGCGAGGGGGTCACCTCCATGATCGACTCTTCGACGGCCTTCGCCACCTCGAGCTCGCCGCGGTTGGCGCGGGTCAGGCCGGCGCGAACCACCCGGGCCAGCGCCGCGGTGGGGGCGGCCGAGCAGAGCTTCACGGCGCGGTCCACGTTGCCGGTCAGCACCAGCTTGGTGATCTGCTCCATGAACGGCGGCGCGTTCAGGTTGTAGGTGAACATCAAGCGGATGACGCGCTCGATGATGATGGCCAGGGCGACCGAGAGCGAGCCGACGTTGACCCACATGAAGGGGCCGCCCTCTTCGATGAAGTCCTTGGCGCTGTCGAGGAAGTTCTTGTTGGCCGCGGCCGCAGCCAGCACCACGCCGACGCTGTCCAGGATGTCGCTCATCTCACCGCACCCTTTCGCGTGAATCCAAAGTCGTCTTCTCGAAGAGCCCCGCGCCCCCGCCCAGGCGTTCGCCCCGTCCTTGGAAGGGCAAAAAGCCTTTCGGAATTGCGGATTTCTACCAGCGCGCTCGTCAGGGTGTCAAGGCCGCGACCTTGGGGGCAGGCCCCCCATTTCGGCCAGAAAAGCCGGACATTTACCCCAGCGCTCAGGCTTCCTCGGCCTCTTGCCCCGCCCGCTTGTAGTCGCACTCCTTGTTGGGGCACATGATGACCTCGCCCTCGGTCTTCTTGTACTTCGCCAGGAGATAGGGCGAGGCGCACTTGGGGCAGGCCTCGGGCAACGGCTTGTCCCACGCGGCGAACTTGCAGGCCGGGTACTTGGTGCAGCTCCAGAAGGCCTTGCCGCGCTTGCTCTTGCGCTCGGCCAGCTGGCCCTCCTTGCACTCCGGACAGGTCACGCCGCTGGTCAAGGGCTTGCTGGTCTTGCACTCGGGGTAGGCCTTGCACGCCAGGAAGCGCCCGAAGCGGCCGTTCTTGACGATCATCGGCTTGCCGCAGTTGGGGCAGACCTCGCCGGAGTCGACCTCCTCGACCACCTCGACCTTGCCGCCCTCGCCCAGCTTGAAGTCGCGGGTGGACTTGCAGTCGGGGTAGTTGCTGCAGGCCAGGAAGCGGCCGAGCTTGCCCCACTTGATGACCATGGGGCCCTTGCACTTCTCGCACTTGATGTCGGTCTTGACCTCCTCGCGCTTGACGTCGCGCATGTTGGTGGAGGCGGCCTCCAGGCTCTTGGCGAACGGCTCGTAGAACTCCTGGAGGACCTTGACCCAGCCGAACTTGCCCTCCTCGATGTCGTCGAGCTTCTCCTCGAGGCCGGCGGTGAAGGTGACGTCCATCTCGCGGGGGAAGGCGCGCACCAGCTCGTCGGTGACGAGCACGCCCAGCTCGGTGGGCCGGAAGCGGGTCTCCTCCTTCTTGACGTACTCCTTGTCCTGGATGACCGAGAGGATGGAGGCGTAGGTCGAGGGCCGGCCGATGCCGCGCTCCTCGAGCTCCTTGACCAGGCTGGCCTCGGTGAAGCGGGGCGGCGGCTGGGTGAAGTGCTTGTCGGGCATCAGCTTCTTGAGGTGGAGCGCCTCGCCCTTCTCCAGCGGCGGGATCTCCTTGTTCTCCTCGCCCTCGTCCTCGGCGTCGGCGGCCTTGGCCGGCTCCTCCTCGGCCTCGCTCTTCTCGCCGTACACCGCGAGGAAGCCGGCGAACTTGAGGCGGCTGCCGGTGGCGCGGAAGAGGCAGCTGGCGGCGCCGATGTCGGCGGTGGTCTGGTCGTAGACCGCGGGCATCATCTGGCAGGCGACGAACCGGTCCCAGATGAGCTTGTAGAGCCGGTACATGTCGCGCTCGAGGTAGTCCTTGACCTTCTCGGGCGGCCAGGTGAGCGAGGTGGGCCGGATGGCCTCGTGCGCGTCCTGGGCGCTCTTCTTGGTCTTGAAGACCACCGGCTCGTCGGGCAGGAACTCCTTGCCGTACTCCTTGGTGATGAGCGCGCGGACCTCGGCGATGGCGTCCTGCGACAGGCGCGTGGAGTCGGTACGCATGTAGGTGATGAGGCCGACCGCGCCCTCCTCGCCCAGCTCGATGCCCTCGTAGAGGCGCTGGGCGAGCGTCATCGTCTTCTTGGCGGTGAAGTGCAGGCGGTTGGCCGCGTCCTGCTGCATCTTGGAGGTGATGTAGGGGGCGGGCGCGTTGCGGCGGCGCTCCTTCTTCTCGACCTTCTCGACGACGAAGCGGGCCTTCTCCAGGTCGGAGACGAGGCTGCGGGTGGTGTTCTCGTCCTTCAGCTCCGCCTTCTTGCCGCCGATCTTGACGAGCTTGGCCAGGAACTCGGGAGGGAGCTTGCCCTCCAGCCGCGCGTCGAGGGTCCAGTACTCCTGCGGGATGAACGCCTGGATCTCGCGCTCGCGCTCGACGACCTGGCGGACGGCGACCGACTGGACGCGGCCCGCGGAAAGGCCGCGGCGGATCTTGGTCCAGAGGATGGGGCTGATCTGGTAGCCGACCAGCCGGTCGAGGACGCGGCGGGCCTGCTGCGAGTCGAACTTCTTCTCGTCCAGCTTGAGCGGGTGCTGGATGGCCTCCTGGATGGCGCGCTTGGTGATCTCGTTGAAGAGCACCCGGGAGATCTTGACGTGGTCGGCGCCGCCGAGCTCCTCGGCGATGTGGAAGGCGATGGCCTCCCCCTCGCGATCAGGGTCGGTGGCCAGGAAGATCTTCTCGGCCTTCTTCGCGGCCGTCTTGATCTCCTTGAGCACCTGATTCTTGCCGTGGGCGACCTCGTAGACCGGCGTGAAGCTGTTGGCGATGTCCACGCCCAGCTTGCTCTTGGGCAGGTCCTTCACGTGGCCGACCGAGGCCTTCACCGTGTAGTCGTTGCCCAAGTACTTCTTGATGGTCTTGGCCTTGGCAGGAGACTCGACGACAACCAGGTAGTTGGCCATGGCTTCTCTTGTACCCTCGTTCCCTTCCGACACCGTCCAGCGACTGCGACTGCTGGTCTGCTTCTTCCCACGAATCGTGGGCGTACCCGAGCCAACCTCTAGGTACGCGCGAAAACTTTCCCCGCTCGCTCCTCACACAGCCCCAACAGCTCCAGCCGGACGAGCGCGTTGGCGAGCGCCGCCGCGTCCATCCCCGTCACCCCCGACAGCTCGTCGAACTGAACGGGCCGCTTGCCCAGCGCTTCCCAGACGGGCCGCAGCTCCTGGGGAACCTCGGCCCGCTGCTGGGGCGTGGCAAGCCTCGGAGGGGGAGCGTGCGAGCGGACGACCACCGGGTTGCGCTTGCCGCCCGGCGCCGACAGCGTCGGCCAGTCGTCCCCTTCCATACCCAGAGCGCCCGCGACCGGAGGCAGGCCCGTGCAGGCCCGCGCCAGGGCATTCTCGAGCAGCGAGTTGACGCCGGCGGCCAGCGGGTTCGTCACGTCGCCGGGGACCGCGAACACCGGGCGGCGCAGCTCGATGGCGGCCATGGCCGTGCCCAGCGAGCCGGACTCGGCACCGGCGCGGGCGACGAGCGTCACGTCGGAGAGCGCGGCGATGATGCGGTTGCGCACCTTGAAGTTCTGGGCCACCGCCGGGGTGCCGGGCGGGAAGTGGCTGACCACCGCCCCGCCCAGGTCGGCGATGCGCTGGAAGAGCAGCTCGTGCTCCTTGGGGTAGACGACGTCCACGCCCGAGCCCAGGACGGCGATGGTGGCGCCCGGCTCGCTGACGGCGGCGGTGTGGGCGGCGCCGTCGATCCCTCGCGCGCCGCCGGAGACGATGCCGACCCCGTGCTCCGAGAGCACCGAGGCGAAGAAGCTGGCCAGCTGCAGCCCATAGCGGTCGGTCTCACGCGAGCCGACGATGGCCACCCGGCGGGCGTCCGGGTCGATCTGGCCGCGCACGTAGAGCAGCGGCGGGAAGCCCAGCCCGTCCAGCTGGCGGGGCCACTCCGGCCGGCCCTGGAAGATCACCTTGGCGTTGGCCTTCTCGGCCCGCTCGAGGATCTGGTCGGCCAGCGAGCCCGGGTCCTGGACCTGGAGGAACTGCTCGCGGGTGCGGTCGTTGTTGAGGAAGGGCGCGATGGCCTGCGCGGGCTGGCGGAGCGCCTCGGCCAGGGTCCCGAACTCCGCGCGGATCCGGACCAGGGTCACCGGCCCGACTCCCTCGACGCTGAAGAAGGCCAGGGTCGCCCGTTCCTCGGCGGTGAAGGGGCCCGCGGCCACAGGCTCGGCGGCCTGCAACGCCGAATTCGTCCGGCGTGCGCGGGGTTTCGAGACCGCTTTCTGGGCCTTCTTCTTCCTCATTAGATCCTTGGGTCCGGCTTCGACCGAAAGCGGGGCTGTATAGGCGTCGGGTCGGGCCCGCGTCAAGCCCACGGTTCGGAAGCGGCAAGCCGGGGAGCCCCGGAAGCCGACTCGCTACCCGTTGAATTTGCTTGGCTTTTCCGAGCCCGCCGCGGGCTGCGAAATACGCTGGCGACCCAAAAACCCGAAGCGGGCGCCCGGAACCGGCCGGGAACCCGCTTCGCTTGAAGGCAGTTCTACTCTCGCGTCAGGTCAGCCTCTGCCTCCGTTGGCTGAGACCGGTACCACCACCGGTACCGCACGCCTGAGCCAACGGTCTCGGCTGGCCACGAGCGCCTTCGCGGTCGCCATCGCCAGCAGGACCAGGGAGCCTCCCGGAATCAGGACCGCCAACATCACCAAGATGATCTTCCAAGAGTTCATGGTCGCTCTCCACCGCCACCCAGCCGGTTTCCAGGCTTTGCAGGGCCCGTGCCCACCGGGCAGTTCGCCCTCGCCCTACCAAAACTCAACGACTTCCAGCTCTTCGTTGCCGTCTGCCCCACCGGTGATCCATCCGGACCGCGGCACGGATGCCGCAGTCCCTGGGTCGCCGATGGGGAACTGAGAGGTGGATTGGATGCCGCAGTGTGGAAAGCGGTTCTCCTGCCGCGCCGCGTCGCGCAGGGGTCGTCCCACGGCTGAGGGATGGCGGAGGCGCGGGTCTCAGCCGGCGGCGGGCGGCGCCTGCAGCTTCTTGAGGGCGCGCTGGTGGGCCAGTTCGAAGGCGGCGATCAGGACGCCGGCGACCGGGACCGCGAACAGCGCGCCCACGAAGCCGAAGGTCAGCTCGCCGGCGAGCAGGGAGAAGGCCACCACCACCGGGTGGATGTGGGCGTGGGCGCCCATGATCTTCGGGTTGAGGAGGTACGCCTCCAGCGCGTGGATCCCGAGGATCCACAGCAGCATGCCGACCCCGGTCTTGAAGCCCCGGGTCAGCCCGAACAGGACGATCGGCACGCTGGAGATGATCGTCCCGAAGATGGGGATGGCGGAGAGGATCGTGGCCACGGTGGAGAGCACGAAGACGAACGGGACCCGCAGGGTCAGCAGGCCGATCGCCGTGAGGACTCCGTTGACGAGGCAGATGATCGCCTGGCCGCGCACCACGCCCGAGAGCTTCTCGTCCATGGACGTGAGCAACTCGCCGAACACCGCCTGGCGCTCCGGCGGCACCAGGGAGCGCGCGAACGCGCCCAGCCGGTGCCAGTCGATGAGCATGAAGGCGGCGACCATGAGGATGAAGAAGAAGCGGAAGACGAAGCCCAGGACGCCCTCGGTCACCTTGCGGGCGAAGCCCACCGCGTCGAAGAAGTGCGTCTTGAGCGCGGTGGACAGGCTCTCCAGCCCGTTCCGGATGGACTGCTCCATGTCGATGCTCAGGCCGTAGTGCTGGCCCGGGCCGGGAGCGACCTCGCTCTCGGGCGCGGAGAGCCCCAGCGGGATTCCGCGCGAGGAGAGCCAGGCCTCGATCTCGTGGGAGAGGTCGGTGATGCGCTCGGGCGTCAGGGAGTTGAAGAAGTCGCGCCCCTTGCGGATGAGCGCCGCCGTCTCGCGCGACAGCTGCGGCACCACCGCCCGGCCGAACAGGTAGAGCAGCACGAAGAAGACCGCGTACAGCAGGATCACCGCGACCCAGCGCGGCAGGCCGCGGCCCTTGATGCGCCAGCGCTCCATCCGCGCGACCAGCGGCTCGAGCAGGTAGGCGATGACGAAGGCGATGGCGAAGGGCAGCAGGACGTGGCGGAAGGCGACCAGCACCGCGACCAGCGCCGTCCACAGCACGCCCAGGACGATCCTCCCCTTGGTCCCCTCGGTCAGCCGGCTGGTCGGTCCCATGGCGCGTCTATCCATAGCCGATCCGGGGGCCCGAAGCTCGGCCTCCAGCCGTTTGACCGTGCCTTTCGGCCTCTGGTAGAAGCAGTGACTTCTCAAACCGTCACTAGCTCGGAGTCTGCCAGATGCTTCGGCGCTCGGCCCTTCTCGCCCTCCTCGCCTGTGCAGCCTGCAGCCAACCCAAGCCCCCGGCCTCCTACGACGCCGGCGGGGTGGCCCACAACGTGGGCCGCGAGTGCACCGTCGACGACGAGTGCCGCGCGGGCAACGACGGCGGCGTGGTGGGCAACCTGCGCTGCGACGCCGTCCGCCGGGTGTGCATCTGCACCTCGGACCAGGACTGCGCCGACCTGGACCCCAACGGCGTGCTCGTCTACTGCAACAACTTCACCGGCCTGTGCGTCGAGTCCGTCGCCGGCTGCAAGGCCGACAAGGAGTGCCCGGCCGCCAGCTACTGCGACCAGGACACCCGCTCCTGCAAGGTGCGCAAGGGCTTCTGCGAGCAGTGCAACACCGACCTCGAGTGCGGCAACGACGCCGACGACTGCCTCTACGACGCCAACCTGAAGCAGAGTTACTGCGGCCTGTTCTGCACCGCGACCGCCGAGTGCCCCGCCAACGCGGAGTGCCTCGACTTCTCCGGCAAGAAGCAGTGCTGGCCCAAGGCCGGCAAGAACTGCAAGATCTTCATGGGCTGCACCCCCGACTCCAAGGCCAGCTGCACCACCACCGCCGACTGCTCCGCCGTCCCCGACCAGATCTGCGACCCCGGCAGCGGCCTGTGCGTCGCCCGCAACCAGATCTGCCCGTTCGGCCAGGTCTGCGACAGCAAGAGCCGCATCTGCGTGGACGCCTGCTCCTCCGACGCCGACTGCATCGCCATCTCCAGCAACCTGCGCTGCGTCAACCGCGCCTGCGAGCCCATCGGCGAGTGCTCGGCCACCGCCGCCGACCCCAGCGGCGACAAGAGCTGCCCCGCCAACAAGGTCTGCTCGTTCAACCCCGGCATGACCTTCGGCACCTGCGTGCCCTTCTGCGGCAGCGACCAGGAGTGCGCCCAGGGCACCGTCTGCACCGCCACCAACGACGGCCGCCGCAAGTGCCAGACCGGCTGCCGCGTGCCCGCCGACTGCCAGCTGGACAAGACCTGCATCAAGCCCACCGGCGCCGCCATCGGCACCTGCCAGGGCACCCCCGGCGCCACCTGCCAGACCGACGAGGTCTGCCCGGCCTGCGGCACCTGCGACCTGAAGTCCTTCGGCTGCTCCGTCAAGAGCAAGATCTCCGACGGCTTCTGCCGCTCCTGCGGCACCGACCAGGACTGCGGCGCCGGCCACTGCCTGACCCTCAACGGCGGCATCCAGCGCTGCGGCCAGCCCTGCCCCGCCACCGGTTGCCCGCGCGGGTTCCTCTGCAACGAGATCTGCGTCAACGGCACCTACCAGGGCTTCAAGTGCACCGGCAACACCTACGCCGAGTGCATCCCGGTCGATCAGTCCTGCACCAACCCGGACGCCTCCGAGAAGTGCCTGGACTGCGTCGCCTCGGACTGCGTCGCTCCCCAGATCTGCAAGCCGGGGATCGGCTGCGCCGCTCCGTAGGCCGCCTCCAGAGAGGACCCGCCATGCTCCGGCCCGTCGCCTTCGCCCTCGGCGCCACCCTTGTGCTCGCAGGCTGCGGCGGCGGCGGCGGCGCGCCGGCCGGGGCCGACGCGGGGACGGTCGACGCGGGCCCCACCCGCGAGGCCAACTGCGGCGACCTGGTCGACGAGGACGCGGACGGCAAGACCGACTGCGACGACCCGGACTGCAGCGGCTTCTTGGAGTGCAAGCCGGTCGAGCCGGGCGCCTGCGCCAAGCAGCGCGATTGCGGCAACATCGTCGACGAGACCTTCACCAACCTCTGCCTGGGCGGCAAGTGCGTGCCGCCGGGGCCCAAGACGATCAAGAACGAACCGGTGACCTCGCAGGCCTTCTTCGACCTGACCCTCAAGGCGCCGCTGACCAACGTCCCGCGGCCGCAGACCGTGGTGGTGCGCTTCGTCTACCCGGAGAAGTTGGACCGGACGCCGCTGAGCTGCACCGACGTCATCGGCAAGCTCTCGGACGGCACCAAGAACTGCGTCGACCAGACCACTCGCACCGTCTTGGACGGCAACCCGGCCATCAACCAGGTCTTCCGGGTGCTCTACCCGCTGACCTGGAACTGCACCGGGACCATCTGCCAGTTCCCCAACCTCATCGCCACCGTGCCCCAGGGCCAGAACTTCATCCTCTACGGCGAAGCCTGGTACGGCGAGCGCAACCTCAACTACCCGACCGGCCAGTGCGCCTCCCTCTTCTGCATCGAGGGCAAGTCGGTCGCGGGCGACGGCCAGCACTTCGTGCTCACCTTCCCCGACCCGAACCACCCCAACTAGCGGCCTCTTCACCGGGGGCTCGCCCGCCGTTTCCGGCGCGCCGCGCGGCGCGAGCCGGCCGTCCTGCGCCGTTGACGGTCCGCGCGGCGCTGGGCTAGATTGAACAGAACCGTTTTCTGCCAGATTTCGCCGGGTTGGCCCACATTTGGGGCCCGGTCCGGCGCACGAAAGCAGGCATCAACGTGGCCGTTCGACGTCAGCCGATCCCCTTCGGAAAGTACTTCCTGCTCGACCGCATCAACATCGGCGGCATGGCCGAGGTCTGGCGCGCGAAGACGTTCGGAGAGCAGGGCTTCGAGAAGCTCGTCGCCATCAAGCGCATCCTCCCCAACATCGCGGAGGACGACGAGTTCATCACGATGTTCATCGACGAGGCGAAGATCACCGTCCAGCTGACCCACGCGAACGTCGCGCAGGTCTTCGACCTCGGCAAGATCGGCGACAGCTACTTCATCGCCATGGAGTACGTGGCCGGCAAGGACCTGCGCGCCATCTTCGACCGCTGCCGCAAGAAGAACGAGCCGGCCCCCATCCCGATGGTCTGCTTCATGATCGCCAAGATGTGCGAGGGGCTCGACTACGCGCACCGCAAGCGCGACGCCTCGGGGATGGAGCTGCACATCGTCCACCGCGACGTCTCCCCGCAGAACTGCCTGGTCTCGTTCGAAGGCGAGATCAAGGTCATCGACTTCGGCATCGCCAAGGCCGCCAACAAGGCCACCAAGACCCAGGCCGGCATCCTCAAGGGCAAGTTCGGCTACATGAGCCCGGAGCAGGTCCGCGGCCTGCCGCTCGACCAGCGCAGCGACGTGTTCGCCGCCGGCGTGGTGCTCTACGAGATGCTCACCGGCGAGCGGCTCTTCGTCGGCGACAGCGACTTCTCGGTGCTGGAGAAGGTGCGCCAGGTCGACATCCTGCCGCCCACCAAATACAACCGCCGCATCCCCGAGGGCCTGGAGAAGATCGTCCTCAAGGCGCTGACCAAGGACGCCGAGGACCGTTACCTGTGGTCCAGCGACCTCGCCGACGCGCTGCAGCGCTTCATCCTCACCAGCGAGAGCATCTTCTCCCGCAAGGACCTGGCGCAGTACATGAAGTCCACGTTCGCCGAGGACGTGGAGAAGGAGAAGATCCGCCAGGCCGAGTACGCCGAGATCAAGCTCCCCGGCACCCCGGCCGCCCCGGTGGGCCAGCCGCGGCGGACCGGCACCTCCAACCCCAAGGCCCCGGCCCCGGCGGCGCGCCCGCCTCCCCCGCCGCCTCCTCCGCCGATGGCCGTCGCCAACGCGATGCAGGAGACCTCGCCGAACATCGCCGAGCACACCGTCATCGACGGCGGCGACCTCTACGGCGACTCCGGCGCCAAGAAGCCCGGCCCTCCGCCCATGCCCAAGGGGCCGCCCCCGAAGCCGATGGACCTCGACGCGGCCATCGACGAGCAGCTGTTGGCCGAGGCGCCCCAGTCCGGCAACGGCGCCTCGGCGCTCGCCAACGAGACGCCGATGGGGGCGCGCGGCCAGGCCGGGCAGCCCCCGCAGGCCCGGGGCCGCCAGCTGCCGCCGGGCTTCGGCCAGCCCGCGAACGGCCTGCCGCCCCTCAACCGTCCCGGCCCGCCGGTGATGTCGCAGTCGCCGGGCCACTCCTCGTCCGCGCAGTCGAACTTCAAGCCGCGGATGCAGGAAGCCGACAAGGTGGGCGACTTCTCGGGCTCGTCGAAGAAGAAGTGGGTCTTCGCCGGCGTCGGCGGCGCGGCGCTGCTGGCGGCGGTCTTCGCCGGGGTGTTCCTGCTGGGCGGCAAGGGCGGCATCCTGCTCGACTACGAGCCGGTGGACGCCCGGGTCTTCGTCGACGGCCTGGAGATCTGCGCGGCCGCGCCCTGCCACTCCCTCGACCTCAAGCCCGGCAAGCACCGGGTCGAGATCCGCCGGGACCGCTACGAGCCGGTGGCCGAGGAGATCGACGTTCCGCGCGGCGAGGTCTACCGCTTCGGCAACAAGGTCAAGCTCAGGGCCATCATCCAGAACCTGTCCATCTCGGTCGCCTCCGAGCCGACGGACGCCGAGGTGAAGGTGGATGGCAAGGTCGTCCGCCCGCTGGGCAGCAAGCCGCCGGCCAAGGCGGAGATGCCGGTGGGCAAGCCCTTCGAGATCGAGGTCACCAAGCCCGGCTACCTGCCCTGGAAGAAGATGCTGACCCTGGGCGAGACGGACAAGGCGCCGATCGACGTCTGGGCCGAGATGACCAAGCTGCAGATGCTGCTCAAGTTCGACACCACGCCGACCGGCGCCAAGGTGACCATCGACGACAAGCCGATGGGAAAGACCCCGTTGCAGGTCGAGGACCTCGACCCCAGCATTCCGCACTCGGTGCTGATGCAGAGGGACGGCTTCAAGGACGCCACCCACACCGTCCTTCCGGGCACGCCCAGCGGCGACATCACCAAGGTCTTGGAGAGGAAGTAGCCGCCCGCCGTCCCCACGGCGCCGGCGAGTCCAACGTCTCGAACGGCCCTGCCAGCGGCGGGGCCCGGGGAGGACCCCACATGGCAAAGACGCGCAAGAAGACCGACCCCCTCGACTCGCTGCCCAGCTGGGCCCGCGAGCTGGCCGAGCGCTACTTCACCAAGACGGTGGCGACCTTCCTGCTGCACGGGGCGGTGCGCGACCTACAGCCGACCACCGACGCCGAGGGCAACCCCCGGTTCGTGCCGCTGAAGACCTACTTGGCCGAGGACCTCTTCGCGGCCCGCGACATCGTCCTGCACTACGACCGCTCGAGCGGCATCCGCGCGGCGACGCCCGAGATGCAGAAGGACTTCCTGCGGGCGGTCGAGGCCTACGACACGATGTACGGCAGCGACTTCGCCAAGGCGCTGCCCAAGGACCCGGGCCGGGCCCTGCAGATCGTCGAGAACTACATGCGGGTGCGCATCGCCGACAACAAGTCGGTGGCGCTGATCATCGACTTCGCCGAGACGCTCGCGCCGGCGGGCGAGCTGGGGCACATGGGCCAGGAGGACCGCTTCACGCTGGTCACCCTGGTCAAGTGGGCCAACGACCCCACCTTCCTCTCCGCCGACCTGTCCATCTGCCTGATCTGCGAGAACCTGGCCGAGCTGGCGCCACGGCTGGCGCGCAACCCCTACGCCGCCAGCATCTCCATCGACCTGCCCAACGAGGACGAGCGCCGGCTCTTCGTGAAGACGCGGCTCGAGGGCAAGAAGCTCAGCGAGGTCAGCGACATCCCGGTCGAGGGCCTGGCCAAGATGACCGCCGGCCTGTCGCGCGTGCACCTGGACCGCGTGCTCACCGAGGCCATCGAGCGCGCCATCCGCATCACGCCCGAGGGCCTGAAGCAGAAGAAGAAGGAGATCATCCAGGCCGAGTGCCAGGGCCTGCTGGAGTTCATCGAGCCGCACTGGACGCTCGACAACGTGGCCGGCCACGAGAAGGTCAAGGAGCTCTTGCGCGGGGCCGCGACCGCGCTGCGCAAGGGCCGCACCGACGTGGTGCCGATGGGCTACCTCATCGGCGGGCCGGTGGGCACCGGCAAGACCTTCATCACCACCTGCTTCGCCGGCGACATCGGCGTGCCCTGCGTGAAGTTCCTGAACTTCCGCAGCCAGTGGCAGGGCGTGACCGAGGGCAACCTCGAGAAGATCTTCAACCTGCTCAAGGCCATGTGGCCGGTGGCGGTGGTCATCGACGAGGCGGACGCCTTCCTCGGCGACCGCAACCAGGGCGGCGACTCGGGCACCTCGAACCGCATCTTCGCCTCCATCGCCAGCTTCATGGGCAACACCGAGTACCGCGGCAAGATCATCTGGTTCCTGCTCACCTGCCGGCCCGACCTGCTGCCCATCGACCTCAAGCGGCAGGGCCGCGCCGAGGAGCACCTGGCGCTCTTCTACCCGCAGACCGACCCCGAGCGGGACGACCTCTTCAAGATCGTCGCCAAGAAGACCGGCGTGCCGATCGACGGCATCGAGTCCTACTCGAAGATCGTCCCGGAGAACCTGCGCGACTGCTCCGGCGCGGACATCGAGGCGGCGCTGGTGCGCGCCAAGTTCCGCGCGATGCTCGCCGGGCGCGAGAAGGTCACCACCGAGGACCTCCAGGCGGTGCTGGCCAACTTCATCCCGCCCAGCTACCCGATGGAGATCGAGCTGCAGAACCTGGCGGCCGTGCAGGAGTGCACCAGCCGGGAGCTCTTGCCCGAGAACTACCGCAAGCTCGACCGGGCCTTCGTCACGCAGCGCATCCGGGAGCTCAAGGCGCTGCTCGAGGAGCAATAGCGGAGGGGTCCGAAGGTCGCGTAATCACAGGGATCGCCTCCTGCTTGGCACCGGCCTTGGCACCGGGCGCTTGGAGCTTTTGCAGCTTGCAGGGGGGTTCCTCGACGGGACCGGCCCCCACGGCCTGCGCCTTGGGCATCTCGTAGAGCTTGCCCTCGCGCAGCCCGACTTTGAGCTTGGCCACCTCGGCACAGCGCACTGCCCAGGGGAAGCGGGTGTAGCCGTCGACGACATCGCGCCGGCTCGCGTGCGTCACCAGGCGCAGCACGTCGTCCCGGCCGCCGTCCGTCCTCGTCAGGGTCATGAACGTGGCCCGGGTGTCGTAGGCCCAGCGGCGCTCGCGCTCGAACCCGAGCGTCTTGAGGTCTTGGTAGAACTTCTCGCGCGCCCAGTTCGCGCCGCGGAAGCCACCCTCCAGGCCGGGGACCATGAGATCGCCCGGCTCCGGCTTCTTCTTGGTCAGCCGCTCGTAGCCCGCCAGCTTCCAGGCAGCGAGCACCTTCGCGAGCGTCGGGTGGACCGGTACCAGCTTGGTCACGCCGGTCTTGGTCGTGTCCCGTTCCTTCCGGGCGTTCGTATTGAAGGCGGTTGCGACCACCAGCTGGCCCAAGGGCTGGGCCTGGGCGTCGTACCGGCTCCAGCGCAGCGCGATGATCTCGCCCGGACGCAGCCCGCCGAGGAAGCCGATCGCGTAGTAGACCCTCCGGTCCTCGGGGATGCGGGGGTCACTGATCAGCGCCTCGAGCTCCTCACGGGAGAACGTGGCCCCGGCGCGCCGGGTCGGGTCGGCCTCGGTCCGCTTCGGTAGCTCGCCGCGGCGCAGCTCGCACGGGTTGACCGTGATCAGCTCGTCGACCACCGCGTCAGAGAGGGCGTTGTGGAGGCACCCGTAGACGTGGTGGACGGTCCAGGCGGAGAGCAGGCTCTCCTTCGCGCCGTCCCGTGCGCGATTGCGCAGCGCGTGCTTGCAGCGCAGCGCACGCACGAAGTCGCGCACGTCGCGAGGGCGCAGGTCCTGGAGCAGGACCGACCCCAGCGCCGGCTTGATGTGGTGCTTGACGAAGCCGGCCTCGGTGTCGGCGCAGAGCATCCCGCGGTCCCGACGCTTGCTCACCCAGTTGTCGACGTAGGTTCCAACGGTGAGCGGGCCCGCCGGAAGCCCCTGCTCTTCCTGGGCGGCTAGCGCGCTCTCGATGATCTCGAGCGCGGCTTCTGCCTGCTTCTCCTGGCCCACCTTGTACGGCGACCGTTTCCACTCCCGCTTCTTCTGGCCTGGAACTCGATAGTTCCAGTAGAGCCGGTCGCCTCGCGCACGGATTCCGCCCACAGGTCACCTCCGAATGCGAGCCAGGGCCGCTGCGGCGGCTTCCTCTGGGGTCGGGCTCGCGCCGGACACGAGCTTGAGCTTCCCGGCCGCCATGAACTTGTCCAGGTCCGAGCGGCGCACCTTCGGCCGACCCTCGCCCCCGGGCCGGTAGGTGGCCACTCGTCCCTCCCGAGTCCAGCGCTGGAGGGTGTCCCCGGTGATGCCCAGGTACGCCGCGCCGGCCAGGATGGTCAGGTACCCATCGCCAGCGGCGTCTGCGCGCGCCGCCATCTCCTCGCGGACCGCGTTGCGCACCGCCGGCACCAGAGCCGCAATGATGCTTTCCTCGACGCTCATCTCGACCCGCCTTCTCCCTGCTGGTCGCTACCCAGCCCGCTCCGGCCACCCGGCCCCGGAGCGGGATCCTGCCCTCGGGCTACTTGGCCTCGGACTCGACTTCGGCCAGGCGCGCGTTGATGCGGCGGAGCAGGCCCGCGGTGTCGAGCACGAAGGAGGCAACCTCGCCGGCCTTGGCCAGCACGGCGAAATGCTCGGCCAGCTCGGCCGCAGTGAAGCCCAGCCCGATGTACAGGCCACCGGCGCCGTCAGCGAGCGCCACGAAGGTTGCCTTGCCTCGGAGGCCGTCCATCATCCGGCGGTTCATGGGGCCGGGGGTGGGGATCTCGTTCTCGATGTCGGTCGGAGGGGCCGCGACCATGTAGCGCGGTTCGGCGGAAACGGGTTCGCTCGCGGGCATCGCCTGCATGTCCTCGACCGCCAGCCGAATCAGGTAGTCCCTGGTGCCCTTCGAGTTGATGCCGGCGCGCGCCGTCTCCATCCCCACGGCGGCCCTCAGCAGATCCTCGTGGTCGTATCCGTCGCCATCGCCGGAAAGGACCCCTCGCTTCGCCCAGCCGCGGCGGGTGTGCGCGTTGACGCCGGTCACTTTGTCGAGCACGACTCCGCTGTACGTCTTCTTGGTCTTCATTGTGATTCCTCCGATCTGCGGTCCAGTGAACCACGGTTCCCGGTTCAGTGCAACAGCAATCGACCGAAGACCATCGGCATAGGGGCTGACGGGGTTCGTCCCCGTCAGTCCCCTGCCACACCACCGGACGTGCGGGTCCGCATCCGGCGGTTCGGTTGGTTGAGGTTCAACAAGATAGCCTCGGCAGGCCCTGCCTGTCGTAGTAGCGAGTG
>DASXVQ010000175.1:0-36174 GCA_036504155.1 Myxococcales bacterium
AAGTCGGCGTCAGCAGCTTCCTGGTCCTCGGCAGAATGCCGATGCGCAAGCTCGCCGCAGCCGCCTGAATTCAAGAAGGCCATTTCTCGAATACCGCCGCAGCGGCTGTGGACCCTGTGGGGAAGGGACCCGACTACGCCCACTGTGGGCAGGCGTGTGGGCGGCTTGGGCTTCTTCAAGCCGTCCATGCGCCTGTCCACAGCGAGCGTGGCCGCTCTCTCCACAAGTCCACAGCCGTCTCCCGGGATCCGCCGAAGAGCCAGAAAAGGTAGCCGTTGATCGCTCGGGAGAAGGCGCCGAGGTCGGCGGCGGCGGCCCTTCCCGCGGCCGAGAGCGAGCGGTAGGTCGCGCCCTTGTAGTCGACGCCGGCCTCGGTCACTCGGCACTCGACCTTCTTGCCGGCGCGGCTGGTCTTGGTGAGCACCGTCCCGGGCGCGGGCAGCCGCGCGTCGCGCTGGCGGGGTGGCCGCTTGGCCGGGGCCGGCTTGCTGGTGACCTTCGCAGGCCTGCCGGGCGCACTGCCCGTTGCCTTTGCGGCGGTCTGCTTGGCGGCGACGTTGCTCTTCGAGGTGGCCTTCGGGCTGGTGGTCTTCTTCGCGGCGGTCGTCATGGCGTTCTCCTGGGCTGCGGGTGCCCGGCTCGTCGGCCGGTGAAGGCAGTCACGCTCTGTCGCCTGAGACCATCAAGTCCGCGCGCCTCGTCACCGGACGCAATCGGGCTTGCCTTCGGCGGGCTGGAGAGCGAGTGGGCGGCGCGACCGGCCAGAGCAACCGACGGGTCGTCCGTCTGTTGACGGTCAGTGTGCAGGCCATCACTGTCGGCGCAGACCCGATCTGTCGGCAGAAGCTGGCAGATCACAACCGGCGCATAGCGCGCCAAGGAGCAGCCGAATGTCACCGTCGGAGCAGACCCTCACCCGCATCGCCCAGCTCTCCACCAAGCTGAACGCGGAGACTGAGGAGTTGAACGCGGTCATCCGCGACCTCGACAAGCGCCTCGACGCCACGAAGATCGGTGTTGCGGTCTGGTCGGGCCGCATCGTGGACGTCAGCAGCACCGTCGAGTGGAACGATGACGAGGAGAGGGACGTCACGCTCTCGAAGGGATGGGAGCTGGGCTACGCGAAGGTCGACGACCAGTGGGCCCTCGCGGTGAAGCCGCAGCAGGGCACCGATGAGCCGGACGAGCGCAGCAACATCCCCGTGACCACCTGGGTCGACGCGGGTGAGCCCATCCGGCTTCTGAAGGCGGCCCGGATCGTGAGGGTCGAGGCGGCCCCGCACCTTGAGAGCGTGCTCGAGTTGATCGCCGAGCGCGCCGCCAAATACATCGAGGACATCGAGAAGGCGAAGAGGCTCGCGTAGGCAGTAGATCCCGAGTTGCTGACCCTGAGGGAGCGCGTCGGAAGGCGCGCTCCTTTTCTCTGCCCGACGCCCCGATAACCCAGCCGCTAGCGCTTCGGCCGGATAGCGGGCGACACACACCAACTCGGCGTCCCATGTACTCGATCCTGCAGATCTGCAGGGTCGGGCGCTCTCCGTCGAAAGCCCGTGAGGGCCTACGGGCGGCGACCCGCTTGGCTTCGTGGACACGCCGAGGTCGCGCGCCGCCTTCGCGATGAACTCGGCGAGATCCTGACCCTGCAGATTTGCAGGAACTGCTCTGGCGGAGTTGTTGTTTCGGGTCGCCCTGCGTCGCAAGGTCGGCCACGCGGGTGCTGGTGGACGGCGTCGGGGCGGTGGCTTTCCCTCGAAAAGGCCTGGGCGCCATCGCGACCGGGCCGGGGCTAACGGGACGCATCAGCCGCCGGATGCAGGCCGATGCACCCGGCGACAGTTGTTACCTACGGTCTTCGGTCTGCCCGGCTAACAACCGCGGGCCCCGCATCAGTCTCGCTCGGCGGCTCGGCAGCGGAAGTAGTTGATGCCGAACGTCAGGGCATCGAACTGCTGGAACGACGGGAAGGTGTGGGCGGTCAGCAGCGGGCGCAGGCACTCCTGGACCTTCTGGCTCGAGCCTTCGAAGAACACGACCTCGCTCACCTTGCCGTTCTTGGTGACCTTCAGGTGGTACGCGGGGTCGCGCGAGGCGGGGTTCGCCGACGGTAGGCCGTACTGGTCGTAGCAGCGCTCGAACGACTCCTTGGTCGCGTACATGAAGCGCGTGCAGTCGGCCTCGATGCGAAGGATCTCCTCTGCCTTGGCGGCGGCCGTCTTGCGCAGCGTCTCGCGGCGGTCGGCCTCTGCCGGCGGGAGTTTCGAGTTGAGGTCCTGCCAGAGCGCCTGGATGAGAACCATGCTCATCTCGTCCGGGTGGTCGACGCCGTGCTGGTGGAAGAAGCCGGTCAACGCCTGCTCGCGGCTTCCCCAGAGCCACTTGTTGCGAATCCACCTCCCGTAGCCGTGGTGGAACCGGATGAGATCGTCGAAGCCAACCTCGGCGATCTGGTCAAGGCTCTCGTTAGGCGTCTCGGCGCGGAGCTGCGCCACGTAAGTCTTGAGGAACGGGTCGAGATGGAGGTTCGCGCCTTGGCTGGCGTCGTCGGCCGCCAAGGTGCTGGAGGCGTCCAGTGCAGCGGGGAGGCGTTGGCTGCAGGCGGCGAGTAAGAGGAGCGGAATTAGCAAGCGCACCAGAGGGACCCCTCGTCACAGGAACAGCGGAAGATCGACAGCACCCGCATTGTGGGCTCGGACCGGCCTGGCGGTCGAGAGCGACGCGGACACTGTGGACCCAGGGGCTTGGCGCCCTTCCCTCGGGACAAGGAGCCGTACGGCAGCCAACGGGGGCCTGCGCAGTGCCCAGGGCACCCGGGAGCGGTGGGGCGCGTCGGCGGCCGGATGCAGGCCGATGCGGCGGGCGACAGTTGTTACCTGCGGTCTTCGGCCTACTAGACTTGAGACTTCTTGGCCGCATCAGCGGCTGGGCGAGCCGGCGGTACGCCCGCCCGGGTCGCGCCCTGAGCCGGACGAAGAGCGTCGAAGGGCAGGCCGAAGGCCCCGAAAGCTACGGTCCGGCGTCACCGTGCAAGACGCCATCTCCTGCCGTCAACTGCCGCGTCTGCAGCCGTCCGTAGAGGCGGAGCATTTCCTCGGCCTCCCTGTCCGGTTCGTTCTGCGCCTCGGGGCTGTAGTAGGCCTCTCGACAGACCGGCCGGAGCAGCATTGCCTCCCTTACGTGGCTCAGGGCCTCGGCAGGGGCGTCCTTCTCAAGAAGCTTCGCGAGTTCCAGGTGTCGCCACGAGCTGGTCGGGGCCTCGCGCAAGTACTCCTTCGCCGCTGCGATCGCCTCGGGGTGGCGGGACAGCTTCTCAAGCGCATCGAGCTTGCAGCGTGAGAGAAGGTACCGATCCCCGCCGTCAGTGATGACGCTGAGGCCTCGGTTGCAGGCTTCAAGCGCCTTTCCTGGTTCCCCGAGAGACAGCCAGGCTCGGCCGACTCGAATCGTGACCGGCGGGCAGACGCGCTCCTGCGCGTACAGGTCCGCGATCGCCGCTTCGGCGGCCACTCGATCTGAGCGAGCCACGGCAGCCATAAGACGTTCCCTAGCGTTGGCCACCGCAGGATTGCAGTCGGACCGATACTTCCGGTCCTCCTGGCATGCGCCGAGCGACAGAGCGCACGTGAGAGCGCACGCGACCGACCTGAAGCAAAAACACCCACCTACGAACCGGAAGAACGTCAAGGTCGTGCCCCTCGGTGCTTCATTGCTGAAGCAGCGAATCTCCCGCCTGAATGCGAGTCGCGTATTCGGAGCGCTTGCCTCCGTCGAGGCGGTTGTCGAGAACCACGAAATCGTCGAACGACAACCTGAGGTGCTCAGAAAGGCCGTGGCACTTGAAGAATGCCCCAGCCACGAAGACTCCGTAGCGCTTGGCGTCAGTCACCAGCCCCAGGTAGTCCTCGTCGCCGGCGAACAGGACCGCGAACTCGACGTTGCGGTGGAACGCGTTGATTAGGAGTTCCTTGGTCAGCGCGATATCCACGCCCTTCTCTTTCCCGTTGCGCCTCTTGAAAAGAACCGGTTCGAAGCAAAGCTCGCGCAGCGCGGCAGCATACGCGTGCCCGTACTCCTCGGTACCCGTGTACGAGGCGAACCAGTACCTCCGCCACATGCAGGAGCCCTTGGAGACGGCAGCATGGATGACGCCGCCTTGGACGCGGTCGCAATAGTCACGGGCGGCTTCCAGAGCTGCGTGGGGCGGCTTGTCTGCTTGGAAATCGGCGCCAAGTTCCTTGGTCAAGGCGACCAGGAGGTTGGTGCCGTCGATGAAGAACATCACCCTGCGCGGCGCTGGGTCCATGTGTCTCGCCCTCCTCCCAAGTACACGAGCAGGCTAGCGGTGCCGGACGTTGGTGTCCACGCGGCCTCTGGTTTGCGGGGGGCAAATCCACCCAGCGCCGCTGTGCCCCAGGACCTTCTGGAGTCCGGCCTGTGCAAATGGAACCGGGCCGAACACTCAGGCGATTCTGGCCAGGGCGCAGCAGGCGGCCGTCGGCGGCCCGCCGCCCTCACCCCACATCCAGCACCTTCACCGCCTCCCACTTCACTTTGGCGTCGGACGAGAACCGCCCATAGCGCTTCACGGTGAGGTTGATGTCCGAGTGCCCGACCAGCTCGGAGACCACCGTGATCGGCGCGCCGCGGGTGAGCAGTCGCACCGCGAACAGGTGCCGCAGGCAGTGGAAGGTCACCTTGCCCTTGAGCCCGGCCGCGATCACCGCGTCCGCGAAGTAGCCTTCCCCTCGACGCCCTCGGTCCGGTCCATGCGCTCGTAGGGCGCCCCGCCCTTGTTCGGGAACACGAGGCCCACCGGCTCCGCCTTGCCGTTGGCGACCTTCTCGAGCACCGGTACTATGCTGATGCAGCCTGCTTCATGGCGGACGCCCTAAAATTCGAATATTTCTAGTGATATGGCTTCTCATTCTTTGCGGTTGTGACGAGGTTAGAGACTTTGCAGACTCGTTCCGGCCGTGCCCAGAGCCGGTACGGTGCGACCGGCTGTGTCAAGGTGTTCCGCAAATTAGTCTTCCCGATCATTGCCCGAGAGCTTCCTTCTGTGCGTGCGATCCCCAGAGCGATGCTGGGGGGAAGGTCTCGGTGGACGCAGGCGTTCCGCAGCAATGAATTGAAGCGGGGAGCTGGCTCACGCCGCATCCAGCACCCTCACGGCCTCCCACTTCACTCTGGCGTCCGACGAGAACCCCTCTGTGCCGTAGCGCTTCACGGTGAGGTTGATGTCCGAGTGGTCGACCAGCTCGGACACCACCGTGATTGGCACCCCGCGGGTGAGCCGCACCGCGAAGAGGTGCCGCAGGCACTCCCTCTTTCTGGTGTTGCGGACCGGTGTTGCGGACAACACCTTTCGCCAACCCTCACCGGCTATCGAGCACGGTCTGCGGTATCCTCGCCCCCACGATGATCCGACTTCGCGCGGTCGTAGGAGGGATCGCCCTCGCAGCCTGCGTCCTCGTCCTGGCCTATCTCCTCTGGCCTGGGAGGGGCCAAGAGCGCTCCCTGCCGACATCGCGTTCCCTGCGGCAGACCGCGACGACAACCGAGAGTCAGGCTGTCCCTCGGAGGAGCACTCCCGGAGAAGTCGCGTGGCTCGTCGGCGAGGTGATTCGAGACGACAAGCCGGTTTCGGCTCATGTGAAGCTCATGGGCCCCGTCAACGCCGAGAGTGAGTCCGATGACGCTGGTCAATTTCGCTTCGATCTTGGCCCCACCCTGAAGTGGCTCGCCGACCGAGCGGCAGATGAGAGCGTAGTCACGTGGGGCTCCAAGGACGCCACTGCTGTCACTGTCTGCGCGGCCGAAGGGGCTACCATCGCCTGCGCTTCGCCGAAAATCGCCTTGGCGGAGAAACCGCCGCTCGTGAGACTGGAGCTCAAGCCCGGCGGCTTCATTTCGGGGACCGTCGTAGACGAACAAGACCACCCCCGCGCTGGCGCCCGGGTGACTGTTTCTGGCAAGGGTTCCCTTGAGGCGACGTCTTCTCCCGACGGTCGATTCGTGGTTGCGGCGCCACTGGGCAGCTACACAGTACGAGCATCCGCGCCACACACCCTGAAATGCGACGGAGTCGCCGCGACCGTGGACGCCGCCAAAACGACTGAGGTCCAGGTGCGGCTTTGGTCGGCTGTCGCCCTGGAGGGCGTGGTTGTAGACGGCACTGGGGCGCCAATCCGGTGGAGTGAAATCTGGTCTCAGGCCGTCGTGGGACGTTCAGCCAGAGCTGTGCAGCCTGAAATCGGGCACTTCGAAATCGACGGTCTCCTACCAGGGTCTCATCGGCTCAAAGTGCAAGCCGATGGTTTCGCGACTCGAGAGTTTGAAGTCGCTGCCCCCTCGAAGGAGCTGCGATTGGTGATGGAGCCAGGGCTGACTGTGCTCGGCATGGTCCTAGACGAGTCAGGCGATCCGCTCCCTGACGCGGAAGTCGGCCTGGTGCCCGAAGGCAAGCCGCTCGAGGCGTCGCTTGGAGGCACCGCCGACGAAGATGGCGAATTCAAGATCGATGGCGTCCGACCTGGACGCTATCTAGCAGTCGCCGCGGAAAGCCTACGCAACGAGAGGTACTCGACGACAGGCGCGTCAGTATCCGAGAAGATCGCCGTATTCGAGACGAATACCCGAGTCACCCTTCGCTTCAAGAGCGGTGAGGTTATTCGGGGCACGGTTGTCGATTCCCACGGGCGTCCGATTGCCGGAGCCATTGTCAGCGCTCTTCCCGAGGGTGTCGGCCCCGTCCAAGGCCTTGCTGCCCGCCTCCAACGTTCCGAAACGTTCGCGGATACCAAGGGCGCCTTCACGCTCACGCGTTTGCATCGAGGCCGGTACCGTGTCTGGGCTGAGTACAGTGGCTACTCGAACCGCACCGACAGCATGGCGCTGGTGACGACGGGCGACTCGAGTGTGCGCCTCGCCCTCTCGGAGGAGGGCCTAATTCGCGGTCGTGTTCTACACGCGGATGGCAGCCCTTCAGTTGAATACCGTCTCAACGACCAGACAATTCGTTCGTCCGATGGGCGGTTCGCGTATTCCGTGCGCAGTGGCCCCACCGTCACGCTGTTCTTCAACGAGTCGAACTACGCCCAAGAGGTGCGGCTGGTGCAGGCTGGCCGCGAACAGGAAGTGACCCTCGAGGACGTAGTTCTGACGCCTGCACGGAGGATCGATGGCGAGGTGATCGATGCCTCGAGCGGCCAGCCGGTGGTGAACGCCTCCGTCTGCCTCGCGGACAAGGACCTTCCGAGCAAGGCACTGGGTAGCTCTTGGGTGCCGTGCGGTCCCGCCGTTCGGTCGGACGCCAATGGTCGCTTCGAGTTCTCGACCGGGGGGACGGCGCCGGCTTCGGTTCTTGTTCGGCACAAGCGCTACCTGCCGAAGGCGTTCGTGGTCAGCCCTCAGGTCGACCACTATCGACTTTCGCTGGAGCGCGGCGTTTCGGTCGCGGGTCGGGTGGTCGTGAACGAGGGCCGCATCTACCCCACGGAGGCGCGGGTCAGGCTCAACAGAGAGCTGCAATGGTTGAGCTCGCCACTCGCTCCTGATGGTTCTTTCGAAGTGACCGGCATTCGACCGGGCACTTGGAGGATCTCAGTTAGCGCGAATTCCTTCGGCGCATACATCGACCTCCTCCCTTCCACAGTCGAAGTCCCTGCCGAGGGAGTCACGGGGCTTGTTCTCACCGAACGAGTGGGCGGCACCGAGCTTGCCGTTGGTGGTATCGGCAACGGCGTAGGCGACATGACGCACGTTCTTCTCATGTCTGGAAGCGTCTCCCTGCCCCGCGATTACCAGTCCCTTCAAGACCTTTGGAAGGTCGCTCGCGAAGGTGAACGATCTCTTGATGGAGTTGTGTTTCGGGCGGTTCCGCCTGGGGCATACACGTTGTTCGTCGCACGGGAGGACGGTCACAGCATCGAAGCAGCCCTCTACTCCCTCCCGATCGAAGTGCGTGGACTACCTAAGCAGACAGTCGACGCGTCGCCTCCGCCGACAGTCACCGTTCTGAGAATTCCGCCTGAGCCGTAGGGACTTGCGCCAGGTCGCATGCACCTCTTCAGCCCCATGCGAGGAGGTACTCCGCAAGGCAAGCGGCCGACCCCCAAAATGTTTGGCCGGGGGGGGTCGAGCCTGCCTGCGCTCTCGCCTTCGCGCGCAAGAAAGAAATCGCGCGCTTTCATTCATTCCGGCCGTCCGACCGGCTGGTGCCAGGGGTCCATGGGCAAATTAGCGGCCCGCCGGGCAGGGGCCGCCGACCGCCGCGTCTCAAGGGCCTGTGCGCCCCCAGGAGCGCGCGGGCGCCCCGGGCCGATGGATGACGCGGGGTGGTCCCGCGCGGGCCACGGCGGGGCGCTGGGCGGTCAGCGCCACCCTGCTGCGGCGGGGAAGCCCCAGGGGCAAGCCGGACCGCTCTGACGCGCACGCGGGCGCTCAGGCGCGCTAGAATCTTCTTCGGGAGGCGAATGACCGTGCGCCCGGCCTTGCTGGTCATACTGCTCGCCGCAGCCGCTTGCGCGAGCGCGGCTCCGGTGCACTCTCAGGCCGTCGCTGCGACGGCGCCACCATCGTTCCAGCTTCGCCCCCCGGCGGAATGCCGCTCGGGCTCCGAACTGCGCCTCGTGCTCGACCACGGATTCAATGACCAGTGCCAACTCGGGCCGTGCTTGAAGTACGAGCCGCCGGAATGGCCAAGGGCACGCTGCCTACTGGAGTGGTACAAGGCCCCCGGCTGGCCGGATAGCGTGGGCGACAGTGGGATGGGCGACTTCCCGCTACCCGGAATCGACTGGTTCCGCGACCGAAGCGAGGACCCCCTCCGCGATCCCTCGGCGCTGGACGAGTGACCCGACCAGGGAGGCCGTCAGGGCGCGGCGCACGCCGTGGTGCCCAGTCGGTGCGCCACGAACTGGCCGACCACCTCGCCACCCGCGACCGTCAAGGCCAGCGCACGCGGGGCGGCGGGCGTCATGCCGCCACCCGGCCGATCTCGATCACGGCCTCGAAGGGGATGCTGGGGCGGGAGGTCCGCGGAAAGCCAGACAGCGGGCCCGCGATTTGAACCCGCGACCCGGCCCAAGTCACCCCTTGCGCCTCTCGCGCCCACGCTTGCCCACCAGTCTGCCGGGCAACTCCACCAAGCCGTAGCGGACCTCCGCGGCGCCTCTCGGCCGCCCGCCGTCACGCGCAGGTGGTAATGCGTGCCGCCAGGCCCCTTGGCGTGGTGCGGCCGGTTGCAGCCCTTCACCTCGCGGTACCGTGGACCCTTGATCGCGGCCGAGCGCTTCCGCGCGGCTACCACCGAGAGCCGGAAGGGCAGGACCGTGGCGCCAAGGTCATCGCCAAGCCGTCCGACCTTCCCTCGAGGCCGGCAGCCATGTCGGCGCCGACAACCGCGAGGCGCTCGAGCACTTGCTGAGGTACATGCTCCGCCCCCCTTCCCCGCGCCTCGGCCTCCTCGACCTCGTTCGCGGGGCGCCCGACCCGCCGGCTGCGGCATCGCGCCCTCGACGCCAGCCTTTCGGGTGCCGCGCCGACCGCCCCGCGGTCCGGCCGCTCCCAGCCCGGGATGCCCCGCTTGCGCTCGAACGTGCGCCAGTGCAGGCTGCGCCGCTTCTTTTCGATGAGCGCGGAGTGTTTGGCAGGCACGGAATCTGTTTGGCGGGTACGGAGACCCGCCCTCCGAGTCCAAGGTCGAAAGTCCATCCATGAGCCTCGCCACCATCAGCAACCTGTCCCTCTCCTTCGGTGCCCGAGCGCTCCTCGACGAGGCGTGCTTCGCCATCGGCGCGCACGACCGCATCGGCCTGGTGGGCCCCAACGGCACCGGCAAGTCCACCCTCCTCAAGATCCTCGCGGGCTCGCTCGCCCCGGACTCGGGCAGCCTCACCTTCCGCAAGGGCGTGCGCGCCGGCTACCTGCCCCAGGACATCCTCGAGCTGCCGCCCGGCACGCTCATCGACACCGTCCTCGCCTCGGTCCCCAACCGCTCCCGCCTCGAGACCAAGGTCGCCGAGCTGGAGGCCGCCGTCGCCCAGCCGATGGAGGACGAGGAGGACCGCCTCGACCTCGCCGCCCAGCTCGCCGACGTGCACATGGAGCTGGCCGACTTCGAGGACCGCTACGGCCGCCACCGGGCCGAGCGCATCCTCCAGGGCCTGGGCTTCAAGGAGAAGGACTTCGCCCGCAGCGTCGGCGAGTTCTCCGGCGGCTGGAAGATGCGCGCCGCGCTCGCCGGGCTGCTGCTCACCAACCCCGACCTGCTGCTGCTCGACGAGCCGACCAACCACCTCGACGTCCCCTCGCTGCTCTGGTTCGACGACTTCCTCAAGCGCAGCGCCAAGGCCGTGATGCTGGTCAGCCACGACCGCGACTTCCTGAACCGCCAGATCGACCGCGTCCTCTCCTTCGAGGTCGAGGGCCTGCGCGGCTACTCGGGCAACTACGACGAGTACAAGCGGCAGCGCGCCGCCGAGGAGGAGGAGCTCGAGGCGCGCTCGAAGCGCCAGGCCGAGGAGCGCGCGGAGATCGAGTCCTTCATCCAGCGCTTCCGCGCCAAGGCCACCAAGGCGCGCCAGGTGCAGAGCCGCATCAAGCTCCTCGAGAAGCAGGAGATCGTCCAGGCGCTCGAGCGGCGCCAGACCATCCGCTTCCGCTTCCCCGAGGTCGAGCGCCCCGGCCGCGAGGTGCTGCGCTTCGAGGGCGTCACCAAGTCCTTCGGCAACAACTCCATCTACCGCGGGCTCACCCAGACGGTGCTGCGCAGCGACCGCGTGGCCATCATCGGCGCCAACGGCACCGGCAAGACGACGCTGTTGCGCCTGACCGCCGGCGAGCTGCCGCTGGACGACGGGGCCATCACGCCCGGCCACCAGGTCCGCGTGGCCTACTTCGCCCAGCACCACACCGATCTGCTCGACCGCTCGCGCACGGTGCTCGAGGAGGTCTGGTCGCTCGTCCCGCAGATGACGCAGTCCTACGTGCGCAGCGTGCTGGGCGCGTTCCTCTTCTCCGGCGACGACGTGGACAAGAGGATCGGCGTGCTCTCCGGCGGCGAGCGCGCGCGGGTGGCCTTGGCGCGGCTGCTCGTGCTGCCCTCGAACCTCCTGCTGATGGACGAGCCAACCAACCACCTGGACCTGGACTCGTCCGAGAAGCTGGTCGAGGCGCTCAAGGGCTACGGCGGCACGCTGCTCTTCGTCAGCCACAACCGCAGCTTCGTGAACCAGCTGGCGACCCGCGTCTGGGACGTGCGCGACGGCGCAGTGGTCGACTGGCCCGGCAACCTCGACGACTACCTGTACCACCTGGCGCAGACCGGCCAGTCCATGGACGGCTCGACCCCGGTGGAGTCCGCCGCGGCGCCCAAGCGCGAGAGCGAGAAGGACCGCCGGCGCCGCGAGGCGGTGGAGCGCGAGGCGCTGCTCGTCAAGCTGCGGCCGGTGCGCGCCGAGGTCGAGGCGCTGGAGAAGCAGATCGCCGAGCTGGAGGCGCAGCAGGCCGAGATCGAGCCGCAGCTCGCCGACCCCACCGTCTACCAGGACTTCGCGCGCGCCAAGCCGCTCACCGTCGCGTACCAGGTCAACAAGGACACGCTCGAGGAGCTGTACCCGAAGTGGGAGGCCGCGCAGGCCAGGCTCGAGGAGCTGGGCGGCGCCAAGGCCTGAGCCACGCGGGTCGCTCGGCTCGCCGCCCGCACCCTCAGCGTCGGATCATCGGCAAGATCAGCGGCCACAGGTACACGTACGCGAAGTACCCGAGCGCTCCCAGGAACGCCACCGAGAGGACCCCGTAGAGGAACCCCCGGCGCCGCCTTGCGGCCTCCTGCTTGAGGAGCATCGACAGCGTGCTGGAGAGGCGCTTGGCCCGCGCGCGGAACGACGACGGCTTGCGCAGGCCGAGGCTGCCGGGCGGAGCGCTCGCGGCGGTGTCGTCGGGCGAAGCCGTCCGCGGGTTGCGCTCGGAGCTCGGGCGCCCCATGCCGCCCGGCTTCGCCGGAGCCTCGGGCTTGTCCTTGGCTTCCCCGGGCGGCGGGCGCCTGCTCTCGGCCTCCAGCTCCTCCTTCAGGTCCTCGATGAGCGGCCGGAAGCCGCCGGGCGCCTGGGCCTTGTGCTCGCCGCTCGGGCCCTCGGTCAGCCAGGACTGGATGGTCTCGGGGTTGATCTTGAGGACGGTGGCGCGCCGGGCGAGGTCGACCGGCTTGCTCTGCAGCAGATCGTCGTCGCCGCCGCTCGCCGCGGGGCTGGCGTTCGGTTCGGCGGGCGTTCTAGCCGGCTGCTCGCGGCTGGACGAGCGGGCCCCCGGCAAGCCCTCGACCTTCGTGGGGAGCGCGGGCGCGCGCGGCAGCGGAACGCCCTCGGCCTCGCGCTCCGCCGGCTCAGGGATGCGCGGCAGAGGGATGGTCATGCCGACCGAGGGATCGGTCACCAGGATGGGCTGGGGCTCCTCGCGCTCCGAGAGCGGCTTGTCGACGCGGGTGTCGTTCGAGAGGCCGCCGCCACGGACCGGGATGCGGGCCATCGGGTTGGTGACCTCGACCGTCTCGTCCGCCGCCTCGGCCGGCGACTCCACGCGGGTGTCGTTCGGCTCCGGCAGCGGCGGCAGCCTGGTCGTCTCCCCGACGTCGAGGTCCGCGGGCTTGGGCTTGGCGGGTCCGCCGGGCGGTGGCTTGGGCAAGGTCCGAACCTCGAGTCTTCCGCCAAGAGCGTACCAGCATCCCGCCCCGGCGGAACCTCACGGACAGGTCGTGGGCGACGTCCTGGCGAGCACCATTCCATCCACCGCCGCGAGGCCGACCGCCGGCGCCGCCGAACCGTCGTTGTAGCGGGACGCCGACTGGACGTGCACCGCGTCGGCCACGAAGCCGCCAGCCGCGGTCGAACGGATCCGCAGCTTCGCCGAGTCCGCGGGCGCCAAGGCGAGGCTCGAGGCCACCGGCTGCCACTGGTCGCCGCCGGTCCTCTGGCTCAGGGTCGTGGTCGCGAGCACCGCGCCGTTGCCGTCGACGACCTCGTAGACGACCTGGTCGCTCCAGCTGGAGGCCGCGGGCGCGTCCGGCCACCAGACGTCGATGGTGTAGCGGTCCGCGGCGGGGATCATCAGCTCCCACTCCGCCTGCGCGCCCGTCCCCGAAGCCTGCGTGCACGACTTGCCCCAGTCGTGGAAGAACGGGCCCACCGCGGTCCACTGCCCGCTGTCGTAGGCGGCCGAGGTCCAGTCCGCCCCGGCGGTGAAGGCGCCCGGGTCGGCGTCGTCGACCACGTAGTCGTGCTTCGCCGCCTGGGTTCCGGTGATCCGCTTCAGGCCGGGCTCCAGCGAGATCGTGCAGGGCAGCGAGGTGCCGTTGAACAGGGCGATGCCGTTCTCGAAGTCCCGGCGGAAGACGTCGGCGGGGTGCTCGACGATGGAGACCCCGTCGATCCAGACGTCGCCGGCGGTCTCTCCGAAGGCGAAGAGCATCCGCGAGTCGCTCGCCGTCTCCTTGGCCTGGAAGGTGACGACGTATCTCTTCCAGGTGGTGTCGATGGCCACTTCCCGCGACAGCCCGTAGTTGCGCCAGTCGGCCGCCTGCTTCTGCGTGACCACCCCAATGGTGCGCGGCCGGTCGGCCCGCGCCTGGAACTCGAGGTCGTAGGTGACGCCCTGCACGAAGGCGCGGTCCTCCTGGTAGAGCACCACCTTCCAGTCGACGCCGTCTCCGGCGTTCGCCACGTGGGCGTGCATCGAAGAGGCGCCCTGCGCCTTCTCGGCGGTGTCGAGCGCGAAGGTCGACTGCGCGCCGGCGGTGGTGTCGACCCAGCTCTTCCAGGTCCCGGAGAGGGCCGCCTCGAAGTCGCCGTTGGCGACGAGGTTGGTGGTGTTCGGGGTCCCGACGGCGACGCGCCGCGCCGGGCCGCAGGCCTTGCCGAGCTTGAAGTCCAGCTCGTCGTACCACCAGTCGTTGCCGTGCCAGGTGTCGCCGAACTCGTAGGCGTAGTAGCCGTCGCCCATCAGCGTCGCCGCCAGCGCGAAGCGCATCGCGGGGTAGTCGGTGCGCGCGTACTCCCAGGTCGCTGGAGGGATCGCCTTGTCCGGCTCGTAGCTGTAGCCGTAGGAGATCTCCAGCCGCGGCGCGCCCTCGATCATCGTGACCACCGGCGACTTCCCGACCGTCCACCAGTCCTGGTACGTGCGCCAGAACGTGTCGAGGCTGGTCACGCCCTCACGGACCTGCGGCGCCTGGAAGCCGATGCTGTCGCCGTTGAAGAGCGCGCCCAGCTCGGCGTCCGGCGGGCGCGGCAGGTGGCCGGAGGCCAGCGCGTGGGGCATCAGCTTCCGCCACGTCTCGAGCTCGTGGAACACGCCCGCGCGCCACTTCGCGTCGAGCGCGGCGGGATCGTCCGCCACGCCGTCGCCGTCGGCGTCGAGCTGCACCGGGTTGCCCCACATGTCCTCGGTCAGGTTCGACTGCCGGGTGAAGAAGTTGTCGAAGAAGCAGCCGTCGAGGAGCAGCCCGCTGTCGAGGATGCGCTGGTAGGCGTAGCGCGCCTGGAACTCGGCGACCTCGGGCCGGGTCAGGTTCAGCCGGTACGCGCCCGGCCACACCTCGATGCGCCGGCCGTTCACGTCCTTGAGCCAGTAGTCGTCGGGAGTCACGTCGGCGTCGGTGCGCTCCACGGTGTTGATGCTGGTGAGGACCAGGACGTTCGGATTGAGCTTTCGCAGCTGCATGAGCTCGGCGGCCTTCGGATCGGCGCCCAGGAAGAGGTCGATGCGGGCAGCGTGGGCGACGCCGCCGTTGTTGATCACCTGCCACCAACCCCAGAGGTTGCCGGTGCGCGGGTACGACGGCTTGACCTCGGCGATGGCGCGGTAGCGCAGGTGGAGCACGTCGCCGGGCTTGGGCGCGCAGCGCACGTAGACCTCGTTGACCTTCGCGGGGTCGGGGTCGACGGGAATCCGCGCGGCGTGCGTGGTCGTGTAGTCGCCGGAGGCGAAGGCCGACATCTGGAGGAAGTCCGCGTCGGCTCCGGTGCTGAAGGCGCAGACGGCCGGGACGCTGGTCCTCGCGGTCAGGTCCAACTGCGTCGTGCCCGCGGCGAGCAGCGTCGACGGCGGCGCCGGATCGAAGAGGAAGGGCTCGGGGATGGTCGCGTCCCAGTCCAGCGAAGCGTCGACGCCGGGGGCGGCGCTGGCGTCGCCGGCGACCGCCGCTGCGTCGGTCGAGGTGGCCGCATCCAGCAGGGAAGAACCGCCGTCGAGGTCGGTGGCCGCACCGTCGGGAGCGGCGTTCCCGCCAGCGTCATTCGCGGCCGGGTTCGTCGGGCCGCACGCGCCGATGCAGCAGGCAGCGAGAACGAACACGATCGGGGCGAGCTTGGACAAGGGAGCCTCGTGGCGGGGAAGAGAGTGGGCAAACCGTCTTGCCCGGCGAAGAGCGCCAGCGGCTTCGGCGCCGCCGCGAACGCTTCGTCTGTTCCACTGACGGGACGGAGCCTGCCTGGCTGCCTTGGTCGCGATCGTGGCCATGGCCCGATCGCTTACCTCGGCTCGGCCCGGAGCGCGAGGGGCCGCTCAGAACGCGTAGCTCAGCTCGGCCGTGGACGGGAACGAGAACCAGCCCAAGTCGCGGCGCTGGCGGCTCGCCAGGTCGTAGACGGCGACCGAGGCGTTGTACGGGTAGAGCCCCACCGCGAGCCCGTCGACCAGCCGCACGCGCAGCCCGTAGATGGCGCGCCCGTAGATCTTCGGGTGGCCGGCGCCGCACTCGGCGCCGAGCACGAAGGCCACGCGGCGGTCGCTGTCGAGGTCGAAGTGCGCCAGCAGCCGGCCGAAGCCGAGCCAGCTCTGCCGGAGCGCCGCGCTGGCCTCGGACGGGCGCTCCGGCGCCACCGCCAGGCGAGCGCCGCCGCCCAGCTCCACCACGTCCCCCAGGCGCAGCGCCAGGCTCGCCCCGCCCACGCCGTTGGACGTGGCCGTGAGGTCCGTCCCGCCTTCGAGCGCGCCGACGAGGCGGACGTGGCCGCGGCGGCTGGTCATGGACGTGAAGAGCGGCTCGGGCTGCACGGCGGGCGCGGCGCCGGGCAGCGGCACGGGCGCCAGCTCGGCCTCGGCCAGCTCCGGAGCGTAGGCGGGCTCTTCGATGGGCGGGCCGTACCACCTCCAGCCGCGGGCGATGGCGTAGTGCAGGTCGTATTCGGCCGGGGCGAACGAGGGCGAGATCACTCCGGTGGGCCCGGTCCTGCTCACGGCCTTGGCGCCCCGGCCTCCGCCGGACCCGAGGTTGAGAGAGTCGATCTTGGGGAAGCCGCCGCCTCCGCCCTTGGCCAGGCCGGCCACCGCCGCCACCATCGCCACGGTCACCGCGACGGCGACCGCGGTCCCGACGACGACCCCGAGGACGGTGAAGTAGGTGGCCGCGCCGTCGAGGTTCTTGGTCTCGATCCCGCTGACGCCCTTCCACGGCAGGCCCGGGCCGCCGGGCAGGCTCGAGCACTGGAAGGCGGCCTCGGGCGTCACGCAGAGGTCGCGGCCTTCGATCCACGCGGACCACTCGTCGTCGCTGCGCAGGAAGCGGACCTTGGTGTTCGGCCCGAGGCGCGCGCGCCCGCCCTCCTTGGTCTGGAGGACCAGCTCGCCGCGCCGGCCGGGCTGGCGGAGCGCGTCGAGGCCGTCGCCGCGCACGATGCCCTTGGTGAAGCACCCGGTCCCGGCCAGGCAGCAGGCGGCGGCGACCAGGATCCGTTGGCTTCGGCTCCAGAGAGCGTGGGCGTTCATCGGTGGCCTCCCGCGCCAGCCCGTTGCAGGGAGCGCGCCCGTGCGGCCCGGTCTCCCAACCGGCGGAAATCACGAGCGAGCGGGCCTGCGGCGTCCGGAAAGGCGCTCGGCATTTGCCCACCGGCGTCGAATCCTCACCGGGGCTCGGACGCCGCCCAGGACCGGCCGCGGACCGGGCGAAGGGCGCCGCCAGCGACAGCCTTGCAAGCGCCTGATTTCGCCCGGGTTCCTGGCGGCCCTCGCGGCCGCCTTCGGCTAACCACCTGTTTTCCCATGGGAATTTGAATTGGGGCCCGCAACATTATAGAGGGCCAAAAAGGCCGGTTAGAGTTGGGCGTCATCCGATGCACGCCAAGACGCTCCTCAGCGCAGGGCTGGCCCTGCTCCTCACGGCACCCGTCGCCGCTTCCGCGGCCGCCAAGCCTGCGCCCTCGGTCCGGCTGGTCTATTCGCGCGCCGGCGAGGCCGAGTCCTGCCCCGCCGAGCCCGCGGTGCGCGGCGCCGTCGCCGCCCGCCTGGGCACGGACCCCTTCCGCGAGCCGGCCGAGCTCATCGTCCGCGCCAGCCTCACCTCCGACGCCGGCACGCTGCGCGCGCGCATCGAGGTGCACACCGCCGCCGGCGAGCCGCGCGGCAGCCGCGAGCTGACCTCGCGCGCCAGCGACTGCGTCGAGCTCGCCTCGTCGATGGACCTCGCCATCAGCATCGCCATCGACCCGCTGGCGATGGTCAAGCGCCCGCCCGAGCCGCCCCCGCCCGCGCCGAAGCTGGCCGAGCCGGCGCCGGCGCCCCAGGCCTGCCCCGCGACCGCCCCGTGCCCGCCCTGCCTCGCGGCCGCGGCTCCAACTGCCGCGCCCGCCCCGGCTCCCGCGGCGCCGTCGCTCGCGCCGCCGGAGCCCTGGCAGCTGCAGGCGCACCTGGGGCCCCTGGTGAACTTCGGCGCCGCGCCCGGGACGGCGGCCTTCGGCGCGACGGTGGGCCTGGAGCTTCGCCGCGGCGCGTTCCTCGTCGGCCTGGAGGGCCGCGCGGACTTCCCGTCCAGCGCCGCCTTCTCCGGCGGGTCCGTCGGCACCTCGCTGCTGCTGCTCTCCGCGGTCCCCTGCTGGAGGGCCAGCTACTTCGGCGTCTGCGCGGTGCTCTCCGGCGGCGCCCAGCGCGCCAGCAGCGAGGGCCTGCCGGCGGCCCGCGCGGTCACCGCGCCCTACTTCGCCGCCGGGGCGCGCCTCCTGGGCGAGCTGCCCCTGTCCGGCCCGGTGTCCCTGCGGGCCGATGCCGAGCTGAAGGCCGCCCTGGTCCGAACCACCGTCCGCGTCGGGGAGCAGCCGGCGTGGAGCACCCCACCCGTTTCGGGGGGTCTGGGAGTCGCCGCCGTCATCCGGTTCTTGTGACGGATTCGGCCGGCCGCCGGGAATACCCATGGCAGAGACCGTGCGACCGAGCTTCCAGGACGTCTACCAAGCCGACTTCACCTACGTGTGGAACACGTTGCGGCGGCTGGGGGTGCGCTCCGCGGACCTCAAGGACGTGGCCCACGATGTGTTCGTCATCGCCTACCGCCGCTTCGAGGAATACGACGCCGGCCGGCCGGTGCGGCCCTGGCTGTTCGGCATCGCCTTCCGCGTGGTCGCCCACCTGCGCCGCGACGAGAAGACCAAGCCGGCCGCCTCCGAGTCGGTCTGCGTCGACGAGCTGTTCTCCTCCGAGCCCAGCCCGGAGGACGACCTGCGCACCCGCCAGGACCGCGAGCTCGTCGCCGCAGCGCTCACCTCGCTGGATCTCGACCGGCGCGCGGTCTTCGTCATGCACGAGCTCGACGGCTGCCCGGTGCCGGAGATCGCCCGCGAGCTCTCGATTCCGCTCAACACGGCCTACTCGCGCCTTCGGCTGGCGCGGCGCGATTTCGTGGATGCGGTGAAGCGGCAGCAAGCCAGGCGGGGAGAGGTTCGGCCATGACCGGTCCAGTCGACACCAAGCTCGAGCCGATGCCCCAGGACGTCGAGGACCTGCTCGACGGCGAGCGCAAGGCGCTGGTCGTCCCGCCGTTCGGCGCGGAGCAGGTCGTGCTCGCCTCGGTGATGGCGACCGTCCAGGCCGGCGCCGCTGTCGCCGCTGTCGCCGCTGTCGCTGCGGGAGCGGGAGGCGCGTCCTCCGGCGCCGCCGGTACGGCGACCGGCGCGGCCGCCTCCGGCGCGGTGCAGGCCTCGCTCGCCGCGAAGGTCGTCTCCGGCGCGGTCATCTTCCTGTTCGGCGGGCTCGCCGGCGCCGGCGGCCACGCGATGTACGCCAGCCACTTCGCCCCGCCCACGCCCGCCCCCATCGTCCAGATCGTCCAGGTCCCCGTGCCCGCCGCGCCGGTCGCGGCTGCCCCGGCGGCGCCTGCGGTGGTCGCCCCGGCGGCCCCGGCCGTTTCTCCGCCCGTCGCCGCCGCGCCGCTGCCCCGGCCGAGGATCCCGATCCCGGTCCCGGTCGCCGCCGAGCGCACCTACGACACCGCCCTGGCCGCCGAACGCGGCGTGCTCGAGGTCGCGCGGACGGCGCTGTCCCGCGGCCAGGCCGACGCGGCCATCGCCGAGCTGGAGAAGCACGCGCGGCTCTACCCGGCCGGCCAGCTCGCCGAGGAGCGGGAAGCGCTCTGGGTCCAGGCCCTGGTCACCGCCGGCAGGAACGCCGAGGCGCGCGCCAAGGGCAAGCAGTTCACGGTGCGCCACCCCAAGAGCATGCTGCTGCCGGCCGTGCAGGCCACCCTCGAGTCGATTCCGTGACGGATTCGCCGGCCGCCTGGCAAGACCCCATTCGTAGCCCGGTCCCGGATGGAGACGGATGCACCTTCGCCCCCTCATCGCTGCGCTGCTCCTGACCAGCGCCTGCGAGTTCGTCGTGACGGTCGCCGACGGGCCCGACGACGCCGGCCCCACGACGGGGCTGGACGCCGCCGAGCCCCACGACTCCGATGCCGCGGCCTCGCCCGCGGACGCCTCGCCGTCGCGCCCCGACGCGTCGGAGGCCAGCGACGGCTCCGGCGAGGAGCGCGATGGCGGCGGCGATTGCGGCGAGCTCGACCGGGCCTGCTGCCCGGGCTCCACCTGCCACGCCGGCCAGTGCGTCGCCGGCAGCTGCCAGGCCGGCTGCGGCGGCCCGGGCGAGGCGTGCTGCCCCCAGAGCGCTTGCCGCGCCGGCTGCTGCCGCTCGGGCCAGTGCACGAGCACCGGCTGCTTCGACTGCGGGGGCCCCTACCAGCCGCCCTGCGCCAGCGGCGGATGCGCGTCGGGCGCCTGCCTCGATCTCACCGCCTGCATCCCCTCGGGCGAGGCCGGCAAGGACCCGTCGAAGATCTGCCTGTCCGGCGCCTTCCAGTCCTGCGGCGCGCCCGGCCAGCCCTGCTGCGCGCACTCCTCCTGCGGCGGCGGCGCCTGCTGCTCCGGTACGCGCTGCGTGGCGCAGGGCTCGGCCTGCACCGGCGGGCTGGGCCAGTGCTCCGCCGGCGCCTCCTGCGGCCCCGCCGGCAGCGGCTGCGGCGGGCCGAACGAGCCGTGCTGCGCGGGCGGCGGCGAGGCCAACGACTTCTGCACCGCCCCCGGGCTCGCCTGCAGCGCCGACCGCTGCCTGCCCTGCGGCGGCGCCGGCGCGCCGTGCTGCGAGGGCGGCTGGTGCGGCAACGGCGGCTGCTGCGAGGAGAAGAGGTGCATCGGCAGCGGCGGGCCGTGCGCGAGCGGCGGCCAGTGCCAGCTGGGCAGCTGCCACGGCGGCAGCAGCGGCGACTGCGGCGGCGTGGGCGAGCCGGATTGCGCCCAGGAGAGATGCACCGCGCCCTTCACCGCCTCGACCGGGACCGCCTGCGAGCCGTGCGGCGCCCGGAACGAGGCCTGCTGCCCTTCGGAGAGCGGCGGCTACTGCGGCGCCGGCTCGGTCTGCAACCAGGCGGTGTGCGCCGAGTGCGGCGGATCCGGCGAGCCTTGCTGCCTGGGCGCCAGCTGTTCCTCCGGCGGATGCGTGAACGCGAGGTGCCCGTTATGAGCATGCAGGGGAAAGGCATGAACCCATGAAGGCCATCGCCCGCCTCCACGTCCGCGGGATGCGCGACCACCGGCGCGTGCTGGTCTCCACGCCCGACGCGGCGCTGCGCCACAGCCTGAGCGCCAGCCTCGAGCGCGCCAGCCGCTTCCTGCCCGGCACGTCGGCCGAGCCCGCGGCGCCGCGCACCGAGCAGGTCCTGTGCGGCGCGGTCCGCTCGCCCCTGCCCCTGGGGCCTTCCGAGATGCGCGCCTTCGCCGACGTGGTCGCGCAGCTGCTGGCGGCCGACGGCTACGAAATCTCCGAACCCATCGAGGTCGAGGAGGGTCTCACCGGGAACTGACCCGCGTCCGCTCTCGCCTTCCGCCCCCCGACCGCCTTCGCAGCGAACGCCTCCTATTTCGAGGAGATCAGGATGTCTCTGTCCCTACGCCTCACGCTGGCCTGCTCCGCGCTGCTCCTCTCGATGCCTGCCTGGGCCGCCGACGCGCCCGCCGACTCCGCCAAGGCCAAGGCCAAGACCAAGGCGAAGAAGAAGGCCGCGCCGGCCACGAAGGCCGCCGCCTCACAGCCTGCGGCCGACCCCTCCTCCGCCGACCCGCTCGCGCCGCTCTCCGCGCCGGCCCCCGCGGCCAAGGCGGCTCCGGCCAAGGCCCCGGCGGCGAAGCCCGCGCCGACTCCGGCCCCCACGCCCGCCGCGCCCCCGCCGCCTCCTCCGCCCGCGGCGGCCGCCGTTCCGGACGGCTACCGCAGCGTCGATGCCTATGCGCCGGTCGATCCCAGGGCAGACGCCGAGGCCGCCAAGGCCGCTGAGGCAGCGAAGGGACCGCTCAAGCGGCTGCGGATCCTGCCCCGCGTCGGAGTGGCCGTCCCGCGCACCGAGCTGAGCGCGGGTCCGCTGGCCGGCGCGGAGATCGGCTACCGCCTGCCCTTCCTGGACGACCGCCTGCGCCTCTCGCTGGGCGCCGGCTACTCGTTCACCTCCTTCAAGGGCTCGCGCATCGTCCCCGGCCGCGGCATCGACCCGGCCTTCATCCAGAACACCACCCTGGTCCCCATCGAGCTCATCGTCAGCGCCGACCTCCTCCCGGCGGAGCGGTTCGGCGGCTGGGGCCTGGCGGTGGGAGTGGGCTACGGCCTGTACTACACGCAGTCGGAGATCTCGACGCTGGGCGGCAAGGACTTCGAGCCTTCGCTGGCCCACGCCTTCGTCGCCGCCCTGCGGGCCACCCGCACCCTCGGGCCCGGCTCGCTGCTGGTCGACGTCCGCTACTCCGAGATGCGCGGCGACCTCGGCGCCTTCGACAACGTGGGGATCGCCACCTTCAGCGGCTTCTCGTTCTGCCTGGGCTACGCCTTCGACGTCCTCTGAACCACCGACAGGCCGAGAGGCCTGTCGCTCCGGACCCGTTCTCGCCGTCTCACGATGGAGGTCTCACATGTCGCTGCTCCGCATCACCGTCGTCGTCGCTCTCGCCGCGGTCGGGCTCGCCGGCTGTGCCAAGGAAGACAAGGAAGCCCCGCCGGCGCCGCGCCTGGCTGCCTCGAAGATCAAGACCGCCCTGGCCACGGCAGTGCTCACCGGCACCGCGGAGTACGGCTCGACCATCGCGCTCACGCGCACTCCCGCGTGGGCCGAGGCGCCCGCGCTGTCCGCCGACCCCTTCACCGCGGCCTTCGGCACCGACGTCCCGCTGGAGCTGGGCGACAACGTCTTCTCCGCCACCGCCACCGACGCCGCCAAGAACGTCAGCGAGGCGGCGACCCTGACCATCACCCGCATCGCCGTCGCTCCCTCGCACCTCAAGCTCACCCTGTCCGCCTCGGTCTCCTCCGCGGACGAGGCCAAGGTCGACGCCCTGGCGGAGCTGGGCGTGGACGAGGCCGTGGACATGGAGAACCTGCAGGTCGACTTCTCGGCGCAGCACGAGGACTCGACGCTGCCGCCGGTCACCATCAACGCCAAGGCCGACGCCCAGGGCCGCGCCCGCGCCACGCTCACCGGGCTGACCCGCGCCGGCGCCTGGACCATCAGCGCGACCTCCTCGGACGCGGTCAAGGTGACCGACCAGGCGAGGTTCACGGTCAAGGCCGGCGCCCCGGCGACGCTCACCCTGACCCTCGAGTCCACCGACCCCGCGGGCCAGCCGACCTCCGGCAAGTCCATCACCGTGCCGGCCGGCGCCAGCGTGAAGGCCCACGTCACCCTCACCGACGTGGCGCTCAACGTGGTCGACGCCCCGGTCGCGCTCTACACCGACGCCCCCGGGGCGCTGGTGGCCGGCGACCTCATCGCCAACGTCGTCGCCGCCCGCAGGGAGCCCGGCTACACCGTGGTCGCGGTCGTCCAGGGCGCCAACGGCGCCTCGGGCAAGCCGGTCAGCGACGCCGCGCACTTCATCGTCGTCCCCGGCGCGGCCAAGAAGATCGCGCTGGCGCTGTCCGCCGAGAGCGCCAAGGCCGGCGAGAAGGTGCAGCTGTCCACCACCGTCACCGACCAGTTCGGCAACGACGTGCTCGAGGGCTCGACCACCGCCCCGGCCTTCGCCTCCTCTCCCGCGCTCGCCGCCAGCTTCACGCCGCCCGGCTCGACGCAGGCGCTGACCCAGGGCCTGCTCGGCGACGCGACCTTCGTGGCCTTCGACCTCTCCTCGGTGAAGGCCGGCGGCTACCTCTTCGACCTGACGTCGAGCTACGGCACCGGCGCGGGCGCGCTGGTGGCGCACGCCTGGCTCACGGTCGAGCCCGCCGCCGCCTCCGGCTTCAAGCTCGTCGACGACCCGGCGAACCCCGGCACGCTCCTCCAGGACTTCCTCTTCACCTCCGGCTGCGCGGGCGGGCTGGCGCGCTGCACCTCGGCGAGCGTCCAGGCGGGCGCGGACGTCGCCTACGAGTACCAGGTGGTCGATCTCTACGGGAACGATCGCATCGGGCCGACCAAGGTCGTCACCACCGCGCCCGGCGCCCTGGTCCTCGACGACGGCGCCTCCGGCAGCGGCCGCCTCAGCTCGCTCACCGTCTCGCGCGCCGCGCCCTTCGACGTCACCGGCTACATCACCGGCGTCGGCGGCGGCCTCAAGCGGCAGCTCAGCGTCGGCGTCGGCCCCGCGGCCACCGTCTCCGTCTCGCTCTCCTCCACGCTGGTGCCGCTCAACACCACGGTGAAGGCCATCGCCGTGGTCCGCGACGCCTTCGGCAACCTGGTCAACTGCCCGGCCGGCGCCACGGTGGACCCGTCGGTCTTCGCCTTCACCTCCACTCCCGCCGCGGCGACCACCTCCGCGGTCAGCTGCGCCGCCGGGGCCTTCAGCGCCACCTTCACCTTCAACGCCGAGAACGCCTACGCCCTCGAGGGCACCTACCAGGCCGGGCCGGTCTCCGGCATGGCCTACGTGAACGTGGTCGGCTTCGACAACGCGCCGCCGTCGATCGCCATCCAGAACGTGCGCATCAACGGCGCGGCCTGCACCCCGGGCGCCACCGCCGGCTCGTGCGCGGTCTGGCCCGACGACACCGTGGACTTCGACGCGGTGGCCAACGACAACGTCTCGCTGGCGCAGGTGGGCTACTCGGTCTTCTTCTCCACCACCCAGACCCTGCGCAGCCGCTACGTGCTGATCAGCACCGACCAGCTCCTGCCGGCGACCATCCACTTCACCTTCCGCATCCCGGGCAACGTCCTGCCCGAGGAGACCCCGCTGGTCGCCCAGGCCATCGACGGCTCCGGCAACCAGAAGAACAGCGCGGCGCTCGTGCTCGACGCGCGGCTGACCGCGACCGGCCTGGGCGGCCGCTCGCTGACCACCGTCGCCGCCTCCGGCCTGGTCCGCAACCCGGTGGACGTCGTCTACCGGCCCGCCACCGGCGACATCGTCGTCGCCAACGAGGGCCAGAACGGCAACGGCACCTACGACCTGCTCAAGGTCGCCGCCGGCTCGACCAGCGTGCTCGCCAGCCTCGGCGCGCGGCCCGCCTTCGCCGCCGCCGACGCCAGCGGCCACGTCTTCGTCTCCGACACCGGCCAGCGCGTCTACCGCATCAGCGCCGACGGCCTCACCGTCGACACCAGCCCGGCGCTGGCCTACAGCCCGGCGGGCCTGGCGATGAGCGGCGCCACCCCGCAGCGCGGCTGGGTGGACCTGACCAACGTCCAGGACGCGGACCAGCTCATCCTCGACGTCGGCCAGCCGGCGGCCCGCACCTTCGAGCTCGACAACAACGCCAGCTGCACGGCGACGGCCACCAAGCTCTGCGTCACCTTCAGCGGCGCGGGCGCCAACGCGGCCGCGGCGCTGGCGACGGCCATCAACGGCGCCACCGGCCTGCGCGCCAGGGCCCTCGCGTCCAACGGCTCGGCGCGGCTCAGCCTGGAGGCGCTCGCCGCCGGCGAGCCCACCGCCAGCGCGCCGGCCATCGCCCTGCAGCGCACCACCGCGAACCTCGGCCTGTCGGGCCTGTCGGGCAACAACGGCACCCTCTCCGACGGCCACGACGCCGAGCTGTGGGCGGGCTCGCGCAACAGCAACACCGTCTCGCGCTACCAGCCCGCCGCCGCGCCGTTCCTGGGCGCGCCGCACGGCTCGTTCAACCCGCAGCTGCCGATGCTTGGGCTGGCGGTGCGCGACCAGTGGGCCGCGGGCGGCGACAACAGCTACGACTACGGCCTGTTCTTCGTGGACCAGGGCCAGCAGCAGGTGAACCTGCGCCGGGCGAGCGGCGTCAACTCGGCCGGCACCGTCCTGGGCGCGACCAGCGGGACCTACACCCTCAGCCAGGCCACCAACGGCACCAACTTCAACGCCCTGCGCGACGTGGCGCTGACCTCCTCGGGCTGCCTGCTCATCTCCGAGGAGGACGACGGCGGCTTCGGCGCCAACCGCGGCGCCATCTACGCCGCCAACGTCTCCGGCAGCGGCGTGCCGACCTCGGTCGTCCAGGTGGCGCGGGGCTTCGTCTCGCCGCGCGGCATCGCGCTGGACGGCGCCGGCAACCTGCTCGTCGCCGACCGCGACGCGGGCGTCGTCTACCGGCTCTCGCCGCTGGCGAGCCCGCCGGCGGGTGGCTGCTTCTAGGCTTCTGGAAGTCTTTGGGCTCCCGATAGGCGGGGGTCCACCGCCCGCTCTCCGGCCGGCACCGGGGAGCGGGCGGTCGTCTTTCGCGTTACCGTCGAGGGGTCATGCTTTTGCGTTCGCCGCGACCGGGGGGCCTCGTCGCGCTGCTCGCCGCGCTGGCCCTGCCCGGCCCGGCGGCAGCGGCCACCTACTACGTGGAGTCCTCGGGCAAGGACACCAACGACGGCTCGTCGACGGCCTCGGCGCTGCAGACCCTCCAGGCGGCGGTCGACAAGTGCGTCAGCGGCAGCGACCACATCGAGGTCGGCGGAGGCTCGTTCGCGGGCTTCCGGATCGCGAACAAGACCGGCATCGAGGTCTTCGGCATCGCCACCACCACCATCGACCAGTCCGGCGCCTCCACCGGGACCAACGGCATCGTGCTCGAGGGCGTCGACACCGTCACGCTCAAGGGCCTGACCATCCAGAACCTCGTCGGCGCGGGCCTCATCGTCACCGGCGCCGCGCCGAGCCGGAACCTCAAGCTGCTCAACCTGAGCCTGACCAGCAACGGCGCCAACGACGCGGCGTCCAACCTGGTGGTCAACGACACCACCGGCCTGCTCCTCCGCGGCGTCCAGTCGACCAGCGGCGGCCGGAGCGGCATCTACCTGAAGGGCGTGACCAGCGGGTCGGTGGAGACCTGCACCGCGTCCTACAATCCGGTCGCGGGGATCTGGGTCAACCGCTCGAGCGACGTCAACCTCGAGCGCAACACGGTGCACCACAACTCCACCTCCGGAAAGTCGGAGGCGGGAATCCTGGTCTCCGGGGTGGCCGTCGCCAAGCTGCGCAACAACCTCGTCTTCCGCAACGAGGCCTTCGGCATCAGCGTCGAGGACGACGGCAGCGGCAACCCCTCGACCGGCGTGGTCCTGGCGGGCAACACCGTCTTCCAGCACGACCAGGGCGACTTCTGCGTGCGGGTCATGCGGTCGAACCCGGTGCGGATCTTCGACAACATCCTCCTCCATGCCGGCCCCGACTCGGGGAGCCTGTACGCCATCGGCGGGGCGCCGGCCGAGAGCGACTACAACCTCTTCTCGGACCGCTTCCAGGAGAACGTGGGCGGCGCGAACCAGAGCCTGGCCGACTGGCAGGCGGGCCACCCGGCCCTGGACCAGAACTCGGCCAATGCCGCCGCCTCGCTCTTCGACGACGTCAGCAAGGACCACTTCTGGTTCAAGAACTCCGGCTCGACGGGGGTGGACCGGGGCTGCGGCCGCCACGCGGACGTCGTGGACTACCTGGGCAATCCGCGCCCGCAGGGCGTGGCGTACGACATCGGCTGCTACGAGCTTCCCCAGGTCGGGCCGGACGCCGGCGTGCCCGACGCCGCGGCGCCGCCCGGAGAGGATGCCGCCCAGCCCGGCGAGGACGCCGCGGAGCCGGGCGTGGATGCAGCCGAGCCGGGGCTCGACGCGGCGCTGCCGGGTCCGGATGCGAGTGCGCCGGACGACGCGGCGATGGCTGGAGATGATGCGGCGCAGCCCGGGGAGGACGCGGCGCAAGCCGCCGACGCCACCGAGCCTCCTGGCGATGCCTCGGCCGAGGCCGATGCGGGCGCGGTAATGCCGTCCGACTCGGGCGAGGTTGTTGACGTGCCGGTCTACGACCTGGGCGGTTGTGGATGCGCCAGCACAGGCTCGGGCGCGGCGATGCTGCTCATCGCGCTCGGAGCGTTGCCGCTGGCGACCCGGCTCGGCCGACGCAGACGCTGAGCTTCGATGGGCTCCGATGCGACCGACCGCCGACCCGGCACGGAGGCTGGACGCTACTAGAACCGCGCGGACATGGCGAAGAACGCCTTGATCTTCTCGTTCGTCTCGCGCAGGCGGATGGCCAGGGTCCGCACGAAGGTCCACAGGAGCGTGTAGGCGATGTCCTTGTCGGTGAACATCAGCCCGTCGAGCTCGTCGCGGCGGATGACGCGCAGCTTGGTGCGCGTGTGGGCCACGGCGTCCGCGGAGCGCGGGGTGTCGTCGACGAGCGCCATCTCCCCGAAGTAGGCGCCCACCTCCAGGATGGCCAGGGCCTCTTCGCCGATGCCCGGGACGTGCTTGGAGATGCGCACGCGCCCTTCGATGATGATGAAAAACTCGTCGCCGGCATCGCCCTCCTTGAAGATCTTCTCGCCGGCTTCGACGATCCGCTCGGTGGTGATGCTCGCCACCTTCTCGAGCTGCGGAGAGTTGAGCCCTTCGAACAGCGGGACCTTCTTGAGGATGGAGGTGTCCATGGGCAAAGCCGTACCACGCGGCCCCATCCTCTTTCAAACCTGCGGCCTCCCTCCCAAGGACGGCGCCGGCACCCCGCGACGTGGTCGTGGTCGTTGACGTTGACGTGGTCGTTGACGTGAACGGCGACGGCGACGTGGTCGAAGGAATCCCCCTCGGCCCTAACGGCAAAGCTTGGTCAGCATCGCCACGATCCGCTCCAGGAGTTCGCATCCCTGCTGATGCTTGCTGTCCTCGACCACCTTGAGCACCCGAAGCGTGTCGAGCACAGCCGCGCACTCCATGGCGGAACCCCGTGCGATCGCGTACGTGCGGGCGATGTCAGCGGCGCCCGTGCGACCGGACGCCTCCGCGATGTTCAGCGGAATGGAGGACGCTGCTCTGCGCAGCTGATCGAGGATCGCGGCGTTGCCCTTGGGAACGTCGGATCCAATCGATACCGCGAGGGCGAGGAACTCGATCGAGCGCTGGTAGACGTCCAGTCTCTGGAAGCTGAGCATCACCGGGTAATAGCACCCGGGTCTGACATTTCTCCGTCCTTGGTCCTTGCCGAATTCGTTCTATTCGCTCGATGCGTTCGACCACGTCGCCGTCGCCGTCCACGTCAACGTCAACGTCAACGTCAACGTCCACGACAACGTCAACGTCCACGTCAACGACCTCTTCGGCCGGGCCCCCCATAGCTACCTTCGCCACCCCGTGCTACCAAGGCTTCCGTGATGTCCCGCCCGCCCCGATCCTTGATTCAGCGCGCGCGCGTGCAGCTGCGCTACCTTCGGGTGCTGCTGCGCCGCTTCAAGGTCACCTTCATCCTCCTGGCAGTCGTCCAGCTGGGCGGCAGCCTGCTTCTCTGGGCGGGCTACAAGCACCACGGCTCGGGCATCAACTTCCCGCAGGCCATGGGCGCCACCTACTTCCTCATGATGGGCCAGCCCACGTTGGAGATCGCCGACAGCTGGTGGCTGATGTTGGTCGAGGCGCTCATCCCCGTGCTGGGCATCGCGGTCCTCGCCGACGGTCTGGTGCGCTTCGGCTTCCTCTTCTTCGCCAAGCACCGCAACGACAAGGAGTGGATCGCCGTGCAGGCCCATACCCTGAAGAACCACGTGGTGCTCTGCGGCGCCGGGCGCATCGGCTACCGGGTGCTCGACCGCCTCCACAAGCTGGGCCTCGACGTGGTCGTGGTCGAGCGCAACGAGGCCGCGCCCTTCGTCCAGGCCATCCGCAACGAGGGCGTGCCGCTGCTCATCGACGACGTGCGCACCGCCAACGCCCTGGACGCCACCAACATCAAGGCCGCCCGCGCCATCGTCTGCGCCACCGACGACGACCTCGCCAACCTGAACATCGCCCTCGACGCGCGGCGGCTGAACCCCAAGATCCGCGTGGTGATGCGCCTGTTCGACGACGACCTCGTCCGCAAGGTCGAGGACGCCTTCCAGTTCGAGGCCTTCTCCACCTCCTCCCTCTCCGCCCCGGCCTTCGCCGCCGCCGCGCTCGACGCCTGCATCAAGACCTCCTTCGACCTGGACGAGCAGATGGTGGTGGTCGGCGAGGTCACGGTGGCCGCCCCGCTCGCCGGGCTCACCGTCGCCCAGGTGCAGGACGAGCTGGGCGTGCGCGTGCTGCGCCTGCGCCACGGCGACGCGCCCGCCGTCGATCCCAAGAGCACGCACAAGCTCGTGCTGGGCGACCTCGCCGTCCTCCAGGCTCCCTTCGAGGCCTTCCGCAAGGTCACCGGAGAGCCGCAACCCTCTTCGGACGTGAAGTCCGCCTGACGTCGGCATTACAACTGCCGGGCCCCCTCGACGGGGGTCTCCGCTTGCCGGAGCGCCGATGCCCGGGGGACGATCACTAGCCATGCGCGCCCAGCCTGCCCGCTTTGCTGCCTTGCTCGCCGCCCTGCTGGCGGTCACCGCCTGCCCGGACGGCCGGCTCCCGGGGCCCGACGCGGGGCTGCCCGACGCCGACGAGCCCGAGCCCGACTCCGGCCTTCCCCCGCCCCAGCGCTGCGTCTTCCCCCTGGACCGCTTCATCGTCCCCGGCGCCGGCGCCACCCGCGCCAAGCAGATGGAGTCCTCCGCCGACTTCGTGGGCGGCCCCAACGCCTGGGCCAAGGTGGGCGACTTCCTGCTCGCCAACGACCAGATCAAGATCGCGGTCCAGGGCCCCGACCGGCACATCTCCCCCAACCCCTACGGCGGGTCCATCATCGACGCCGACCTGGTGCGCGACGGCCCCGGGCAGGACCAGTTCGGCGAGGTGGGGCTCTTCTACAACCTCTCGCGCACCATCGACCCCGACTTCACCGAGGTCATCTCCGCCGGAGGCAACGGCGTCCCGGCCATCGTCGCGCTCAGCGGCCACGACACCGCGCAGAACTACCTGCGCATCAAGAACATCTTCAACGTCTCCACGCTCGACACCGACAAGGCGCTGCCCTTCAAGCTGACGAGCTACTTCATCCTCAACCCCGGCGAGCAGCGGGTGCGCTACGTCACCGCCTTCTGCAACGAGGGCGCCGAGGACATCGTCACCGTGGCCGGCGACCTGGCCGACCCGGGCTGGTCGGTGGAGCTGTTCAACGGCCAGTCCTGCACCGGCGGCTTCGGCTACGGCGGGATGTGCTTCGGCATCGACCGCATGAGCTGGTTCGGCTACCAGGGCGACGGGGTGGCCTACGGCTACGCCCCCTACCGCGCCGACTCGCCCTACTTCCCCGAGGCCACCAACGCGGTGATGACCATCGCCGGAGTCACCGGCATCCTCATCGGCGCCAACGGCCTGTCCGGCGTCTCGGCCTGGCTGGACCCGGCGGCCACCGTCCGGCCCGGGGAGCTGAAGGTCCCCGCGGGCTCGGTCCGGGCCATCGCCCGCGACTTCGTGGTCGGCAAGGACCTCGGCGAGGTGGCCTCGCTCATCGAGACCTGGCGCGGCGCGCTCACCAGCACCCCGGTGGGACGCTTCGCCGGCACGGTCACCCGCGGCGGGGCGCCGCTGGCCGGGGCGCGGGTCAGCCTGCAGCGCGACGGCGCCATCTCCGCGGTCTTCGTCACCGACGCGCAGGGCCGCTACCAGGGCACGCTGTCCACCGGCTCCTACCTCGCCTCGGCCTGGGCCGCCGGCTCCACGCCCGCGACGACGGTCATCCTCCAGGTCGCGGCCGAGGGCGAGGCCCAGGCCGACTTCGAGCTCGTCGCGCCGCGCCGGCTCAGCGTCGAGGTCGCGGACGCCGCCGACGGCTCGCCGCTGCCGGCCAAGGTCACCGTGACCTGCGCCACCAGCGACTGCCCGGCCACCTGGGCCTCGCTGGTGCGCTTCGCGGACACGGTGCGCGACCCCGTCCCCGACGACGTGCAGCTGGTCGACTTCGTCCCCGTCACCGGCACCGCCACCTTCGAGGTCCCGCCGGGCGAGTACTCGGTCGTCGTCTCGCGCGGGCCGGAGTGGACGCTCTACCCCGCCGACTACCCGTCCGCCCCCGCCGCCTACGTCGATCTGCGCGCGGCCGACGGCTCGGTGCAGGCGCGGCTGGCCCACGTGGTGGACAGCGCCGGCTGGGCCTCGGGCGACTTCCACGTCCACAGCGTCTTCAGCCCCGACAGCTACGTGACCGGCCCGGTGCGGGCGCTCTCCTTCGTCGCCGAGGGCGTGGACGTGCTGGTGGCCACCGACCACGACTACGTCAGCGACTTCGGCCCCGACATCCGCGCCATCGGCGCCGAGAAGCTCTTGGCCACCGTCTCCGGCGAGGAGATCTCTCCGGTCGACTTCGGGCACACCAACGTCTACCCGCTGCAGCACGACGCCAGCGACCCCATCAGCGGCGGGGCCATCGACTGGGGCGGCGGCCGCGGCCCGACCCCCTCCACCGCGCAGATCTTCGCCGAGGCGCGCAAGAAGGGCGCCACGACCATCCAGATCAACCACCCGCGCGGCTGGCCGCTGGGCGTGCTCTCGGACCTGAAGGTGGACCTGGACACGCTGGTCACGCACGCGGACCCGAAGCTGTTCGGCATGGACCTGCCGCCGGACGGCACCGCGCAAGACACCAAGCTCATCTCCGGGGACTTCAACGGCTACGAGGTCCTCAACGGCGGGAGCGACAACTTCGACCCCTACCTCGCGCATGCGACCTTCAACGACTGGTTCACGCTCGTCTCGCGCGGCCTGCGCATCGCGCCGGTGGGCGGCTCCGACACGCACACCCGCTTCGCCGCGCCGGCCGGCTACTGGCGCACCTGGGTCAAGGTGCCCGACGACGACCCGCCGAAGATCACCCCGGCGGCGGTCAGCGCCGGCGTCAACGCGCTGCAGACCGTCGTCGGGGACGGCCCGTACGTGCAGGTCACGGCCACGCGGATCGCCCAGGACGGCACCGCGACCAGCGCCGCCGCGGGCATCGGCGAGGTGCTGCCCTTCTCCGCGGACCGGGTGAAGGTGACCGTGGACATCCAGGCCGCGCCCAACGTCGACGTGAACGAGGTGGAGCTGTACATGCACCTGCCCGCCGACGACGCCGCCTGCCCGGTGGACCCGGCGAGCCCCGAGTTCAAGACCACCCGCGTCGGCTGCGCCGGCGAGACGAACTCCAACTGGCCGCTCTCCAGCGTCACCGCCACCCAGGCCGTCACCCTGGACGAGGCGGACAAGGAGCAGGCGCTCAAGGTCGGCGAGACCGTCTACTGGCGCTGGCACAAGCAGGTTACCTTCACGCTGCCCGCCCCCGCCGGCGACAACTGGATCGTGGCGATGGTCTACGGCCGCAAGCCGCTCTACCCGCTCGTGTGGGGCAAGGGCGGAAGCGCGGTCTACCCCTTCGCGGTGACCAGCCCCCTCTTCGTCGACGGCGACGGCAACGGCTGGGACAAGCCTCCGTTCAACCCTCCCGCGCGCGGCGGAGGATCGGGCGGGGGCGCGCGCCGGCCGCCCAGCGACCTCGCGTCGGAACGGCGCCTCGCCCTGACCCCCAACGAGATCGTCGAGCGCTGGAGCCGGGTCGCCATGGAAGGCTGGTAGCCGACCGGGCCCTCAACCGTCGGTAAACACTCGGATTCAGTGTTTGCGGACCGGGCCCCGACCATCGCCCGGGCTCCCGTGGCCGAGCAGGCGAGTGCCTGCCAAGGAGCCCCCGTTCGGAGCGCGGGACGGGACGGCTTGACTTGGGGCAGGCCGCGGATTCAATTGGCGGTCCACACAGCCCAACCCGCTAGGCCCAATCTTGGCGGATGGGGCGCGTGCCAGGCCGGCGCGCCTCTGGAAACAAGATGCTCCTCAACCTGCTCCAAGGCTTCACCCTCCTCGGCGAGGAATGGGTCCTCTGGATCCTCATCGTCGCCTCGGTCGCGTCGGTGGCCGTGATGATCGAGCGCTTCATCTTCTTCTCCACCAACAGCATCGGCAGCGTGGGCGAGCTGACCAAGAAGCTGTGCGCGGGCGACGTCGAGTTCGCGCGCAAGGCCGTGGAAGGCAAGCGGGGCATCGAGGCCGCCGTCGTCCGCGAGGCCCTCAACGCGACGGACAAGGGCCCGGAGTCGGTGGACGAGGTCATCGCCGCGACGATGGTCACCGAGAAGCTGCGCTACGACTCGTGGCTGTCCATCCTGGGCACCCTGGGCAACAACGCGCCGTTCATCGGCCTGTTCGGCACGGTGCTTGGCATCATCCGCGCCTTCCACGACCTGGCCAACGCGCCGCCCTCGGCCAAGGCCGGCGGCGCCAACGCGGTCATGAGCGGCATCTCCGGCGCGCTGGTGGCCACCGCGGTGGGCCTGCTGGTCGCCATCCCCGCGGTCATCGCCTACAACTTCTTCCAGCGCTGGCTCAAGAAGCTCGCCGGCAACGCCACCGCGCTCAGCCACGCCTGGCAGAGCCACCTGAAGGCCGTGCGCGACGACAGCAAGAAAGCCGCCTAGAGGAAACCGACCATGGCAGGCGCACCGCAGGACGGCGACGAGGAGATGATCAGCGGGATCAACGTCACTCCGCTCGTCGACATCACCCTGGTCCTCCTCATCATCTTCATGGTGACGGCGACCTACATCGTCCGCGAGTCCATCGAGGTCGAGCTCCCCCGGGCCGCCCACGGCGGCGAGAGCGTGGGCGTGATGCTGAACATCGTGCTCACCAAGGACCCCAAGATCTACGTGGACGGCGTCGAGAGCACCGAGGACGAGCTCAAGCGCAAGGTCGCGGACGCACTGACGAAAGACAAGGACGCCCGCGCCATCATCAGCGCCGACAAGAACTCCCTGCACGGCTCGGTCGTTCATATCATCGACGTCATCAAGGGACAGGGCATCGGCAAGTTCGCGATCAACATCGAGAAGGACGAGCTGAGCGCGCCGTCGACAGGAGCTGCGGCTCCGGCCCCGGCCCCGGCGCCCGCCGCGAACTGACCCCGAAGCGAAGTACAATTTTTCGGTACGGAGGCCGGCGAGACATCCAGGACGCTTCGGTGCACACCTCGTTGCCAGCGGAGCCGATGCGCTCCATGCCCCCTCCGCCCCGGCCGCGTCGCCGCGAGAAGAAGCCCCAGAACTGGAGCGTGCTGCCGCCGGTCCGCATCGAGGCGCCGCGGCAGACCTCGCTGTCGCGCATCGCCATCGCGGGGATGATCGGCTCGGGCCTCGTGCACGCCCTGGTGCTGCTGCTGATCATCGACGCCGCGCTGCACCCCAAGAAGATCGAGGCGCAGATCCCGGTGCAGTTCGAGGTCGTCTCCAAGCCGGCGCCTCCGCCGCCGCCTCCGCCCGAGCCGCCCAAGGAAGAGAAGAAGCCCGAGCCGCCGAAGGTGGCCAAGGTCTACAAGCCGCCACCTCCGCCCAAGGAAGCGCCTCCGCCGCCCAAGGAGGAGATGCCGCCTCCGCCCCAGAACGAGCCGCCGCCGCCGGACGCCAAGCCCAACGCCCCGGTGATGATCGGCGTCACCATGTCCTCCACGACGGCCGCGGGCGGGTTCGCGGCGCCGGTGGGCAACACCCTCTACGGCTCGGCGCCGAAGGTCGCGCCCCGGCCGGACGAGGTGAAGCCGTATGCAGCGCCGGTGACGGCCCCGCCGCCCGGCGGGCGCTACGTGCCGCCGTACAAGGTCACCAAGCTCCCGGAGGTGATCAGCGAGGTGAAGGCCACCTACCCGGAGGAGGCGCGCAAGCTCGGCCTCGAGGGCCAGGTGGTGCTGCGCCTGACCATCGACTCCGAGGGCAGGGTGAGCAAGGCGGTGGTGGTGAAGGGCGCGGGCAACGGCTTCGACGAGCGCGCGCTCGACGCGGTGAAGCGGTTCAAGTTCAAGCCCGGGACCGAAGGCACCGAGCCCGTCTCCACCGAGATCACGTACACGTATACGTTCTTGCTGGACTGACGGCCCTCACCCCCGGCCCCTCTCCGGCAAGCGGAGAGGGGGGGCTTGGTCTCGCGTCCCTTCTCGAATACCCGGCCGGTGGCTTCGGCCTGCCTCGCTAGGATCTTTCAGGCGGAGCGTCACGGGTCGTTCTGACGATTCGATCGAGCACGTCGGGCAGGAACCTCTCCACGTCCTCCGCGGCCACTCGAATTACTCGCAAGCCGATGCCCTCCAGGTACTTCTGGCGGTGAGCGTCGGCTTCTTGCTGGTCGTCATGCACGTCGCCATCGACCTCGATCACCAGCCTCCTCTCGTTGCAGTGGAAGTCGACGATGTACGGGCCGATGGGCACCTGCCGCTTGAACTTCAGGCCGGCGACCCTCCGGCCGCGAAGCTCATTCCAGAGGATGCGCTCGCTCAAAGTCGGCGCCTTTCGAAACTCGCGCGCCATCTCGTGTCCGCTTCGAACCCTCGGTTCCCTGAAGAAGAAATCAGTCATCGCTTCCCCCCTTTCCAGCTGGGGAGATACCACGCAGGTCCGACACTCCCGCATGAGCGAGCTCGATCGTCTCCAGGTTTGATCGGCATGGGTCTTGCTTTCACTTGTGGTGTTGCTTGCGGCATTACCGCTAAGCGCCCGCTGGTCCCCGCGCAGGCACGCCGCGACAGACGTCCGCCGGCGCGGCCGCCCCTCGCTGCCATGGCACTACGC
>DASXVQ010000176.1:0-2819 GCA_036504155.1 Myxococcales bacterium
ACCGCCTTGGGCGTGAAACGCCGGATGCGGCGCGCCCCGTCGACGATGACCACGGGGATCTCGACGCTGTTCATCACGTTCAGGAGGTCGCCGTTGACGGTGTTCAACTCGGAGTTGCGCAGCTGCAGCTCGTCGTTGAGCGTGACCAGCTCCTCGTTGGTCGACTGCAGCTCCTCCTTCGCGGTCTCGAGCTCCTCGTTGAGGCTCTGCAGCTCCTCGTTCGAGGAGATCAGCTCCTCGTTGGCCGTGGTGAGCTCGTCGTTGGTCCTCTGATGCTCGTCGGCGATCGCCTGGAGGTAGTCCTTGGTGGCCTTGAGGTCGGCCTCCAGCTCGGCGATGCGACGGTCGCCGGCCTTCACGGCGGCGGCGCCGCCCGGCTCGTCGCGGGCCTCTCCCCTCCGCTGCCTCGGGACCTCGGCGGGGCGCGCCTTCTCGAACAGCACGATGAACGCGCGCTCCCGGAGACCGGGGGGGCCGGGCAGCGGCGTCACGACCACGTCGCACTCGACCGTCCTCCTTCCATCCTGCCGCACCCGAACCCCGGACCTGCGCGCCGTCGAGTGCGTCTTCCGCGCCTGCGCGAGCGCGATCTGGAGATCGGCGAGCAGCCCCTCGCGGGCCATCTTGAGCAGCGTGAGGTGGGGCTGTCCGGGCGCGTGCTCGAGATAGGGGCCGGTGTGCCCGCGAAACTGCAGGATCTCTCCCTGGTCGTTCACGACCACGCCGGGGGGCACGTAGTGGCCCAGCAGCAGGTTCTCGGCCTGCCGGAGCAGGTCCTGGGGCGCGGCCGGAGACAATCCAGCGGGCGCGGGCTGGGCGGCGGCGGTGCCCACGCGTGGTGCGGCCGCGAAGCGCAGAGTGCTCGCGGTCCGCGAGCGGGCGTAGAGGTTGCTCTCCTTGTCCACCTGGCTGAAGAGGCCGCTGGAATCGACGACGCCTTCGCTCTTTCCGACCAGGAGGAAGCCCGGCACCTGCAAGGCGAAGTGGAAGGTCGCGATCGCTCGCGCCTGCAGGACGTGGTTGAAGTAGATGAGCAGGTTGCGGCAGGAGACCAGGTCCAGCTTGGAGAACGGCGGGTCGTTCACCAGGTTGTGCCGGACGAACACGCACAGATCGCGCACGGACTTGTTGATCTGGTAGCCGCCCTCGACCCTGGTGAAGAAGGTCTGCAGCCTCGCCGGCGACACGTCCCGGACCGCGCCCTCGGAGAAGAAGCCCGCTCGCCCCGCCGCGATGGCCTTGTCGCTGATGTCGGTCGCGAAAATCTGGACCGTGCGCCTTGGCACATTGGCTTGGAGGACCTCGAGCAGGCAGATGGCGACCGAGTAGGCCTCTTCCCCCGTCGAGCAACCTGGCACCCAGACGCGGATCGCCCCTCCCGCCGGCTTGCTCTTGACGATCTCCGGCAGGACGGTCTCCCGGAGGCTTTCCCAGACCTCGGGGTCCCGGAAGAAGGAGGTGACGTTGACGAGCAAGTCCTCGTGGAGCGCACGGACTTCGGCAGGTTCGCCCTGCAGGAGGCCCAGGTAGTCGCGCAGGGTCATCTGTTGGCGCAGGGCCATGCGCCTGGCCAGCCGCCGCCGGATGGTGCTCGGCTTGTAGTCGCTGAAGTCGACGCCCACCTGGCTGCGCAGCAGGAAGAGGATCCGCCGGAAGTCGTCTCCTTCCTCTGGCGGAGCGCCGGGCGTCTCCCCCGGCGTTGCGCTCCGGACGTAGGGGTGGCCCCCCACACGTGCGAGCTCCCGCACGAGCTCGGGCACGGGGCCGACGAAGTCCACGATGCCCGAGGCGATCGCGCTCGCGGGCATGCCAGAGAACTTGGCTGAGCTCGGCTCCTGGGCGAAGGTGAGCCCGTCCTCGGCCTTGATCGCGCGGAGCCCTTCGGTGCCGTCGGTTCCCGTCCCCGAAAGGACCATGCCGATCGCCTTGTTCCCCTGGTCGGCCGCCAGCGCGCGGAAGAAGAAGTCGACCGCTCGTGCGGGCGGATGCTCGCCCTTCGTTCGACCGAATAGGGTGAAGACTCCCTTCAGGATGCCGACTTCGACGTTCGGCGGGATGACGTAGACGCGGTCCGGGGCGACCACCATTCCGTCCTCGATGAGCTGGCAGGACATCGCGGTCGTCTTGGCCAGAGCCTCGATCAGGTAGCTGGGGTGGTTGGGATCCAGGTGCTGGATGAGGACGAAGGCCATCCCCATGTTGGTCGGCAGCAGACCGAGGAGTTGGCTGAACGCCTCGAGGCCGCCCGCGGAGGCTCCGATGCCGGCGATGGGAAACGGCGCGACGGCTGGGCGGCTACCGCCGGCCGCTTGCTCGTCTGGACGCCGCGCATCTCTCTTCATTTGCGCCGAGCTCTCCCATCAGCTGGCAACGAGGCAGCCGGCAGGCTGTCCCTCGGACCGATGGGCGTGCCGGGCCGCGGTTCACCTCTGCCGCTCAAGATGCTCATCGAGCTCGACGGGTTCCCCTCCGGAAGGCGCAGGCAGGAACGCCGAGGGGCGGCAGGAACGCGGGGGGACCCGCTCCTGCAGCGCTCGCCAAGCTGAAGGACCAGCGAGCGGCACCCCGGTGCCGAGCAGCCTGGCTGGCGCGTACCCGGTCAATTCGATGGGCGCTCGCGCCACTTTGACCGAATTGCCCGCGCGAACCTGCTGGCTTGCTCCGAACGCCCATTGGCTCGGAACGTGCTCAGGCAGGGAGGTGGAGGTCTCCTGATGAAGGTCCTGGCCACCGCGACGAATCGCCCCAGCGTCTCGGCGGCGAGGGCGCGCAGAGAAGAATCAGGCTCATGATCACCGTGCGCCGCGCCGAGGCGCGCC
>DASXVQ010000177.1:0-3036 GCA_036504155.1 Myxococcales bacterium
TGCGCGCCGCGGTGTCGGGCGCCGTCCTCGATGCGCGCAGGCAGGAGTGCCGCGACTGGCACCGCTTGCGCGTCCAGGGCTGGAGGCCGCTGCCCGATGCCACATGGCGCGGCCCGAACGGCCAGGTACTCGACCCCAGCAGGCCCATCTTCCCCACCAGCACCAGGAGGCACACCCGATGAGCAACGCGCCGAAGAAGAAGGCTGGATACGCACCGCTGCCAGTCAACGCGACCCAGGCCGAGGAAGCACGGACCTTGCGTGCAATGGCGCGGCAGGCAGAGGGCGGCGGGCAGAGCGCCCTCGCTGCCTCCTACGCCCAAGCCGCCGACGCGCTCGAGGCAGAGATCAAGGCCAAGCCCAAGGTCGCGGCGACGTGGGGATGGAAGGATGTCGCGAGGCAGAAAGCCCAGTGATACCGGGTGCTTAAGGTACTGTTCAGGCCCCTACCGCCCACGGGTCGCAGAGAGCGCCCTGCTTTCGTAGCTACAAATTCTAGAATTTCCCGGCCAGCCGGCCACAACACAAGAGGTGGAACATGCCCGAGATGAGCGAAAGGAAGTTCGCCGAGCGCGTCGAGGCCAGCCGCGCCGCCGTCCAAGAGCGACGCAAGGCCGGGTTGCTGCCCAGTGCCCGCCAGGACGGAAAGGGGCGCTGGCTCTACCCCGATGCCTGCGAACTGGAGTGGCACGCATCGATGCCGCTTCGACAGCCGCCCGGGGATGCCGAATCGCTCGAGGCCTGGCGGGTGGCGCGCGCTCGCAAGGAGACGGCGCAGGCAACCCTCGCCGAGCTCGAGGTGGGCAGGGCGAAGGGCGAGCTGATCCTCGCCTCCCAGGTCGAGGCGCGCATGGTCGCGGTCTTCTCCAACTGCAAGACGAAGCTGCTCGCGCTCCCCAGCCGGGCCCGGCAGCAGCTGCCCCACCTGAGCGCCGCGGACGTCGACGTGTTGGACGGCATCGTCCGCGAGACGCTCGAGGCGCTGGCCGGGGGTGCGGCATGAGCGCGACCCCCGATCCAAGTGTCCGAGTCGTCCCCGCCGGTCCCGCCGAGGTGCTGCTGCTGCACATGGCCGCGCTGGCGTGCGAGGCCGCTGGCGAGGTCGCCCGGCTGGGCGACTACCAGGCGACCGAAGAGCAGCTGCAGCGCGTCGCCAGCGCCATCGTTTCCAGGGTGCGCGCCGCCCTCGAGCAGATCCTCGAGTCGGACGTCGAGGTGCCCGACGCCGTGCTGCTCGAGGCCGCTCGCCAGACCGGGGCCGGAGTCGTTGTTGAGCTGCTCGGCCCGCCGGCGCCAGGGGCGCTGAACTGAAGCCGGTCGCCCACGACCTGGCCCGCCTCCGCGTGGCCACCCTCGCCGGCCCGGTGGCGCGCGAGGACGTCCTGCGGCTGCTGGATCTTCTCGTCGAGATGGCCGGCGCCGAGCAGCGGCGAGAGATGCGGGACGCCCTCCTTCGGGAAGCCGCGGAGAAGCTCTCGGGCTCCCTGTGGGCGAGAGCCGACCAGCTCGAGGCGCTGATCGCTGGGGTCCCGTGCGAGGTGCCCCCCGGCGTCCGCGAGCTCGTCGCCGAGGCCCGCAAGGTCGCGCCGGTGCCCACGACGGCGCGCCAGCTCTACCGCGTGCTCGGCTGACCCACTGACACGTCTCGCCCCTTCGTGTCAGTGACACACCAGCCGCAGACCTGCACGATTGCCACCATGCAGACCCGAGCCATCCGCATCGAGATTCCAGAGAGCGAGCGCCAGCAGGCGGCTGCCTCCAAGCGCTTCCCGGTGTCCATCTCGAGCGAGACGCCTGTGCCGAGGCGCGACCCGTACACCGGCGAAACCTGGCAGGAGGTCTTGAGCCACTCGCCCGGCGCCGTGAACATCGAGCGCAGCCCGCTGCCGCTGCTCGTCGCGCACCGCCGAGACGAGCTGCCGATCGGCGTCGTCGACGGCCTGCGGCTCGAGGGCGGGAAGCTTCGCGGAGTGCTGCAGTTCGGCCAGAGCGCACGGGCGCTCGAGGTCGCCGCAGACGTTGCGGCCGGCGTCATCTCGTCGCTGTCGATTGGCTACACGGTCGACGTCGAAGATCGCGACGAAGCCGCGAAGAAGATCACCGCCGTCAAGTGGACGGTTTTCGAAACCTCACTCGTGAGTGTGCCTGCCGATGGAACGGTGGGCGTGAACAGGAGCAATACCGCCATGTCCGTCCCCGTCCCCGCCGCCCCCGCCGTCAATCCCACCCCCGCGCCGGCCCCGGCCGAGCTGCAGACCCGCGCGCAGCAGGACCCCGCCGACCTCATGATCCGCGAGGAACAGGTGCGCGTCGAAGGCATCCGCGGCCTGTGCGCCAAGTACCCCGAAGCCACGGGCCCCGGCCTCGCCGAGCAGCTGGTCCGAGAGCACGTCCCGCTCCACCGCGCCCGCGAAGTCGTGCTCGAGCGCCTCGCCTCCTGGTCCGAGGGCTTCAAGACCGAGAACCACGTCCGCATCGAGGGCGGGGAGAGCTCCGCGGAGAAGTTCCAGCGCGGCGCCGAGGCGTCGCTGCTCGAGCGTGCCGGCGTGGCCGACCTGGTGGCCGAGGCCGCGAAGACGAAGGTGGGCGCGAAGCTGCGCGACGTCGCAACCGACCCCGGCGAGTTCCGCGGCTGGAAGCTGGATGCGCTGGCCCGCGAGTTCCTCGAGCGCCGCAACCTCAAGACCCGGGGCTGGAGCACCCAGCGCGTGTTCGAGCAGGCCCTCTCGGTCCGCTCCGGCATGGCCGGCACCTCGGACTTCCCGGTCCTGCTCGAGAACACCCTCGGCAAGGTCCTGCTCGCAGCGTACGCGACGCAGCCGACCGCGTGGCCGAAGTTCTGCGGCAAGGTGAACGTGCCGGACTTCAAGGCCGCCTCGTTCTACCGAAACGGCAGCTTCGGCACCTTGTCGCCCATCAACGAGCATGGCGAGTACACGAACAAGGCGATCCCGGACGGCGAGAAGTCCAGCATCAGCATCGGCGCCTACGGCAACATCATCGCGATCACCCGCAAGGCGCTCATCGACGACGACCT
>DASXVQ010000178.1:0-48453 GCA_036504155.1 Myxococcales bacterium
GACGGGCGAGTGGAAGGTGCCGGGCGGGGTGGACTGGGTGGACGCCGTGGACTGGGTGGACCGGGTGACGACGGCGGGCAACTCGTCGGTGACCTCGAGCACGGAAGGCAGCGCCGGAGCGGGAGCCATCTTCTGGGGTGCGGTAGGCACGAGCGGGCGAACGCCGACCCAAGGGTCATCACTAGAAGGCAGAGCAGGCACGGTCGGGTCCGGTCGGTGCGCAGGGTAGGAAACGGAAGCCGAAGTCCCCTTCAGGGGACTTTCCACGGAGAGCCGGGGCGCTTCAGCCCCCGGCGGGACGGCGCCCGGCGGGACGGCCCCCGGCGGGACGGCCCCCGGCGGCGGCGCGTGCAGGCACACCGTTCCCCGTTGCCCTCCCAGCGCCTCGACGCTCACGCGCAGGTGCTTCGCCGAGCCACGACTGCACTCGACCGCGGCAGCGGCGACCTGGACGAGCCCGAAGGCGGCGTGCGCCCTTCCGAATCGGGCCTCGACAACCGCGGGGTCGAAGTCCTTCCCGCCGTCCTCGAAGCCCAGGAGCGCAAAGACCGGCCGCTTCTCGCGGCGCGCGTCGGCGGCCCGCATCACCGCCAGGGCGACCGCACCGTCGCCGGCGGGGGCGTTGATTCCGAGCGCGCGGCAAGCCGCCTCGTGCACCTGACTGGTGAAGTCGGAGGCCCCGACGAGCGCCAGGTCGATTTCGCCTCGCCGCAACGCGCTCGCCGCGACCTGCAGCGCGCGCAGGCCGGAGAGCTCTTCCGCAGAGACGGTGAGGCCGGGGCCGGCCAGGTCGAACTGGAAGTTGAGCCGGTTCGCGGGGAGGTTCGGCAGCGTCCCGAGGACGCCTGCGGCCTCCAGCGGTCCGATGAAGGTGTCTTCGAGCCGCTTCGCCCAGGACGCGTCCGGGATTGCCAGGGCCTGCGCCCAGTCGCGCGAACGCCAGCGCGCGCCGAAGCGGGCGATCTCCGGGTCGCAGCCCATGCCCACGTAGACGCCCAGCCGCTCGCGTTTGGGCAGCTCGAGGCCCGTGAGCGCTTCGCGCGCCGCGGCGAGCAGCCAGGTCTGCTGCGGCAGCGCCTGCTCCAGGTCTCGCGGCGGGAATCGCGTCGCCGAGACCTCCAGCGTCAGCGCCCGCGCTCGGTTGCGCAGCTCCGGCTTCTGCTCGCCGAGCGCCTTGGCGAAGTCGCCCAGCGTGCAGCCGTCGCCGACCGCCGTGCCCATCCCGACGATGGCCAGCTCGACGCCGGGCTCGGCGGTGCGAACCGCCGCGCGCGGCTTCGCCTTGGCCTCGAACTCTTCGACCACCAGGTGCGCGTTGCAGCCGCCGAAGCCGAAGGCGCTCACCGCCGCCCGCCTCGGCCCGTCGCTGGGCCAGGGCTCGGCCTTCTCGAGCAGCCGCAGCGGCGAGCGCGCCAGGTCCTCCAACGGCTGCTCGGCGTGGAGCGTCGGGGGCCGCTCGCGGGCCTCGATGGCGCCCAGCACCTTGAGCAGCCCGGCGACGCCGGCGACGGCCACCGCGTGGCCGAAGTTGGACTTGAGCGATCCGATCGGCAGGCCGCTGGCGCCCTCGAAGACGCGGCGCAGGCTGCGGATCTCGGTGCGATCGCCGACGGACGTTCCCGTGGCGTGGCACTCGACCAGCGAGACGTCGGCCGGAGACAGGCCCGCCTCGTCGTAGGCGGCCCGCATCGCGCGGACCTGGCCCTCTTCGCTGGGCGCGATGAGCCCGGAGCCGCGCCCGTCGTTCGACAGCCCGACGCCGCGGATGACGCCGAAGACGCGGTCCTTGGCGGCCAGGGCATCCGACAGGCGCTTGAGCACCACCACTCCGGCGCCCTCGGCCGGCACCAGGCCGTCGGCGTCGTGGTGGAACGGGCGGCTGCGCCCGGAGGGGCTCAGGGCCTGCAGCGCGGTGAAGCCGGTGTGGATGAAGAGGTCGTCGCAGCAGGTGACCGCGCCGGCGAGCATCGCGTCGACCGAGCCGTCGTGGAGCCGGTCGCAGGCGATCTTGATGGCGTAGAGCGACGAGGCGCAGGCCGCGTCCAGGCAGAAGGCCTCGCCCAGGCCGAGCGCCCGGGCGACGAGGTGCGCGGGCAGCCCGGAGCTGAACCGGGAGCGGGCGTCGGCCCGGGGGATCTCCAGCTCGTCCGCCAGCGCCTCGCCGAGCCAGGTGCGCTCGGCGAATCGCGCCGAGGAGGCCGTGGGGAACGAGAGGTTGCCGAAGACGGCGCCGACGCGGCGGCTGCCCTCGAGCCGCGCCTCGCGCAGGCCCTCGCGCGAGACGTGCAGCAGCCACTGGGTCTGCGGGTCGAGGGACGCCAGCTCCTCGGGGGCGATGGCGAAGCCCGCGGGATCGAAGGCGAAGCCGGTGACGTAGCCGCCGCGGTCGGTGCTGGCACGGTCGGGCCCGGCGCCGAGCGCGCGCTCGGGCGAGCGGCGCCAGCGGCCGGCCGGGGCCGGGGAGATCAGGTCGCGCCCGGCGCGCACGTTCTCCCACAGCGCCGCCGGGGTGAGCGCTCCGGGCAGGACGCAGGCGCGTCCGACGATGGCAATCGGTTGGAAGCTCACGCGCTAGGACCCCTGCGCCGGATCGGGGCGGCGAATGGTCTCGACGCCGCGCATCTCGCAGACGAGCGCGCCGTCGGAGGTGTCCACCAGGGCGATGTCGCTGGTGGCGTGCGAGTCGCCGAGGCGGTGGCCGCGCAGCGTGCAGCGCAGCGTGCCCGTCGCCGTGCCCGGCCGGTAGGTGCGCACCTCGCCGATGGAGGTGGGCAGCGAGCGCCCGCCCATCACGTGGCCCGCCCAGAGCAGCGCCAGCTGCAGCCCGCCGTCGAGCGCCGCGGCGTCGGTCTGCCAGGAGCCCAGCCAGCCGCGCTCGCGCGTGCCGTTGAGCGTGCCCACGATGCCTTCGGCGGAGACGCCCTCGACGTCGCGGACGACCTGGAAGCGCGGGCCGTGGAAGAGGTCGGCGCCGCCGTAGATGGCGCGGGCGAAGCGCTCGGTGAGCGCCGGCGGGGGCGGCGGCACCGGGGCCCCGGGAGCCTGGGGCGACAGGTCCGCGGTGGCCGCGTAGTGCAGCGTCCCGTCGCGGCCGCGCAGCTCCAGCTTGAGGGTCTCGTTCGAGGAGCGCTCGCCGACGACCGAGAGCCAGGTGCCGCCGTCCAGGAAGCGGTCGAGCTTCACCCCGCGCAGCAGCCGCACGTCGCGGCAGGAGACCATCTGGTGGCCGGGCGCGGCGGCGCGGACCGCGCGCGCGAAGTACTCCAGCACCTGCACGAACGGCAGCACCGGCACGTCGTCGATGGCGTGGTCGGCGAGCTGGGGATGGGAGGCCTGGCTGACGGAGACGTCGAAGCGCACGCCGTCGCCGGCGGGGACGGGCGGCAGCCCGCCGAGGACGATCTCCCGGTCGCGCTGGCCGCCGAGCAGCTCGTCGGCGAAGGCCTCGGCCCCGGCCTGCAGCGGGATGAGCGGCACGCCCAGCGTGGCGAAGCGGGCGCGCAGGCCGGCGTCGACCATCCCGCCGTCCCACGGGCCCCAGCCGATGGAGACCACGCGGCAGGACTCGCCGCGCAGCCGCGACTCCAGAGCGGCGCGCTTGTTGAGCACCTCGTTGGCCGCGGCGTAGTCCGCCTGGCCGGCGTTGCCGGTGCGCGCGGCGACCGAGGAGAAGAGGCAGACGGCCTGGAGCGGGTCGCTGGCGGTGGCGCTGAGCAGCGCCTCCAGGCCCAGGACCTTGGTGTCGAAGACCGAGTCGAAGGCTTCGTCGGTCTTCTCGGCCAGGCGCTTGTCGGCGAGCACGCCGGCGCCGTGGACGATGCCGGTGATCGGGCCCCACTGGCGGGCCTGCGCGAGCGCCGAGTCGAGCGCGGCGCGGTCGCGGGTGTCGGCGGCGGCGTAGCGGGCCTGGCCGCCGGCGGCGCGGATGGCCTCCAGCGTGGCCCTGGCTTCGCGGGCGGCGAGGACGGCCGAGGCGGCGCGGGACAGCTCGGCCGGGGTCGGCGTGCGGCCGCAGGCCTTGGCGTCGGCGAGCAGCGCGCGCTTCACCGCGGCGTCGTCCTTGGCCTCGCGGCAGCAGGCGGGCTCGTCGGTGAGCGCGGTGCGGCCGAGCAGCAGGAAGCGGGCCTTGGTGCGGCGGGCGAGCGCGACCAGGCAGGCCGCGGTGACGCCGCGGGCGCCGCCGCTGGCGACGATCACCGAGCTGGCGCCGATGGGCGGGGCGGCCGCGGGCTCGCCGCAGGGCTCCGGCTGGGCGACCGGGACCACGCGCCGGCCGTCGGCGGACAGGCCGACCTCGCGCTCGCCGCCGCCCTCGAGCAGCTCCTGGACGATGGCCGCGGCGAGGGCCTGGGGAGGCCGGGAGCCGCGCTCCAGGTCGATGGCCTTCACCGAGGCCTGGGGCCACTCCATGGAGGCCGTCTTGGCGATGCCGGCGATGCCGCCCAGCGCGGCGCGCTCGCTGCCGGAGAGGCCGAAGTCGCCGCCGGTGTCCTGCACGGTGACGAAGACGCCCGGCTTCTCGGCGAGCTGGGCGGCGGCGGTGCGCGCGGCGCGGAAGGCGTGGCGGACGACCTCGCCGGCGGGCGCGTCCGAGAGCCCGCCCAGGAAGACGACGCCGTCGGCGCCGGCGGGGGCGTTGGCCTCGAGGCTGGCGCCGATGCCGCGGGCGCGCAGCGCGGCCTGGAGCGCCTCGGCGACGTCGCCGTCGTTGGGGACGATGACGAGGCGGCGCACCTGGCTCAGGCCCGGCAGGCCGAGCCCGGGCGCGGGGCGCTCGACGGCGCGCACGACGCAGCGCTCGAGGACCTTGGCGATCACCGGCGCCGGGGCCTCGTGGGCGGTGGCGCCGTTCTTCTTCTTGGCGGGAGCGGGCTGCTCGCCGCCCGCGGTCTGGCCTTCCAGGAAGGAGACGATGGAGCCCAGGGTCTTCAGGCCGGCCATGGCCGCGGGCTTGACCTCGGGCAGGTCCGGGACCCGCTCGCGCATCGCCGAGAGGATTTCGACGCGCTTGATGGAGTCGATGCCGAGGTCCGCCTCGAGCGAGAGGTCCATCCCCAGCATCTCGCCGGGGTAGCCGGTCTTCGCCGCGACGATCTCCAGGAGCAGGGCCTTGAGGTCGGCTGCCGAGGGCTTCGCCGCGGCGGTGGACTGGGTGGACGAAGTGGACGGGCCGGACGGGGTGGACGGGGTGGACGAAGACCCGGCCGCCGCGGGGCGCTGGCTCTGGGCGAAGTCGATGATGGCGCCGAGCGTCTTGAGCGACGCCATGGCCGCGGGCTTGACCTCGGGGAGGTTGGGCACGCGCTCGCGCAGCGCCGAGAGGATTTCCACGCGCTTGATGGAGTCGATGCCCAGGTCCGCCTCGAGCGAGAGGTCGACGTTGAGCATCTCGGCCGGGTAGCCGGTCTTGGCGGAGACCACCTCGAGCAGCAGCGCCCTCACGTCCACCGACGCCGCCGGTGCAGGAGCGCCGGCCGCGGGCTCCGCGGGGCGCTGGCTCTGGGCGAACTCGATGATGGCGCCCAGGGTCTTGAGCGACGCCATGGCCGCGGGCTTGACCTCGGGGAGGTTGGGCACGCGTTCGCGCAGCGCCGAGAGGATCTCCACGCGCTTGATGGAGTCGATGCCCAGGTCCGCCTCGAGCGAGAGGTCGACGTTGAGCATCTCGGCCGGGTAGCCGGTCTTGGCGGAGACGACCTCGAGCAGCAGCGCCTTGACGTCGACCGCCGCCGCTGGCGCAGCCGGCGCGGGGGCCGGCGTGCGAGTCGGCGCGGGGGCGACCGGAGCAGCGACCGGCGCGGCGACCGCGACGGGCATCGGCGCGGGAGCGGGAGCAGGAGCTGCAGGCAGGGCCAAGACCTGGAACGCGGCGGGCGCGGCGGCCGGCAGCGGCGCACCGGCGGCGACCGCGGCGACGGCTTCGAACGAGCGCTCCACGGCCTTGAGGTAGGCCGTGTGCGTATCGGTCATCGCCTTCTGCCAGGCGGAGTGCGCCTCGAGCGTGTCGCGCTGCGCCTGCTGGTAGGCGTCGAGCCAGCCGGGAGCGGCGACCGGGGCAGCCGCGGAAGGAGCCGCGAAAGGGGCGGCGACGGGCGCGGCCGCGACGGGCACTGCTGCGACCGCTGCGACCGGCGCGACTTCGGGATTGGGAGGAGGCAGCGCCGCGACGCCCTTGGCGGGCGGGTAGGGCTTGCCGTGGTTCGCGCCGCAGATGGGGATGCTGACCGCGAACTTCTTCACGGTGCGCGGATCGACGGACGGCAGGAAGTCCGCCCAGAGCGGAGCCAGGTCCATCGTGCAGCCGGCGGCGAAGAGCTTGCCCAAGCCCTCGTGGAACGCGGCGACCCCGTCCTTGCTCTTGGCGTCGAGCGAGATGGCGGCGAACGGCCGGCCGGCGAGGATGCGCTCGACCAGGCCGGTGAGCGTGGTGCCGGGGCCGACCTCGACGAAGGTGCGCACGCCCGCGGCGTACATCGCCTCGATCGACTCCACGAAGCGCACGGGCTGGGCGAGCTGGGCGGCGAGGAGCGCGCGGACCGCGGCGGGATCGGCGGGGTAGGGCGCGGCCTCCGAGTTGGAGAAGACGGGGAGGGTGGCCGTGCCGACCTCGGCGCCCTTCAGGAATGCCTCGAACGGCTTCTGCGAGCCGGCGACGATGGGCGAGTGGAACGCGGTCGCCACGTCGAGTCGCTGGAAGCGGATGCCCCGCTTGGCGAAGGCGGCCTCGGCGTGCTCGATGGCGTCGACGGTCCCGCAGACCACGGTCTGGGCCGGAGCGTTGAAGTTGGCGATCCGGGCCTCGGGGGCCTCGGCCAGGGCCGCCTGGACCTCGGGGAGCGGAGCGAGCGCGGCGGTCATCGCGCCGGGGACCTTGGCGGCCTCGGCCATCAGCTCGCCGCGGCGCCGGGCAATCTGCAGGAAGGTCGTCTCGTCGAAGGCTCCCGCGGCGTGCAGCGCGGTGACCTCGCCGAAGGAGTGGCCGGCGACGGCGTCGGGCCGCAGCCCCATCGCCGAGAGCAGCTTGAGCTGGGCGAGCGAGGCCGCGCCGATGGCCGGCTGGGCCCACTCGGTCTTCTGCAGGAGCTTGCCCTGCGCGGCGCGCTCCTCGTCGGTGAACGCCGGGCGCGGGAAGACGACGTGCTGCAGGCTCACCGTCCCGTCGTGGACGACGTCCGCGGCGAGGTCCCAGGCGGAGAGCGCCTCGCGCCAGCCGATGGCCAGCGAGCTGCCCATGCCGACGTACTGGCTGCCCTGGCCGGGGAACAGGAACGCGAGCTTTCCGTCCTTGGCGGCCGGCGAGTAGTGGATGCCGGGCGCCGAGAACGGCTGGCCGGGCTTCGCCTGGATCGTCTTGAGGGCGGCGGCGAGCTTGGCGGCGAGGTCCTTCTCGTCGGCGGCGACGAGGGCCAGGCGCACGGCCGCGTCCTTCGGGCAGCTCTCCTGCGTCGAGCGCGCCAGGTGCCTGAGCGAGCCGGGCCCGCCGATCGCCAGCGCCGAGAGCGCCTGGACGAGGCCGTCGGAGGTCGCGGCGCCGAAGACGAGCAGCTCGGCCGCGGCGGTCCGCTTGCGCAGCGCCTTCTTGCCGGGCCCGCGGTACTCCTCGACCGTCATGTGGAAGTTGCTGCCGCCGAAGCCGAAGGCGCTGACGCCGGCGCGCCGCGGGTGGGCCGAGCCGCGCACCCACGGCCGCGCCTGGGAGCTCAGGTAGAACGGGCTCTTCTCCAGCTCGAGCTTGGGGTTGGGCCGCGCGACCTTGATCGTCGGCGGCAGCGCCCCGTGCACCAGCGCCATCACGGCCTTGAAGAGGCCCGCCGCGCCCGCCGCCGCCTTGGTGTGGCCGATCTGCGACTTGACCGAGCCCAGCGCGCACCACTGCCGGTCGGCGCGCCCCGAGGCCTCGAACGCCAGGCGCAGGCCCTCGGTCTCGGCCACGTCGCCGGCCTTGGTCCCGGTGCCGTGCGCCTCGACCAGCTCCACCGTCTCCGGGCCGTAGCCCGCCGCCTGGTAGGCCCGCGCGATCGCCTTGGCCTGGCCCTCGGGCCGCGGCGCGTAGACGCTCTTGGCCCGGCCGTCGGACGACGAGCCCACGCCGCGCAGCACGGCGTAGACGCGGTCGCCGTCGCGCTCGGCGTCGGAGAGGCGCTTGAGCGCCACCATCGCCAGGCCTTCGCCCAGCAGCGTGCCGTCGGCCTCGTCCGAGAACGGCCGGCAGTCCCCGGTCTTGGAGAGCGCCTGGGTCTTGGCGAAGCACATGTACATGAAGATGTCGTTGAGCGTGTCCACGCCGCCGGTGACGACGAGGTCGGACTGCCCGAGCACGAGCTCGTTGACGGCCATGGAGATGGCGGCGAAGGAGCTGGCGCAGGCGGCGTCGGTGACGCAGTTGGTGCCGCCCATGTCGAAGCGGTTGGCGATGCGCCCGGCGACGACGTTGCCGAGCAGGCCGGGGAAGGTGTTCTCCTGCCAGGGCACGTAGTGGCTGGAGATGCGGTTGCAGGCCTCCTGCACCTTGCTCTCGGGCAGGCCGGCCTCGCGCAGCGCCTTGACCCACACCGGGCGCTGCAGGCGGCTGGCCATCGAGGAGAGCAGCTCCTGGCCGCTGGTCACGCCGAGGATGACGCTGATGCGGTCGCGGGCGACCTTGCGCGCGGGCGAGGCGGCGCTGACCTCGTCGAGCACCCGCTGGGCGACGATGAGCGAGAGCAGCTGCGCGGTGTCGGTGGCGGGGATGACGTTGGGCGGCACGCCGAAGCCGAGCGCGTCGAAGTCCACGTGATCGAGGAAGGCGCCGCGGGTGGCGTAGGTCTTGTCCTGCACCGTGGCGTCGGCGTCGAAGTAGTCCTCCTTGAGCCAGTGCGTCGGCGGCACGTCGCGGATGAGGTCGCGGCCGGCCAGGATGTCGTGCCAGAAGCCGGTCTCGTCGACGGAGCCGGGGAAGAGCGCGCTCAGCCCGACGATGGCGATGGCCTCGCGGGGGGCGGGCCTCTCGGGCGCGGCGCTCGGAGAGTCTCCCCCTGCCGCTCCGCGGGAGGGGGACGGGGGGAGGGCTGCGCGGGGCGACTTGGGCTTGGTGGTCTTCGGCATGGTTGGCTCGGTCAGGAGAGCGGACGAGGGCGGAAGGCGAAGGCGGCCGGTCCCACGGGGACTCCGGCGGTGCGCAGGGCCTGGGCGCGGGTGACGACCGCGGCGCCCTCGAGCAGGTTGAGGCCGATCTGGGCGACGTCTCGGCGGGCGAGGTCTTCGAGGAAGCTTCCCTTGACCCAGTCGTTGAAGGCCCCGATGGCGGGGCCGGTCCAGATCTGGAAGTCGGGGCGTCGCGCGGCGTCGTCGCGGATGGCCCAGCGGCTGGCCTGGCCGAGGTACCAGCGGAAGACGAGCGCCATCTTGTGGTGCGGGTCGCGGCCGGCGCGCTCGACCTCGGCGGGCTCGCGCTTGGACCAGAAGAGCTCGGTCTCCTTCCAGATCGCGGCGAGGGGCGCGTGGAAGATCTCCGACTCCAGCCGCGCGCGGTCGGCCTCGGGCAGGGCTTCCAGCGAGGCGTGCTTCTCGTAGAGCGCGAAGAGGCGCTCGGCCCGCGGCGCGAAGAGCGTCCCGCGCTTGAGCACCTGCACCTTCACGCCCATCTCGAACATGTCCGCCGACGGGGCCATGGCGACGTCGGCGATGCCGGCCTGGGCGAGCAGCCTCTTGCCGCTCTCGCCCAGCCCGCTCTCCACCGCGGCCTGGTTCACCGAGCCGGTCATGACGTAGGAGGCGCCCAGCGTGAAGGCCGCGGCCACGGCGGCGGGCGTGCCCAGACCGCCGGCGGCGCCCAGGCGGATGGGCCGCGGGTAGCGGTGCCGCAGGGCCAGCTCGTCGCGCACCAGCGCGACCGCCGGGAAGATGGCGCCCAGCGGCCGGTTGTCGGTGTGCCCGCCGGAGTCGGCTTCCACCGTCACGTCCTCGGCGAGCGGCAGGGTCGCCGCCAGCTCGGCCTCGGCGGCCGTCAGCTTCTGCTGCGCGACCAGCGCGGCGAGCAGCTCCTTCGGCGCCGGCGAGAGGAAGAGCCGCGCGGTCTCGGGCCGGGAGATCTTGGCGAAGAGGTGGTTCTGGCGGCGGACGCGGCCGCGGGCGTCGCGGCCGAGGCCGGTGGCGGCGAAGCGCACCACCGCGGGAGTCAGCGACATGTAGGCCGAGGCCGAGACGCGCCGGACGCCGCGCCGGAGGTAGACGTCGACGACCGCGTCCTCGAGCGAGGGCTCGGCCGGGCTGTGGATGAGGTTGGAGCCCCACGAGGCGGCGGACGGCCCGGTGCCGAGCTCGCGCTCGATCTCGGTGATGGCGGCGTCGAGGCGCTGCGGGGTGAGCCCGGCGGCGCCGAAGAAGCCCAGGAAGCCGGCGCGCGCGGCGGCGACGACCATGCGCGTCGTCGTCAGCTCGTTGGCCATCTCGCCGACGGCGTAGGGGAAGCGGACCTTGTGCGCCTCGCAGAAGCCGCGGTCGCCCAGCCACTCCGGGTAGAGCGCCGGCAGCAGCGCGACCAGCTCGGTCCCGGGCGGCAGCGCCGCGCCGTCCGCGGGCAGCACGCCGAATCGGCCGTCGGCGCGCACGACCCGCAGCGGCTCACGGATGCGCTCCAGTCGCTCCAGCAATCCCCCCGGATCCTGAATCGGCACCGACGTCTGCGCGGGCTCGCCCGTCGCCATATCCAACCGCTCCCCGCCCTGAGATTCAGGGTTTGCCAAGAAGTCCACTTCGTTCGAAAGGGCGCGGAATCTACATCCCTGACTTGCGGCGGTCACGGCGCAATGCGGCACATTGAGCCTTGCGTAAAGGTTACGTAATGACGGGCTCAAGCCGGGCGAGCGGATCCAAGGGGAATGATTTTGGACCTTGCCCGGAATGCCCAGCAGCGGCGGTCGGATGGCGGTCGAAATTCCGGTTCGGCGCTCGAGGGCGGGCGTGTGCGATTTCGCCCGGGCGGCGCCGGCGGGATTGGCCGAGCGTGGCGGCGGGAGGTGCGGAGGGCAGACGGCGGGAAATTCCACGCGCCAGAAATCCACCCCGAGGCGGTCCAGGGCCTCCGGCCGCTCCTTCCCTCGGCGATCGTGGTCTCCGCGGTCGTGGTGGGCGCAGCGGTCTGTGCCGGGATCTGACGCCCGGGTGCGGCCCGACCTGCCGCCGCCCCGGACGGCGCTGCCTGCGCCGGACGCCGGGCAGCCTGCCGACGCAGGGCCACAGGCCGACCGGGCGGACGCGGAAATGGAGTGATCCGGCCGCGCGCGGCTGGTGCAGAATGCGCCGCATGACACCGCGAATCGCCAAGAGAACGCAGGGCTTCCCCGTCACCGTCTTCGCCGAGTTCAGCGCGCTGGCCGTCCAGCACGGCGCCGTGAACCTGGGCCAGGGCTTCCCCGACTACGACGGCCCCGAGGAGGTCAAGGAGGCCGCCTGCCGCGCCATCCGCGACGGCGTGAACCAGTACGCGGTCAGCTCCGGCTCGGAGCGGCTGCGCAAGGCCATCGCCCTCCACGAGGAGCGCTTCTACGGAACGACGATCGACCCGGCGACGATGATCAGCGTCACCAGCGGCGGCACCGAGGCCTGCTTCGACTCGATCATGGGCCTGGTCGACCCGGGCGACGAGGTCATCCTCTTCGAGCCGTACTACGACTCCTACGCCGCCAACATCGAGCTGGCGGGCGCGGTCCCGCGCTACGTGCTGCTGCGGCCGCCCGACGCCGCCCACCCCGACACCTGGTGGTTCGACGAGGGCGAGCTGCGCGCCGCCTTCAACGACAAGACCCGGCTGATCATCGTCAACAGCCCGCAGAACCCGACCGGCAAGCTCTACACCCGCGCCGAGATGGAGCTCATCGCCGAGCTGTGCCAGCGCTACGACGTCATCGCGCTGGCCGACGAGGTCTACGAGCACCTGATCTTCGGGGCGCAGCGCCACGTGCGCCTGTCGAGCATCCCGGGGATGGCCGAGCGCACCGTCACCGTGGCCAGCGCGGGCAAGAGCTTCGGCTTCACCGGCTGGAAGATCGGCTGGATCGTCGCGCCGCCGCCGCTGCGCAAGGCCGTGCAGCAGGTCCACCAGTTCGTGACCTTCTCCACCGCCGCGCCGCTCCTGGAGGCCGTCGCCACCGGCCTGGGCCTGCCCGACGCCTACTTCCAGAAGCTCGCCGGCGACCTGCAGGCCAAGCGCGACCTGGCGCTCGCGGCGCTGCGCCAGGCGGGCCTTTCGCCGATGCTGCCCTACGGCACCTACTTCATCATGGCCGACATCCGCGGCACCGGCTTCACCGACGACTACGAGTTCTGCCGCTTCCTCACCCGCGAGGTCGGCGTGGCGGCCATCCCGCCCAGCGCCTTCTACGGCGAGGAGCACAAGGCGCACGGCCGCTCGATGGCGCGCTTCGCCTTCTGCAAGAAGGACTCGACGCTCAAGGAGGCCGCGGCGCGGCTCGCCAAGCTGCCCGAGGCGCTGCGCACCCGCCGCTGAAAGGGGCGGCTGCGGGGCTACGGCTACGGGAGGTGCGGGTGCGGGACGTGGTGGGGCGACGGGATGTGCGGACCCGGGATGTGGTGGTGGCGGGGGCACCCCGAGAGCGCGAACACCACGAAGATCCCCAACAGCGCGAACCTGAGCTTCCTGTTCATGAGAGGCTCCACGACGTTCTTCGGCCGCCTCCAAGCCTAGCCGAAGTCGCAAGCACCGGGAGGACCGACATGAAGAAGCACGCCATCCGGTTGCTCGCGGCGCTGTCGCTGCTCGGCCTCGCGGCCTGCGAGACCAAGGAGGTGGTCGAGCTCCGCGCGATCCTGGCCGAACGCGAGCAGGAGCTCGTCCGCAAGAGGTACATGGCCGACGAGCTCAACGTCGCCCGGCGCGACCTCGACGTGCTCCAGAAGAAGCTCCCTCCCGTGGCCGCCCGCGAGTCGGTCTCGATGAGCGGCGTCACCCCGGCGAAGCTGCTGGCGGCGCTGCGGGCGTGGCCGGAGACGGCGGCCTACTCGGTCGGGTCCTTCGAGGTGGGCGCGGAGGGGAACAGCCAGGCAACCCTCGAGCCGATTCGCCTGCCGCAGCCGGCGGCGCCCGAGGTCTCGCCGCGCCCGCTGCCGGCGCGCAAGCCCCTGCCGGAGCCGTCCATCCTCTCCTGGAGCGAAGGCCGGAAGCTGCGGGAGCAGATCTTCAAGACCGAGGGCGCCATCGCCGCCTTGGATCGCATCGTGGCCGAGATGGACAAGATCTCGCAGGAGTTCGGGAGGCTTCGGGTGCAGCTGCAGGCGCTGGAGGCCCTCTCGTGGGGCCGCCTAGGCGCCGAGCCCGGCCTCGTCGACAAGCTCTTCGGCGAGCCCAATCCGCTGCTCCGCTCCGGGAAGTTCGAGGCGGTGCCCGGCGGGTTCAAGGTCACCGGGAAGCTCTCGCCCGGCGTCGCCATCGAAGCGCTCCGCGCCGTCGTGCCAGCGGGTCTGGGGGTTTCGCGGCTCGCAGAGCAGCAGTCCGGCGTCGTGACGCTCGAGGCGACCAAGCCCTAGGACCGAGCTGGCCGGTGTATGAATTGGGGCCGTGACGCTCTTCCACGGCCGCCGCGCATTGCTCGACGCCTTCCGCAAGGGAGAGCGGGCGGCCATGGCCGAGGTCTACGGGACCTATGTCGGGGACGTCGGCAGGCTCCTGCAGCGCGGCTGCCGACTGGGCGGAGGCCACACGCTGCCCGGGGTCCGCGAGCCGCAGCGCCACCGCGACCTCGTGCAGGAAGTCTTCCTCAAGGCCTTCGCGGCGCCGGCCCGGCAGGCCTACGACGGCCTGCGCGACTACCGGCCCTACATCCTCCGGATCGCGCGCAACCTCCTGGTGGACGAGGCGCGCACCGGCGGCCGGCTGATCCCGGTCGAAGAGCCGATGGACGAGGTGGAGATTGTCGAGGAGGTCCCGGAGGAAAACCTGGAATGGCGCAGGCTTCGGGCCGCGACCCTGGAGTTCTGCGCTGCCACCAAGAGCCCGCTGCGCGAGTTCATCCAGCTGCGCTTCGTGGAGGACCTGTCGCAGCGCGACCTTGCCGAGAAGATGAAGGTCACCCGCCGCCAGGTGCGCACCTGGGAAGAGCAGGTCCGGGCCGACCTGCAGCGCTACCTGGCCGAGTGCGAGAAGCGGGGCTGGCCCAGTTCGGCCACTGGTTCGTAGAAGGATCCAGAGGAGAGAAGCCAAGAGTCATGAAGCCGCTGCCCGATCCCCAGCTCAACCGCCTCCTCGCGGGGCGCGACGAGCTCACGCAGGCCGACAAGGACGCCGCGCTCGAGCAGATCTTCGAGCGGCTCCCGGCCGATCACGTCGAACGCCCGGCCGGTCTCTTGGCCCCGTGGCTGCGCTGGGCGCTGGTCGGCCTGGGCCTGCTGCTCGTCGCTCCCATCTGGTACTTCACCGTGGCGCAGGGCCCGGTGGATCAGTTCACCGCCCGTGGCCCGGCCGACGCCAAGCCCTCCTTCGCCGTCGTCTGTGCCGAGACCCTGGCCGAGGGCAAGTGCGCCAAGGGCGGCAAGCTCCTCTTCCGGGTCGAGCCTCGGGGCGCGCGTCGCTTCGCGGCGCTGGCCATCGCCGCGGGCGGCGGGGCGGTGGTCTGGTACTTCACCGACGTCGGCATCGAGGGCCTCGGCGCGGACGGGCTCCTGGCCGTGGGCGTCCCGCTGGGACCGGAGCACGCGGCCGGCCGCCACGAGGTCGTGGGGGTGTTCTCGAACCAGACGCTCACCAAGGACGAGATCCGCGCCCTCCTCGAGGCGCCCGAGAAGTCCGCGGGCCAGGGGCAGGTCGTCCGCCGTGCGCTCGAGGTCACGCCGTGATCCGAGTCGTCCTCGCCGCCATCGTCCTGCTCCTGGCCGGCTCGGCGCAGGCGCGGACCGTGGCGTACGGGGTCGCCATCGGCAACGACGCTCCTCCCGCGGCCAGCGACACTCCGCTGCCGACCCTCGCCTATGCCGACGACGACGCGGTCCGCTACTGGCAACTCTTCTCGCGCTTCTGCGAGCGCTCCGAGCTCTTGAGCGTGCTCGATTCCCCGACCGGGAAGCGGTACCCGGAGGCGCTGGCCGCGGCGCGGGTCCCCTCGCTCGCGGAGCTTCGCGCAGTCGTGGCGGACCTCGCGGCGCGGATGCAGGCGGATCGGGCCCGGGGTGACCAGCCGGTGCTCTACCTCGCCTTCAGCGGCCACGGCGCCCGGGGCAAGGACGGCGCCCTCTTCCTCGCGCTCACCGACGCCGAGCTCACCCGCGAGCGCCTCTACGGCGAAATCCTCCAGAAGGTCCCGGCGAGCTTCGTGCACCTCTTCATCGACGCCTGCCACGCCGAGGGCGTCGTGGGCGCCCGCGGGATCCTCGGCCCGGAGAGCGATGCCCGGGTCGAGCCGGTGACGGCCAGGGAGCGCCAGAAGTTCCTCGAGGCCACCACGCTCGCGCAGTTCCCCCACGTCGGCGTGGTGCTGGCGACGGCCTCCGACCAGCAGGCGCACGAGTGGTCGCAGATCGAGTCCGGGGTCTTCACCCACGAGCTGCTCTCCGCCTTGACCGGCGCCGCCGACGTGAACGGCGACGGCGTGGTCGAGTACTCGGAGGTCCAGGCCTTCCTCGCCTCTTCCAACCGCGACGTGCGCGACGAGCGGGCGGTGCCTCACGTCATCGCCCTGGCCCCGCGCGTCAACCCCCACCAGCCCATCGTCGCGCTCGGCTGGCAGAAGGGGGCGGCGCAGCTCGCCGGGGCTTCGCGGCTGGGTCACTTCTTCGTCGAGCTGGAGAGCGGCCAGCGCTACCTGGACGCCCACCTCAGCCCCGACTTCCTGGTGCGCATCGCCGTGCCCGCGGCGCGGCTGTTCCTCGTCGCCCAGGACCGCGAGGCGGAGCTCTCGCCGCGCCCCGGGGAGATCGTCCGCATCGAGCGCCTGGACTGGCGCAAGCGCAGCGTCGTCTCCCGCGGCGCGATCGAGGCCACCCTGCGCCGCGCGCTGTTCCAGTCCGCCTACGGCCCGACCTACTACCGCGGCTATGTCGACAGCGCCGGGGTGGCGGGGGTGGGCTGGGACCCGTCGCTGCGGCTCTCGCTCGACACCGGCGGGTGGAGGCGGCCCGCGTCCGTCGCGGCCTTCGTCGCCGCCGGCGCGGCGCTGGTCGCCGCCAGCGCGAGCGCGGCGCTGGCCCTCCAGGCGCGGCACGACTTCGATGCGACGAACCTTCAGCGCCCGGCGGCCCAGGCGCGAGACCGGGTCGACACCTACGCGGCGGTGGCGGCGACGACGGGAACCGTGGCCGTCGCGGCCATCCTCGCCGGCGTGCTGCTCTGGCCGAGCGCGGAAGAGATCGTGCTCGCCCCGGCGGTCGGCGCCGGTGGGGCCGGGGCCACCGTGCAGGGGCGCTGGTGAGCGGAGGTCGGCCATGACGCGAGCGTCCACGACGATCGGGATCGGCGCGGCGGCGTTGGCGCTGGCCCTGGGGTACGGCTGCGGCCTCTCCATGGTCGGCAAGGACCAGTGCAACGGCGCCGCCGACTGCCTGGACGGATACCGCTGCTTCAAGAGCCAGTGCGTGCCCGAGTCCGAGTGCAGGGTGGCCTGCGGCGACACCTGCTGCGAGGTGACCGAGACCTGCAACCCGCTCACCAAGCAGTGCCGCCCCGTCTGCGTCCCCCAGTGCAAGGGCCGGCAGTGCGGCAACGACCAGTGCGGCGGCAGCTGCGGCGACTGCGGCAAGGGCTGGAACTGCAACCCAGCGTCCTTCCTGTGCGAGACCTGCCAGCCGAACTGCGCCGGCAAGCAGTGCGGCTCCGACGGCTGCGGCCGGCAGTGCGGGACCTGCGGCTCCTCCGAGATGTGCAATGCGGCCTTCCAGTGCGTGAGCGCGCCGCGCGACGCCGGCGGGGGGTGGGCGGATGCCGGGGTCGGCCCCGGCCCGGACGGCGGGGTGGTGCACCGGACGGACGCCGGCGGGGAGCCCCTCGACGCCGAAGCCGAGGCGCCGGACGCCGGGACCGAGCCTTCCGACGCGGGGAGCGAGGCGGACGCCGACGAGGTCGTCGCGGACGACGCCGCGGTGCTCCCGGAGGCGGACGCCGCGGCCGCGGTGGAGTGGGACGCCGCCTCCGAGGGGCTCGACGCGGCGCTCTAGCAGCCAGCGTCTCGCTGCCTCGAGCCGCGCCGCGCTATCCTGCCGTCGGACCCCCTGGCCGAGGCGGCGATGAGCCACGCGATGCCGAGCTTCAACTCACTCGAGGAGGAGGTCGCGTTCCTGCGCGCCTGGACGCGGGTCTCCTCGCTGGTGGACACCATCCTCGAGGACTGCCTCGAGCAGCGCATGGGCCTGCAGGCCGGCCTGGACGTCTTCCTCTCGCAGTGCGTGCGCCTCGTCGGGGCGCAGGCCGGCTTCGCGCGCATCGAGGGCTCCTCCGGGCCGGTGCTGGCCCTGGTCGAGGGCGCGCTGGACCTGCCCTTCGACGAGGCCTGCTCCAGGTGCGGGGTGCGCGAGCTTCCCGGCCGCACCCTCTTCGTCAAGGAGCTGGCGCTGGGCCGCACGCGCCTGGGGGTCTTCGGGCTGCTGGTGGAGAAGGCCTCGCAGCCGGACCAGGTGATGGCGCTGGTCGACGCCATGGGCGAGCAGCTCGACAGCGCGCTCTTGGGGTTCCTGGCGCTCGCCGAAGGCCGCTCGGCGCCGCAGCGCCTGGACGAGCTGGCCCTGACCGAGGGCTTCCAGCCCCGGGCCCGCGTCGCCCGGTTCGAGCTGCTGCTGCCGCTGGGCGCCGGGGGCATGGGCCAGGTCTTCGTCGCCCGCCAGGAGGCGCCGGACGGCATCGGGCGGCTGGTGGCGCTCAAGCGGGTGCTGCCGCACCTGCGCGACGACGCGGAGGCCAGCGCGCGCTTCCTCGACGAGGGGCGCATCGGGCTGCGCCTGCACCACCCGAACCTGGTCACGGTCTACGACTTCGGGCGGGCCCCCGGCGGCGACTACCTGGCGATGGAGCTGGTGCGCGGGGTGACGCTGCGCGAGCTGCTGGCGCAGGGCGGGCCGCTCTCGGCCAGCGCCGCGGTGGCCATCGCCTCGCAGGCGCTCTCGGGCCTGCACGCCGCGCACGAGCTCCGGGGCGAGGACGGCGAGCCGCTGCGCCTGGTGCACCGCGACCTGTCGCCGCGCAACGTGATGGCGGGCTTCGACGGCTACGTGAAGGTCCTGGACTTCGGCGTGGCCAAGTCGGCGGGGCAGTCGGTGTTCACCGCCGCCAACGAGGTGCGCGGCAAGCTGCGCTACCTCTCGCCCGAGCAGGCGGTGAAGGCCGACCTCGACCGGCGCAGCGACCTGTTCTCGATGGCGACCGTGACCTACGAGGCGCTCACCGGGGCGCTGCCGTTCGAGGGCGACACGGCGGTGCTGATGCTGCGCTCCATCCACGACTCGCCGCCGCGGGCCGACCCGCGCATCCCCCCGGCGCTGTGGAACGTGCTGCAAGCCTGCTTCTCGAAGCGGGCCGAGCAGCGCCCGGCCACCGCGCTGGAGATGGCGCAGATGCTCACCGGGGCGGTGCGGCCGCTGGAGCCGGCGGCGCTGGGCGCCCTGGTGCTGCGCACCGTCCCCAAGGCGGCCGAGGCCACGGGCCGCTGGGGCAAGATGGGCGGCGAACGGACGCGGTAGAGCGGAGGAACGGATGGCGACGTGCCCGCTGTGCGGGGCGGAGATGACCATCGACACCTGCCCGCGCTGCGTCGGCGTCCACCTGGACGGCGGCGAGCGCGAGGCGGAGCGGGAGGGCGAGCGGCGCCGCCTCGACGGGCGGATGCCGCAGCCGCTGGGAGCAGGCGAGGCGGCGCGGCTCTCGCTGCCCGACGAGACGCCCGACCCGGTGCCGGTGGAGACCAAGGAGCCGGACGAGCACGGCTACCTCCCCGCCGCGGCCATCTTCGCCGCGCAGGGGCTCGCTTCGATCCTGGCGTTCGGCGCCGGCGCCCCGCCGGAGATCCTCTCCGCGGTCGCCAACCTGGTCACCGCGGCGATGCTGCTCAAGCAGGCGGGCTGGGCGAAGTGGCTGGTGCTGGTCGGGGCCCTGCTCGGGGCCGGCCAGGGCATCGTGGCGTTCGTGCTCACCGGCCACTGGCTGGCGGTGGTCGCCACGCTCCCGTCGCTGTGCGTGCTGGGCGCCTTCTGGTTCGAGACTCCGCGGTTGCGGTTGGCGGCGAGCGTGGTGGGCGCAATCCTGGCGTTCTCGTGGTTCGCGCTGGCGGCCTCCGTCACGGGCGAGGACGGCGGCGATCCCCTGGCCGCGTACGCGCTGCCGGACCGGACGTTCTCGGATCCGGCGGCGGGCCTCTCCGTCGTCGTGCCGGCGGAGCTGGCGGGGTATGACCTGCAGAAGCTGCGCGCGGGCCAAGGGGGCAGGAAGGGCGGCGTGCTCGGGCTGCTTTCCGAGGAGGGGATGTCCCTGGAGAGCGCGGGCCAGCGGGTGATGGCCCGGACCGCGAAGGACGAGGTCGTGGCCATCGTGTCGGTGGGGTCGCTGCCTCCGCAGATCCCCAGCGAGTCGCTGCTGCCGACGCTGCTGGGGGTCCAGGCCCGCGTCGAGAGGGCCGACGACCTCGTGCCGCGCCCGCTGCGCATCTCGGGGCTGGCGACGCAGGCCTGGCGCGACGCCACCCGGCAGGTCCTGCTGGTGCGCGCCCCGGACGGCCGGATGGCGGCGGTCGTCTGCAACGTGCACCAGCGCGCCGCGGAGCGGCTGTGCGGGGCGCTCTTCGGCGGCGTGGCGCTGGCGATGGGGAAGCAGCCGGGGCGGGCAGGGCAGGAGCAGGGGCAGGGGCCGGACCCGCGGCAGCAGCAGTAAGGCCAGCCCGGCTCGATCTTTTGCACTGCCGATACACTCCCGCGGCGCGCAGCCCCAGTCTCCGGGTTACGATCCCCGGGACATGAAAAGACGGGGGCCCAGCCTGTTTTCGCCGAAGCGGATTGCCGGACGGCTCTGGCTGCGCTTCTTCGGCTGGACGCTCGACGAGCGGCTCCCCGACGTGGAGCGCGCGGTGGTGGTGGCGGCGCCGCACACCACCAACTGGGACCTGCCGTTCTCGCTCGCCGTGGCCTGGTCGCTCGGGCTGCGGATGCAGTGGGTGGGCAAGCACACCCTCTTCGAGCCTCCGTTCGGCGCCTTCATGCGCTGGCTGGGCGGCATCGGCGTCGACCGCCGCGGCTCAAAGGACACGGTGGAGGCGCTGGTCCAGGTCTTCGAGGGCCGCCCTGCGCTGATGCTGCTCATCGCCCCGTCGGGGACGCGCAAGAAGGCCCAGCGCTGGAAGACCGGCTTCTACTACGTGGCGGTGGGGGCCAAGGTGCCCATCGTCTTGGGCTTCCTGGACTACGGGAAGAAGCGCGGCGGGCTGGGCGAGGTGTTCGTGCCCACCGGCGACATCCAGAAGGACTTCCAGGCCATCCGCGCCTTCTACGCGTCCATCCGCGGCAAGTTCCCCGAGCAGGAGAGCGAGATCTCCCCCGGCGATCCCCCCGCCGGCTCCTCCTCCGTGGGCGGGCCCGTTGGGGCGCCGGAGCCGACGCGCCAGGACGAGCGACCGTAGATTCGCCCCGGGCGCACCGCGTCCGGCCCATGAAAGACTCGTCGACCGATCGGCAGGGGGCGGACCCGCGCGCGCGGCTGGGGGAGCGGCTGCGCCGGATTCTGCAGGGCCGGCCGCGGGATCTGCGGGATCCGCGCACCTACCACCAGATCTCGCTCATCGCGTTCCTGGCCTGGGTGGGGCTGGGCGCCGACGGGCTCTCGTCCTCGTCCTACGGCCCGGAGGAGTCCTTCAAGGCGCTGGGCGAGGCGCACTACCTGGCCCTCGGCCTGGCGGCGGCGACCGCGGTGACCGTCTTCATCATCAGCTACGCCTATTCGAAGATCATCGAGCACTTCCCCTTCGGAGGCGGCGGGTATGTCGTCGCCTCCCAGTTGCTCGGGGCGCGGGTCGGGGTCGTGTCCGGCTCGGCGCTGCTGGTGGACTACGTCCTGACCATCACCACCTCCGTCGCCGCCGGGGCCGAGGCGACCTTCAGCTTCCTGCCTCCTGCCTGGCAGCCACTCAAGCTTCCGGTGGAGTTCGGGGCCATCGGGCTGCTGACGCTGCTCAACCTGCGCGGCGTCAGGGAGTCGGTGACGGCGCTGATGCCCATCTTCATCCTCTTCCTGATCACGCACGCGGTGCTGCTCCTGGGGGTGGTGCTGCAGCGGGCCTGGGAGCTGCCGCAGGTGCTGCGCGACTCGCACCAGGGCCTGAAAGAGGGCCTGGCGGCGATGGGCCTGGGCGGAGTCGCGGGCCTGTTCCTGCGCGCCTACTCGATGGGGGCGGGCACCTATACCGGCATCGAGGCGGTCTCCAACGGCCTGCAGATCATGCGCGAGCCGAAGGTGGAGACCGGCAAGCGGACGATGGTCTACATGGCGCTCTCGCTGGCGCTGGTCGCCGGCGGCGTCACGCTGGGATACCTGCTGGTCCACGCCTCGCCCGTGCCAGGCAAGACCATGAACGCGGTGCTCGCCGAGAGCTTCGCGCGGAGCCTGGGCGGGGCCGGGAAGGCGTTCGTGGTCGCAACCCTGTTCGCGGAGACGGCGCTCTTGTTCGTGGCCGCGCAGACCGGCTTCCTCGACGGCCCGCGGGTGATGGCGAACATGGCCAACGACGGCTGGCTGCCCCACCGCTTCGGCAACCTGTCGAGCCGGCTGGTGACCAAGGACGGCGTGGTGCTGATGTCGGGCGCCTCGGCGCTGACGTTGCTCTACACCGGCGGCCACGTCGGCACGCTGGTGCTGATGTACGCCATCAACGTGTTCCTGACCTTCTCGCTCTCGCAGTTGGCGATGGTGCGCTACTGGTGGCGGGGCCGGCGCACGCTCGCGGGCTGGAGGCAACACATCTCGGTGCACGGGGTGGGGCTGGTGCTGTGCGCGTCGATCCTGGTCGTGAACATCGTGGAGAAGTTCGCCGAGGGCGGCTGGCTGACGCTGACGGTGACGGCGGCGCTGGTCGTGGTCTGCCTGGCCATCCGGGAGCACTACCGGCGGGTGCAGGGAAACCTCTCGCGCCTCGACGAGGTGATGGAGGCGCTGCCGCCCTCCAGCGAGGCGGGCGTGGTCAAGCCGGTGGACCCCAAGCAGCCGGCGGCGGTGATCCTGGTCGGCGGCTACGGCGGGCTGGGCGTGCACGCGCTGCTCACCGTGCAGCGGCTCTTCCCCGGGCACTTCAAGAGCTTCGTGTTCGTCTCGGTGGGCGTGGTGGACGCGGCGACGATGAAGGGCGTCGACGAGGTGGACCGGGTGCGGGAGGCGACGCACGCCTCGCTGCAGCGGTACGAGGACCTGGCGCACCGGCTGGGGCTGGCCGCGACGAGCCGGATGGCGGTGGGGACCGAGGCGGTGGCGGAGGGCGAGCGCCTGTGCCGGGAGATCGCGCGCGAGTTCCCGCGGGCGGTGTTCTTCGCCGGCAAGCTCATCTTCCAGCGCGAGGGCTGGCTGCAGCGGATCCTGCACAACGAGACGGCGAACCAGCTTCAGCGCCGGCTGCAGTTCGCGGGGATCAACACCATGGTGCTGCCGGTGCGGGTGCTGACGCCGGCGCGGGGGTAGAGCCCGGCGCGGGGTGCCACCGTGGAGTGGCCGCGGTGAGGGCCGTCAGGGCGGCTTGTAGTAGCAGGTCACCTGCCGGGCGCGGGCGGCCTTCGCCTCGGCCTGCCCCAGCATCCGGAAGGCCTCCATCCGGTCGAGGATGGCGTCGCGGTACATCTTGAGCTTCGCCGGGTTCTGGCAGCGCTGGAACATCTGGAAGTAGCCCTCCGCCGCCACCAGCTCCCCCACCTGGCCCAGGTCCAGCTTCTCCAGGTCCTTCTTGAAGAGCTTCGTCGCCGCCGCCTGCGGGCCGATCACGCCCTCGCCGAAGTACACGGTCGAGATGCGGTAGGAGAGCAGCTCGTCCACCGACAGCGCGTCCAGGACCTTGCTGTCTCCGATGGAGGCGCGCATGGCGTCGACCACGCCCAGCGCCAGCACGATCTGGTCGGCGTAGCGCAGCTGGCAGGCCTGCGGCCCGAAGCCGGCCACCTCCTTGCGCAGCCACCGCTTGGCGATGCGGCGCAGCTTGGGGTAGGGCAGGTCCTTCTTCGAGGTCGTGTAGTCGGGGCAGGAGTCGACCGCGACGATGGCGTCGACGAAGTGGGCCGGCAGCTTGTTGGTCGGCACCAGCGCGAACTCGTAGGCCTCCAGCTTCTGCCCGGTGGGCCCGGTGGGCGCCACCACCTGCCGCTGCGACTCGATCGACCGCTTCACGGCCTTGAACACGACCGTCGGCGACTCCAGGTCGGGCAGGTCCCTGGCGTAGAAGAAGTACATCCCGGGGACGAGCAGTCCGCCCAGGATCAGCAGCAGGACGAAGAACGAGAGCAGGCGTTTCATGGCCGGGGCGTGCGGCTAACGGCCCTTGAAGCGGGGGGGCATGTCGCGCAGCTGCGTCTTCTCGCTGGTGTTGGGCGCCGCCTCCTGGCCTTCCTCGCCCTCCTCCTGCTCCTCCTCGTACTCCTCCTCCTCGGCGGCCGCCTCTTCCTCCTCGGGCGCCTCCTCCTCGGCGGGCACCGGCAGCGGGCGCCTGCCGGGGGGCAGCGGGCGCCTCCCCGGCGGCAGCCCGGCTCGCGGGGCCGGGGCGGGGCGCTGCGGCTCCTCCTCGACCTCGTACTCGCCGGAGACCTGCACCTTCGACTCCTGCTTGGGCGGCAGGGCGCGCTGGACGCTCCCGGTGGTGCGCGGCTGCGCGGCCATGGGCGGGCGCTGCGGCGGCCGCGTGGTCTCGCTGAAGCCCGGGGCCGGCTGGCGCGGGGCCTGGGTGGGGCGCGTCTCGATCTCCACGCCCGGCTCGGCCCTGGGGTTCGCCGCGGACGCCGCGGGCTTGGGCGCGGCCGCCGCGGGCGCGGGCTTGGCCGGCTCGGCGGGCTTGGCGGGGGCGGCGGCCCCGGTCCGGACGGGCGGAGCGTCGTGCCCGCCGGAGCCGGAGCCGAAGTTGTAGCCGCCCAGGAACACCGAGGGCCCGGCCTTCACGTCCTCCTTGTGCCCCTTCTCCTGCTTCTCGGCGAACTCCTGGGCCGCGGCCATCATCTTCTTGACCTCGGGGGAGTCCGGCTCGCCCACCTCGCGGTTCTTCAGGCTGGGCGCCCAGTAGGTCTTCATGTCCTTGGCGAAGATGTTCGGCGGGGGCGGCAGGCCGTAGGTCGCCGGGTCGAAGAACTTCTCGTCGATGTCCGGGAAGCCGTGGGCCTGCATGCGCCCGATGAAGGTGGGCAGCATCCCCGTCGGCGAGTGGTAGCCGTGGATCTTGCCGTTCTCGTCCTTGTGGGTGGGCAGGTACACGAACAGCGGCGTCGCCTGGTACTCGCCCTTCTCGTTGAGCGGCAGCACCTCGGCGATGGCGGTGGTGCGGCGCGAGCCGTCGTGAAAGCGCTCGCAGCAGATGACGCCGTTGATGGCCGAGGCCACCTGCGCGCGGATGGCCACCATCGGCATCTCCACCGAGGACATCAGGCAGAGGGACTCGAGGCGGCGCAGCGTGTCCACCGGGGTGTTGGCGTGGGTGGTGGCCATCGAGCCGCCGTGGCCGGTGTTCATGGCCTGCATCAGGTCGAAGGCCTCGCCGCCGCGCACCTCGCCGACGACGATGCGGTCGGGCCGCAGGCGCAGGGCGGAGTGCAGCAGGTGCCCCATGTTCACCTCGCCCTTGCCGAACTTGTCGGCGGGGCGCGACTCGAAGGGCACGATGTGGTCCTGCTGCAGCATCAGCTCGGCGCTGTCCTCGATGGTCAGGATGCGCTCGTCGTTGGGGATCTGCGTGGAGACGATGTTCAGCAGGGTCGTCTTGCCCGAGCCGGTGCCGCCGGAGACGATGATGTTGAGCTTGGTGTGCACCATGGCGCGGATGAGCCACGCCATCTGCGCGGTCATCGAGCCCCACTCGATGAGCTTGTCGACGCCCGGGCGGCCCTGCATGAACTTGCGGATAGAGATCGTGGTGCCCTTGCGGGCGATGGGCGGCAGCACCACGTGGATACGCGAGCCGTCGGGCAGGCGCGCGTCCAGGCGCGGGCGCTCGTCGTTCAGGATGCGGCCGACGAACTGGGCCATGTTGCGCGCCGCGCCGAGCAGGCCTTCCTCGCTGAACTTGGCGTCGGTGAGGGTCACCTTGCCCTTGGACTCGATCCAGATCTCGGTCGGCCCGTTGATCATGATTTCCGAGCAGGCGTCGTCGTCGAGGTACTTCAGGATCGGCTTCAGGAAGGCCCGGAGGGACTCCTGGTACATGCTGGGCTGTGCCATGCGGAGGAGTTTAGACCGTAGAGGGCGGGGGAAGAAGCAGCCCAAACCGTCGCCTAGACTGCCGATCGCCGGAGTGGGGTAGAGCCCGCCCTCCGTGGCGGGTCGGCGGTTGTCGGTCGCTGGCACGACCAACCCGCTCCCGGCGCAGAGGCCGGGCACTACCCCGCACGGCGCTTCGCGTGGAGGCAACTCGAAGAATTTCGGATGGGCCTCACGCCACCTTGTCGCGCCCGCGGTTCCGTTCCACGAACGCCGCCAGCGTCCCGACGGTCCCGAAGATCTCCTTGCCGCGCTCGGCGACGTTGACCACCACGCCGTACTCCTTCTGCAGCATCGTGGAGATCTCCAGGACGTCGATGGAGTCCAGCTCCAGGCCCTGGCCGAACAAGGGAGTCTCGCCGGTGATGGTGGACGGGTCGATGTGCGTCAGGTTCAGGGCGCGACGCAACTTCTCGAAGAGGCTGGCTTCAGAGGGTGTCATGGCTGCGCTCCCAAACTAAGACTCGACGCGACGCCTCAGGCTACCGCCTTGCGGAGCTCTCCGTAGATCGATTTCTCGCGCGCGGCGATGTCGCGCAGCATCGTCGGCAAGGTCTGCAGGGTCTCGCCCTGCTTCTCGCGATGCTTGCGCAGGCGCGCCGCCACCGAGGCGAAGTCGCGCCACTGGTCGCCGATCTCCAGCATCGGCTTCGCCAGCTCGGTCAGCTTCGGGTTGTTCGTGCGCTCGCCCGCCTCCTTGAGGAAGGCCGAGTACATGTAGCGGAAGCCGCCGCCGCCGGTGCCGATGAGCTCCTGCATCACCACCACGTCGGCCAGCTTGAGGTCGATCTGGGGCCGGTCGTACTTGCGGATCCACTTCTCGATGGCGTTGGCGAGGTGGTGGATGCCTCGCACGCCGACGATGGGCACCGGCGCGCTCATGCTCTTGCAGACGTCGACGATGGCGTCGCGCACCGGCTCGTTGAGGGCCTTCTCCTTCCAGCTTCCGGGCTCGACGTGGAAGGCCAGCCCCTTGGGCGCCAGGATGCCCTTGGCGAAGCGCGCGTTCTCCAGCGCCTCGGCGGGCAGCGTCGTCGGCTGCAGCATGCAGGAGTCGCTGACGACGTAGTCGGACCCCTCCTTGCCCATGACGATGACGTTGTGGGTGTTGAAGTGGATGCGCTGCGACTCGGGCATGTACGGCAGCCAGTAGACGCACACCTGCAGCCCCACCGGGATGCCGCGCTCGAGCAGCGCGTCCATCTCGCGCATGGCCCGCTGGCGGTCGTTGCCGTAGCGCGTGACGTGCAAGTCCAGCCGCAGCCGCTTGACCAGGTGCTTGAAGATGTTGCCCGGGGTGATGCGGTAGGTCAAAAGCGGCCAGGGACCGATGGAGACCAGCGGGAAATAGGCGAAGAAGAGCCCGGAGCCCACCCCGAAGACCATCGCCTCGTTCATGTCGATGCCGGCGTGCTGGAGCACCCCGGCGATGGTGCCGGTCTCGCAGTGCGCGGCAAAGCGGTGCTTGTAGTCGATGCGCATGGGTCTCACTTCTTCTTGTAGCGGTCCGACTTCTCGAGGGGCCGCGGAGCGTTGGGGGCGGGGAGCGTCTTGAGCTCGTCGACCGTGATCTGGAAGAGCTTGGCGTAGCGCTCGTAGGTCTCGGCCGGCAGCTTGGCCCAGACCTTCGGCTTGAGGTGGCGCTTCACCTGGAAGGTCCACAGGCCCATGTACGAGGCCAACAGCCCCGGCTCGAACTTGCGCACGGCCATGTGGTAGTGGAGCGGGCTCATCTCGGCGCGCTCGACCCGCGCACGGGCTTCCTGGAATCCATCCCGCTCGAGCTGGCAGCGGTCGCCCCATCCGTCGTTGGTGCCCTGCCAGCCGGCGCTGGGGATGATCTCGTAGTTCCCCTTCTCGTCGACGGCGTAATAGCCCAGTTCGAAGAGGTCGAGCTCCGGGCACGGCTCCTGTGGGACTTGGTCCTTCTTCATGCTCGGCCTCGGTCGTGGGTTCGGAGGCCGAATGTAGTCGATTGGTCGGGCGCCGGACAATGCGGGCCGTGTGCGAGACCGCACGTCCTGGCCGAGACCTACCGCGGGTGCGCCGCGCCGCGCGCCGGGGCGCTCTACGCCACCGCCCGGCGCAGCTCCCCGTAGATCGATTTCTCCCGCGCGGCGATGTCGCGCAGCATCGTCGGCAGCGTCGCGATGGTCTCGCCGGGCTTCTCGCGGTGCTTGCGCAGGCGCGCCGCCGCCGAGGCGAACTCGCGCCACTGGTCGCCGATCTCCAGCATCGGCTTGTACTGCTCGGTGAGCCTGGGGTTGTTCGTGCGCTCGCCGGCTTCCTTGAGGAACGCGGCGTAGAGGTAGCGGAAGCCGCCGCCGCCGGTGCCCACCAGCTCCTGCATCACCACCACGTCGCCCAGCTTGTTCTGCAGCGTGGCCTCGTCGTGCTTCTTGGGCCACTTCTCGATGCTGTTGGCCAGGTAGTGGATGCCCTTGATGCCCACGATGGGGACCGGCGCGCTCATGCCCTTGCAGACGGCCAGCACGGCGTCGCGCACCGGCTCCTTCAGGTCGCGCGCTTTCCAGCTGCCCGGCTCGACGTGGTAGCACAGGCCGTTCGGGGCCAGCATGCCCTTGGGGAAGCGCGCGTTCTCCAGCGCCTCCGCGGGGCAGAGGGTCGGCTTGAGCATCACGGTGTCGCTGATGACGTAGTCGTCGCCCTCCTTGCCGATGACGATGATGCTGTGCGTGTTGAAGTGGATGCGCTGGCTCTCCGGGAAGTACGGCAGCCAGTAGCAGCCCACCTGCATGCCCACCGGGATGCCGCGCTCGAGCAGCGCGTCGAGGTCGCGCATCGCCCGCTTGCGGTCGTTGCCGTAGCGCCGAGCGTGCAGGTCGAGCCCCAGCCGCTTGACGAGGTGCTTGAAGATGGTGCCCGGCGTGATGCGGTAGGTCAGCAGCGGCCAGACGCCCAGGCTGATGAGCGGGAAGTAGGCGAAGAACAGGCCCGAGCCGACGCCGAAGACCATCGGCTCGTCCATCTCGATCCCCGCGTGCTCGAGCAGGCCCGAGATGGTGCCCGTCTCGCAGTGGGCGCAGAAGCGGTGCTGGTAGTCGATTCGCATGAGGCTCACTTCTTGTAGCGGTCCGCCTGCTCGAGGGGCAGGGGCGCGTTGGGGTCCGGGAGTCTCTGGAGTTCCTCGACGGTCATCCGGAAGAACTGGGCGTAGCGCTCGTACATCGCTCTCGGGAGCTTGGCCCACACCTCCGGCTTGAGGTGGCGCTTGACCTGGAAGCCCCACAGGCCCACGTAGGATGCCAGCAGCCCCGGCTCGAAGCGGCGCACCAGCATGTGGTAGTGCAGCGGGCTCATCTCGCCGCGCTCCACCCGCCCGCGGGCCTGCTGGTAGACCTCGCGCATCTGGGCCAGGCGGTCGCCCCAGCCCTCGTTGGTGGCCTGCCAGCCGACGCTGGAGACGCAGTCGAAGTTCCCCTTCTCGTCGACCGCGTAGTAGCCCAGCGGCCAGAAGTTGAAGTCGTTCTGCTCCTGCGGGACCTGGTCCTTCTTCATGCGACGCCTCGGCGTTCGGCTCGAAAGGGGGCCGAATCTAATCGATCGGTCAGGGAGGCACCAATGCGGCCGGTGTGCAAAGTCGCACGGCGGACCTGGCGTGCGAGCGCCGCTCCGCCCGGGGCGCAACGGCGACTGGGGACCTGACTCGAGCTGACTCGACCTGACTCCTCTTCTTCATTTCCCGCGGCGCCCTCGACGGCCGAGGAGGCGCGAATCCAATCGATTGGCTAGCGACGGAACAGCGACGCGACCGCTTCGAAGAAGCGGTCGCACGGCACCCAACCGGACCTGGGAGGCACGCGTCCATCGCTCGTCCGGGGTGCGGCACGGGCTGTCGCGAAGTCCCGCGATTTCTAGATCTTCCCTGTTTGCGGTCCGGCGAGCCTCGCTGGGCCGCCGAGGGGGGAACATGGCCGACACCGTCTCCGACTTTCTGATCGAGCGCCTGCGCGCCTGGGGCATCGGCCGCATCTACGGCTACCCGGGCGACGGCATCAACGGGCTGATGGGGGCGGTCCAGGCCAGCCAGAAGAAGGGCGACGACCTCTCGTTCGTGCAGGTGCGCCACGAGGAGATGGCCGCCTTCATGGCCTGCGCGCACGCCAAATTCACCGGGAAGCCGGGCGTCTGCCTGGCCACCTCGGGCCCGGGCGCCATCCACCTGCTCAACGGCCTGTACGACGCCAAGCTCGACCACCAGCCGGTGGTGGCCATCGTCGGCCAATCGGCCCGGGCGGTGATGGGCGGGGCGTTTCAGCAAGAGGTCGACCTGCAGGTCCTCTTCCAGGACGTGGCGGCGTTCGCCGAGACGGTGACCAGCCCGGAGCAGGTGCGCCACCTCGTCGACCGGGCGTTCCGCATCGCCCTGTCCGAGCGCACGGTGACCTGCCTCATCGTCCCCAAGGACGTGCAGGAGCTCAAAGCGGTCAGGGAGCCGCCCAAGAAGCACGACAGCATCCACAGCGGCGCCGGCTACTCGCAGCCGCACGTCACCCCCTCGGCGCACGACCTCGACCAGGCGGCCGCCGTGCTCAACGCGGGCAAGCGGGTGGCGATGCTGGTGGGAGCCGGCGCGCTGCACGCCTCGGCCGAGGTCGCGCAGGCCGCCGAGGCGCTGGGCGCGGGCGTGGCCAAGGCGCTGCTGGGCAAGGCGGTGCTCCCCGACGACCTGCCGTACGTCACCGGCTCGATCGGCCTGCTCGGGACGCGTCCGAGCTGGGACCTGATGGCCGACTGCGACACGCTGCTGATGGTCGGCTCGAGCTTCCCGTACCCGGAGTTCCTGCCCGACGAGGGCCAGGCGCGGGGCGTGCAGATCGACCTGGACGCCAAGATGGTCTCGCTGCGCTACCCGATGGAGGTGGGCCTGGTCGGCGACGCCAAGGAGACGCTCGCGGCGCTGCTGCCCCGCCTGGAGAAGAAGGCCGACCGCGGCTGGCGCCAGAAGATCGAGCGGCGGGTGGGCGAGTGGTGGAAGACGCTGGAGTCGCGGGCGATGAAGGACGCGACCCCGCTCAACCCGCAGCGCGTGTTCTGGGATCTCTCCCCGCGCCTGCCGGACCGGACCATCCTCACCTCCGACTCCGGGACCGCGGCCAACTGGTTCGCCCGCGACCTCAAGATCCGCGACGGGATGATGTGCTCCCTCTCGGGCAACCTGGCGACGATGGGCCCGGGCGTGCCCTACGCCATCGCCGCGAAGTTCGCGCACCCCGACCGGCCGGTGGTGGCGCTCGTCGGCGACGGCGCGATGCAGATGAACGGCAACGCCGAGCTGCTCACCGTCGCCAAGTACTGGAAGCAGTGGAAGGACCCGCGCCTGGTGGTGCTGGTGCTCAACAACCGCGACCTGAACCAGGTGACCTGGGAGATGCGCGCGATGGAGGGCAACCCCAAGTACGAGTGCTCGCAGGACATCCCCGACTTCCCCTATGCGAAGTACGCGGAGTCCATCGGCCTGCGCGGCATCCGCATCGACTCGCCGGAGGGCGTGGCCAAGGCCTGGGAAGTGGCCTTCGCCTCGGACCGGCCGGTCGTGATCGAGGCGGTGACCGACCCCAACGTGCCGCCGCTGCCGCCGCACATCACCCTCGAGCAGGCCAAGGCCTACTCGAAGGCGCTGCTCAAGGGCGACCCGGACTCGCGGGCGATGATCCGCCAGACCTTCAAGGACTTCATCTCCGGGGTGGGCAGGTGACGCGCTTCGCCGGGCGAGCGCCGCTGGTCGACCGGCTGGACGTGTCGGTCTACGCGGTGCCGACCGACGCCCCGGAGTCGGACGGCACCTTCGCCTGGGACCAGACGACGATGGTGCTGGTGCGCGTCGGCTCCGGCCAGGCGACCGGCCTGGGGTTCACCTACGCGGACAAGGCCACTGCGGCGCTCATCGCGGACCGCCTCGCGCCGCTCGTCAAAGGGCGCGACGCCACGGCCATCCAGGGCACCTGGCGGGCGATGGTGCAGTCCATCCGCAACCTCGGCCGCCCGGGCATCTGCTCGATGGCCATCTCCGCGGTGGACGTGGCGCTCTGGGACCTGAAGGCGCGGCTCTTCGACGTGCCGCTCGCGAGCCTGCTCGGCCAGGCGAGAGAGAGGGTGCCGGTGTACGGCAGCGGCGGCTTCACCTCGTATTCGCTGGAGAAGCTGCGCGAGCAGCTCGGCGGCTGGGTCGCCCAGGGCATCAAGCGCGTGAAGATGAAGGTGGGGCGAGCGCCGGGCGAGGACCTTGCCCGGGTGGCCGCGGCGCGAGAGGCGATCGGGCCGGACGCCGAGCTGTTCGTCGACGCCAACGGCGCCTACTCGCGCAAGCAGGCGCTCTCGTTCGCGCAAGAGTTCGCCGAGCAAGGCGTCACGTGGTTCGAGGAGCCGGTCTCCTCGGACGACCTGCCCGGCCTGCGGCTGCTGCGCGATCGCGGGCCGGCGGGGATGGCCGTCGCCGCCGGCGAGTACGGCTACGACGCCTTCTACTTCCAGCGCATGGTCGAGGCCGGCGCCGTGGACGTGCTGCAGGCCGACGCCACCCGCTGCGGCGGCATCACCGGGTTCCTGCAGGCCGCGGAGGTCTGCGAGGCCTACGGGATCCCGCTCTCCGCGCACACCGCGCCGGCTGTCCACCTGCACGTCGGCTGCGCCGCGCCGCGGGTGCTCCACCTCGAGTACTTCCACGACCACGCGCGCATCGAGCAGATGCTCTTCGAGGGCGCGCAGCAGCCGCGCGAGGGGGCGCTCAAGCCGGACGCGCTGCGCCCAGGCCTGGGACTGGAATTCAAGGAAGCGGACGCGAGGAAGTTCGCCGTGGTCTAGGCACCTGGCTTCGTCCTCCTCGGTGTTGCGGGAGGTCAGTGGAGGCAGGCCTCCGTGCCTGCTCGGGGGAATCGATGCAGCTCCAGCAACGAGGAATCGGCAAGCCCTTCCGCCTCCGCCCCGACATGCGGCCGCTGGACGGCGATGCCCGCGCGCTCGCGCTCGAGCTGGCCGAGGTCGTCCGCGGCGAGGTCCGCTTCGACGACGGCTCGCGCGCGCTCTACTCGACCGACGGCTCCAATTACCGCCAGGTGCCCATCGGCGTGGTGGTCCCGCGGGACGCCGACGACGCGATCGCCACCATCGCCGCCTGCCGGCGCCACGGCGTGCCCATCCTGGCGCGCGGCGGGGGGACGAGCCTCGCCGGCCAGTGCTGCAACGTGGCGGTGGTCCTCGACTTCTCGAAGTACATGCACCGCATCGTCTCCATCGATCCCGAGCGCAGGCGCGCCATCGTCGAGCCGGGGATCATCCTCGACCACCTGCGGCAGAAGGCCGAGCGCCACCACCTCACCTTCGCCCCGGACCCTTCGACGCACGACCACTGCACGCTGGGCGGGATGATCGGCAACAACAGCTGCGGCGTGCACTCGGTGATGGGCGGCAAGACCGACGACAACGTCGAGGAGCTGGAGATCCTCACCTACGACGGCCTGCGGATGCGGGTCGGCCGGTCGACCGAGGAGGAGCTGTCGGCGCTCATCGCCAAGGGCGGGCGCCGCGGCCGCATCTACTCGCAGCTCCGCGACCTGCGCGACCGCTGGGCCGACGAGATCCGCAAGCGCTACCCGGACATCCCGCGCCGCGTCTCCGGCTACAGCCTCGACCGCCTGCTGCCCGAGAAGGGCTTCGACCTCGCCAAGGCGCTGGTCGGCTCCGAGGGCACCTGCGTCACGATCCTCGAGGCGACGCTGCGGCTGGTGCCCAGCCCGCCCCAGCGGACGCTGCTCGTGCTGGGCTACCCGACGGTCTTCGACGCCGCCGCGCGCGTGCCGGAGATCCTGCGCTCCGGCCCCATCGGGCTGGAGGGGCTGGACGACGTGCTCGTCGAGGACATGAAGAAGAAGAAGCTCCACCCCGAGGACGTGCAGCTCCTGCCGGACGGCAAGGGCTGGCTGCTGGTCGAGTTCGGCGGCCAGTCGAAGGAGGAGTCGGACGGCCGCGCCCGCCAGCTGATGGACCGCCTGAAGGGCCGCGGCGCCCCGTCGATGAAGCTCTTCGACGACGAGGCGCAGGAGCGGATGGTCTGGAAGGTCCGCGAGTCGGGCCTGGGCGCCACCGCCCACGTCCCCGGCGAGCCCGACACGTGGGAGGGCTGGGAGGACTCCGCCGTCCCGCCGGACCGGCTCGCCGAGTACCTGCACGACTTCAAGGACCTGCTCAACGAGTACCGCTACAAGGGCGCGCTCTACGGCCACTTCGGCCAGGGCTGCGTCCACACCCGCATCGACTTCGACCTGGGCTCGAGCGAGGGCATCGCCCGCTTCCGCAGCTTCGTCGGCCGCTCCGCGGACCTGGTCGTGCACTACGGCGGGTCGCTCTCCGGCGAGCACGGCGACGGGCAGTCGCGGGCCGAGCTGTTGCCCAAGATGTTCGGCGAGGGCCTGGTGCGCGCCTTCGGCGAGTTCAAGGCCGTCTGGGACCCGCGCGGGATGATGAACCCGCACAAGGTCGTCGACCCGTACCGCATCACCGAGAACCTGCGCCTGGGCGCCGACTACCACCCGCCCGAGCCCAAGACGCACTTCCACTTCCCCGAGGACCACGGCAGCTTCGCCCAGGCGACGCTGCGCTGCGTGGGGGTGGGCACCTGCCGGCGCACCGAGGGCGGCACGATGTGCCCGAGCTTCATGGTCACCCGCGAGGAGAAGCACTCCACCCGCGGCCGCGCCCGGATGCTCTTCGAGATGCTGGAGGGCGCGCCGCTCGAGGGCGGCTGGAAGGACGAGGACGTCAAGGACGCGCTCGACCTCTGCCTCTCCTGCAAGGGCTGCAAGGGCGACTGCCCGGTCAACGTGGACATGGCCACCTACAAGGCCGAGTTCCTCTCGCACTACTACGAGGGCCGGCTGCGGCCGCGCTCGGCGTATGCGATGGGCCTGGTCTTCCACTGGGCGCGCCTGGCTTCGCTCGCCCCGCGCTGGGCGAACCTGTTGTCCCAGACGCGGCCGTTCTCCTCGGTGGCCAAGGTGCTGGGCGGCATCGCGCCGCAGCGCGCGATGCCGGCCTTCTCGCCCGAGCCGTTCACGCGCTGGTTCTTCCGGCGGCCGAAGCGACCAGGAGCCGGCGGGCAGCGGGTGGTGCTCTGGCCGGACACCTTCAACAACTACTTCCACGCCGACACCGCCAAGGCGGCGGTGGAGGTGCTGGAGGCGGCCGGCTGCGAGGTGGTGGTCCCGCGCGAGTTCGTCTGCTGCGGCCGGCCGCTCTACGACTACGGCTTCCTCGACCTGGCCAGGGCGCGGCTGAAGAAGACGCTGCGGACGATGGCGCCGTACCTGGGCGCCGCGACGCCCGTCGTCGGGCTCGAGCCCAGCTGTGTGGCCGTCTTCCGCGACGAGCTGCCCGGGATGCTCCCGGACGATCCGCTGGGCAAGAAGATGACGCAGCTGACGCGGACCCTGGGCGAGTACCTGTCCCAGCGCGACGACCTCGAGCTGCCGCGACTGGAGCGCAAGGCCATCGTCCAGGGGCACTGCCACCACAAGGCGGTGATGACGCTCGCCGGCGACGAAGAGGTGATGAGGCGGATGGGCCTGGACTACCAGGTGCTGGACTCGGGCTGCTGCGGGATGGCCGGCTCCTTCGGCTTCGAGGCGGGCGACCACTACGAGGTGGCGACGAAGGCCGGCGAGCGGGTGCTGCTGCCGGCGGTGCGCCACGCGGCCGGGGACACGCTCGTAGTCGCCGACGGCTTCAGCTGCCGCGAGCAGATCGAGCAGGGGACCTCGCGCCACGCCATCCACCTCGCGCAGGCGCTGCAGATGGCGATGCGCGAAGGGCGCAGAGGCCCGGTGACCATCTTCCCGGAGCGCGGCTACGTGCCGACCGAGGTGGCGCTGCCGTCGAGGCGCGCCATCGCCATCGGCGGCCTTGGCCTCGTCGCCGCGGCGGTGGTCGCGGTCGGAGCCTGGGCTGCCAGGAGACGGCTCGGCCGGGCGTGACCCATGTGATCGTTGCGGGCCGCCTGGTGACGCAGATCACCGGGTGCACCCAACCTCGGTCGAAGGCTCGGGAATCTGGCGCGGCCCGGGAGGTGAGCCGCCTCCCGGAAAGCGGGCACTTCGCCGCGGTTCCTGGCGTTTCCGGTCAGGAAGGCCGCTGTCGGCCGATCACGTAGAGGTGGATGGGCTGGCGCAGCGGCCCGACCTCCTTGACCGCCTCCGCCTTCCACCCCGGCACCGGGAAGTCGATGGCCACCACGCGGGTGCCCGGCGCGAACGCCGTCTCCAGCCAGCCCGCGTTCTTCTGGAGGAACTTGGGAATCAGGTAGAAGAAGACCGCGCCGAAGCCCCGGAGGTCCTTGCGGCGGAAGTCGCCGAGTCGCACGCGCGTCTTGCGGTCGGTGCGCAGCGCGGCGCCGGCGACCGCGAACGGGTTCAGCTCGTAGCCGACCGCCTGCACGTCGGCGCGCCGCCTCGCTCCCCGCAGCGCGTCGCCGAAGCCGCAGCCCAGGTCCACGAAGCGCTCGCCGTCCTCGAGCTGCAACAGGTCCAGCGCGGCCTGGATCGCCTCGGGCGTGGACGCGCGCACCGGCACGCCGGTGAACGAGAGCGTCCACATCGAGAAGAGGAGCACCGCCATCGCGGCGGCGCCCAGGGCGAGGATGAGCAGGCCGGTCACCGCGCCTTCTTCTTCTTCGCCTTGCGCTTCTTGCGCGACTCCTTGGGCGGCGCGTGCAGCTTCACGGCCTCCGCGTCCTTCGAAGGCCCGGGCTCCTCCTCGAACTCCGTCGCCTCGATGGCCTCCGCCTCTTCAGGCGGCGCGGGCGGGGGTTCGGCGGGCATCGGGGGCTGGGCGGCCTTCACCGGCTCGGCCGGCGGCTTGGCGGGCTCGGCCGGCGGCCTCGGCGGCTCGGGCGCCGTGGCGGGCGCCGCTGCCTTCGTGGGCTCGGCCGGGTTGGTGCCCACCAGCGACTTGAGCAGGTCCTCGAGGTTCCGGGTGATGGCCTCCACCTCTTGGACGCTGCCGGTCTGCTCCAGGCGCTCGGCGTCGACGAGCCGCTGGCCCAGGACGTCCACCACCATCCGCGCGTCCTGGCCGCCCGTCTCTTCCGCGGCCTGGATCAGCTCGGAGTGCACCCGGCGGAAGGCCACCAGCTGCTTGCGGAAGCTTCGGCGCAGCTCGGCGTTCTTCTGCCGCGTCTCGCGGTCGCCGTCGACCTCCTGGTGCCGCCTCGACTCCTCCTGGCGCAGCCGCTCGATCTCCTGGGGCCGCAGGTCGGTGCGCGCCTGGACCTGCACCGAGGCGGTGCGGCCGGTGCTCACCTCGCACGCCTGCACCGAGAGGCTGCAGTTGAGGTCCAGCTCGAACGTCACCTCGATCGCCTTCTCGCTGCGGCAGCTGCCGATGAGCTTGTCGAGCACCACCTCCCCCAGGAGGTGGTTCTCCTTCACGTGGCCGCCTTCGCCCTGGACGACGGGGATGCGCACCATCGTCTGCTGGTCGTTGGCCGGGTAGAAGACCTCCTTGGCGCTGCACGGCAGCGAGCGGTTCTTGCGCAGCAGCGGCCGGGCGAGCCCGAAGGCGACCCCGACGCCGAGCGTGCTGGAGACGATGTCCACCAGCACCGGCGCGGTGGCCTTCTTGGCGACCAGGTCGTCGGCGTAGAGCGCCGCGCCCAGCGCCACCACCTCGTCGGGGAAGAGGTGGGTCGAGGGGTTGATGCCGAAGCGCTTGCCCACGCGCTCGCGGATGACCGGCACCCGCGTCATCCCGCCGACGAGGATCACCTGGGTGATCGACTCCGTGGGCATGTGAGCGTCGGAGAGCGTCCGGTCGATGCACGCCATGCAGCGCTCGGTGAGCCCGGAGACCAGGCTCTCGAACTCGGCGCGCGTGAACTTCGCCTCCAGGGGGATCGACCCCAGCCCGCACTCGATGGTGGTGGCGACCGAGGCCTCGTTGGTGACGGAGAGCGAGCACTTGATGTGCTCGGCGGTCGTCTTGAGCTGCTGGAGCACCGAGCGGTCCTTCATCAGCCGGTCGCGCAGGCTCGGCGGCAGCAGCGCGGACAGGTTGTCGACCATGGCGTTGTCGAAGTCCTCGCCGCCCAGGAACGGGTCGCCGCCCGAGCCGACCACCTCGAACACCCCGTCGCGCATCTCCAGGATGGAGACGTCGAGCGTGCCGCCGCCCAGGTCGAAGACCAGCACCCGGCCCTGGAACCGGGTCTGCACGCCGTAGGCGAGCGCCGCGGCGGTGGGCTCGTTGATGAGGCGGATCACGTCCAGCCCGGCGATCTGCGCGGCCTCCTTGGTGGCCTGGCGCTGGGCGTCGTTGAAGTTGGCGGGGACGGTGATGACCGTCTTGGTCACCTCCTGGCCGAGGAAGGCGGCGGCGTCGCGGTGCAGCTCGCCCAGGAGCGCCGCGGCGATCTGCGCCACCGGGATGGCCCGCTCGGCCAGCTTGACCCGCACGTCGTTGTTCGGCCCGGCCACCAGCGGGTAGGGGAAGAGGGTGCGGTAGTGCGCGGCCAGCTCCGGGGTCCAGCGCTGCCCCATCAGGCGCTTGGTGGCGTACGCCACGTTCTGCGGGTGGGTCCGGGCCAGGTTGCGCGCGTCCTCGCCCACCACCCGCTCGCCCCGCGGCGTGTAGCCCACCATCGAGGCGAGCAGCCGCTGCCCCTCGCGGCGCTCGATGATGCGCGCCTTGCCGCCGACGACCGTGGCCACGACGCTGTTGGTCGTGCCGAGATCGATACCAATCGAAGGCTCGTCCACCGTTGCTCCCTCTCTCATGACGCCAGCGACCCGGACGGCCAGAGCATCTCCAGCGCCACCTCGACCACCTCGCGCTCCACCCGCTCGCGGTCCGCCGCGGTGACCTCGGCGAACTCGAACGACGCGCGCCAGCGCCCGTCCGCCGCCATCCGGGCGCCGCGGCACACCGCCGTGCCCTCGAGCGGCCTGGCCCCCGACAGCCAGATGGAGAAGCCGACGGGCACCGCGGTCGGAGGCTCGTCGGGCAGGAGCGCCGCAAAGCCGCCGATCGAGAAGTCCAGGGTGCGCGCGCGGGTGGGGCCCTTGGGCAGCGCCAGCTCCAGTTGCAGGTCGCACAGCGCGCGGAAGTTGCGCCGCGCCTTCGCGCCCTTGGGAGCCAGCAGCAGCTGGGCCTGCGTCAACGAGTTCTGCAGCTGCGTGCAGGCGGCGCGGTAGCGCGACTGCTCCTCGGGCGTGAGCGCTCGCATTCGCGCCTGGGCGAGGAGGACTCTGAGCTCAGCCACCTGTTCGGAAGTCATCGAGGAAGCCCACCCCCCAGGTCTTCCCTGGATTTCGGCGAACCCGACTGCTCCTGCGTCTGAAACGCCATCGCGGAAGGTCCAGATACGGACAGTCCAGAAGGCTACCGACCCGCGCGGGAGGACCGCAAGGAAAGGATCGGCGGGGGGAGCTCGCGAGGGCTCGAGCCGGGCGGGTGCGGCGCGCGCCGAGACCAAGTCGCTGGACGGTCGAGCGAGCTACACCCTGCGCGGATGGGGAGTGCCGCGAGAGCGTCGGTCGTCGCGCTGTGCCTGCTCGCCGCGGGCACCAGCCAGGCAGCGCCGCGCCTGGCGACGGGGACCTACGTCGGCGACGGCGCGGCCAGCCGCTCGATCGCGGGGCTGGGTTTCTCGCCGCAGGTCCTGATCATCCGGGGCGATCTCTTCGAGTTCCCGATCATCACGACGGCCACCATGCCACCCGGAACGGTCAAGGGCACGCTGCCGAGCGTGAACTCCGGCGGCGCCAACTACATCTGGATGGCCTTTGGGAGCGTGCCGGTGGGGCCGCGACGTGGGGTCGCCGGATGTCGGTTCCTCCGACGCCGGTGAGCCGGCCGACGCCGCAGTGCTGATCATCGAGGACGCGGCCGCGCCGCCGGATGCGGCGCCGGTCCCGCCGGACGCGGCCCTCGGCTCCGAGGACGCGACGCTCGCCGCGGATGCCAGCTCCGACCCTCGAGATGCCGCGCGACCTGCCGACGGGTCATCCCACGGGCCGAGCGCCTTCGAAGTCGGGTGCGGCTGCGGCCAGGGCGGGCACTCGGGCTCGCTGCTCCTCGCGCTGCTGGCCTCGAGTGCTCTGCGCCGACGCAGGAGCCTCCACCGGCGCTGAGCCGACGGGCTTCGGGCAACGCGACAGGGCGCCTCCCCCACGGACTGCGAGGAGGCGCCCTGCGCTGCCGGCCCCGCCCCCTCTAGATGTCGAAGTACAGCGCGAACTCCAGCGGCGTCGGCCGCAGCCGCACCGGGTTGATCTCGCGCTCGCGCTTGTAGGCGATCCAGGTGTCGAGGACGTCCTCGGTGAAGACGTCGCCCTTGAGCAGGAAGCCGCGGTCGCGGCTGAGGTGCTCGAGCGCCTCGTCCAGCGAGCCGGGCATCTTGGGCACGTCCTTGAGCTCCTCCGGCGTCAGCCCGTAGATGTCCTTGTCCAGCGCGTCGCCCGGGTCGATGCGGTTCTCGATGCCGTCCAGGCCCGCCATGAGCATCGCGGCGAAGGCCAGGTACGGGTTGCAGGACGGGTCCGGCGAGCGGAACTCGATGCGCTTGGCCTTGGGCGAGGGCGAGTACATCGGGATGCGGATGGACGCCGAGCGGTTGCGCGAGCTGTAGGCCAGGTTCACCGGCGCCTCGAACCCGGGCACCAGGCGCTTGTAGCTGTTGGTGGTCGGGTTGCAGATCGCCGCCAGCGCCGGGCCGTGCTTCAGGATGCCGCCGATGTAGTGCATCGCCATCTGCGAGAGCCCCGCGTACAGCTCGCCGGCGAAGAGCGGCTTGCCGCCCTTCCAGATGGACTGGTGGGTGTGCATGCCCGAGCCGTTGTCGCCGAAGAGCGGCTTGGGCATGAAGGTCACGGTCTTGCCGGCGCGGTGCGCGACGTTCTTGCAGACGTACTTGAACCACATCAGCTTGTCGGCGCAGCGGGTCAGCGAGTCGAAGCGGATGTCGATCTCCGCCTGGCCGGCGGTGGCCACCTCGTGGTGCTGGCGCTCGACCTGGATGCCGACCGCCGCCATCACCCGGCACATCTCGCTGCGCAGGTCCTGCAGGCTGTCGGTGGGGGCGACCGGGAAGTAGCCCTCCTTGTAGCGCGGCTTGTAGCCGAGGTTCGGCCGGTAGATGACCTCGCCCTCCCGGTTCACGCCGCGCTGGTTCTCGCGGCCGGTGGACCACTGCCCCTCGTCGGACTCGATGCGGTAGAAGGCGCCGTTGGGGGAGGCGTCGTAGGCGACGCCGTCGAAGATGAAGAACTCCGCCTCGGGCCCGAAGTAGGCCTTGTCGCCCAACCCGGTGTGCTCCAGGAACCGCTCCGCCTTCTGGGCCACGTGGCGCGGGTCGCGCGAGTAGGGCTCGCGGGTGACCGGGTCGACGATGTTGCAGACGAGCGAGAGCGTCGGGTCCCGCATGAACGGGTCCATCGTCGCGCTCGCCGGGTCGGGCACGACCATCATGTCGCTGGCGTGGATGGGCTGCCAGCCGCGGATGGACGAGCCGTCGAAGCCCAGGCCCTCCTCGAAGATCTCCTCGGTCAGCTCCTCGACGGGGATGGTGAAGTGCTGCCACATCCCCACGAAGTCCATGAACTTCAGGTCGACCATGACGGCCTTCCTGTCGTGCGCGAAGCCGATGACGTCCTTGCCCTTCATGTGCGTGCCTCCCCGCGCCCCGGCCTCCGGCCGGTGCCATCCCGAAATTGCGACGAGGCAAGGTAAGGGCAGGTCAGGGACGGGGCAGGCCCCTGGCCCAAATGGAGGCGGCGGGCTGCGCGGTGTTCAGAACTTCTCGCCGAGCCAGGCCTCGTAGAGCGCCTTCTGCTCCGGCGTGGCGTCGGGGAGCTTCTCGAGCCAGCAGGCCGTCGCCGGACGCGCCTCGAGCACCACGTCGAGGTGCAGGAGCTGGTCGCGGCGAAACAGCGTCAGCCGGGCCGTCTCGCCCACGGCGCGCTCGTCGATCCGTTCGTGGAGCGTGGAGGCGGTCACGCGCAGGCCGTCGAGCGCCAGGATCTCGTCGTCGGCGTAGAGGCCGGCCTTGGCCGCCGGCGAGCCGGTGAAGGCCGTGGCCACGACGGCGCGGTCTCCGGCGCGCAGGTCCACCCCCAGCCACGGCCGGACCGGCCCGTCGTCGCCCCCGTCGACCGGCGTGCCGCCGCGGTCGGAGACGTTGCGCTTCGGCCGCCGCCTGAGGACGAGGCCCGCGGCGGCGAACGGCGAGTAGTCGAGCTCCTCGGTCGAGCGGATGGCCCGGTCGAAGAAGGCGGCGAGGTCGGTGCCGGCGACGTCGGAGGCGGCCTTCTCCACCCCGTCCTCCGGCACGCCCGAGCCGTCGCCGTAGAGGTTGAAGAGCAGGCGCATCAGGTCGTCGAGGCTGCGCTGGCCGCCGGTCGCCTTGCGCAGCGTCAGGTCGAGCAGCGCGGCGACGACCTCGCCCTTGGAGTAGTAGCTGATGCCGCTGTTGGGCGTGTTCTCGTCGGGGCGGTAGTGCTTGATCCACGCCAGCCGGCTCGCCTCGGCCAGCGAGGTGGCGCGGCGCCCGGGCTGCGACTCGACGATGGTGACCACCTCGCCCAGCTTCGCGAGGTAGCGCGGGGCGTCGAACAGCCCGGCACGCCGGAGGACGAGCGCGTCGTAGTAGCTGGTGACGCCCTCCATGGCCCACAGCAGCGTCGTGTAGTTCTCGCGCTGGTAGTCGAAGGGGACGAGCGCGCGCGGCTTGATGCGCTTGACGTTCCAGAGGTGGAAGTACTCGTGGGCCGAGAGCGAGAGGAACTCCTCGTAGCTCTTCTTGGGCCGGAAGCCGGTGCGCGGGAGCAACAGCGTGCAGCTGGCGGCGTGCTCCAGGCCGCCGCGGCCCTTGTCGGTGAGCAGGACGATGAAGAGATAGCGCTCGAGGGGCAGCCCGCCGAAGAGCTTCGCCTCGGCCTCGCAGATCTTCTGCAGGTCGGCGGTCAGGCCGGCCGGGTCGAAGTTGCCCTCGCCCCAGATGGCGACCTCGTGCGGCTTGCCGGCGGCGGTGAACGTCAGGGACGGCAGCGGGCCCATCTCCACCGGCGAATCGATCAGCTCGTCGAAGTCCCGGGCCTGGAAGACGCCGTCGGCCGAGGCGGGCAGGGCGCAGTGGGCGCGCCAGCCCTCGGGCAGCGATAGCTCGAGCGAACAGGGCCGGGCGCGCAGCGCGTCGCCGGTGACGAACATCGCCGCGCCGTTGAAGTAGCCGTGCGAGCCCTCGAGGTGGTTGGTGCGCACCGTCAGGTCGAAGGCGTAGACGCGGTAGCGGACGTGCAGCTGCGCCTTGCCCTGGGCGTGGATGCGCCAGGTGGCCTTGTCCAGGCGCTCGAAGCGCAGCGGCGCGCCCTCGGCGTCGAAGGCCTCGAAGTCCTGCACGTGGCGGGCGTACTCGCGCACGAGGTAGCTGCCCGGCGTCCAGGCCGGCATCCACAGGTCCACCGGCCCGGCCGCGGGGGTGGCAGCGGGCAGCTCGAAGCGGCACTCCACCTCGAAGAGGTGCTCGTGCACGCAGGCGGGGCGGACTCGGTAGCGGGCGGTCATGGTCAGAGAAGGGTTCGCGACGAGCGCGCCTGGCGTCAAGGACAACGAACGGCGCCCGGTCTCGGCCTTCTTCCCCAATGGGAGCGGCCTTGCCCCGGGGCGTCCAAAGGGGGCAGTCTCCGGGCTCTTCGAAGGCGGATATGTGAGGAGGGCGCGCGCATGACCCGGCTGGCGACGTTTCTGGTGCTGGTGCTGGCGGCGCCCCTCTCGCTCTGGGGCTGCCAGGACAAGTCCGGCGGCGACGGTCCCTCGAACTACAAGCCGCCGCCGGTCGAGAAGCCGCCACCTGCGCCCACGGTCGACCGCTCCTGCACCTCGGCGGCGGACTGCGAGGCGGTGGCCTGCGAGTGCAGCTGCTCGGGCGGCGAGGGCGTCTCGCTGCGCGAGGACGCGGTGCTCAAGAAGGACGCCGACCGCTGGTACGCGGAGCGCGGCTGCCAGAAGCCGACGACCTGCCCCAAGGTGACCTGCCCTCCCTCTCGGGTGGGGTGCGTCGGAGGGGCCTGCCACGTGGTCTACGGGCCGGCGGCGGGGGGCCCGTGACGGCCGGGGCTCGTCCGGCCGCCAGCACAGGGTCTTGACAGCGCGGGCCCCCTTCCCATAAAAGGACCCGCTTTCGCGCACCGCCGGAACAGGCGGAGGCGCACGGTGTTTCCCCAAGGCAGCAACGAATCGGGAGTAGAAGATGGGCACCTACAGCGCAAAGCCGGCGGACATCAAGCGGCGTTGGTTCGTCATCGACGTTGACGGCAAGGTCCTCGGCCGCGCCGCCAGCCAGATCGCCAGCATCCTCAAGGGCAAGAACAACCCCCGCTACACCCCGTCGTTCGACGCGGGCGATCACGTCATCGTGATCAACGCGGCCAAGGTCAAGCTGACCGGCAGCAAGGAGCAGAAGAAGGTCTACTACAAGCACTCGCTCCACCCCGGCGGCTTGAAGATCACCACCGCGGACAAGCTTCGCGAGAAGCACCCCGAGGATCTCGTCATCAAGGCCGTCCAGCGCATGCTTCCCCGCAACGCGCTCGGCCGCCAGCTGCTGACGAAGCTCAAGGTCTATGCCGGCGCCGAGCACAAGCACAAGGCGCAGCAGCCGGTCGAGTACAAGGTCAACGCCTAAGCAACCTTTCCCGCCTGACGACGGGACGACGAACGAGGAACACGATGGCAGAGCAGGCGCAGAAGGCTTACGGCACGGGCCGCCGCAAGGAATCGGTCGCGCGAGTCCACATCAAGCCCGGCACGGGCGTCATCACCATCAACGATCGGCCGATCGACAACTACTTCGGCCGCGAGACGGCGAAGATGGTGCTGCGGCAGCCGCTGGAGCTTGTCGAGCAGAAGGACAAGCTCGACGTCAGCGTGACCGTCGACGGCGGCGGGCTCTCCGGCCAGGCCGGCGCCATCCGCCACGGCATCAGCCGCGCGCTGTGCAAGTACAACCCGGAGTTCCGGCCCATCCTCAAGAAGGCCGGGATGATGACCCGCGACGCCCGCGCGGTCGAGCGCAAGAAGTACGGCCAGCCTGGCGCCCGCAAGCGCTTCCAGTTCAGCAAGCGCTAACCCGCTGCGCGAACGAGCCTCTTTGATGCGAGGCGAGCCTCCCCGTTGGAGGCTCGCCTCGTGTCGTTGCGGGCCTTCGCCCCTGGGTCCGATCAACCTCGGCTTCGCCCAGCGGCCTCCCTCCTCGGCCAGTGCGCGGGAGGTTGCCGCGCGAGGCGGAATGCTGGCGAACCCCTGACGGGCAGGTAGACTTCCGCTCGTGACCGTCGCCGACTTCGACACCGCAGGGTTCAAGGCGATCAACGGCCTGGGCTTCGCTCCTCTGGACGCGGCCTGGATCATGGCGTCGACGCTGGAGTTCGGGCTCACCGCGGCCGGGCTCGTCACGCTCTACTTCGCGTGGCGCAAGAGGTGGGACGCCGTCTGGATCATCTTGGCGGGCGTGCTCGCGGTGGCGCTGTGCGACGCGGTGGGGGCGCGGCTCATCAAGCCGATGTTCGGCCGCGTCCGGCCCTGCTTCGCGCTGCCGCCCGGGACCTTCCGGCTGCTGGTCCACATGGGGCCGACCAACTCGATGCCCAGCCTGCACGCCGCCAACAACATGACCGTGGCCTTGGTGGCATTGCTGGGCGAGCGGCGCACGGGCTGGGTCCTCATCCCGCTGGCGATCTTCGTGGCCATCAGCCGCATCGGCGTCGGGGTGCACTGGCCCACCGATCTCTTGGGCGGATTCCTCTGGGGCGCCCTCTGCGCGGCGCTCGCGTGGGGGTTGAGCCGGCTGGCGCTCTTCGGGTGGCAGAAGGTGCGGCGAAAGCCCGCCAGCGGCGCCAGCGCCACGCCGGCCGGAAGCTGAATCCGTCGGGCCACCGCGTGGGAGCCGAGCGGCCTCACACCTCCAGCACCAGGAACCGCCGCCCCGTCCTCTCCACCAGAAGTTCCATGGCCGCGTTGTAGACCGGCCGGCCGCGCGGGGTCTGGCCGGTGAGCTGCCCGCGGTGGGCGTGGCCGTGGATGGCCAGGGTCGCGGCGAACTTGTCCACCGGCTCGGACAGCCGCGAGCATCCCAGGAACGGGACGATCTCCGGCTCCTCCCCGACGATGGTCTGGTGGATGGGTGCGTAGTGCATCAGCGCGATGCGCTTGTCGAACTGCCGCACGCGCGCCAGCGCCGTCTCCAGCTTGAGCGACTCGTTGACCGCCTCGAGCACGAACTGCTTGACGATCTGCTCGCCCCACGGCTCCAGCGTGGCGCCGTCGAAGCCGCCGCCGAACCCCTTCACGCCGGCGATGCCCACCCGGTTGTCGAAGACGTAGACGTCGCCGTCGAGCACCCGCACCCCGCCCCGGGCGAGCAGGTGCGCCAGCTCGGCCGCCTTGCCCTGCTCGTGGTCGTGGTTGCCCAGGACCGCCACCTTGGGAACGCGCACCACGGAGAGCTCGTCCATGAGCATCTCCGCCTCCTCGAGCAGCCCCTGGTCGGTCAGGTCCCCGGCGAGCAGCAGGAGGTCGGCCTCGTCGTTCACCTCGCGCAGCGCGCGGCGCAGCCGCCCCGGCCGGTCCAGCCGCGCGTGCAGGTCGCCGACCGCGGCGATGCGCACCGGCCGCTCTCCGGAGAGCACGCGCTCCCGCTCGGCCTGCGGGACGCTCGCCTGTCCAAGCTCAGTGTCCACGGAACGCGCGCCAGGCGCTCACCTCGAGCGGCCGGGCGTCCTCCAAACCCTCGCGCAGGTCCGGCTCGTACTGCACCGCCGACAAGAGCGTCCCGCGACACACCTTCTGGTACGTCACCGGCGGAGCCAGCCGGACGGCCTCCTGCAAATCGTCCAGCACCCACTCCGGCACGCGGGCGCGGTCCCCCGGGAAGCAGAAGCGGAAGAGCAGGATGTGCGCCAGCAGCACCTCGGGATGCGAGCGCAGGCGCTCGAGCAGGTAGCCCCAGTCGAGGCTCGGCCCGCACGCGCGCAGGAGGTGCTGCACGTCGGCCCCGTCGTAGCGCTCGCGCTCCATGACGTAGGCCTTGGACCAGATGATGTCCTCCGGCGGGGCGATGGGCGCCTGCATCCCCAGGACCGTGCCCCGGCGGGCGCGGGCGAACCAGCCGTCGTCCACCTCGGCCACGCCGTTGCCGGAGCTGAAGATGACGTCCACGAACTCGCCGTCCTCGGCGAAGCCCTTGGCCAGCCACAAGGGGTCGGTCAGCTCCGTGCGGAAGCCCACTCGGGCCAGGCTGGCCAGCACGCGCTCGCAGTCCGAGCGCTTGCAGAACAGGTCCAGGTCCTTGGTGTCGCGGTAGATGCCGGTGTACTCGCGCATCGCGTACGCCCCGGCGACCACGTAGGGCACCCGGTCGGCCTCGAGCGCTCCGAGCGCCTGGCGGCGCGCCGTGATCTGCGCCAGGGAGTCGACCTGGCCGTCGGCGCCCGCCTTGACCGACGCAAGCTCCTCGGTCGAACCGTTCATCGCGCCTCCGTCCTTTCGTCCTCAGGTCACTCGGGAGGCATAGGGACGGCGGCGGCCGGCGACAACGCCGCCTTGCCTTTTGGCGGCGGCCCTGCCAAGAGGGGGCGATGCGCCTGCTGAGCGTGAGCGTCCGCGACTTCCGCAACATCGAGGCGGCCGAGCTGACGCCCGCGGAGCGCGCGACCGTGGTGGTGGGGCCCAACGGGCAGGGCAAGACCAACCTGCTCGAGGCGCTCTACCTGCTCTCGACGCTGCGGCCCCTGCGCACCAACAAGTTCGCGGATCTCGTGCGCTTTGGCGCCGAGCGGGCCCGGGTGTCGGGGCGCTTCGCCCTCTCGGGGGCCGAGCGGACCATCGCCGTGGAGTGCGACCGAGAGGGGCGCGAGGCCTACGTCGACGGCAAGGTCGTCCGCGCGCTGGGCGACTACTTCGGGGGCGTGTCGGTGGTGGCCTTCACCCCGGACGATCTGGCGGTGCTCAAGGGCGGCCCAGACGGGCGTCGCCGCCTGCTCGACAGGGCGGTGTTCAACCGCTTCCCCAGCCACCTGGAGTCCGCGCGCGACTACCAGCGGACGCTCAAGCAGCGGAACCGCTTGCTCAAGGAGGGCGCCCCGTTCGAGCTGCTGGACGCGCACAACGAGGCCCTGGCCAAGACCGGGGCGCGGGTGATCGTCCGGCGGCGCGCGCTGGTGGCGGAGCTGGCCCCGCGCGCCGACGCGAGCTTCCAGGCCATCGCCAAGGGGGACGGCGCGCTGTCCATCTCCTACAAGCCCGACGTCATCCCCGAAGAGGTCCTGCTCGACGAGGCCAAGACGTTCGAGGCGCTGCTCGAGCTGGTGCGGCGGCGCACGGCGCTCGACCTGGAGCGCGGGTTCACCTCCGCCGGGCCGCACACCGACGACCTGGACGTCGAGCTGGGCGACCGGCCGGCCAAGGGCTTCGCCTCGCAGGGCCAGCAGCGGGCCATCGTCCTGGCGCTGAAGATCGGCGAGATCGAGAACCTGCGCGAGAGCGCGGGGGTGCCGCCGATGCTCCTGCTCGACGACGTCTCCAGCGAGCTGGACCCGGCGCGCAACGCCTACCTGATGGAATACCTGAGAGCCTGCGGCCTGCAGGTGTTCCTGACCACGACCGACGAGCGGCTGGTCCGCGACGCGGCGGGGCCGGAAGCCGCGTGCTTCACGGTGGCCGCGGGGAAGTTCAGCGCACGCCAGTAGCGTCCGGCCTCCGTGCCGGGGCGGCAGTCGTCGGGCGTTGACCACGACCGATACGGCCACCGACGCGCCCCCGGCACGGAAGGCCGGGCTCCACCCCTCTCGCCGGGGAGCTGGTGGAAATCATCCGAAGAGAGGTGGGGTGGGTGGGGTGAGCGCGGGGCTGAAGCCGCGCCTAGCGTAGCGGGAGTCCCCCCGGCTTTGCCGGGGTGGCAGCAGAAGTTTGACAGTTACTGGAGTCGCCCACAGGAACTCCGCTCGTGAGCCGCCAAGCGCACGAGAGGAGAACCTGTGGACGATTTGGAAAGCCTCAAT